>JAZDLQ010000056.1:0-33360 GCA_043801855.1 archaeon | reverse complement strand
TGTTGACATAAATTATGCTATTGCATATGTGAAAAATCAGAGCGCTCATCACGCCAAATCAATTAATCGGAATCCTCGCCCCGTAGCAAAGCGGAGGGGTCGCCCCGCAGGGCGAGGCTTTAGCCCGAGGAGGATGTCAAGTCAATCAATAATTACTTTTATTTATGACCCACAAAAAAGATTCAACTCATACTTCGGAAGAAGAAAAAGCAGAGGATAAAAAGGAACACAAAAAAGAAGAGAACGTAAAAGAAAAAACAGCTGAACAGCCGCAAAAAGAAAGAAAGCATGCAAAACACTTGCCTATTGTCATTATTGCACTCTCAGTGCTGCTCCTTATTTCCCCAATATTTTTGATTGTAAAAGCACCTTATCAGGTCACTGAATCCTATACTGATATTCAGCCTCAGGAAGTGAGTGCTACAAGAACTGTAGAGGATTTGTCAAAACCAATAAGGACTCAGGTCTGCGAAGAAGACAATTCAAAAATAAAAATAGAGGATCACAATGTATATGGAAAACCCTATGGATTAACAGGATATAAATGCTATGCGTCATTTAAAGTAATAAACAATGACAATGCAGCTGTTAAAAAGACGTATAGATATGTGTTTATAATAAATGGCGGCGAATATCCAACAGCCGAAAAAGTATACACAATACCAAAACTAAATGCAATAACATATAAGTTTGAGTTCGATGGATGCAAAGATGGTGATAGCATTACAGGAAGATATGAGCTTGTTGGCGAAAAAGAGCAGGTATGCAGAACAGTCACCACCTATGAAAATAAAACAGAAACTGTTACTGAAACTAAGCTAGTTGAAACAACTAAAACCAGGCCTATTACTAAATACAGGCCGCTTTGGCAGGCAATATTCGGTGTAGAGGGAAATTAAAGTGACAGACAAAAAAGAGAATTTTTTCCATAAATATCAGGTTGAAATCCAGGGAATTGCAAGCATGGTTCAGGCAGCAACAGTTATTGCTCTTTTGGTTATTACCCTATTGTATACAGCGATGTCACAAAAGACAACTGATTTAATGATTAGCGAGTTTGAGTTATCAAACAGGCCTTATCTGACATTAAACTCTGCTGGTTCAGTAGTCTCTACAGGAAATGAAGGCAAGGAAAAAATAATTCTTGAAATAGGCCATAGGGGAGATGTGCCTGGCGCAATAACACAGATTAATGCTGAAATTATAGGAACAAATAAAAAATCAGATAATGAAAGAAGCTTTGTCTTATTCTCAGGCGACACTCATAAAGAAGAGCTTACTTTTTTAAAAGACGAATTATCACAGGGAAAGACTCTAAAAGTAACCCTTAGATACAAGAGCGCTTCAGATATAATAAGAGAAAAAAGCTATTGTGTTGAATATTACCTGAATTATAATCAGCCTAATCAGCCGCTAACTAATGACAGAAGCGCAATCTGCCAGTAAAAATATTTTTTTTTACAGATTTCTCTTTTCTTTCCCACTATCTTTAAATTTTATATTCTATTTTAAAAAATTATGAATCTTCGTTGCATCCATTGTGCCGGAAAAGGAGCGTGTGGCAGGCCTTTTTGTCCTCTGCAGCAAAAGATTAAAGCTCAAACCATACTTAACACCAATTTCAAAAAAGATTTCTTTGGGGCATCTCCAAATGTTTTTGTCGGAAAATACGGTTATCCTGATGTAAATGTAGGTTTTCTATCAAATGAAAATGTTACAGAAGAGCATGATGCCCCAAAAAAATGGTCAGGCGAAAATTATCAGATACCAAAAGTCATTGACTTAAGAAGCTCATTAGTTAATTCATCATTTAAGGCAAATGTAAAATCATTTGATGAAAAATTCCTTGATATTGCAAAAGAAGTATCAATGTCGGAAAAGCCGGTGGATATTGAAGTAAACTTAAACAAAAAGCCTAGTTTTGCCCTTACATATAATCAGGATGCTGCGCCATTTGGCCCGACTGTACGCGTAGAAAAGGCAATTGTTACAGAAAATCCTAAAATTCCAGTGCATGTTGATAAGGCAGTATCTGATGTTGATCTAAAATCAGTTGATGCTATGAAATATCTCTATTCAAAGGGATTTGATGAGCATTACTTAACAAAGCTTATATCAGTCGGCAATCTTGGAGTAAAAGAAAACAGAAAACTAGTTCCTACAAGGTTTTCAATAACTGCTACTGACGATATACTAGGTAAGCATTTAATAAGTGAAATAAAAGACTTTGCACAGCATAATTATGTTGCTCTTTTTGGAAATTATTTAGGAAATTATTACTTACTTCTCTTTTTTCCTGATGTTTGGTCTTATGAATTATTTGAAACTTCAGTTGCAAATCAGGAGAACATTGAAACAATGACTGATTATGAAGATATAAATGGAAGAAAATATTATGCTGTAAATACAGTTGGCGGCTATTATGCTGCAAGGCTTGCTGTCTTGGAATATTTAAAGAGTATTAAGAGACAATCTTCTGTTTTATGCTTAAGGTTTATCACGAATGAATATTACGCACCGCTTGGAGTCTGGGTTGTGCGGGAAGCAACTAGGAAAGCAACTATTTCAAAGCCAATTGAATTTTCATCTGAAGCATTAATGTTAAATTATGCAAAAATACTTATAAAGAAAAAACTTGGCTTTAATTTAGACAATCTCTTGCAAAAAAGCATTCTATTGAAGAATATGAAGCAGCAATCCAAACTGAGTAAATTTTTTTAGGAATTCATTTTAAGTTATTACATAATTTCAACTATAAATTGTTATTTTTGATTTTTATAGCACTGGACACACAGGTCAACTGCTCACGTGAGATATATAAATCACAAATCATTTACATAGTTTCATAGTATTTATTTATTGATTTAAAATGAATAAAAAATATATTACTAAATTGGATTTGTTTAAGCTTCATGATCCAAATGACAAAATAGACGAATGGATTCATGCAAAAGGAGAAAACTTAACTTTTGAATTGATGCGTTCGATTAACAATACAAAATATACAAAAACCAAACTTGTTAAGTACTTTATGAAGAAGTATAATATTTCTATTGCTTCAGCGGAACGATTTGTTTACCTGAAAAGAGAATGGTATCCTTTAGTATTAATTGAAGAACTTGTTACACTTACAAATTCTCAAAAATATGATGTGCAAGATAAAATTGAATATTTAAAAACTTCAAAACCACCAGTTGTTGAAGTTAAGGCAGTTAAGGAACTAACAATTAATATTTGTAAAATAACTGGTGCACACGCAGCGGATGGAACGTTAAATGACTGTTTTATTGCAATTACAGACAGGCATAAAAGTACAATATTGTGCTTAATTAAATGGTTTAAAGAATTTGAATATATTCCTAAATTAAATAGAATAGGTAAGAATGAATATGGGATTAGGTTTCACAGTAAAATATTGTCAAGATATTTAACAAAAATATTCGATTTTCCATCTGGCTGTAAACAATATACTGTAACCGAACCTCATATAATAAAAGATTCTTCATTGGAATATCGAAAAGCCTTTGCATTAGGTGCATTAACATTTGAAGGCGGATTCGCTATTAAAAACCAAGTCGAATTCTGTGTATCCAGTAAAGCATTTAGGGATTCAATTGTAGATATACTTGCAAACTCAGGTGTTTCATATATTTCAATGGAGAAAAAAAGTTCAGGCTATTGGAGGTTTTGGAGTAATGCTCTAACTACCAATGAAGCTAAGAAATGGATTGATTTTTTTGAACCTGAATCTGAAAAAGGACTTAAGCTTAACGAATTTATAAACGGCTTTTCAAAAAAAGTTAATTCCATTGATGAAGCTTCTGAAATATTTTCATATGTATATCCCCTACAAAGTTCAAGCAAAGTTACTTTAACGAATGTGTTAAATGCTATGAAGGATTTAAAAACAGCACATCGCTACTTGTTAGCCGATTATTTGGTAAAGAAAAATAATCTTAAGTCATTTGGAGGTAAATGGGCTCATTCCTTAAAACATTACATTGATATTCTTAAAAAGGCTAATATAATCACAACTGAAAAAAAAGAATTTGGCAAAAAGAAATCTTTTGGATCAATAATAAGAGAAGTATACACTTATAATGAAAATTTGGATGAATGGAGATTGCCTAAAAGAGAAATAATTTGACCTTCAGCAAAATACTGATGAATATTATACTCCGCTGGGTGTTTGGGTCTGTCGTGAAAGTGTCAGAAATTCATTAAAAAATAAGGCCTTGGAATTTGGCTCAAAAGAGCTTATGCTAGAGTATTCAAGACACATGATAAAAACAAAATTTGGATTTGACCTTGATATAATCCTTAAACAAAGTCTGCTATTAAAAAATATGAAAGAACAAAGCAAATTAAGTGCCTATCTCTGATGATTCCGAAAAATATATATAGTATTCACACTTTTGTAGTTTGTATAATTCAACTTTTATAGTCGTTAAAAATAAATCATATAAATTAAAATTAAAAATCAGCTAAATAATACGCACTATTGTAGTAATATGAAAAAAAACCATTTTTTCCACAGCTTCAGAGTCGGCGCTTCAGTTATTAAGGCATCTTTTGCGTTAGCGCCTAACAAGGCAATATTTAATGAGTTGAATGCAAAACAGATAGAAAAAATAACTTTAGCAAAAGCTAATAATATAAAAAAAAACTATTCTTTTTCAAAATTTTATAAATATGGCAGGCAAATTTATGAGATTGAAAAAAGAAGAACTTGTTTTTTGGCACTGTACAGCCAAGTATTAAAAAAAGAGACCCTGATAAATGAGTTTCTGACTTCATTTTTAGTAAACAGTATGGCTATGGAAGGCGGAACTGTTACTTACGAAGCAGCTCTTCAGATAAACAATAGAAAAAAGATTAGACAAAGCTTTGTTTCTGATGAAGATATTCTTTTGTATAAGCAGCTAAAAGAAGCTTATTATTCATTAAAAGCAATTAAAATCAGGTATCCTGCCCAAATTAAAAAGCTGCACAATAAAATCTACAAAAACTTGTTTTCATTTGCAGGCAAATATAGAAAAGAAAAAGTAGCTTTTGGAAATGCAATTGAGCCTGCAATTACATCTGACCCGAGAAATATTGTTAGAGATTATAAAAGAGCATTGGAAAAATATTATAGCACAAAGACAAAAGTATATGATTTTGAAAGGATAATTGAATTTCATAAAAGCTATGAGGCGGTTCACGGCTTTCGTGATGGAAACAGCAGGCTTGGAAGGCTAATCATGGCCCATCAGATGATGCAGCAGGGATATCCTGCAGTTATATTAAAAGGAAACCAATCAATTGCATATAGAAATTCATTAGTTCGTGCAATTAACAGCAAAGATAATACTTCACTGCATAAGTTATTTTATAATGCATATTGCAGTACATATGACAAATTTTGGGAAAACGCATTATTATCAAAATAGAATAAATTGGAGTGCACCCCTATTTCTTGGTGATACAATCTACTCTTGTGAAAAATGTGGTTTCGTAAAAGCAACTAAAAAAGGATTTTGAAAAAACAAATCCGGGCCCAAACAAAAATTTTATTGCCCCTCTTGTAAAAGTTGGTTTATTCATGACGATGGATTTAAGCGGATGCGAATCAACAGAAACCATATTGTTCATGCCATTCACGAGTATGCAGACGGCGCATCCCTAAAAAAAAATACAAGAACATTTGTTTCAACATGATAATTAAGCAGAAAATTTGATGTATTAAATGTGTTCCAATCTCATGAAGGGGCAGAAGCAGTTTCAGGGATATGCAAAATGGTGCATAATTATGTTAATTCGCACACAATGCTAAATGGGAAAATACCTTCTGAATGTGCACAAATGAACTTGAATCTGGACAGAAATAGATTGCTTTCACTGATAGAATTGGCGGCTAAATTTCAAAGATGACTATAAGTAGACTTTATCTATTAACCGATATATATAAATATCAGAAATGAATGTGTTCTTATGTTATTATTATCAAGGAGGGAAGTGTGATGAAAAATCGATTCTTCAATTGCGTCAGTTATGTAATATTAATAATTGTTGTGTGTTGCTTAATAAGCGGTTGCGGCAAAGCCAAAGAAAAAAAAGTAGAGGACATTGATTTTGATTCACTCCCCAGTATTGGAGATCAAGGAAACGATAATTGTCCAAATATACCTAATGGACCTAATAAAGGAACTTGTCTCATAGGTGGAAGAGGAGTTCCAGTTCCTAATCAACCTACACAAAGTATTGAACAAATTGAAGTAGGTATAACCTCTATTGATGGAAGATGGGTACATATATGCAAAAAAAATTCAGATTGCATAAAACCAGATGACACTGAGGGCTATTGCTCACTAAATTTCGAGGATGCAGATTATGATAAGATAGGCGACGCTTGTGATAATTGTATAGTATATTATAATCCAGAACAAGAAGATTCTAATAATGATAGAATAGGTAATATATGTCAGGATGATTTTGATGGAGATAAAGGCCAAAACAATCCTATGAATTCTGACTCAGACAAAGTTGATAATTGTCCAACTGTTCCTAATGGACCGGATTTTGGAGTGTGCATGGAAAGAGGCGCAAATAAATTGGCTCCGGGAAAAAATGGAGAAGGAGCTAATGTAGATGATAACAAACCTTATGAACGAACGTCAGGCTTGATAAAAATATATGGTATTACTTATTTTATGTGCATAAGCGATAATGATTGCGCTGAAGGCGCTTACTGCTCAATGAATTATGAAGACTCTGATGGCGATGGAATAGGAGATGCATGTGACGGTCCTGCTCCGATTAATGCTGAACAACTTTGCGGAAATGGAAAGCTTGATTCAGATTTTACATGTGGCACTGAATCTGGAGCTGTTTCTGAATGTGGTGGCAGCGATTTTGTAAGAGCCGGAGCTTGTAAGTTAGGCGATGGAGAAGGAATATGTTATAAATGCCCTTCTAGTTGTCCATCAGATTTCACATGCGGCACTGAATCTGGTGCTGTTTCTGAATGTGGTGGCAACGACTTTGTAAGAGCTGGAGTATGTAAATTAGGCGATGGACAAGGAATATGCTATCTCTGTAGATCTAATTCTCAAATTATGTTCCCTTGCGGCAACGGAATTCTTGATTCAGGTGAAGAATGTGATTTTGCTTTACAAATTAAGGATTATGCTAGTCAAATAGGAGGAAGAGACTCATGCAAAAAATCACAGGCAGATACCGTTACCGCATGGTATCAATGCAATAGTGATTGCAAATACGAAAGAGCAACAGATAAAATGATACCCGGAGATGATACCAAATATCCTGTATGCAGCACTCCTACATGCTTAACTACTGATGTCCAAAAAGCTTGCTTAGGCGGTTATGAGGGAAGCCTTTGCGAAATTCAGGATATACAAGGAATATGCAATTATAACTGTGAATGCATTGTCGACACCAATTATTGTAATTGCAATGGAGACACTGGTACTTGCCAAGTTTGCCAAGATCAAGATAATAGTGTCTGTCAAGGAGTAGATTTAAGTTATTATCCTCCAGATATGTACGATTTGCTCCCTTGTGCCAAGCATGATTTTGGATTTGGAGTGGGTAAAGACAAAAATGGAAAATGCCTAGTAGAAAGGCCTCCAACAGGTAAGTGTCCTGAGAATACTGTTGCTTATGGAGTAGGCGAATACTATATTGAAGAAGATGTTGACAACCCGCATTTTGTTGCATTTGAAGAAGGCGGAAAAATTAATGGATACTTGCTCAACCTATGCTGCGGAGATGAAGATTATTTACCAGAAATTGATAGATGCTCTAGTAAAGAGTTTTTTGGGTATCCTGCTGGTAAAGACATGAACGGCAATGATTTAATTGAGGTTAACCCAAGTGTCGGTTGCGAAAAAGGAAAAGCTGCTTATGGTGTTGGAGGTTATGTTTATAAAGGCGATGATTCATTAAATCTCCCTCCTGACAGCTATCCAGTACAGGACGAATCAGGCAATTACATTCTTAAGTTATGCTGCGGTGACATGAGTAAAACACCTGTGGCAACAACCTCATCAAGTATTCTAAGAGAATAAATCTTTTTTTTTTAGTTTTTTCTAATCTTTGCAACAAAGAACCCTTCTGTATCGTTATCCATTGGCCAAAGTCTAAGGCATTTGCGAATGTCTTTATGGAAAGTAACTCCATCAAATTCATTAAAACAAGTTGATCTTTTAATTTCTAAATGTATATCCTCAAGCGTCGCATCAGAAAATTGCTCTAAAAGATAACTCACAACGCCTTCGTCCTCTTCAGGCTCCTGTGAGCACGTTGAATAAACCATTGTTCCGCCAGGCTTAAGCACGCTAAACGCAGCTTCAATCAGTTTTTTTTGTGTTGCTGCAAGACGGCTGACCATTGTTGGATTCCATATCCTAAGGGTCTTAAAGCTTTTTCTGATCGTCCCTGTTCCTGAGCATGGCGCATCAACCAAAATTCTGTCAAACATAATTCCTGACTTTGAAAACCATTGGCCATACATCAATGTAACAATTGCATTTGTTATTCCCATCATCTGCATGTTTATTCCCAGGGCTTTAAGTCTCTCGCCGGTAAAATCATTTGCTATCAGAATTCCTGTATTTTCCATGTACTGCGCCATCTGCGTTGCTTTTGAGCCAGGGGATGCGCACATGTCAAGAATTAGTTCGTTCTTATTTGGTGAAAGTACAATAGGTGGAACCATTGATGCCGGCTCCTGCACGTAATAATAGCCAAGCGCATGCTCTGGTGTACTTCCGATATCTCTTCTACCCTCAATATGATGCACATAGAATCCTTCTTCGCACCACGGTACTGCTTCTAAAATCCATCCTCTTTTTTCAAGTTTTTGTTTTAGGGTTGATATATCTATTTTAAGAGTGTTGATTCTAATTGCCCTTCTAAGAAAAGTAAGAGAGATTTTTTTATAATCCTCATACCTGTCAAGAAGAAGAGCCTTATATCTCTCTTCAAATGCAGGCTTGAATTCAATTTTCTCACTGTTAGGGATTTCTCGCTCCATTTAGAAATAGAGATATTTACTGCAATTATAAAAAGCTATAGGGAATTTTTTTGTGAGAGTAGTCTCTTAACCATATATGGACCTTCTTTTTTATATCCTAGTTTTCTATAATAACTCCTTACTCCAACACCAGAAATAACAACTATTTTGTTTTTTTTGTTTGCTTTTGCAATTTCTTCAGCTTTTTTCAGAAGCTTTTTTCCAAGACCTCGGTGCTGTACACTGCCGCTATCTCCAAGCTCTGCTGCCTGTCCATATACGTGAAGCTCTCTTATCAATGCAGAATCATTGGTAATCTCTTTTTGTAATAACTGAGAAGGAAACCGCATGCGGCAAAATCCATAGATTGTTTTTCTAATCGAATCCTCAACTGAAATAAAATATTCAACACCTCTGCTTGCATCATATTTTTCAATAAAAATCTTATATCCATTTATATTTGCAGATTTTGGCTCTCTGCATCTGATGCATTTACACTCAATTCCTTTTTCTTTGAGAAGTGCAGTAACATATTGCCGTAGATTAGTTCTGTCAACTCCTGCAATAGTTGCATTTGTCGGAATATCACGCTGCACTCTCATTATTCTCATCCAGTATGGGACATTTCTCTTAAATTCAGAAATTATTTCGGCTGCTTTTTGCGTTGTCAGGGGAGTATATTTTCCGGTTTTCCACAACTCATAAAGGGCTGTTCCGTTCATGACCATTGCAGGATAAATCTTAAGCATATCTGGCTTAAAATCACGGTTAGATACTATCTCATTAAGCATATCCACATCTTTTTTCTCATCAGATAAAGGAAGGCCTGGCATCATGTGATAATTTATTTTAAAACCTAAATCCTTTAAGATTCTTGTCGATTCTATGGAATCAGCAACACTATGGCCTCTTCTAATGAACTTAAGTATTTCATCATCAGTTGCCTGGATTCCAAGTTCAACTCTGGTACAGCCATATGTTAGCATTTCATTGCCCTGCATTAGTTTTCCATAGTCTGGCCTTGTCTCAATAGTTAACCCAACACACTTAATCAGAGACGATTCGTTTTTAGAAAGTTCAATTGATAGAACTCTTTTTTTTAATTTTTTTAGGTCTTGCATCTTTTCTTGTAGTTTTTTTGCCCTGGATTTATCATCTACTTTTCCAGGAAGCATGAAAAAATCCTTATATTTTAAAAGATCAAGCTCTCCTTTTTTATAAAAAAGTGAAGAAAAATCATTCAATGCTGCATAAGCATAAGCAATAAAAGATTCCTTGTACAGTTTATTATAAGATGGTAAAGTTCCGCCCATTATAATCAATTCAACTTTTTGCGGAGACTGCCCCATTGCAATATATTGTTCAAGCCGATTCATGACCTGTAGATAAGGGTCATATCTGTTCCTTATTGCACGCATTGTAGCAGGCTCTTTTCCAGTATAAGACTGCGGTATATTCCCAAAAGCGCTCTTTGGGCCGCCTGGGCACATCAAGCACGGGCCAACTCCTGTCTTTGCGTGAGGGCACTCTTTAGGAGAAGTCATTATTGCAACAACTGCAACACCTGACCCAGTTCTTGTAGGCTTTGACATCAGCTTATTTTTAAGAAGCTTAAAATCACTTTTATTTGAATTTAGTAATACTTCAATGTCAGTTGGAACTTCCTTAAGGTTATATTTTCCAGCAAGCCTAAACTTCAATTTATTAATCTTAGCTTTCGATATATTCTTAGCTATTTTTATTTCAGCTATTATTTCAGAATAAAAATCCATCTATATATGGAAAAAAAGAAATTATATAAACTATTCTGAATCTTTTATGCCTACTGCCTTAAATATTTCTCCAAACACAATAATACTTGTTGAGGCTGCAATAATCACTGCCCAGTCTCCTATATTTAATGGAACACAGTTAAAAAACTGGTTAATTGGCGAATAGATTACTACAAGCTGCAAAAGAAGCGAAGAGAAAACTGCTATTAGCAGCCATTTATTTGTAAAGAGTCCTGTTTTAAAAATTGATTTTCTCATGTTTCTTGCATTAAATACATTAAACATCTGAAGCATTACAAGAGTAGTGAACGCCATCGTTGATGCATAAGCGTATGTAGCAAGCAGTTCAGGAGATGATTTGTGTGCTCCGGAAGAATAGATAGGAATGCCATAAGTCCAGCCATGAGACATTAGTGCATATAAAAAGACGCCCAGAGTTGCTGCCATCATAACTAAGCCAAGCAAAAACATAAGTATTCCTGTCTTTTTGCTGACAATATTACTGGATGTTTTTCTTGGCCGCATTGACATTATCCCTTTTTCAGCAGGATCAACGCTTAATGCAGTAGCCGGAGCTCCGTCAGTTACAAGATTTATCCATAAGAGCTGGGTGACAACAACTGGAAGCGGAAGGCCTGCCAGAAGCGAAACAAATGCAACTAAAACTTCACCTATATTACTTGAAAGAAGGTATATTACAAATTTTTTGATATTATCATAAATTGTTCTTCCTTCTTCAACAGCATTGACAATGCTTGCAAAATTATCATCAGTTAAAATCATTGACGATGCCTCTTTTGCAACATCAGTTCCTGTTATTCCCATTGCAATTCCCAAATCAGACCTCTTTAGGGCTGGCGCGTCATTGACGCCGTCTCCTGTCATTGCTACAATATGGCCTTTTCTCTTTAAGGCTTCAACTATTTTCATCTTATCTTCAGGGTTTACCCTAGCATAAATGCCGATTTCTTCAACTTCTTTATCCAGGTCAATATTTCTAAGTTCTGCTCCTGTTATTGCTTTGCCAGTAATTCCAAGATCATCTGCAATAGCAACAGCTGTTCCGATAAAATCTCCTGTAATCATAACAACTTTAATTCCTGCTGTTTTACATCGGGATATGGCATCTTTGACTTCTTTTCTTGGCGGGTCAATCATTCCCTGCAACCCAACAAAAGTAAGTGCTTTTTCCCAGTTTTCTTTTTTATCTTCTTTTTTTAGTGTTTTATATGCAAACCCAAGAACCCTTAATGCTGACTTTGAAAACTCTGCATTTGCAGCAAGTATTTTTTTCTTATCAGCTGGAGTCAATTTTTTTTCTTTCCCGTTTTCAAGAATACTGATGCAGCTGTCAAGAAGAATGTCAGGCGCTCCCTTTACATAAAGCATTTTTTTATCGCCTATCTTATGAAGTGTGCTCATTAATTTTCTTGCAGAATCAAAAGGGATCTCATCAATTCGCTTGTCTTTTTCATCAAGGGCTTCTTTATTTAAGCCAAGTTTTTCAGCGCTTACAACTAGAGCTCCTTCAGTAGGGTCGCCGATTATTTTGTATTCATTATCTCTTTTTTCAAGTTTTGAGTCATTGTTTTGAACTCCGATTTTAAGCAGTAATTCCAGGCCTTTTGTCTTTTTGCTAAAACTTCCTGTTGGGTCATAGCCAGAGCCCTCAACATCAACTGCAGCTCCGTCAACATAGATTTTTTTAACAGTCATCTGGTTATGCGTTAATGTTCCTGTTTTATCACTGCATATAACTGTTGTGCAGCCAAGAGTCTCAACAGAAGGAAGCTTTCTGATAAGTGCGTTGCGCTTAACCATTCGCTTAACTCCCAGTGCAAGAGATATTGTTACAACAGCTGGCAGTCCTTCAGGAATAGCAGCAACAGCAAGGCCTACTGCGTAGATAAATATTTCCATAAGCGGAAATCCTCTTATTAAGCCTGCGCCAAAAACAACAATACATATTCCAAGAGTAAGAATGCCAATAAGTTTTCCAAGCTGCTCAAGCCTTTTCTGTAATGGTGTTTCTTCAGTTTCTGCATCTTCAATCATTGTTGCAATTTTACCAATTTCAGTGTCCATTCCTGTTTTGACAACAAGAGCTGTCCCTCTGCCTGCTGTAATAACAGTTCCGGAAAAAACCATATTTTTTTGGTCACCTAAAGCTTTTTCGCCGTTATAATCAGTTATTTCCTTTTTTACAGGTAGTGATTCCCCGGTTAATGCGCTTTCAAGAGTCTGCAGAGCAACAACTGTAAGTAATCTTGAATCAGCAGGAATTCTTTCTCCTTCTGATAAAAATAAAATGTCTCCCTGCACAAGATCTTTAGCTTCAACCTCGCATTTCTTCCCGTCACGAAGAACAACTGCCTTTAGTGAAGCCATTTTTTTTAATGACTCTATTGCCTTTTCAGCATTATACTCCTGAATAAAGCCAAGAAGGGCATTTGCGACTAAAATTAAGCCAATAACACCTGCCTCAACAAAAGCTTCTGCCATATCTGTTCCGTGAACTTTATACTCATAGTAACCAACTCCAAGAGAAATAAGCGCAGCTGCAATAAGAACAATTACAAGAGGGTTTGTAAATTGCCCTAAAAAAAGCATAATAGGGGATATTTTTTTCTTTTGCTTAAGCTCGTTAGAGCCATATTTAGTTAGCCTTGTCTTTACTTCTTCACTTGTCAGCCCTTTATCCGAAGAATTTAGCTCTTTGTAATTATCACTTAAGCTCTTGTTATAAAAGTCCATAAACATTCCCCTCTTTTGTTTTTATGGTAAACAGAGAAGCAAATACAATATAAATGTTACGAAATTTTAGGCTATTGTGTTATCCGTTTATTATTTCCCTTCGATAAAATAATTGGTTTCATGTTTAGAGAAGTTTGCAAAAAACCTGCAAACTCCTAATAGATAACTTTGCAATGTGTTTTTAACGTCGAGAGAACATACGCTCTTTATCTAAAACTTGATTTTTGCAAAGTTATCTATAGTATTTGTTTGATTCCTTGTTTTTTAAGGAAATCAGAAAAACCGCTTTTCATGCCTTCTTGCTTGATAAATTGAGTGCCATGGTCACTTATACATTCTCTTATTTTACCGAATTCTAGAGCTTTAAGCATGCCTTCTTCAGAAGCATCTGTTGTAGCACTATCCACTTCTAAAAGAGCTAATAAGTACCTACTTGCATCATTTTACGTTTGTCTTTTTTTTTTCTGGTTGGCATATCGGAGAAACAATAAAATTCTGTGAATTCTATTGTGATTAATATGCTTGCCAAAGTCCCTTTCAATAAGTCGCATTAGCGTACTCGCTGATACTCTATACTTAAGGTAAGATTGGTCAACTAAGCCAGTTTCCAAATGCTCTATTTTTCGACTAGGTCTACCTGCTTGCTTGCTGATTTGAGGAATTTGTCCTGATTCCAAGTATTCTCGATAAACTTGATTTACACGACGTATGCTAACATGGCCTATCTTTCTTACTTGATAGTTGTCCAACCATCATTTTTACGGCGAAGTGTTTCCATTAATTTTCCTCGAGTTAGTTTTATACATCCTTGAAACTTGTCGTAGGGAAATAATTTCTGGATTACACACAAATTTTTCAAATAGAAAAGCTTTTATATAATTGTAGTTAACATATATGAAATTGTATGATTTCATCATACTTTTTAGTTGAGAGGGTTAAAAAAATGTTTTTGGAAGCAATATTCGGACTTTGTCTAATTTCTTTAATTTTTGTAGGTTACCTGATTACTTATGTCCTGAAAAAAGACTGCGGAACCAGGAAAATGCAGGATATATCTGATGCAATTAAGGAAGGTGCAAATGCATTTCTTGCAAGGCAATACAAAACCATTGCAATTATTGCAGTCATTGTTGCAGTAGGTATTTTTGGAGTATATTATTTTTCCAATGATTTAGATCTTGGAATAAAAACTGCAGTTGCATTTATACTCGGCGCATTTTGCTCGGCTTTTGCAGGATATGTCGGAATGTGGATATCTATCAGAGCTAACATAAGGACAGCAAGCGCTGCAACAAGAAGCATACAGGAAGCATTAAGAGTATCTTTATTTGCAGGCACAATTTCAGGACTTGTAATTATTGTTATGTCTCTTCTTGGAATAGTCGGGTTATATATTTTATACGGCAAAGAGCCACTAATTACTCCTTTTCTCCTCGTAGGATATGGATTTGGGGCAAGCTTTGTTGCTTTGTTTGCGCAGCTTGGCGGTGGAATTTATACTAAAGCTGCTGATTTAGGAGCTGATTTGGTAGGAAAAATTGAGGCAGGGATACCAGAAGACGATGCAAGAAACCCTGCTGTAATAGCTGACCTAGTTGGCGATAATGTAGGTGATTGCGCCGGAAGAGGCGCTGACTTATTCGAAAGTACTGCTGCTGAAAATATCGGCGCAATGATACTTGGCGTTTCAATCGCTTCCTATACCGGCAACCCTGTATGGGTATTATTTCCACTAGTCATGAGAGCAATAGGACTTATTGCAACTATTATCGGAATACTTTGTGTAAGGATGAAAAATGAAGAAGAAGACCCAATGGAAGCACTTGACCGTGGCTATATTATAACAGACATTATTGGTGCTATTGCTTTTTATTTTGCCACTAAGGCATTTTTAGGAGAACACTGGTTTTGGTTTTTTATCTGCGGGCTAATAGGAATTATTACAAATTTTTTGCTTGTAAAAATAACACAGTATTATACAACGAATACACACAAGCCAGTGCAGGAGATTGCAAGGTCTTCAGTCACAGGAATTGCAACAAACATTCTCTCCGGGCTTGCTGTTGCATTTGAATCAACATTTTTTCCGATTGTCACAATAACAATTGCGCTAATACTTTCTTTTTATGCAGGATCAAGAGGAGCAATTCCAGGGCTTAACCCGATTATTTTTGGCCTCTATGGCACAGCTATTGCAACAATGGGAAAGCTTATCTGCGCTGCATACATCCTTGCTATGGATACACTTGGCCCGATTGTTGACAATGCGGGTGGTATTGCTGAGATGAGCGGCCAATCAGCAAAAGTCCGAAAGAAAACAGATAGACTTGATTCCTTGGGTAATACTACTAAAGCATTAACTAAAGGTTATGCAATAGGAACAGCAGTCCTTGCGACATTCTTATTGGTTGCAGCATATATGGAATCTGTTGCTTTGCATACAGGAAAGCCGTTTGACGTGATAAACCTTGCGAACGTAAATGTTTTTGGCGGCGCAATGCTTGGAGCTGTTCTGATTTTTGTCTTTTCAGGAATGACTCTTAGGGCAGTCTCAAATGCAGCCCAATATATTATTGAAGAAGTTAGAAGGCAGTTTAGGGAAAACAAAGGAATTCTGACTGGAAAAGAAAAACCGGATTATGCAAAGTGCGTTGACATTACAACAAAAGGAGCGCTAAAACAAATGATACTTCCAGGAGTTTTTGTCATTGCATTTCCAATACTTGTCGGCGTTATTTTAAAGGCAGAAGCAATGGGCGCATTTTTAATGGTTGCAACAATTGTCGGAGTCCTTGTATCTAGTTTCATGAACAACGGAGGCGGCGCATGGGATAATGCAAAAAAATTCATTGAGACAGGAAAATACGGTGGAAAAGGAACAGCAGCCCACGCAGCAGCAGTTGTCGGTGATACAATCGGAGACCCATTTAAAGATACCGTTGGACCATCGCTGCATGTTGTAATAAAGCTATTAAGCACAATAACTCTTGTCTTAGTACCTTTATTTCTTTAATTATTTAATTATTTAAATTCTTATTTAGTATTCAATAAACTATTTAAAAACCAAACAAATACTAATTTGATTAAAATTAAAAGGTGTTAATCTATGCAAAAATACGATCCTAGTGTAGTCGAGCCAAAAGTTTTAGAATTCTGGGAAAAAAACGAAATACATAAAAAAGCAAATGATAAGAACAAAGGGAAGCAAAAATTTTATTTTCTCGACGGACCGCCGTATACTTCAGGTAAAGTACATATTGGTACTGCATGGAATAAGAGCTTAAAAGATATTATAATCAGATATAAAAGAATGCAGGGTCTTGATGTGTGGGATAGGGCAGGCTATGATATGCACGGGCTTCCAACAGAAGGCAAAGTGCAGCATAAGCTTAATATGAAAACTAAAGAAGAAATTCTTGCTTATGGCCTTGATAAATTCATTAAGGACTGCAAGGATTTTTCCCTTGAAAATCTCTATATTATGAACAAGGACTTTAAGCGCCTTGGCGTGTGGATGGATTTTGATAATCCTTACATGTCTATAAAAAATGAGTATATTGAAGGCACATGGTGGCTTGTAAAAAAAGCCCATGATAAAGGAAGGCTATATGAAGGCCAAAAGACAATGACCTGGTGCGCATCATGCCAGACTGCTCTAGCCAAGCACGAGCTTGAATATAAGGAAGTAACTGATAAATCTATTTTTGTTAAATTCAGAGTTAAAGGCACTGATAATGAGTTTTTAATTATCTGGACAACAACACCATGGACAATTCCATTCAACCTGGCAGTTATGGTCCATCCTGAGTTTGAATATGTAAAAGCAAAAGTTGAAGATGAAATCTGGATAGTTTCAAAAGTATTGGCAGCAGCCCTAATTACAGGAGTATGCGATAAAAAGTTTACAATCATAGAAGAGTTTTCGGGGGAAAAACTTGAGGGTGTTGAATATGAACATCCTTTGAGTGATGTTCTTGGTGACCAATATAGAAAAATCAAAAAGGAATCAAAAAAAGCTTTTTCAGTAATCATGTCAAGTGAATATGTTGACTTATCCGCCGGTACCGGCCTCGTGCATTGCGCTCCTGGCTGTGGCCCTGAGGATTATGAAGTTGGCCATAGAGAAGGAATAAAGCCATACAATACGCTAAATGAATCAGGAGTCTTTCCAAAAATAATGGGAGAATTTAAAAGCCTTACTGCAAAAAAAGACGATGCATGTTTTATTGAAGCGCTTAAAAAAAGAGGAGCGCTTGTTGCAATAACTGAAGTTGAGCACGATTATGCTCACTGCTGGAGATGCAAAGAGCCAGTAATATACAGAACAACAACCCAGTGGTTTTTTAAGATTGAAGACCTAATTGAAAAGATGAGAGAATTGAATAAGGATTGCAACTGGGTCCCTGATTGGGCCGGAACAAACCAGTTTGATTCCTGGCTGAAAAACTTGAGAGACAATGGAATAACAAGGCAAAGATTCTGGGGAAGCCCCCTACCAGTATGGCAATGCAAATCCTGCAAAAACTTTGTTGTGGTTGAATCCAGAAAAGAGCTTAAAGCACTTGGCGCAAGCCACATCCCTGAGGATATTCACAGGCCTTGGATTGATGAAGTTACTCTTCCATGCAAATGCGGCCATAAAATGGAAAAAATTACAGATATTATGGATGTATGGATTGATGCAGGAACTGCATGCTGGTCATGCCTTGACTTTCCTCACAGGGATGATTTGATGAACCAATTATACCCAGCTGACTTTATCCTTGAAGGAAAAGATCAGATAAGAGGCTGGTTTAATTTACTATTTGTCGCAAGCATGCTCTCAAGAGAAGACATGTGCTTTAAGGCTTGCTACATGCATGGGTTTGTCAATGATTCTCAAGGAAGGAAAATGTCAAAGTCCCTTGGAAATGTAATTTCCCCATATGAAGTTATTGACAAATACGGAGCAGATGCATTCAGATATTATTCAATATCAGGTGCAAACCCCGGCCTTGACTTAAATTACAATGTTGAAGACTGTGAACTTAAGCGAAGGAACTTAGAGATTCTTTGGAACCTATTTAATTATGTTGTTGATTTAGCATCTACTGTTGGAATTAATCCTGCTAAGATTGATGAAAGCATTTTTAAAAAATCCGGCATTGAAGAAAAGTTTATGCTAAGCAAACTAAATTCGTCGATTAAAAAAGTAACTGAATTAATGGATAAATATTACTTAGAGCAGGCGCCAATTGTAGTTGAAGAACTTTTCCTAAGCTTATCAAGGACATACATCCAGATGGTAAGGGAAAAAGCAAATAGCGATGACGAGGATGAAAAACAACTTGTGCTGTACGTTGTATATAATGCGTTATTTGAATCACTTAAGCTTTTTTCAATTGTTGCGCCATTCTTAACTGAAGAGATATATCAGAACTTAAAAGAAAAATTTGGGTTAAGTGAAGAATCAATACACCTCTATCCATGGCCAACATATGATGAATCTGCAATAGATACTGAGCTTGAAAAAAATATTAATGCAATGAAAGAGATAATGCAGGCAATCTTTAATGCAAGAGAGAAATCGCAGCTTGGTATAAGATGGCCTCTCTCGGAAGCAGTAGTAATCACTAAGGATGATGAAACTAAAAAAGCAATTCTTGCACTAGAAGATGCAATAAAAAAGCAGACCAACATTAAAAGCATTGTCCTTAAAGATAAGTTTGCGCATAGTGAAGTTAAGATAAAAGCAAACTTTAAGACAATGGGTCCTGATTTTGGTTCATTGACGCCAAAGGTAATTGCAGCTCTTGCAAATGAAAGTGATTCTTCTATTGAAAGTAAGCTTGCAAAAGGAAACGGTACATTTGAATTAAGTGTCGATGGCAAGAAAGTAATAGTAAAAGAATCTCACTTAACAATTGAAAAAATAGTGCCTCACAACTATATCTTATCTAGCTTCAGAGGCGGTGAAATTTATCTGAACACAAACAGGACAGCAGAACTTGCGGCAGAAGGATTTTCAAGGGAGGTTATAAGAAGAGTTCAGTCTGCGCGAAAAGAAGCAGGGCTTACAAAAACTCAGGAAGTCTCATTGTATCTTGAAGCTGTTGATGAGCTTAAAGGAAATCTTCTCAGTTATGAAGATATGATTTGCCAGAGAACTGGCGCAAAATCTGTAATGATTAGCACAAAAAAGCCGAAAGAAAAATTCTCTTTTAGTAAAGAGGATAATGTTAAGGGGCTTAAGTTTACGATATATATGAGTTGGTAATTATTTTCAATTTTTATTCTTTTAACTTTCAATCATAAGACAATATCACAAGATAAATAACTTTTTATAGTAGTATTAAATATTAAAAATGATAACATGTTGCAAATTTAAGGATTTACTACAAAAGAGGTGAAAAATATCACTGAACACATGCTAAAGGAAGAGGTCAAAGAAATAGTTAACCAAGTTGGACATTACCTTAAAACACCGCTTACAAGTATTCAGGGGTTTACACAACTATTGCAGGATGATGAAAATATCATTAATGATCCAGTCAAACGAGAGCTTTATCTTGATATAATAAATAAAAACAGTATAAGGCTAAATAGCGCAATAGCTGATGTTCAAAACTCGCTATGGCTATTTTTATACGGCAAAGAGGTAAAAGAAGATGAGTAAAAAAGTTATGGTTGTTGACGACGAGCCTGATACAACATTACTTGTTGATGCGATACTTAAGATGAATAAAATAGGTGTATCAACCTATAATGATGCCGAATTAGCGCTTAATGAGCTAAAAAAAAACGAAAAGTATGATTTAATTCTCCTTGATATAAGAATGCCAAAAATCAGCGGGCCTGAGTTTTGTGAACTAGTAAGAAAAAACCCGAAAACAAAGAATATCAAAATAGTTTTTTTTACAGCATCAAGCAATGTTGACAAAACTAAAATGGAAAAAATGGGCGTTCTTGGCGTAATAAATAAGCCATTCAATAATGATGAGCTTGTTAAAGTTGTCCTTAAATATATTACGATGAAATAAAAGATGGAAACTAGATAATAACTACTTCTATTTCTTTAATTTTTTGACAAGATAGACAAAGCGCAATAATATAGGGTGTAAAACCATTCTTCAGGAATTTTGTAGTCATGGCCTGTATTTTTATAAATATCACATAGCTCTAAGTTTTTTCTTGCCTTGCGAAGATAATCCTCTGCTGCTTTTTCATTTGTTCCAATGATAAGAAGGCCTTTATGCTTTTTTCCTTTTTTTTCTTCAGATTTTGCGTTTTTAAAGCAATCTGTTACTTCAGTTCTCATTTTTATTTTAAGCTTTGGATAAATTTGATAAAATCATCTTGGCCATAGAGTATTTTTCCTTTTTTAATTGCATCAATTATTGCAGCATTTGGCTTTTTGATCTCATATTTTAGCTCATTTTTTGTAAAATATATAGCATGAATCTTTTTTGCAGTTGTCTTTTGGATTTGAACAATTGATTTATCTATTTCAATAAACCTGCTTTTATTTGCAACTATTAAAATATCGATATCGTTTGCATCTTTTGGTGAATGTAAAATGCTTCCGTATAAAACCAAAAAATCCGCTTTTTTTGAGAGCTCAGCTAATGAAATTATCCATCTTTTTTGCTTTTCTGCGTCTAATGCAATTATTAGAGAAAGCCGCCTTGCAATAAGCGGATTATCTATTATTAATGATATGCTATAAGCATTAGTCTTTCCATTGCCTATTTTTTTTAGCAGCAATAAACCTTCTTTTTCAAGTTTTTTAATCACTTTATAGACACCTACTCTGCTAAGGCCTGTTTCAAGAGAGAGAGAAGTGATAGTATTGCTTGCATTTATGCCAAGCAAGATTTTTTTTAATATTTCTGAACTTGTTGTTTCCATTTTGTTAATAACTATTAACTAAATATTAATAATATATATATTTATCGATTAGAGTACAAATATTTACTCTTTAAGAAGCTTATACATCTCCTGTTCTCTTCGGATCATTTTAAGTGAAGAATATAATTCGTCTTTGGTATTAGCTGCAGCTATAACTGATTTTATCTCGCTGCCATATTGGGACGCCCACTCCTGGATGCTGCAATTATTAAAATGATTATTAAATTCAGCGTCAGAAAGATATGGAAGAGTAATAAAAAGCGCGTTAAGCGAGTGGATCGGAAGGCAGTTCATCAATGTAAAAGGAGTTTTTACAATAGAATTAAAATCTATATTTAGGATCTTTTCATTTACCCGTAATACAGGTGTTTTTTGCGGCTCATATGCTTTTACATACATGTTGTATAATACCCTATACATCTCTTCCTTTGAATCAGAATTTCCAAGTATTCTTGCCATCACCGGATACTCGAGTGAATCAGCAACCCATGATTCAACCATCGATGAGTTTGATAAAACATTAAATTCAGAATCACTCATCTTATGTAGGTTTTGCGCAAGCTCATATAGGTTTTTAGCTTCAGTACTATTAGGCAGCTCTAATGGCGTTCTTGCGCTTCTTGTTATGATATGGCGCTCTTTTGGGCTTTGTGTTTTAGAGCTTCCAAAAGGAAGCCCCTGAAGCTTTCTTTTATATGCAAAAACAGATGATGTTGCAATCATTATAAACATTACAGTTATTACAAAAGCAATCGAGCTTTCCCTTTGCTTTTTTTCAAGAACTGCTTTTGGCTGCTCTAATAACAGCTGTTTTTCTTTTAATTCAATATCGTCTAAGTAATTAGAAATTATATTTGGAGTTTCGTTTTTAGGCTGCCTAATAATGGATGGCTTTTCAGTGTTTACATTTGTTATGTTTGCTTTAATTGGCGAAGCACTAACATAAGAGCCTCCTCCACCTCCGCCTCTGCTTCCACCGCCTCCTCTAGGTGCATCTTCTTCTTCATCATCATCTGGTGGCGTAACAGGAGTTTCATCTACAGTATAGATTGTGAAATGTGTCACATTGAATGAAAGGTTTCCGCTGCTGTATGATAATTCAACACAATCAGAACAGGCAATGCCGTCAACTTTTACCCTTGGATTTGTAAATGACAGGCTGTAAAGGTATATTGTTGCGCTGCGGTTTAGTCTTGAGGCGCTTATTGAATCTACTGAAACTGTCGCAGCAGTTATATTTACATCGCGGTCAAGGTTTAAGTCTGATGCATTGATAGATCCTGCCCATAATATTTTACCATAGCTTGCAATCTCTAATGTCATTAGGTTAACATCACTCATATTAGTTTCATTTTGGAAACTTGTTGTTGCGCCATCAAATTTGGAAGCGTTTGGAAATCCTGTTTCAGTTTGAGAGGTTGTTAAATTATAGGCCTGAGAACTAAACAGGTTGCCAAAAGAATCTGAGCCGTTTACTTTCCAGAAATAAACTGTATTATTGATTAAGTCAACTGGATTGAATTCATGAGTCAAAGAGCGTGTAGTATGTGTGATTATATCTGGATTGGCTAAATTGGATTCATTATATACAAAAAAAGTTGCATTAGCAGATTCATTTAGCGTTAAACTTACAATAAATGAAACTGTAGTGATTGTTGAATTTGATATTGCTAGGATTGATGGCGCTGTTAAGTCAGCAGGGTTTGTTGCAAATGAATAGACTGACGTTGAATAATAGTTTTCGTAAATATCACTGCCATTAACCTGCCAATAATATTGTGTTAAAGAAGCTAATCCTGTTATTGTTATCTCATGGCTTAAAGAGCGTGTAGATGAATTAACATATGAATAATCAGATAAATCGCTGTTAGTTGAGATAAAAACTGTTGCATTGGAAGATTCGTTTAATGTTATTTCAATTGTTACAGCTGTATCTGTGATTGAATTGTTTTCTATATCTGTAACAAATGGAGGCGTTAGGTCTAAAGGCTCGTTTTCTAAAATTGTAAAGTTAAGTGTTGCGTTATTTACGCAATTATTAAACCTGTCACATGTTGTTAAATTATAAAAAATTGTTGAGTTAGCCGCTAAACCTTGAAAAAAAAAAGTTCGTAAAGTAGTATAAGTAGAATTTATCATATTATTGATTAATTCTGAAATTGACTCGCCCCAATTGACTGTTACATTTGCTGCTTCATTTGTTGTGACACTTAGCCTTGCGCTTTGGTTTGTTATATGTGAGGCTGAAAAATTAACTTCAGGGTTGTTTAGATCAACGCCAGATCCAGTAATCATGTAATAATTTGAATTTTGGCCACTTGTCACCTCAAACGTTACTTTAGTTCCGGATTCAGAAATTACAGTGATATCGCTTCCATCATCTTTTGTAATGACAAAATTAGATGGGATTGAAAGTTCTGATGCGTCAATTGTAACAGTTGCTGTCTTTGGCAAATCGATATATGGGTCACGCTCCATTGTGTTAACTGTTAACTTGATGTAATCATCTGTTCTTTTTAAGTGGACAGAAACACGCCTGTTAGACTCGAATAAATCTATTGCACCAACTTCAATATGCGTTGTGTTAAATGCAGCAATCTCATCAGTAACATCATTGTAAGCTAGCCCCCAGCCTGATGCATTCTTGTTGCTGTATGTTATAGCATCATCACTGTTGCCATCAAATAATATGTAATTGCTGCCATCAACTAATCCTTTTTCAGTTGAATTGATTGAAACAACGCCTTCATTAGAGTTTACGTTCCAGTGATGCGAGAATATCAAGTCTAATGATGTATCTGCTAAATCAGTGTAATAATAGTTTCTTCTGTATAACCTGTTGTCTGAATGTGTGCAGCTTGTTTTTGCAAAGCAATATGAAACACCAGTTGTGCCCCCGCCAAAATAAATATTTGAGTCAGAATATAATAGCTGTGTGTTTAAGAAAATGTTTTGCTTAGTTGCAGCATTAGTTCGGTTAAGTGTCCAGTTTAAGCCTGAAGCTGCACTTGTAAACTCGTTAGCAATACCGATGAAATTATGATAAATGCGATTGCCCTGCGTGACAGCAGTCACTGTAGTTCTTTTAGCAACCGTATCGCCAAACTTGATAAAGTATTCACGGACAGGATTGCTGTTTTTGTATGGGCGATAGACATATGCGCCAGCAAAGTTTGCGTCAGATGTGCCCATGTAGTCTTCGATATCGCCGCCGTAAGCGAGAGGAAACTGGCGATAGTTTGGATAGCTACCTGATATTTCGCAATCTAGCATCCCATAATACTGATTTTGTGGTGCATTTCCACAAGCCTGTGAATAATACCCTACAGTTCCTTCTGTTAATAATGTTGTATTCTGTAAACTTATTCCGTTCTTCCATTGTTCTGATCTGACATCATCTTCATAAGGGACTTGTTCCATATCAATAAAAGGCTCTCCTAAAATATATAAATAATATCCTTGGGCTTGTGAGTGACCGCTTCCTCTTTCTTCGCCGCCATCAATTTGTAATATTGTATCATTGACATAACTATAATTATTTCTTAAGAAGAAAATGTCATTTGCATTATCATACATGAATCTTGGCATTGTTTGTTCTGGACTTTTTTTAATACCACCTACTTGCATACTAAGCTGCTTATCCAAAAATAATGCAAGTTCAGGATAATAACCTTCACTTAAATTATAAGCATATTCTCTTAACCACAATGAATTTTCTTTAACACTTATGTCATTAGCAGCTAATCCAGATAATAAAATAATATCCCACATCACATATGACTGGTCAGCAATATGCTGATAAGAATTAGTATCTCCTCTTGATATTACTCTGAATAAATTAGATTCATCTCCTCTTAGTGTATTTCCATTATAATTTTTATCAGTTAGAGCATATAAAAATTCTCTACCAATCGAATCAAATGCATTATTATATTTACTTACATCATAAAGACCATATGTTTTTTCAAAAACCAAATTTTCCAGCAAATGATATTGAGAATAAGTTTTATATAACCATCCTTCCTGATATTGTGCATAACTATCGTTTTTATAAGCATTCAAATAAGCTTTTTCCCTATCCATCCACATATCAGGGATATTCTCACCCCAATATTGTTGGTCTGTCTCTTGAATTAAAGTTGGATTATCTGCATATTGTCCAATCATTGAATAACAAAACATTCCCATACCAGAACCAAAACCCCAACCATTTCCACCCTCGTCTAATAATTGTGATGCATCACCATCATTTTGTATATCTACTAGATTACTAATGTGCTGACAGATATTGTAATATGCTACTGTCACATTATCAAATTCTGCTTGTGTTAAATTTGCAAACATATAATCTAAAGTAAATCCTACATTCGATAATTCATGTATTGACTGAATATAGGAATAAGTTGTAACATCTATATTAGCCCAACCAAATAAATGATTTCTTGCTCTTGCACACTGACTATTTGTTGTACTGGTATAATTACTTAACATACAAGCTAAAGCGTTTTCTCTCCCCTTTTTTCCCCTTGGATCAACATCGTTTCCAGTCCATGAAGGGTTAAAATCATCCATATCTAATCCTTTGATAACATTATATGCTCTATTTGCAATGATATTGCTGGAATTTGTAAAATAAGGTAAATATACTGTTGTCCAGTTTGATAAGTTATTAATCCAAGGATGATTCAGAAAAGGAATATAAATTGAATTAACATTATTTATTTCAATATCTTCTGTTACTGCACCATAAGTGTCTACTGTCAAATTACCAATATGGAATCCTAAACTTTTAGTCCAATTACAAACAATAGTGGTTTCAGATAACGCATTTAATGATATTACATTACTGCATACCTGTACATTAGATATTGTCATATTATATGCAAATGTGCCTGTTGCTGTTGTACCTGCATTTGCAATCGTAATAGTAATTGGCATAGTGCCGGTTGTATTAATTTCGTTTGTTGTAGTTGCCCACATATATTCTTGCGATAAATTATATTTTATAGCTTTAATATAAATATCCTTTGTAGGTGGAGTGCCTTCTCTTTTTTCATTATATAACATAAGTACTTCTTCTTCTGTAAAATTACCTCTATTCCACAAAACAAATTCATCAAGATAACCTTCCAAATCAGCAGCACCCCATTTGCCTATTATTGCTGATTCACCAAAAGAGTAATTTAATGAACCTTTGTTCTGGCTTGAATTTAAATGATAGGTATTTCCATTAAACCAGAGATTATATCTTCCCGTGGCATTATCATATTCTTCAAATATAAAATACCATGAACCTGTATCCACGCAACCTTCTGAATATGTATTAGTACTTACTTCACCATCTTTTGCACTCCAGCCCGGATTAAAACAATAAGTAGAATATTGCATACGTTTTAGATTTGAATTGCCACCAATTTCATATATTCCTTGTGGATTTGCATCTCCAGGTTGATTAACAAAATAAACCCAGTATGATATAGCCATTCCGCCGCTTGTAAGATTGTATTTTGTTGTTGCACTTATATAATCCCCACTTGTTGCACTCAGATTCAAACAACCATACCATTTGCATAATGTGCTATTTGTCCAAACCACTGAACCTGTTGCTGTAAAAGTATGATTTATAGAAGAATAATCTCTTAACTGAGTTGAATAATCATCAAATGTTAAATTAATTATTAAATTTGAATTATAATCCTCAAAAGAAGTTGTCTTAATTACTTTTCCAGTTATCTCAGGTTTTTGTAAGATTAAGTAAAACATTAATGTCAATATTAAGAAACTTAACACTAGATACGGATTTATCTTTACCTTCGAAACTGTCCCAGCCATTATCCCATCAAAAAAAAGAATTTTCAAGTATATAAAAATATCTTATTTGAACAAAAGAAAAGAAATATTTATATTATATAAAATTAAAAGGAGTTATATAATGACAAAAACAAAAACCGTAATAGTCCTCCCGACCTACAACGAGCGGGAAAACGTAAAGATTCTTATACCTCAGCTAGAGGACATCTTCAAGAAAATCAAGAACCACGACCTGCATATCCTTGTCGTTGATGACAAAAGCCCTGATGGAACAGCGGATGAAATTAAATCCTTCCAGAAAAAATACAAAAATATCCATCTTATACAGGGAGAAAAGTCTGGACTTGGCGCTGCATACATTCGCGGTTTTGAGCACGCAGCAAATGTTCTCAAGGCAGATGTAATGATGGAAATGGATGCAGATTTGCAGCACCCACCTGAAATGGTGCCAGATTTCATGAAGGCAATAGATGAAGGCTATGACTTTGTCATAGGTTCAAGATATATCAAAGGTGGTGGAACTCCTGATTGGACCTTCAAGCGCAAATTGATCAGTAGAACAGGTAATTTCTTTTCAAGAGTTGTCGCTGGCTTATATAAGGTCAATGATTGCACAACAGGTTTTAGGGCATTAAGAGTATCGATTTACAAAAAAATCAACATAGCTGACCTTCAGACAAAAGGATATGCATTCCAAAGCACAGTTTTATATGAGTTTTTGCAAAAAGGAGCAATTGTAAAAGAGATTCCATTGATTTTCAGGGAAAGAAAGCATGGACAGTCAAAGATTTCATCAAAAGACTTCAAGGAATTTATTTCAAATTCGTTAAGGTTAAGGTGGAAATCATCAAAGACATTCATCCTTTTTGTAATTGTTGGTGCAATCTGCACCTTAGTAAATCTTGGAGCGCTTTTTGTACTGGTTGATCTTCTTGGCTTAGATAAAAAAATTCTTGCACCAGCTATTGCACTTGAGATATCAATTATTGCAAGCTTCATCTTAAATGACACATTCACATTTAAGCATGAAAACAAAAGCAGGCTTCCTGTAAGGATTGGAAAGTTTCATATTGCTGCGCTGTCAGGATTTGTCATAAATCTATTGCTATATAATCTGTTTTTAAGGTATCTTGGATTGTCAGCAATAATCGGTAAATACGATTATCTTGGAGCGCAGTTAATAGCAGTATTAATAGTTACGTTTTGGAACTATTTCATTAACAGCAGATGGACATGGAAAAAAAAGTAATTATATCTTTTCCAATCTTTTCCTTAATTTATAAGATTTAATAAGAAAATTCTTCACAGTATTAATTAACTTCACTTTTGAATTAGGGTCTTCTGTCCATTTTACAGGAACTTCTAGAATTTTAAATCCTTTTTTCTCACCAACCATAAGCAATTCCGTATCAAAAAACCATTCATTATCTAAAATAAAAGGTTCAAGTTGTAAAAAAGTATCTCTGCTGCAACCTTTAAATCCACATTGCATATCATTTATTTTTGTATTGAATAATGATTTTATAATAAAATTATATCCTCTTGAAAGTATTTCTCTAAACAAAGAGCGCTTAATTTTTGATTCAGACATATGTCTGGACCCTATAACAATATCATAACCGTTTTTTAATCCATCAACTAATTTTGGTAATGAGTTTATATCTGTTGATAAGTCAATATCCATGAAACAAAGGAATGGTGTTTGTGCCTCTTTCCATACAGTTCGAAGCGCTATTCCTTTTCCTTTAACTGGTATTCTTCTATATTTTAATAGTAAAGGGTATTTTTTCTCCAGTTGCAATCCTATTTTTTCAGTGTTATCAATAGAAGCGTTATCCGCAATTACAATCTGGTAATCCTTTTTATTTTTACCAAGAAAAGAAACTAGTTTACTAATGCTTGATTCAAGCTGCGCTTCTTCATTATAGACAGGAAGCACAATAGTTGTTTTCATAGGTTATTTTCAAATTTTATTATATATAAAATTTTTCATAGATTGGGCGTTACAGCTATTACTTTACCTCAGAAACAGATGGACATGGAAGAAAACCTAATAATTATCGCTTATACAATCATAAGTAAAGTGTTTTATACGCTTTTATCTGTATGTGTCTTTTCTAGTGAATCATAATAATTATTAACTATCGCTATTACCTTATCCATGAATGGCTTTGGAAAATTAATGCCTCTTTCAACGAGTGTTTCAAGCCTCTCACCAACCCATGTTATCCACACATCATTTCCGGTTTCTTTTGCTTGGTATATAAGTTCATTAAGAATTGCATCCCAATCAAGCCCTCTTTGGAAAAGAACCGTGCAATCTTCAACATCGCCTTCTCTGTCAGTCATTGTCTTGAACAGAAAAATATCTTCCTTTGAGCAGAGATAAACTGCAATATTGTTTAGATCAATAACTTTTATGGCTCTTTTTTTCATATTCTCTGATAGAAAAAACCTGCTGCATACAGTATGCAAGAATAAATCAATTCTCATATCTCCTTTAATAAAAATTTGGCTTAAATCCATGTGCTTATATTCTGTTCCTGGAATTCTTGTCTTATATCCGGCGTCTTTGAATGCATTTTCTAATGCCCTGAATTGAGCTTCACTATCAACAACAATATCAATGTCTTTTGTTGCAGGTTTTAGCCCATGGTAAAGCAGCACGGCTCCACCAATTATATAAATTTCAGCTTTAGTTTTCAAATATTTATTGAGTTCAATTAATTGTGCTTCTATAATCTTAAATTCTGATATCATATACATCACACCTTGATTTTATTTCTGAAAGGTAGGGATATCCTGGAATTTTTTCACCCATTAAAATCCTGTCAATTTTTTCTAGCATTTGATGCCTTATACTAATTTTATTTTTATATTTGATATAAAAAAGTGAAACAAATATAATTTCTCGCACACCTGATTTTTCAGCTATGTATATTGAATGCAATAAGATGTCATTTTTTGTTAGCTTTTTCTTTGGAAGATAATAATAATTTGTAAGTAAGTAAAGCTTTATTCCATAATCATTATATACTGAGAAAGCTGTCTTTGCGGCATCTATTTTAGCATTATCTGAAAAAACTATCTCATCATTATTTTTGTAAAATATCTCAGAAGTTGCGGGCACTCTTCTATCAACGGTCTTATTTACTCTATCTAGCTCTTGGAAAAAATCTAGTGCTTTAGGCCATAATTTTTCATTAAGCACGTACCCATCTTTTTTGTATATTAATCCTATATTGGATGCCTGATTAATTTTTCGATAGATTATGCTCTTTTTAAGCCCAGTTTCTTCACAAATCTGCCCTATGCTTTTTTTGTTGATCAATGATGCAAAAATTAAAGTGCCACAACCTGAAAATAAGCCAGTAACATTATCATGTTCTCTTAATACCTGAAGAAGGAGGCTTATATGCGGCTGCCTTTCAGGTAATATTTTTCCTCGGTCTAGCTTTATATATCCTTCATCTATAAGCTTCTTACATTCCCTGTATATCTGCTTATCACTTTTTTTTATAGCTTTAGCTATCTCTTTTAGATTGTCCTGTCCAATACTTACTTGGTGCAATATCCTTAAACCTGTTTTTGAAAACATATTTTACACTAAAATGTCTTTTATTTATATATTTTTCTTATTTTTGTGGAATAAAGTAGTGTTTTGAAAATCTTAGTGCTAATTGAAAAAGGTTTTGTCAGCAGATGGACATGGAAAAAGCAGTAAACTGCACTATCAAATAGTATATTTTAGTAAAATATGAAAATAGGTAATAAGGATTTTAGTAAACAACATACCTGTTTTTTGGTAATACATTACTTTTTTTTAGGTAATTTGGATGTTTTTTCCGCCAATTTGCTAAATATACAAAAAATATATAAATATGATTTAAATCTTATTAATATAAAAAATATATAAATATGATTTAAAATGAAATATTCACTTTTAGTAAAAAAGCTCGAATTAACAAATGAGAAATTTGTTACAAGAGAGACTATCAGAATATACTGCAAAGAACTAAAGATAAGCTACTATTCCACAATTGGCTATCTTATTGCAAACAGCTATTTAATAAGAATATTAAGAGGCATTTTTTATGTTAAATCAATTGAGGAAAGAAAGCATAAAAAAATTGATTTAGGATATATAGAAGCGATTTCAGAAGCTATGAGGATCAAAAAAGCCAATTGGTACTTTGGCCTTGAATCTGCAATCAAATTTAACAATCTCACTCACGAATATTTTTCTATTGAAACAATAATTACTGATTCATTTTCAAGGCCTAGACCAATAGAAATATTCGGAGTAAAAATAAAATTCATAAAAGTAAATAAGGCACTCTTAAATTTTGGCTTGTTAGGAGATAAATATAAATATTCAGACATTGAAAAAACCATTCTTGACATGGTATACCTTGGAAAATACAACAGCAAAAGTGATGAAAGCATAAAAGAAAGAATTTCATTTTTATTAAATAATGTCAGCAAAAAAAAGCTGGTTGAATATGCATTGCATTATCCTAAAACAGTTGAAAGATTTCTAAGTATAAAATGATTGAAAAAAAGCTTATTAGCTACATAGCAGATAAAGCGAATGTAAAAAATCCTGTTTTGCTTGAAAAAGACATCCTGTTACATCAAATATTGGTTTTACTTTCCAAAAATGATTTTTTTAATCAAAGCTTTGCTTTCAAAGGCGGCACGTGCCTTGTCAAATGCTATCTTGGATATTATCGATTTTCAGAAGATCTTGATTTCACATATATTAATCAAGCCGGTTTTATAAAAAAAAGTGAAAAGCAAATAAGAAAAATGCTTTCAGTTCAAATTGACCAGATTATTGACATAATAATTGATATCGCAAATCTGCTTGGATTAGAGTTCAAAAAAGATAAAGCAGACAAAAAATATATAGAATTAGGAGGAAGCAACAAATTTGTAACTTTTAAATTAGGGTATAAATCTGTGATAACAAACGCAGATGGCTTCATAAAAATACAGATAAATTTTGATGAATTGTTATTATACAAATTTAATAATGTTATTGCAAATTCATTAATAGGACCTATCAATGAAAAAGAACTCAAGTTCCTGTTTCCCAAAGAAAGTAGTTATCTTTTGGAAAACCCAGAAGTGATAGCATATGACTTAAGGGAAATCCTGGTTGAGAAAGCAAGAGCAATTCTAACCCGAAAAAGTATAAAAACAAGGGATTTTATTGACATATACCTGATAACCCAAAAGATAAATAAAAAAATAGAACTATTTGAAGATGAGATAATAAAAAAAACAATATTTATGCTCAAATATGAGAAATATAAGCAAAATTTAAAAGAAAAAATTGAAACAGGCAAATGGTATAAATCAGATGATGAGAGCTATCTGCTCCTTAAGCCAATTAATGCATTTAGCGAATATAGCGTAAAATTGTCTGCATATTTAAGTGAAATTGCAGGGAAAAAAATATCGAATTGAATGTTTTTTTTCCGCAAATTTGTTAAATAAAATATTCCTCCATTTTATTGATGAGCAAAAAGAGAGCAGCTATCAAAATTTTTCAGCCTGTATACCATTAAATATTGTTGCTATGCATACTTAAAAAATTTGAGACTGTAACAATTTTTATTCCATTAAACTCTTTCAAGGATAGAAGGTCGTTATCACCAGAGATTATAAATTCTGCATTTGATTCAAGCGCTGCTTCTAACAGCATATTGTCATTTTGATCTCTTGCAATATTTAGTTTTTCTTTAGTTTCAATTATTGTTGCTGTTTTTGACAAGATTGCAATGAACTTATTCTTTTGTTCAGTTGTAAAAGCAAATTTAGGATAATCTAATACTCTTTTTATCTCATTAAACTGATTTACAGACATTACAAATTCAAACTCTTCATTAAGGATTTTTTTAAATAATATTTTTGAGTTTCCTTCCCAGCCTAATGCTGAGATTAGATTATTAGTGTCAACTATTATTTTTTTCTTACTTGAGTTTCCAATTTGGTTATTAATTCTTCATGATTGATTTTTGTTTTTATCTCGTTAAATGTCTTATTTTTTATGCCATTTTTTTGTATAACCTAACTTTAGATAGTATTTTAAAGAGAAAGATTTATATATTAGTA
>JAZDLQ010000055.1:0-22834 GCA_043801855.1 archaeon | reverse complement strand
TACTAATATATAAATCTTTCTCTTTAAAATACTATCTAAAGTTAGGTTATACAAAAAAATGGCATAAAAAATAAGACATTTAACGAGATAAAAACAAAAATCAATCATGAAGAATTAATAACCAAATTGGAAACTCAAGTGTTAGTTAATAAAAAAATTTAAGATATAATTTAAAAGTTCTTTTGATTTAATTTCCTTTTTTTAACTTCATTATCAAACCAGAGTTCCCACTCTAAATAAATTTTGGAATGGTCAAGAACGCCTGTTCTATCTTTTACGCTGTCACAAATAAGATGGAACATGTCGTTGCATAGTATTACAAACGCAGCCTCAAGCATCTCGTCATCTTTAAGTTTAATTGCAGTATCAACTAGTTTTTGCTTGCATTTTGCCCTTGTTTCAATATTTTGCCATACTGCATCCCAGTTTCCTGCAAAATCAGGGATGTTTCCTGCAATTGTCTTTAATATTTCTGATTCGCCGTTAATAAGCTCATCAGTTGGCAATAAGATGTCTTTTTTTGCATCATATTTCATTAAGTCAAGAAATCCTCCTTCAAGCAAAGGGTCATTCTCCCATGTTTTTCGTACTTCTGTTATCTGAGTCACTCTTCTGAATTTATGTAGCCCGTCAGCTGATTTAATCGGGTTTGCAATTATGCAAATATCAGTTGCCTTAAAGCTTGTTTTTGGAACGCCAATGTCATTTACAACTCGGTCATATATTCCGTATGGAGAGTCTCCATGGATGGTTCCTGCTACAACATTAGCAGCAGCGCCAACTCTCATTGCCTCATAAAGAGCAACTGCTTCTTTTGACCTTACTTCGCCAACAATTAATGAGGAATCTCCTAATCTAAGGGTTGCTCTTATTCCGTCTGATGCATTTACTTCACTTGTTCCATGCGAAAGAGAGGAGGCAACTTTTAGCTGCTGGATATTAAATCCAAGATTTCGCAGCTGCGATACTGGAAGTTCAAGTGTATCTTCAATAGTAATTATCCTGTATCTTTTCATTATTTCAACAATTACTCCTGATAATAAAGATGATTTTCCAGAGCTTCTTGTTCCGCATATAAGCATTGTTCTTGTGCCATCCACAAAAAAACTAATCAATGCTGCACCAAGCGCATCAATCATTTTGTATTTCATAAATAAAGGAAGAGTCCATGGCTTATCCCTATGCCTTCGAAATGAGAATGCAAGGCCTGTTGGATTAAGTGGAGCGTTAATTGCAGATACCCTTGTTGAGGCGCCAGGAAGCTCAAGCTCTGTATCAAGTATAGGATTTGCCTCATCAAGAGGCCTTCCTGATATCATCCTTAGTTTTGAAGCCCAGCTTTCAGCTTCGGTTGTTGTCGGGATGATATTTGTTATGCAGTCATCGAATTTTCCATGGACTATAAAGATAGGCGCATGACCCATCGGGCTATTGATTGAAATATCCTGAATTTCTTCATCCCTTAAGAGAACTTCAATTAGTCCAAATCCTACAGTATACCTGACAAGAATTGCTGTTAGTTCTGTAATATCTTTTTCTCGCAGATGCATATTCCTGTAATTAGATAATTCTTCTATTAAGTCTCTTCCTACATTATAGAATACTTCTCTCATTCTTTGAGGATCTACAAACTCTGATTTTTTGGGCTTGTGTTCTGCCATTATTTTTTTTGCTACATCAAGAAGCTCATATTTTTCTTCTGAGAGCTTAAATTCCGGAGGCATTAGGTGATAGAATGTCTGGACTGAATCAGGAAGCTTAAAAACAGTCACTTCGCTTTCTTCAGCGATTATAAAACTTGCCAATTCCTCGCCGCCTTTTGGGTAAGCAGCCATAAGTTTCGTGTACATAAAATCCGGTTTTATAATTGGTGAAAATATTTTCCTGTACAAAGACCTGTCTCCTACCTTATAACCCGGAAGATATGGCTTTGATGTTATAACCATCCTGGTTCTTTCAACTTTAGCGATTAATACAGAAAGCAGTGATAAGAAATTATTGTGGCAAAAAATGGATTCTTCGTCAATTGATTTTTCAAGAGCTATTTTTTCCTGCCGCAAAAGCCTTATTAATTCAACATAAGCCCCTATCGGATCTTTTAATAGAAGATCAAAAATAATATGCTGAATTTCATTAAACCACGAATCTACAAACCTTTTACACTTTCCAAACGCAAGTGCCTGATAAGAGTAAGCTTCCTTGTCTTTTGAAAGATACAGATACAGCCTTGCGATTTCATTTAATATTTCTGTCTGGTCGTAGTCATATTCAAATTCTCTTTTCTGAAAAAAAATAATTTTTGTAATATCATGGGATTGTGCAAGAGTTTCAATAGTCTTTGCCATGCAGAAAGTATTGTCTTCAACAGAAGGTATCTGGATGCTTTTAGAGTAATCTCCTCTCAGGATATTGTCTTCTCCTTCCCGGTCGACGGTAAAAACAATTTTTGATTCGTCTTCGCTAAAAAGCATTTTCCCCTCTTATTACTTTAATCTAAATATGAATTTGCTATATATATGTTGCTTTTTTTGGGCTAACACTATTTTTCCCATCCAAAAAGTATTTATAGTATTCAAATTATGATTTAATCTTATGTTAGGCAAAAGCCCTCAGGTACAACCATCTGGCCCTCCTGCCGGAGGATTAACTCCTGCGCCAAAGCCTCAGAATTTTGATGCTGCAAGCCAGAAAATAGCCGGTGACATCAATGAGATTATGAGGCGCCTTAGAATTCTCGAAGAAAGATACTCTAACCTCAGGAAAAAAAATCAGCTGACAGACCAGAATATGATTGATGATACAAAAAAACTTAGTGATGATTTCAGGCTTGTGAATTCAACAATAAACGACCTGAAAAAAGAAATCATTGAATTGAACACCAAAATAAGGATGCTTACTGAAGAGATGCAGCAGACAGTCGACAAAGGCGAAGTTGCGTTGCTTTCAAAGTACATTGACCTTTGGGACCCTATGTCTTTTGTCAGGAGAAGCGAAGCTGAAAAGATGATAAGGGATATTGTTGAGGAAATCAAAAAGAAACCAAAAGGTATATAAACATTAATTAACAAAATAATAGAATAAAATGGCTGAGTCACCAATCAATCTGATAAGGACAATGAAACAGCAGGGAATGTCAAATAATGACATTATCCAGAATCTTATCAGGCAAGGATATTCAAATACCCAGATTTTTGATGCAATAAATCATATTGAAACAAAAAATGCAGTTGAAAGCATGCCTGAAAATCTTATGCAGATGCCGCAAAAAACAAGAGGTGCTGAAAACTCTGAATTCATGCCTGATTCTCAAGACGTCGTAACAAGCCTAGTGCCGGATAAGTTTGACCCTAAGGTTGAAGAGCTTATTGAAACTATAATTGATGAGAAATGGGAAGAGCTAATTAAAGATGTCAATAAGATTATTGAGTGGAAGGCAAGAGCTGAAGTCCGAATAGCGGCAGTTGAGCTCAAAACAGACAGCCTAAAACAATCTTTTGACGAGCTTCACCGCGCAGTCATTGGGAAAATATCTGAATATGATCAGCACATACTTGATGTCGGAACAGAAATTAAGGCAATGGAAAAAGTGTTTTCAAAGGTTCTCCCGACATTTACTGAAAATGTGCATGAGTTATCCAGAATTACAGATAAAGTAAGGCAGGATAAGTTATAAATTCTTTTTTTACTCAAATTTTGATTCTATAATTTACTTCATAAAAGAGATTGGGTATGTTATAAATAGTACAGAAAATAGCGCTATTACTAAAATTAGGATTACGCCAAGTACTTTTGGATGAAATAATGTTGCTCCAAGATTAGCATTAAAATCTCCTGACGCTACACTTCCTTCCCCTCTAATATTACTTGCTGCATTTGTTATTGTTGATGAATTACTTGTTGTGTAGCCAAGAGTTTTTTGACCTACTGCTCCACCCCATGCAAACACAAATATAATTATAAATACTATTAAGATAAACGAACCCATTGTAGTTGGAAATCCGCCTCCCCATGAAGCGCCAAATGACTCTTTTGCTATCACTAAAAATATGAGCAAAATAATCATTATGGTCCACCAGGGAACTGCATTTTTTATTACAAGTATTGCATCTTCTGAAAAAATAAAGATAAATGAAACTGCAAAAGCAATTAATGCATTTATTCCCTTGTTATCTCCAAGTGGCTTTTTGAATGTAAGAACAGCATATACTGCAGTAAATATAAATATCACTACAAAAATGCTTGAAAAATTATTTAAAAAGCCAATGTCAAGGAAAGATGCCATTTTTTAAGTTTGTTTTTTAATGCTTTCCGCCGCCAAGGACATCCTCAAACATTTTTAATCTTGATTCTTTCTTATCTTCTGGTTTTTCTTCTCCTGTAATAAAGGAGATAATTACGCCGAAGATTAGGATTATTATTATAAGCGACATTGTTTCATCTCCAATCCAGGAGAGTGTCCATTCAGGAATAAATGGAAGCCAACCTGCTGAATTTGCAAAAATTACTGCAATTGCTATCATTGATAAGACTACTACCCAGCCACCAAATGATTTGCCTGCAATATCTACATTAACTCCCCACATTCCAATCAAAATAAGAAACATTATTATTGCAATTCCGATAATTGATACCTGTGGAAGTGCGTTGTTAATTATTGGAACAACATTTGGTCCAATTCCTGTAAACTGAGGAAAGATAACTGCAAGAGCGATTACTAAGGCGACAATTTTATTAAATGGCTTTTTTGGCTCGCCAAGTATCTGTGACTTGTATAGAACAGCATAAATTATAGTAAAAACAAGCAAAAAAGGTAAAATTACTGCTGTAACCCCTAATTCATTAAGATATCTAAATGATGATTCAAAATTCATTTTTTATCGTCCTCCTTTTTTCCACTACTTCCTCCGCTAGAAGAAGTGATATAAAACATCATGCCTACAACAAAAAGCGTAAGAATAAGCGCGCCGACTGCGGCGCTGTCAATATTATCTACTATCCACTCCCAGCCGTATATAAGCCAGGGAGTTCCTTCTTTTGTCTTAACAGCGTGCAGGAATATTAAGACTATTCCAACAAACATAATTAATGAAAATGCAGCAACATACCCTTTCTCCAGTTTGAATTCACCTTCTCCAGTGTGAAATGTTCCGACAAGAAGCAAAAAGCATGTTGCTAAAAGCAATAGAAGTGCAATATTTGCAACTGCTTCATTAAGCGCGGCAACCAGTTGTGTGCTTGCGACCAGGAGAAATCCTACAACAAATGCAAACATGCTGTTTAGGTTCTTTCTTGTAACTGTTACTCCGTCTATTTCTTCTGTTCCGAATATCTTTGATTTTTCTAATATTGCATATACTGTTGTAAATACCAGTAAAAAAGGTAAAACAACCTCGTAAATGCCAAGCTTATCTAAAAAGAGTATTGCCTCTCTAAACGTTGACGCCATTATTCTTTTAAAGAGAGTAATCGGTATTTAAATCTTTTGTTTACCAAATTTTTCTTTGTTCTCCATAAATTTAAATAAGATGCTGCATTTTACAATACCTGTATTAATGGAGTGATTAATATGATTGATAAAAATGATTTTCTTGTTATGAAAAAGAAGCTTGAAACCGATGAGGCTGCAAGAAACACGATAGCTGACTGCGCAAGGCAGATACTTACGATGTCAAAGCAAGTGATTTATTCATTGCACCGTGAAGATATGGAAACAGCTAAAAAGCAGTATGAGGCAGTATGCGTTAAAAAAACAGTACTTATTGCGCTTGGAAAAAAAAGCCAGAAGAATGCTTATGGAATGTATTCTGCTGCTCTTCAGGAGTTTGCTGAAGCAGCATGCTATTATTCTTTTGCAGTATATAAAAAAATACCGACACATATTAAGCTTAAGCTTGACCATGAGGATTATCTTCTTGGGATATGCGATTTGACAGGAGAGCTCGAGCGAAAAACAGTATTCAGCGCAATAAAAGGAGATTATAACACCGTTGTTGAAATCAAGAATATTGTTGAAGAAGTGTATTTTGAATTTTTAAAGCTTGATTTACGAAACTCTGAACTTAGGAAAAAATCTGATTCTATCAAATGGAACCTAAAGAAAATTGATGAGGTTTTATACGACCTTAAAATCAAGGGGAAACTATAATGGAATTTTTAACAGCAATTGGGATACTTGATTCAAGTGCGGTTTTTGAAGAGTGGAAAAAAGAGAATCGTGATGCTTTTCTTGCAAACGGCTTCTGTATTTTTGATAATTTAGAAGATGCAGAGTGGCAGGTAGGATACTATGTTCCAAGTGCTGATGTTTTAGCGACATTTAACGTATCTAAAAATATCACAAAAAATCCTGATTCTCCAATGTTTCGGGATGAAGAAAAGGAAAAGGATGTAAAAAAAATAGATACAACACAAATCAGGATTACATTTATGGAAGCAGTTGTCAAGACTGAGCATATGCAAAATCAAAAATATCCTGCGCATACGCCGCAGAAAAGATTTGCAGTACTTCAATATATACAAGGAATCCTTCTATGGAATATTACGTATGTCACAACGACATTCAATACTCTCAATATTAAGATTGATGCAGTGACAGGGAATATCATCAGTGATGAACTGATTTCTATTTTTCAGGTGCAGAAATAATTATCTGCGAATTTTTATTAATTCCTTTATAAAGTTTATTTTTCTAAAACATATAGCTTTAGATTATATATATTAAAATGTCATAGAATTTATAAAGCCAAAACTTATTTTTTAATCTGTTCTCGAAGCGCGTTTTTTAATGGCGCTTAGTCGATAAATATTAATTTGCAGTGCATGAAAATGGTAGATGTAAGAATATTAAAAATGGGTTCGGATTTGATAATGCCTAGCTACGCCCATCCAGGCGATGCAGGAATTGACCTGCGCTCTAATGAAGAGCTAGTGCTTGCAGCAGGCGAGCGAAAAACAGTAAAGACTGGAATAAAAATGGCAATACCAATGGGTTATGTTGGCCTTGTATGGGATAAAAGCGGGTATGCATCAAAAAATGGCCTTCATGTTCTGGCCGGAGTTATTGATTCAGGATATAGAGGAGAAATCTGTGTTGTATTAAAAAATCTTGGCAGCGATAATTTTCCAATACAAAAGAATATGAAAATAGCACAGATTCTGATACAACCTATTGCACATGCAAACCTTATCGAGGCAAAAAACCTTGATGAGACAGTAAGAAACGAAGGCGGCTTTGGAAGCAGCGGAAAAATCTAAGGGGTGAAAAGACAGTGATAAAAAAACAATCAAAGGTTTCGAAGGCAACTGATATTAGCTATGATGCGATGATTAAGTCTAAGCAGCTAGATGCTTTTTTTTCAGAAGAGTGAATTTTTCTTTTAATTTTATTCTTAATATTTATTTTCGTTGCTTAATGCAGAAAAGCAACAGATTCTTTTTCATACTGTTGATACAGTTGTGTTATTTCTTGAATTAATTCTGGTACCTTTGATTGTTCTAGTCTAGGCAATTCAATATATTTGCTACATAAAAATGTAATTGAATTGTATAGTTTCTGTGCTTTTGGAGAAATTATTTCTCCTATTTTTTTCCAATATCTATAAGATTCGTCTACTAAATATGCCAACTGTTTTATTCTTTTAAGAGTAAATCTTGGATCTTTTTCTTCTGCCAATACTTGTTCTGGAGGTTGTAAGTAATCAATACCAGCAGATGCCACTTTGCCGCCATCAATTAAATATTCAAGAATAGGATTAAAGCCCATGTTCCACACATTAGAGTATTCGTGTGGTTTTACAAAATAGGCGGAAGCTTCACTTGAAAAACAAGTTACTCCAAACCACATATCAAGATACGTTTTACTTTTTTCTTTTGTTAATTCATAGAAAAAAAGATTGCCAAGTTCTTCACACATACGCTGTAGAGGATAATAGCTATGAAAACCGCCTTTGCTTCTGCATGGAATGCCAACTGCTGCACCTTGGTGTTGCATTGCATCAACAACAGAGTCTATTGATTCAATAACAGGATATTTTTCAGGTTGGGTCAAGAAAAAATAATTTGAGTGTGGATTTTTTTGCAATGCAACCTGAATAGCTATTTGCGCTGAAATACCTAAAGTAGCAGGTGGCTTTTTGAAAAAATATGGTTCATTATCATGTTTAGTTGTAAACTTATGAACTGAGCCAGCATCAACTACTGTAAGAAGATAGCCACAATGCAAAACTTTTTCTATTAATGCATCGGCTAATCCTATTCTCCAATCTAAACCATTTCCTCCATTAGCATCCTGCTTTTGATAGAGCGTAGAAACAACAACACATGTATTTGACATCATTACAAGGCAGGCCATATAATGCTATATATAAATATTAGTACTCGCCTCAACAGTTTGGACAGCTAGCACCAAAATAGCAAATAACATCACAATATTAAAATTTGCAAAGTAGAATAAACTTTATTTTAATACTAATGTTATTTGCTAAATTATGAATACTTTTTTATTTAATCTAATTCTTTTCTTATTTTATGGAGTTTTATTGTGCAGGGACCAAACCAGCGTATCATAATGGGAAGAGATGCCTCGCTATCCTTTTTGCAGGATGCAATTTTAGGTGTCATTACTGCTATAACGGGAGTATTCTTTCACAGAAAAAAGAATTTATAGTGCAGATAAATGACATTAGAAATAGCATTACTCACACAGAATCTGGCTATGTTCTTTTTTGTGGTGGGGAACCTATATTACAGAAGTTTCCTTTGCTCTCTCTTGCAAAGTTTTCAAAGGAAAAAGGCCTTAAAAATATCCTTTTGACAAATGGCTCAAAACCTGATGTCATAAAGGCAATACTTAGAGAGAGTCTTTTTGATGAGATTGTATTGAGCATTAAAGCGCCATTTGACGAGAATTACCAGAAGGTGACGCAGTCAGAGACATATTTTTTACCTGCAGGTGAAGTGATATCTCAAATCAGAAAAACAATAGGTTTGTTTAGTGAAAGAAGCGAAAAAACAATGCTGACTATCGAGACAACGATTGTGCCTAACCTTGTTTTTCGAAAAGAGGATGTGCTAAAGATTGCTGATGAGATTTCAGGGCTTAAGTGCAGATGGAAATTAAGCGCATTTATGCCTGGAGATTGCGCTGATAAGAGGTACAATAATCTAAAACCATTCTCAAAAACATTCATGATGGCGCTAAAAGATGCGGTTTTGAAAGAGGAGAAGGGGATGGATGTGATAGTATAGTTAAAAATTAAAAACTTAACAAAAATAATAGCAGCATGAAACAAAATATTATACTTTTTTTGCTCATATTATTAATACCAATGGTTTTTTCTTTGGATTGCCAATATACTAAGGACATAGTGATATCAACAGAGACGAAATTCCTACCTTTTGATAATTATGGTAATGAGTTAAAAGAGGTTACTCTTGAATTTAGTACTATTAATGACGGATATGGCGCACCCTTAAAGATAATTAACCGCAATGATGTTGATATTTTAATCAACTTAAATATTAACATAAATATTAAAAAAGCTCAATGGTGCACCGAATATTCTCCTGGGCTTAATAGTATGCGTAGTTTTGAAATATTAGTCCCAAAGGCTTCTTTTATCGATTTAGATGTTATCAAAACGACAGAGAGTAAATGGTGCAGGGATTTTAGGTTTACTGAACAATATGATATTCAATATAAAGAAACTGATGGTGTTAAGGTAAAACCAACAGATATAAAAGAATATCAGACAATATGCGATGGCGGTAAAAATGATGGAGAATCCTGCAACTCGCCAAATGAATGTGGCGGTGGATTTTGTATTGAGGGTTATTGCAGTAATTCCATTATTTGCTTTAACAAGGATTGCAAATGTACCGCTGATGAGATTCAATGTGATGATAATAAGAGGTGTGTTAAGAATGGTGTTATTCAATTAGATAATAAGCCTAAATGCAATCTTCCAGACGAATGTCAAACAGGTTATATAAGCAATGATACTGGTTTGTGTGCAAAATCTCCAGCACAACTGGAAAATGAAAAAAGGCTGCAATTGGCTCAATTAGAGAATGAAAAAAGGGAGCAAACTAAATTTTATTTAATCTCTGGAATCAGCATTATCTTTCTTCTAATTATCGGATTTTTTATTTATCTCTTTTATACAAATAATAGTAAAAAATTAGATATACAAAAAATTGAAGCAGAATTGAAAAAAAACAGATATGATATTGAGCAAAAGAATATAGAAATTGATGAGTTAAAATCAAAGGAACATAAAACAAAGGAAGAATCCAATCGATTATCCTAACTTTCAAAAGAACTAATAAAACAGCAAAATGAATTTTTGAATATAAGCAAAAATTATTACTTAAAAAATACAATGAGAGATACGGCAACAAAATATACTTGGATATCGAAAAAGAATATCTTCGGTTTAAAAGCGATAATGAATTTCTTCATAGATATATTTATAGATCATTTTATGGTCAATTTGATGAGAGCAACGAGATACATCATATCGATGCAAATCATTATAATAATGAGATATGGAATCTAATTGAATTATCTCACGATAATCATAAGAAACTTAAGCATGCAAGAATAACATATGGTGATTGGATGTCTGGTATTGAAGAGCTTAGAAAAATCGGATTAAGTGATAAAGATTTTCCAAAAGAAGTTATTAAGAAGCTACGCAATTAATAAAAAATAGGCATCAGTTATTCAGGATAACCAAAATTTTTAGATATTTCATGGACTGAATTTATCAGGGAAGCTGTCAGAGATAAGCTTGCCAGCCTTGCCAGGGAAGAATTAGTTAATGAATTCCTGAAGTATAATGGAAAATCAACAAAAAAGACAACTGATGAACAGAATAAGAAAGTCAAAGAGAAAGCCAGCAAAGAGCTGTTAGCTGATCTTGAAAAAAGATTTAAGATCCAGATTCTGTAAAATAATGATTAAGAGAACATTTTATTACAGCTTAAATCCCATCAAGCATTTTTGAAATATCATTTAACGTCAAGCTTATTCCGTTTATCTCTTTTATCCTTGAAAGCGCTTTATCAGAAAAACCGTTTTTTGATATGAACAGGAATTTGTATTCGCCTGCAAAATTAATCAAGCGTGATTTCCTTATCAGGTTATCTACAACATCTATGTCCACTAGCTTATTTGTCCATTTCACTTCGCCAACAAGGATTTTCCGCGATTTTTTGTTGTAGGCAACTATATCTATTTCCTCTCCTGTCCTGTTCCACCATGTGCCGATATCTTCAAAATCCAGTGTATAGGAATCTAGCTCCTTATTTATGTATTGGATAAGCAGGTCTTTGCATATCTCCTCAAAAACACGGCCTACATACGCATTAAGATTTTCTTTTATTTCTTCCTCAACTATTTTGATGTTGCCTATATTAATCGCTGTTTGGCTTGGGAAGATAAACCTATACCAAAAACTAAAAAAATTATCTTTCAATCTATAACGTCCAAGCCTTTCCTTGCCTAAAAGCGGGTCTTTTTTTCCAAGTAATTCTAAGAGTTCATCCAGGCGTTTTATATACGCAGGCATGGTATTTGCATCTATGCCTGTAAAATCAGCTATCTCTTTGATATTCTCTTTGCCTGCTGAAGCTGCCTGCAATATTGAATTGTATTTTGAATGTATCCGTACATTTTCATACTCAAGCAGATTCTTTGGCTCTTCGAATAGTTCAGCGCCTCTTTTTAACAATAATTCATAGATTTTTTTGTGTATATTGCCCTCAGTTTTTTTGACTTTTTCAAGATAATATGGAGTTCCGCCAAATACTGCATAAGTGGTAACTTTTTCTTCTTCGCTTAATTCTTTGAACATCAGCCTAAAATCAGAATATTTAAATGGTGAAATCTTGATTCTGGTTGCCCGGCCATATAAGGCTCCTGCTTTGCTGTTTGTTATCTTCTGCATCATGCCTATTGATGACCCTACAAGAAGTAATAGAATTTTTTTGTCTTTGAGTTTCTGATCCCAAAAATTCTGCAATCCTGTAATATATTGCGGCGCAACCTCCAGGAATCTTTGGAATTCATCAATGACCAGAACAAAACCATCATCAGATTTTTCGTAAATCAAGTTTAGGAAATCACTAAAATCCGCAAACCTTCTGGTTTCGCCTAATTGTTCTTGAACTACTTTTGATAATGAGTCAAGTATTCCTTGTTTCTCTACCAGATCAACATAAAAATAGAGCTTATTGTTTGATAATGGCTTTATGAATTGTCTTATCAGCTCAGTTTTGCCAACCCTTCTTCTTCCATAAACAACAAACATTTTTCCAGTCTGCAAACTTGCCAATTCATCTTTCAATAATTTCAATTCTTGCTTTCTATCGTAAAATTCTCTGTTTTCCATTTTATATTAACATGATAATGTTGTAATATTAATAACTTAATATTATATTTAAATGTTTCGAAATCCATGGCTTATTTCTTAATAATTAACTACTATTTAGTAATTAAAACCACAAACTTTATAAATATCACTTGTATTAAACAAATTATGCCACTAAATATAGATGCAGTTGAAGAAAAATTTGAAAAATGTCCGTTTAAGTTGGACACCTACTGCCAGAATTTTCAGCGGATACTTGAGACACAGATAGATAAGATTGCAAACTGCCATAAGTGCAAATTATTCACACCTAAAGATTAGGCAGGATATAACTCCATATCTTCTCAGCGATTTGTTCTTTTGAAAGAATATTTCCTTTTTCAACGCAGTCTATTTTTATCCATTTATTTTTTTTTGCAAGAGCCAGATATTCTTCTTCTACTTTTTTTAGGTACTCTGTGTTTTTTTCATGAAGGTCTTTTTTCTTTCCTTCAAGGTATTCGCGCTTTTCTTTTGTTTTAATCCACTCTTTTGTAATCTCAAGCGGGACGTAAAGGAAAATTATAACATCAGGTTTTGGCATTTTGTTCTGGTTGTACTCGAGGTCAGCAAGCCATGATAGGAATTCTTCTTTTTCAGGTTCGCTATCAAACCTTGCCGCTCCATACGCTTCATTTGAACTTACATATCTGTTTGATACTACAAAAATATCTTTTGAAAGCCAATTGTCAAGCTTTTTTTTGGCTTCAAGCCTGTCAAGCGCATATAACAAAGATGAGAAATAAGGAGAGACAGTTTTTACTGTTCCGAATTCTCCATTTAAGTATCTTGCAACCATCTTTCCATAATATCCTGTGTAATACTGCGGAAAATCTGCTTTTTCAGATGCTATTTTTTTTTCTCTTAAATGCTCTAAGAGGATCTGCGCCTGTGTATTTTTGCCTGAAGAATCAGTGCCATCAATAACGATAAGCTTACCTGTCATTGCATTAAGAATATTAAACGATTATAAAATGATGTTGGTTTTGTAATGACAAAAACTTGTATTTTTTAATTAGTTTTTTATATAAATAAATATAAAACTGAATAACTATGAGTAACAAATCTAAAAATAAAGATAATTTGTTAAGTATTTTTAAAAATTTTAAAAGTTCAATATCAAAGCTTATAACTCAATTTAACACAGTAATTCAAAAAATTATTTTGTTTTTATTACAAAAAAATACATTAAATTTAATTAAAGCTGCGTTTGCATTTTTTTTATTTTGTGTTTTTGTAATTTTTGTTTACATTTTTTTTAATGTTTTTTTAAGAACCTTTTTCACTACCTCTTTCAATACCTATGGATTGGATATTCCTAACTTTAACTCAATTTTTTTTTTTTGTCACTTTTTTTTTCATTTGCTTTTATTATATCAAATACTACGTGCAACAATTAATGGAAAAAATAGACAAAAAAATTTATTCCTTTCTCAAAAATAAATGTAATTTTTACATTTTCTTTGCAATTTACTTACTTGTTTTATTATTGGTTCTTAGTATAAATTTTTTAAATCCGATATATAAGAGAGATTTACCTTTATATTTTTCTTTAGAACCAACTCAAAATGCAAATGAATTTATTGATAATAGTATCATTATTGTCACAAACCGGTGTTACAGTAATAATCACTTCATAAATTATGTTAAAAATGATATTGTAACATGTTTTGTTAATGTGAACTATACCTCAAATTCATCATTAATACTTGATTCAATTAATGTTAAAAAAATTGAAAACGGAACAACGACAATTGAGAATAAAAAACTTCCAGTAAATGAAAATAACACAATAATTTACGAAATCCATTTAGATGATGCATCATACCAAACTTATTTTATCGATGTTTGGGTTTATGAGAAGTCTTCTTCAAAGTATTATATGGCATATGAATGGTCCGTACAATCAAGAGTGTTTGATTATGAACATTATGTTGATTTACAAAACCAAAAAATTCCAACTTTCTTGGCAATATTATCAGCAATTATTTTCTCAGTATTTTCTGCCGTAAGTAATTTGAAAGATTTAATAGAGGGAAAAAGAAAATAATGATTAATTTTATACTTCACTTACATATACATGCCCTGAAAGGTCTGTCAGGACAAGCGGACCAGGCTTCACCTCTATTTTTTTTGCAATCTCTTTTTGAAGTGTTGCAATAGCATAAAGGTTAGGAACTAATGCTCCTTCTCCTTCCATAATTTTGCCGTCTTTGGTTACAGTTGCAAGATGATGGCTTCGGTATACTGCGTGCACTTCAAGCACATTATCGCGTATCGCAAACCATAGAAATATCAGGCATGGTGCATTTGAATTGCCTACATCGCTCCTTTGGTCCCATAGTGAAATCAAAGCTCTTCTTGTGTTAGGCGCGCGTTTCAATAACTCGACGATTTTTTCAGCCTGATTCCCCCATTTTACAAATATCCTGTCATGGTAAGTATAGACAAATTCATCAAGCGAACTGCCTTTGCCTTCCATAAATTCTTCGACATATTTTTTTATGTATTCTTTTGAGAATCCAGCAGGGATTTTTTCAAGAGGATTATTTATTGTAAGGGTAAGAGTCCGATTTTCGCATGTGATAATATTTCTCTGGTCGCTTAGCATTGTGCCATTTTGAAAAACGAAAGTTGCTATCATATCAAGCGCATCTTCAAGATTGTCTGCCTGGACACCCTGGCCTAATGTCTTGCTTATCTCTTTTTTTTCAAATACAATTTTTTTAGCACTTGTTGATAAGTCCATATAAAGCGGCAAATCAAATCTTGCGCCATCGTCATATAGAAGGTTGTTTTTAATTACTGAGCTACTGAATGAATAATCAAGTTTTATCTTTTGTAATGCAAGATTGTTTGTAGGATAGTCAATCGCATGGTTTAATATTTTTTCAATTTCAGGAAAGTCTGATTTAGCAATTTTTCTAATCACCAATAAATCGCACTGCTTTTTTATCCTAGCTAAGCCGTCATCTGTTACCTGCTCAAACTTAGGGTTTGGCGCTTTTGAATTTTTTATTATATTATTTTCATCTAAACCTTTTTCCCAGAAATTAGAAAGAGCATCTACTAGGAGATGGCCATTATCTTTATATTGGAATACAAGAAGAATCAATTTATTGATATTTGGGTTTGCTAAAATATTTGCAAAAACATATTTAGCTCCGTTTGTTGTTCTCCAGTAGCCTGTCATTGCAGCATAGTTTGATATCTTCTGGACAAATTCGCTAACTTCAGTTGGTGGCCTATCTTCTTTCCAAGTATAGACAATTCCTATAGCAAGATTAGATGAGGGGTTTCCCATTATTACATCTGAACTTGAAAACAGCTGAACTTTTGGTATCTCATCAGGAGAATAATGCATCTTTTTTATGTCTCTTTTTAAAAAATGATCTTTGCCTATTGTTACTGGCTTCATGATAAATCAGAAATAGCTTAGCAATAAAAACATTTTTATTAATTATTAAAATCTAGTTTTGATATGAAAAAAATATTATTGCTATTAATAATCTTGCTTGTAGGCTGCACAAGTGAAAGCCAGATGAAAAAAGAGATAGAAAAAGCAAATTACTGTTCAGTTGGTTCGGACTGCATTAACATTGGAAATCATTGTCCTTTTGGATGCAGCATTACTGTTAATAAGGCTGAAGCAGAAAAACTGGAAAATAAACTTAAATTTTATGTCAGTGATTGCATATATGATTGCATGCGATGCCCAGATGTCAGATGTGCTAAAGGCAAGTGTGAAGCTATCTGCAGCTAAAGTTTTTTAAATTAATATCTTATTTTTCTTAGTATGGGGGCAATTGTGGCTGTTGTTGGAATGACCGGAAGCGGAAAGTCTGTTGTCACTGATTTTTTTATTGCTAAGGGGTATTTTCGAGTATATTTTGGCGGAATAACAATGGATGTCTTAAAAGAAAGAAACCTTGAAGTTAATGAAGCCAATGAGCGAAAAGTTAGAGAATCGCTGCGAGAAGAGTATGGGATGGCTGCCTATGCTAAATTAAATGTTTTAAAAATTATAGAATTTTCAAAGAAAGGAAATGTGGTTTTAGATGGATTATATTCATGGGAAGAATATCTTGTGCTAAAATCTGAGTTTCCAAAGATGGTTGTTATTTCAGTTTATGCATCTCCAAAAACAAGATATGAAAGGCTTGCAAAAAGGTATATACGGCCATTATCTAACGAACAGGCAAAATCAAGAGATCACTCTGAAATCGAGAACCTGCACAAAGCAGGGCCGATAGCGATTGCAGATTACACACTAGTTAATGAATCTTCTATTGAATATATTAAAGAAATTCTTGAAAAAATATATGGTGAACTAACAAATGTATAAGCGACCATCAAAAGATGAATACTATTTGAATATTGCGGCAGTTGTCTCAAAAAGAGCAACATGCCTTAGAAGAAGGTTTGGCGCAGTAATTGTCTCATCCAGCGATAAAATTATTGCAACAGGATATAATGGAGCCATAAGAAAAGCAAAGGATTGCCTTGAGATAGGAAAATGTATGAGAAATGCCCTTGGAATCCCACCCGGAGAGCGCTATGAGCTTTGCAAGGCATTCCATGCTGAACAAAATGCACTCCTTGCAGCAAATCCAAATGACAGAAAGGGTGCAACTCTTTACTTGTATGGAGAGACTTACGATGGCAAGGTATTTGACTCTGAAGCATGCATGATGTGCAGGAGAACAATTGTCCAGGGTGAAATTGAGACAGTAAAAGCAAGGCAGTCTGACGGTAGTGTAAAAACATGGAAAGTATCTGAGTTTGTTAATGCAGAAGATAAGGGAGAATCTTTTCCAAAGCAAATTAGGGAATCAAAAGAATTTCAAAAATATATGAAAGAATCAGGGATACTGATTAATTAAGCTATAGAGATCTTTGCAGATTTTTTGTAAACTTCTCTATAATTTTTTGCCGCATTCTTTGCAGAATTTAGTTCCAAGAGGAAAAAATATGTTGCATTCTTTGCATGTTTCTTTTAATTTTGCTCCGCATTGCTGGCAGAATTTATCTTCTTCAGTTGCCTTTTTTTTGCATTTAGGGCATTTGTATTTAGCATTTTCTTTAGCATTGTCAATTGTCTTATATATTGAATCTGAAACTTCAGAGTGAGCCTTGTTTACAATTGTATCCTTTGCATTATTTAACAGATCTCCAAAAAATCCCATAGATACTAATAAAATATAATTGCTATAAAAATTTATTTGTTCAGGATACTTCCTCACTTGTGGCGATTCTGAGTTTTATCCTTTTTTGTGGTTAAATATTTAAATTTGTAAATATTTGCAGTTTCTTAATGAAAAAACATGAATTTCTAAAAGCACTTTCTGATGAGACAAGGCTTAAGATACTTGAGTTCTTAAAAAACGGTGAGCAATGTGCATGTAAGATTGTTCCTTATACAAAGAAATCGCAGCCGAATGTCTCTCTTCACTTAAAGAAACTTGAGGAAGCCGGTATTTTAAAATCCAGAAAAGACGGAACCAATATACTCTACAAAATTTCAGATAAAAAAGCAGAGAAAATCCTGAGACTTCTTGAAGATTAATTTAGAAAAATATTTAAATAGACAAATATTTATATGTGCAAATATCTATTGCTTTGGAGAAATCATAAAATGAAAATTACAGTTATTGGTTCAGGCTGCCCGACATGCAAAAAGCTCTATGAGGTTACACTGAAGGCAGTTTCTGAGATGGGAACAAAGGACAAGGTGGAATATCTCAGCGGGGATAAAAGAATGCAAAAAATGATTGAAATTGGCGCAATGAGCAGCCCAATTCTTGGCAGTAAATGATAGGATAGCAATGACAGGTTTTACTTCTGACACTGCAAAAATAAAGGCAGCTATACAAAGGGCAGCAAAAGGAGAGTAAAGTGGATATTTTTAGCCCTATACAGGTGTTTGCGGATCTTGTTACAAATAGCTTTCTGAAGATAGGCAAGGAATCATTTATAGGAAGTGCAGCTAACTTTTTCATTTATGATATTATCAAGATTGGACTATTGCTAATTGTAATAAATTACGTGATGGCAATGACACGATACTTTTTTCCGATGGATAAAGTAAAAGATATTCTTACAAAACGCAGATGGTTTGGCCTGGACTACTTGTTTGCTGCATTCCTTGGTGTAGTAACACCATTTTGCTCATGCTCATCAATCCCTCTATTTATAGGATTTGTTGGTGCAGGAATTCCTCTTGGAATAACTTTTGCGTTTTTAATTAGTTCTCCTCTTGTCAATGAGGCCTCCTTATACCTGTTTCCTGCAATGTTTGGGTTTAAGGTTACATTTATCTATAATCTAATTGGAATAGCTGTTGCAGTTCTTGGCGGAATATTTATCCAAAGCCTAAAGCTTGACAGATTTGTTAAGCAGGAGCTATTGAAATTCAAGTCTAAAGCACAAGTTGAAAAAGAGCATGGAGGAAATGCTCTGAAATTAAAAGAGCTACTTTCATATTGGTGGGATGACGGATGGAACATCACAAAGCAGGTATTCCCTTATGTTGTATTCGGTGTTGGATTAGGCGCTTTGATTCATGGGTTTGTACCTGCAAACTTAGTTGAGAATTATCTTTCATCAAAAGCATTTTGGGCAGTTCCTGTTGCTGTACTATTAGGCGCACCATTATATGCAAACTCAATTAGCGTTATTCCTGTTATGGAAGCACTTGTCGGAAAAGGTGTTCCACTTGGGACAGCGCTTGCATTCATGACAGCGATTGTAACAGTTTCAATTCCTGAAATTTTGATATTGAAAAAAGTTATGAAATGGCAGCTATTAGCAATATTCCTTGGAATAACAATCATTGGGATAATTATAATGGGTTATGTGATGAATGCGATACTGTGAGGATAAAATGAAGCAATTTCAAAAATTATTATTATATGCAACATTCATGAGTTTGTTATTTGTATTTGGCTGCACCACTAAATCGGAAACAACAACAGGTAACACTGCAGTCAATTCTTTGGCAGTTGCAACTACACCAAAAGTTGATAAAATTGAAGTATACCATTTCCATGGAACCAATCAATGCTATACTTGTAAGACAATAAAAGCATATGCTGAAACGACAGTTAATACTTATTTTTCAAATGAGCTTGCATCTGGCAAAATTGTATTTGCGTCAATAAATGTCGATGAGCCAACTAATCTTGAAACTACTATGAAATACGGCGCAACAGGCTCTTCACTATGGCTTGGAGTATATGATGACACCGGATTTCACGCAGAACAGAATACTAATGTATGGTACAAGATAGACAATAAGCAAGCATACATGGATTATCTTAAAGGAGTGATTGAAAAAAGGCTTATCGGAGACTACAGTTAATATGAGCATAATGAGTTTCATGGAATCAATGGGGTCAAGTAACATTCCTTTACTTGCAGCATTTTTTATTGGACTAATGACTGCGATAAGCCCATGTCCCTTGGCAACAAATATTACAGCAATCGCTTTTATCTCAAGGAAAATTGAGCATTCCAAACATACATTTCTTGTTGGATTAATTTACACAATCGGCAGGATGTTTACATATGTTCTGATTGCATCACTTATTGTGCTTGCAGGGACGAACACTCAGGGAATTGCATTATTTCTCCAGAAATACAGTGAGAAAATTATTGGGCCTCTGCTTTTATTGTTCGGGCTAATCATGCTTGAAATAATTAAGCTGCCAATTTCTGAGTCAAATGGAAAACTGGATAAAATAAAAGAAAAATTAAGCAGGAAAGGATATCTTGGAAGCTTTTTATTGGGGGTACTTTTTGCATTGGCGTTCTGCCCATTTAGCGGAGTACTATATTTTGGGATGCTGATTCCTCTTGCATTAAAGGCAGGTGATGCTTTTTTTATACCTGGTGTATTTGCAATTGCAACAGGATTGCCTGTTATTATATTTTCATTAATCCTATCGTATAGTGTTTCAAAAATTGGGAGTGTCATGAATAAAGTTAGCCAGGTTGAAAAATTAGTAAGAATCGGTGCGTCTATAATATTCATAATTATCGGAATTTATTATATTATTAAGTTTAATTTGGTTTTCTGAACCATAAACCAAGACAGATTAATATATTTTATATACGAATATTTGAAATGTGTTCATCAAAAAAGGAGCGTTGGATTGTAATATGATTTTTAGGAGGTAATTAAATGAAAAACAAAGAATCTCTTGGCATATTTGAAAAATATCTATTCGTATGGGTAGCAGTATGCATGGTCATCGGTCTACTTATGTCTGTATTTATTCCTACTATAGGAAAATCAATTGATGCTTGGAAAATAGGTGGTGTTTCAATTCCAATAGGTGTTTGCCTTTTTTTTATGATGTATCCGGCTTTACTGAATATACAACTTACTGAATTGAAAAAGCTTGCAAAAAACCCTAAGCCGATCCTTTTGACGCTTTTGTCAAATTGGATTGTAGCTCCGCTTATCTGCGCATTTCTTGCATACACTTTTTTAAAAGGTGAAAGCCAGCTTATTATAGCTTTAATCCTTCTAGGTTCAAGCCCATGCACTGCTATGGTGCTTGTATGGGGCTCTCTTGCAAAAGGCAACCAGGAGCAGAATGTGATTAATACAACACTAAATACTATAACAATAATGTTTCTCTATGTGCCTGTTGTAAGCCTTCTTACAGGGATGCAGAACATACAGCTTGATAGGATTGCCCTTATGATTTCTGTAGGTGTTTTTATTGGCATTCCTCTAGTAATTGGATATATTTCAAAACAAATGATTATTAAATATAAAGGAGAATTATGGTTTAATGATATTTATAGAAACATTATAGGAAAAATTTCAATCATTGCTCTTCTTACAACTCTTGTTGTAATATTTTCGCTTAATGGGCAGGTCCTATTAAATAACCCTAAGTCTATGCTCCTTGTGTCAATCCCGCTTTTACTTGGGCATATTATAATAGTTGGCTATAATATTTTTGTGACGCGAATTGCAAAATTAAAATATAAAGAAGCATCAATAACTGTTTTAATCGGAAGCTCCAGCCATTTTGAGATTGCAATTGCATCAGCTGTTGGTCTTTTTGGAGTTGGCTCAATGGCTGCACTTGGCACAACAATGGGGCTTTTTTTAGAGGTTCCATTAATGTTGGGGGTTGTTTATGTTTTACGCTATCTAAAAAGCAAAAATTTCTGGCCAAATAACAGCGCAGATGCATAAAAATGTCAAAAGACTGGTTCCCAAGAATTGATGATGCACGTTGCAAAAAAGACTGCTTTATCTGCATCAATTTCTGCCCGCAGAAAGTATATAAAAAAGAGCATGGTATTGCAATAGTAACTTATCCTGAGAAATGCATAAAAAATTGCAATTCATGCGAGAATATCTGCCCACAAAAAGCGATATCATTTGTGAAGACAAAATATATTAAAATCGATTCTGTGGAAGTTGGGATTGCAGGGCTTGATGAGGCGTTTTCAAAAGATCGCTTTGATGAGGCTTTTGCATTAATTAAAGAAAAAAATTATATTCCAATTGCTGCCATAGATAAATTCAAGGATGTGTTAAAGAAAGAATTTTACAATTTAATTGATATCAAAAATAATGGTGAAACCGGCATGAAACAAAAGGAAATTGATGTAAAAGATTATGTTAAAAAAAGATACACAGATGTTGCAAAGACAGGACGAGGATGTTGTTCATCAGGCTGTGGCTGCAATCCTGTGAAACAGTCAAAGGATATGGGCTATAGTGATGAAGAGCTGAATGCAGTTCCCAAATCCGCTAATCTCGGCCTTGGCTGCGGAAACCCTACTGCACTTGCTGATATAAAAGAAGGAGAGACTGTCCTTGATTTAGGATCAGGTGCAGGAATCGATGCTTTCCTTGCTGCAAAAAAAGTTGGAAAAACAGGAAAAGTCATTGGTGTAGATATGACGCAAGCTATGATTGAAAAAGCAAAGATAAACGCTAAGAAGCACGGATACAGCAATGTTGAATTCCGGCTTGGGGAAATTGAGAACCTGCCTGTTATTGATAATTCAGTTGATGTAATAATCAGCAACTGCGTTATTAATCTAACTGTTGACAAGCTAAAGACATTCAAGGAAGCTTATCGAGTGCTTAAACAAGGAGGAAGATTGCTTGTTTCTGATATTGTAACAGATGGAAAACTCCCTAAAGATATTATGAAAAGTTTTGATGCCTGGGCAGAATGCATCGCTGGCGCAATGTCAAAAGCAGATTATATTTTTGCAATAAAAAAAGCAGGATTCAAAACAGTAATTATTCCCTAACTCTGCGTCATTTAAGTAATATGTCTTCAGGCAGCTTCATTTTTTCAATCAATATTCTTGTTTTTTTTGGCACTTCAGATATCACTAATTTTTCACCAATTTTGACTCTATAAACTTTTGCAAAATGCATTACA
>JAZDLQ010000072.1:0-4331 GCA_043801855.1 archaeon | reverse complement strand
TTCTTATTATTGTATTTTTTTGTAGAGGTTGTTACATGCATAACAAACAGAAAGATGAACTTATTTATATATTTTTCGTATGTGTCACACGAAAATGTAAAAAAATATCGACGATAACAAAAATTGAGTGCGCAAGATGGGACTAATTATGAAATTAAACACAAAGAATTTTAAGCACTTCTCTTTTTAATTGATAATATGAAAAGAGAATTCAAGTATTATCCAGAGGATTTTGCTCCTCTTCCAGTGAATGTTTGTGATATGGATCTTATTTTTGATATTTATGATAAACATACTGTTGTTTCTTCTCATTTAACACTAGAGACAATAAAAGAGATAAAAGAGATTTCACTAGATGCAAATAATCTTGAAATACTAAAAGCTGAATGTTTGCAGTTTTCCTATACGTATATTTATAAAAAAGAAGAAAACAAATTAATTATTAAATTTGAAAAAAAAGTACCTATTAGTAAAAAAATAGTAATTCACACTGAATCTATTTGCCGGCCAACTAAAAACCTACTTGAAGGCTTATATTATGACGAAACACCTAAAGGAGCTCCGCCTACACAGATCACTCAGTGCCAGCAGTGGGGCTTTCAGCGCCTTGTGCCATGCATTGACGACATGACTGCGAAATGCACTTATATTACAAAAATTGTTGCGGATTCAAGATATACGCACATGATTACAAATGGCGATATAATCCAAGAAAAGACATCAGTTGAAAATAATCGTAGCCAAATAGTATATTCAAATACTAAAACGCCAATGGCTCCATACTTATTTTTTCTTTGTGTAGGGACTTATGAGTCTTTTACAAGGGAATTTGAATATCCTGACGGAAAAAAATTCAATCTTGAACTTCTTGTTCCCCCAGATTCAGACAAAAATGGAGCAGAGGCAGCACTCGATATATTGTTCTATGGTATTATGTGGATACACCTATTTACTGGTGAAAAAAAATACGAGGATACTGAAAGAAAAAAACGGATATTCTCTATGGTTGAGAAGCGCGAGGCAAAAAAACAGAAAGGATTGGATTATTCTAAAGAAGCAGATGAGCTAAAGAGTCTGGTCACAGGCATTAAGCTTGGCTATCAATATACAGGGACAGTATATCGCGAAATTGCAATGCAAAACTCAAATTTTGGTGGGATGGAAAATGTAGGGAATACAACAATTACTGCAAATAAGATCATGCCATCGGTATATATTACAGACGCTGCTTTTGAATATATGATGAGAGTTAAAGCCCATGAGTTTTACCATAACATAAACGGTTCAGAAGTAACTGGAAAAAGCCCTTTTGAGATTTGGTTAAATGAAGCAGTTACCTGCCACATAGAGCGTGAATACCATGCTTTTATTGCGGGAAAAAATTATGCAAGGCTAGGTGAAGTTGCAAGAATTGTGGCACCAGTAACAGGAACTCTTGAAGAGGATTCAGGAACAATCTCCATGCCAATAATCCCCAAAGGATTCAATAATCCTGATGAGCTTATATCAAACGTTACATACAGCAAAGCGCCTGAATTTGTAAGGATGATTGAAGAAATCATAGGAAAAGAGGCATTTGCGAAAGGACTTGCTTTGTATCATGAAAGATTCAAGCATGGCAATGCATCTACAGCAGATTGGCTTGCTGCAATGGAAGAAGTATCAGGAAAGGAGCTTTCCAGGATGGCAAATGTCTGGCTCACTCATACAGGGTTTCCTATTGTTGCCATCAATAAAGAATTTAGCGATAACTGTCTGAAGCTTCATCTGAAACAATCTGGGTTTAAAGAAGAGAACTATTATGAATTCCCTTTTTCAGCCGCTCTTTACGATAAAACTGGAAAGTTATTGAAATTTCAAAAAATCTGGATGCAAAAAGTAGAAGAAACCATTGTTTTTAGTGGTGTTATAAATCCTACATTCATCTCTTTTTGCCAGGGATACTTGTTTTACGGCAAAATTGATTATAATGCTTCTGATGAAGAGCTTTTTTTGCAGGTTAAACTTGATCCTGATTATATTAATCGGTTCCTTGCTATGCAAAAGTTATTTGACAAGGAAAAAACAAGGCTTTTTGATAATGCAGATACATTAGTTGATGAGAGATTGATTGATTTATATTTCTTATTGCTATCTGATGAAAGCGTTATTAAAGAAACAGGCGGAATGCTTCTTGGGATTACTGCAAGTGTTGAAGACAGGAAAAAAGCGCACGAATATGAAAAACTATATCTCATCAAGAAAAAAATTCTGTTAGCAATCGCTCTTAAATATAAAAAAGAGCTGATAGGATTATACAATAAAAAACGTATATCAATACAAGATGACTCCGTCAAATCAAGGATTGCCTCTATTAAGTGCAGGCAGGCAAAAAACACATGCCTTTCTATTCTGTCTGAGCTTGATTCGCCAGACATTCATAAGATGATATTGTCACAGTTTATGCATTCGCAATGCGCCACAGATCAATATCATGCATTTGGGCTTTATATTAAATCTAGCGCAAAAGAAAAAGCCGAAATTATTGAAAATTACGAAAAAGAAGCAGCAAAAAATCTTGTAAGCTTTGAAGCATTCCTTTCTGCAATAGGCTCAAATGAAAGTGAAGATGCAATTAATACAATAAAAAAAATAGAAAAATCAAAGTATTTTCGAATTGACCAGTCTAATGACCAAAGAGCACTTCTTGTGCGCTTTGCATTGAATAAAAGAAAGTCTTTATTGACTGAAGAAGGTAGGCAATACCTAAAAGAGATAATAATTAAGCTTTCAAAAATCAACGAATATAATACTGGGCATATTTTAGGTATTTTTTCAAAGCTTGATGATTTTAACCAAATATACTATGTTCCAATTATGGAGCTATTAGTGGAATGCACTAAAAAAATTGACAAAAATAAAGTTCCAAGTGTATATAATACAATCAAGCGCCTGATTAAAGGAGCATCCCTTGCAAGTAAAGCCTATGAAGAAAAATATAAAAAAATGTGTTTTGATTAACTAAACACTAATAAATCTGGCTTTAGCAGCATAATTAACCCAAGCCCTAATATCAAAACTCCGCTTATTAATTTTAATATTCTTCCCTGGTTTTCAGAAAGCTTTCTGTTTCCCATTGTCAGCGCAAAGATTGCGACAATTGTTAAAAGAGGTAAGATATATATGAAATTATAAAGTGCAAGATAGGAATATTTTACAATTGGCGGAACATTTTGCTGGGCAAGAACTCTTGTAAATATTGCAGGAAGCCCGATAGTGCAGCCAAGCTCTATTAAATTGACAAAAAAGGCGAGCGTAAATGTTCCTACAACTGCTACCAGGATGTTGCTTTCCTGTACAATATCTCTCATCTTCTTAAACAGCTTTGGCTTATATTTGTCAGATATCATAAGTGATGGGCCTTGCTTAAAATAGAAAAACTCTTTTATATTAATTAGCCCAATGATTATTGCAAGAAGCGCAAGGAAAATTGTAATAACTGTCTTATATCCTATTAAAGAAAATAAGTTAAACCACGCTGCCATAAAAATGAAATAAACAAATCCAGAAGCAAAACAGAAAATTGCACCAATCATTAATATCCTTTTTCTTGATTTTGCATGTATTAATAAAGATAATAAAAACATAAGAACCCAGATAGCACATGGATTAATCCCGTCAAGCCCGGCAATTATTATAGTAAAAATCGGAAATGACATTTTTTCAGTGTTAATGGTTCCTATCAACGGCAAATTTACTACATTTGTTGTTTCGTTATACTCGCATTTTTTTATGCAGGAGTTTATTTTGTCAGAAAGCTGTTTATCTGTCACACCTTCTCTATATCCAACAATTACTTCATCTTCTATTACAAAAGTAGGAACTCCCTGTATGGCAGTATTATGTGCAACCATGATATCATGAAATATTTTTTGGTTTTCAGGGCTTGATACTTCATGTCGCATTACGTTTAATTCTGGGTTATCAAGCTCTAGTTTTTCGATAAATGGCTCAGCCTGCTTACAGTGGGGGCATGTATTGCTGTAGAAAAAGTACATATCTATTTTGCCAACACTAATGTCAGCTGCAAAAGAAAAAGGTATAATAAGTACACACATCAAAAGAGCAAATAAAAGTTTTTCTTTCATCTATAATAAAAAATTTTGAACTATTTATAAAGTTATGCAACTAAATATTAAACCCTAACTCTTCTTGAATTAAGCCATAGGCGATACTTCTTCTTCTTGTTTATTCTCTAAAAAATACACACAAACGAAAGATATAAATAGTAGTTCATATTACTTAATTAAGCAATATGAAACAAACAATACCAGGATGGGCAAACAAATTCA
>JAZDLQ010000053.1:0-2375 GCA_043801855.1 archaeon | reverse complement strand
CTGAAATAATATGCCACGCATTTATATTGACTTTTTTCTTCAAAGGTGCCTTTTGTTCTTCCATTTTAAGATAAAAACCCCACAGCTATGCTAGATATAACAAATATTGCAATAATTATAATTGTAATAATCTTAGCCAGCTTATCATCTTTCTTAGCCATGCTCATTTCACATAGCAAAACTATTTAAATGTTTTCGATAGTTCATTATACAATAACATGAGTAAAAAAAACAGAAATAAGGCCGTTAACACTAAAAACATACTTGCAGGCATAGTAAAACATTTAGATGATGGCACACTGCACGAATCAGTTGCAGCGCGCAGACACGATAACTTGAATGATAATAACACACCACTAACAAATAGTTGTGGTATTTCTTATCCAAACCTAACCGATATGCAAAAAATAATACTATATGAATTGCAACAAGGCCCACCGCGAGGCACGCTTTATCTGCATAAAATAACTAACTTGCCAGTATCACAATGTGTAGCTGAACTAGCTCAGTTATGCAAATACAAATTAGTCAGTCGTGAATTTGTGCGCACAAATGTTCAATACACCCTAACCCAACAAGGCCTGTCGATATGCATTCCTGTAACTGCAATAGAACACCCAATTGCACCAGAACAAACTGTTGAATTATGCGACAAGCTCGACGAAGATAATTCAATCACAGATTCAGATGCGCTGACTAACCTAGATGTAGATATATTAGATGTTTTGTATAAAGCAATGTATCCTCTTAGTGCTTATGGCATAACACCCAAGTGCAAATCACTCCACAGTCAAGCAGAAGTCGAAGTTTCACTTAAAAATATGCTGGCTAAAAAATATATTGAGCGGCGATATGCTGGTCGTGGTACAGCACGTTATCTGCTAACTAAGCAAGGCATACGCACATATACCCTTGCTACAAACTAGACATAAGATAGCTATTGTTAACAAAAAATTAAACTTTTGTCGGAGTGCTGCATACTGCTCTGTTGCATAACTAATTATTTTCTGACTAAAACATAAACTTTCTTTCCAATGAATTTTTTTGAAGACATAATCATTGCACCATTTCCTATTGGCTTCACTTTTTCTTCATAAATTTCTTTTATTTCATCTTCAAAGAAAATTTTGTTTTTTGTCAATTGTATTTTTCTCATAGAAAGGTTTATATGTTTAAACATATATAAACCTTTCGGTATGGATGTGACATTATGAAAAGATGGGGTAAGGAGTTCAAAGATAAGCGTAATTGGACAAGCTATAATGCAAAATTGATTAAACGAGGGACATGGTTTTTTGATTTTTCATTCCTTAAAAATTTTGATAAAGAACTTGGGTATATTAATAAGAACAAAATAGGCAAGCCTTACAAATATTCAAACTCATTTATTGAGTTTGAATCCAAGCTTCAGCCGTACTTTGATTATCGTTCAATTCAAGGAATTTGCGAAGCTTTGCAAAAGAAAATATTAGATTTTCCAGTAAACAATTATTCTACAGCTTGCCGCAGAATAAATGCCTTAGAACTTAATCTGCCAGCGATTGATTTTAACAAGCCAATTTATGTGGGCAATGATGGCTCAGGAATAAAAGTCAGCAATCGAGGAGAGTGGATGAGGCAGAAATGGAAAGTTAGACGCGGGTGGATAAAAGCAGTAATAACTATGGATGTAGAAAACAAAAAACTTCTTGACATAGAAGTTTTTGAGAAAGGAGATAGCGAGCCAGACATTTTTGACAGACATATACAACGCTTGATCAAGAATGGTGCAAAAATAAGGAAGGCATGCGCTGACGGAGCGCATGACAAAAGAAAACTTTTCAATGCGCTGGAAAAACAAGGTATTGAACAAGCAATAAAAATCCGAAGCAATGCTTCAACAAAGTCTATGGGATCTCCTGCGAGGGCAAGAGAGGTAAGAAAGTTCAAAGAAGTTGGTTATAAAAAATGGGCTAAAGCAAAGGAATATGGAATGCGATGGGCTACAGAAGGCAAATTTTCTTCTATAAAAAGAAAATTCGGAGAATATGTGCGGTCTACTGAAAAAATAAACATGATTCGTGAGGCAGAGCGTAAATTTGTTCTTTATGAACAAATGATGGCGCATGTAGAATTATAACTTGCTCTGATTGGGAAACCCAATCAAGAGTTATGCAACAGAGCAGGAACAATATGTTGATCATTAGTTTTAAAAAAGTATAGCATCAATTGAAGCAAAGCTCAACCCACATCAATAATCAACAACCAATGAATAATAACTAATAATAAACCTTATAAAGGCAAGAGTAAAAGTTAAATCAGAATGGTAACTGTAGACGATGCACATCCAAATAATTTGATAAGTGAACTAGCTAAAGTCCTTGAAACAAAAGACG
>JAZDLQ010000040.1:0-8711 GCA_043801855.1 archaeon | reverse complement strand
TATGATAACTCTGTAATAATAGAATCTTTCTGTCACCTCAGAAATGAAAATAGAACTTTTTACCTTGATAGGATTAGAGATGCGGCTGTTTACAATCCACAGGGATTCTGTTTATGAGTTACCTCATTACAGATGGTATCTATTTTTTTCTAGTAAAATTTTTAAACCACTCATCCTTATAAAAATCCGATGTATGACATAATTATTGGCAGAAATAAGGAAGATTTGGAAAAATATGGCACAAAAGGCGTTGTTCTACTAGGAAGGCACTATATCAAGATGGGTCGAACTACATCTCTATCAAATAACGTTTATCTTGATGTCGCCAAATCGCATGTTGTTTTTGTATGCGGCAAAAGGGGAGGAGGTAAATCTTATACAATGGGTGTCATTGCTGAAGGCATGTCTGATCTGCCATTAGAAGTTAAAGAGAACATCGCAATAATCATGCTTGACACAATGGGAATTTACTGGACAATGAAATATCCAAACAGCCATGAAAAAGACCTTCTTGATCAATGGGGATTAAAAAGTAAAGGACTTGATATTAAGATTTTTACTCCAGCAGGATATTTTCAGGAGTATAAGGAAAAAGGAATCCCTACAGATTATCCATTTTCAATTAGGCCTTCTGACCTTGATATTATTGACTGGTGTCTGACTCTTAAGATGGACAGGTATTCTGAACTTGGAATTTTAATTGAAAGAACAATTTTTCACTTAAAAAAGCAAAAAGGAGATTTTGGTATTGATGATATTATTGTCGCCTTTAAAAGCGATACGCAATCTGATGCAAAAGCAAAGAACGCTGCTGAAAACATGTTTAGAAACCTTGAAACATGGAAGCTTTTTGACGAAAAAGGAACAGATATAAGTGATCTTGCAAAGGGAGGACAAGTCACTATTCTTGATGTTTCATGCTATGCAACCCAACCAGGCGGATGGGATATAAAGTCACTTGTTATCGGATTAGTCTCGCAAAAACTCTTTATCAAGCGAATGCTTGAAAAAAAGGACGAGGAATATCAGGAAGTGCACGAGACAGTGCATTATTTTGGAGACAGAGAAGAAACCAAAAAACAGAAATATCCTCTTGTTTGGCTTGTAATTGATGAAGCACACGAATTCTTGCCAAGAGAAGGAAAAACAAGCGCAACTGATGCTCTAATAACAATTCTTAGGGAAGGAAGACAGCCCGGAATCTCGCTTATTCTTGCGACACAGCAGCCAGGAAAAATACATACTGATGTGATGACGCAAAGCGATACAATCATATCGCATAGAATTACAGCAAAACTTGATACTGATGCACTTGGCCTTCTTATGCAGTCATATATGAGAGAAGGGCTTGACCGCTATCTTGACGAGCTTCCAAGGGTTAATGGTGCAGCAATCATTCTGGATGACAATAACGAAAAAATGTATCCAATAAGGATTAGGCCAAGATTCACATGGCATGGCGGAGGAAGCCCGATGGCAATTAAAGAAGAGAAGAAGCTACTGGATATCTGAAAATGCAATCACAAAACAGAATTTATTTCATAATTATAGTATTGATGCTCTTAATTTCCTGTGGAAGAGAAACCAATGAAAACATTCACAATATTAGCAAGGAAGCTCATGACGTAAACGATGATTATCAAAAGAATTCAACAGTCACACACAGTAATGTTGATGCGAAAAAATTCTTAGAAGAAACACACAGTGTGAAATTCAATATAGAAATGTGCTATGCCAACAGTCCACGAGGAAACACAGTTGTAGCATCCTGCATGAGAAGGATAGCAGTAAAATTTATGGATGATTATTTATGTAACTTAAGTGCCAGTATAGAACAAAAATATGAAGGAGATTATAATAAATGCTTAGATGATGTTAAAGAAGCAATAATAAATAACGCCATAAGCTTGAATAATTCACTGACCTGCAGCAATGCGAATAGAACTGAAGTAAAAGATTTATGTTATTATCAAGTTGCAATCTCTTCTAAAAATAGTGATGACTGTAAGTTAATATCAGATGATGAATCGTTACGCGATGACTGTTACATATTAACAGCAACAGATGAACAAATATCAATGAAACTAAATGAAGAAATAAAGGAGGATTTGCTTTCCAGATCATCCAGTTATCTAAAAAAAAGTATGCCTAGCATACCACAGGAACACATTAAATTTGAGTCAATCATCCTTGAAAAGTTCGAAAAGAATCAGTGCACTAGAAACCTAACACCTATCGATCATTATTTCAACAAAATATTCAAAGTAAAATACACACTTGCACTAAGTAAGTTATTTAACTCTTCTTCAATATATCCAAATTATCCAGAAATAGTGCTAATATATGATAATGAATCCAAATTACTTTGCACAAAGGGAATGATGGACTGTAGGGTATCGAAAATATTGTGCCCCCCTTACAAATTACAGGATAGTGAGAGTGCACTAACAGAGCTTAAGGAAAAATGCAATCTTTCAGCAAATTATTTTTCAGTAAATGAGTATATCCGTATGCATATTTGGGATGGTTTCCATCCAGAAATGAGTACATTGTTAAATGAGACTGATCCTTCATATGTATGGTCACTCGGCCAATTAATTTATGGAGATAGACGCACCATGATGGAGTGGATAGTAGAGATGGATCCAGGAAATGGAAAAATTCTTTCAGACAATTCAATGGTTTGCCAAACTGAAAACTAAAATGATAGACCTAAAAGCACCAGTTATAATTGGAAGAAGCGATAAAGACATCAAGCTATATGGCACTCTTGGCTGCATTTATGTAGGCAATAAGTATCAGGAAACTAATGTCTACGAGACAAAACTTGCAAACCCAGTGTATCTTGAAGTAGCAGGAAGCCATGTAATTTCAATTTTTGGAAAAAGAGGCGGCGGCAAGTCATATACAATGGGCGTTATTGCAGAAGGATTTTCAATGCTTGCCGAAGAAATAAAAAAAAATACCTCAGTAATTCTAGTTGATACAATGGGTGTATATTGGACAATGAAAATGCCAAATTTAGAACAGGAAAAAATTCTTCAGGAATACGGCCTAAAGCCAAGAGGTGTCCCTGTAAAAATATTTACACCCTATAAGTTTTTTGATGAATATAAAAAAAAAGGAATACCAACCGACTTTCCGTTTTCAATTAAGCCTTCTGAACTTGATTCTGATGACTGGCTTGAGGCATTCAAGCAGAAAAAATTTTCAGCAATTGGTGTTTTAATTAATGACACTGTTGCAGCACTTAAAGAAAAGAAAAAAGAGTATTCAATTACTGAAATAATTACAGGCATTAAATCAAACAATGAGTTTCCAATGGATGAAAAAATGGAAACTGTTGCAATGTTTAAGCTTGCAGAAAGCTGGGGGATATTTTCAGATACATCAACTGAGCTTATTGTTCTTGCATCACCAGGAGAAATTTCAGTTCTTGATGTGTCGTGCTATGCAACATTACCTTCTGGCTGGGAAGTAAAAGCAATGGTTTTAGGGCTTGTTGCAAAGCACTTGTTTATCTCAAGAATGCTTGCAAGAAAAGATGAAGAATTCAAAATGATTAAGACAGAAGAGAATTGGATGAGCCAGGAGCATAACATTATCAAGAATCCTGAAAAAGCAAAGAAAATGCCTCTTGTCTGGCTTGTTATTGATGAAGCGCATGAGTTTTTGCCAAGAGATGAAAAAGACAAAAATGCAGCAACTGAGCCATTAAAGATAATCATGAGAGAGGGAAGGCAGCCTGGAATTTCTCTTATTCTTGCAACGCAGCAGCCGGGAAAAATCCACACTGATGTTTTGACGCAAAGTGATATTGTAATGTCACATAGAGTTACAGCTGACATTGACATTCAGGCACTGATGCTCCTTGCGCAAAGCTACAATAGGGACGGGCTTATGGAAGCAATGGAAGACTTACCTAAATTAAAAGGAACTGCTATTGTTTTTGATGATTCTAATGAAAAGATACATGAGATAATGATTAGGCCAAGAATCAGCTGGCACGGTGGGGGAAGCCCAAGTGCACTGGATATGTAGGAAAAAATGCAATTAATGCAAAATACCAGATTTAAGTTATTATTTGCAATTTTTATTGCATCTTATATTACGATTACAATAATATTAGGAGATATTGTATTTAAAATTCTACACCTAGCATTGATCTTTTCAATAATCGCAGTCTATCGATTTTTGCTTAAAAAAGGAGTTGAAAAAGAAAAATGCGAAAAAATTGGAAGCATATCATTGATTTTTATTATTTCTCTTCCGATGATAATCAACTCAATAGCTTCAATAATAGATGGAATAGTGCCAAAAAGCATAACAAGTCTTATTTCGCTTCCAACCATTGCTTTTTGGATTATTGCATCATTTTTTGTTATTAGGCACAAAGATAATTCTTTTGCAAAGATAAGTATTATGTTTATTTCATTGATAATTTCAGAAGCTATATTTTATTTATCATACATATTTTATTATCTTGCTGTATTTAAGCCTTCAAATTATATTGAGCTAATTCCGTTATTTGCAGGAATACTTTTGTGCTACTTGCTGCAATTTAACATATTCATTTATTTTTATCATTTTGGCAAACATATTATTGATGATGTGCGGTTTAATATCAAAGATATAATTATTGGAAATGCTGTAATAGTAATAATTTGTGTTATTGGACTAATATTTGCTTCATCACAACTTGCATTAACACAAAACAAAGTGCTTTCTAAATCAAGTTCTAGCATATATAAGATATGCCAGCAATTTGAACTAGATAATATTAAAGCACTAAATTATTCCATTTCAATTTCAGAAAAGGTAAATAATGTAAATGAATTTACCTTTAAGAATAACAAATACTTTACAGAAATTTATGAGCCTAAATTTATAAATTTAATCGATGATGAATATCTAATTAAATACAGGTGTAATAAAGAATTAAATTGCGCTCATATAAATAAAAATTCAATGGAAAAACCTGAAGATGTTATTGATTTAAGCAGCAGCGGACTCTATTTTGTTATGATTAACGATTCAGGCGAAGCTATTTTTTATTTCTTCAATAAACCTTTACCATTATCGCCTCTTTTTTATGAAAAAAAGAATGAACATAGTGAATTTAATAATTTAGAGATTGTTAAAGAGCAAGAAAAAAGAAATGAAGAAATAAGAGAAAGTGCAAATGAAAAACTTAAAATTATTAAGACTGCCAATGATATCATGAAAAAAAACTTTGTTTTCAAAAGCAATTATTATGAAATGTTAAGTGACACTGTGCTTTTTATAACCAAAACAGGATTAGAGCTTGGACAGCTATATTCAAATAAACGGAATATTCTAGTTCTATGGAACCAGACAAAAGAGAATAATAATGATACTTTTTTTACAGATGAAATAAGACTATCAACTCAAAATATCACAACTGCTCTGAAGTTCAAAAATACTGAAGGAACGAATAATAATAACTCTGTAGCTTTTTATATTAATATGCCTTGGGAATATAAGTTATTTTTTGAGAATAATAATTCAAGTTTATTTCAATTGTCTATATTAAGACAGTTGTACCCTATAACTAATGCTGTTGGACAATTAGGCTTTAATCTTGGTGCTATGAGAAATTATTACAAAACCGAATGGATTGATGTCAACAAAGAATTATCTATAAATGAATCTTATCAGAGCAAATATATACGTTTGAAATTAATTGAAAACCAGTTAAGCAAAAACTAGTTTTATCCCAAATTCTCTTTTTTTATCCGGATTTCTGAGTAACTTTTTTAAATCTAATTCACTTATACCATATTAGGTGATTTACAATGGTATTTTACAAAACATTTCCGAAAGAATCAGATAAAAGCAACTATCCAAAATGGATTGAAGTTGCGCTAAGTGACGCTGAAGAAAGAGAACAGGAAGCTGTTGCAAGACGCGAAAATATCGAGATGCTTAAGCAGTGTATAGAAGATGCAGGTGCAGTCATGAAATCAAAAGAGCTTAAGCCTTTCCAGACAGACATGGTGCATATGGCTGTTGCATTGTTTGAAAAAAGGGCATCGCATGTCGTCTATTATAAAGAAAATAAGGCAAAAGAAAAATTTGACAAGGAAAATTTTACGATTTAGCTTTTTTCTTTTTGTTTTTTGTCTCCAGTTCAACAAACATATCTGGTTCTGCAAGTGTCATTGATTTGACTGCTGAAAGAAACATAACGCTAAACACAACGCTAAATGCAACAGCCCATGGCAAACTAAATTTTCTGACATAGACAACAGAAATAATAATGCCAAGCATTGATGAAAGCATATATCCGCCTGAAAGCGGAGGGACGATAAGTTTTTGTTTTTCCATAATTATTTGCACCTCTTAATATTAATAATTAAATAGCAATATATATAAATGTTTTTTCTCTTATTTGTTATATAATGGAACGTGTCCAGAAAATTATCGCAAGTTCAGGCCTTTGCTCTAAAAGAAAAGCTGAAGAGCTAATAGCAGCTGGTGTTGTTCAAGTAAACGGCAATACCATAAAATTAGGTAATAAGGCAGATTATGAAAAAGATATAATAACAGTCAATAGCAAACGAGTGATTATTCAAAATAAGGTATATTATGCATTTAATAAGCCTAAATTTGTCCTGACTTCCGCAACCGAAGAGGGCGGCAAAAAAACAATATATTCTTACATTGATATCAAAGAAAGAGTATATTATGCAGGAAGGCTTGATTTTGATGCAGAGGGACTGCTCATCTTAACAAATGACGGGGATTTTGCAAATTTAATCACGCACCCAAGCAATGAAATTAAAAAAACATATCGCGCTTTTATAGACAAAGATATAGATGAAGAATCTATCACAAAACTTCGAAATGGAGTGGAACTTGAGGATGGCAAAACCAGCCGCGCTAAAGTAGTTCTTTTGTCACCAAGGCATATTGAAGTGACAATCCATGAAGGAAAAAAGCATATTATAAAGAGAATGTTTGAAAGCCTTGGATTTAATGTAATAAGGCTTATAAGAACTAAGGTTGGCGGAGTAACTCTAGGAAATCTAAAGCCTGGCGAATATCGGAAACTTACAATGGATGAAATAGAGAGAATTCTATCTTATTAAAATATAAATAAATAAGATATAATAATTCATTAATTTTATATATTCTATTTGCAATTGTGATTACTATGACATATGCAATTAAAATAATTGAACCTGCTTTTCAGAAAACAAAAGAATCACTTTTTCCAGTAGATAAAAAATACTGGTTGAGAATGGGCTTAGTTTCTCTTGCATCAGCAGGAAACTATGCAGGAAACGGCGGCAACCCAATGGGTGATGGCTCTTCACTTCCGGATACAGGCAACCTCTCATTTAGAGAAATAGTAGCTAAATTTAATATTGAAGCGCTTCAATTCCTTAAAATATATGGATGGATAATAGGAGTTTTATTTGCTATACTTTACATTTTTAGCCTGGTTGTGTCATATATCAATTCAGTTCTTTATTTTGTTTTTATTGAAGGAGTAATCCAAAAAAAGATTGAAGTAAGGAAAAGCTTCTCAGCTAACAGGGCAATTGGAACTTCACTCTTTCTTTTCAGGACAATATTCGGATTAATCAGCCTTGCTGCTTACATTATTTGCCTTTATCCTGTAATTGATGCATTTTTAAATAATAGACTTGCATATTTCAACCTGTGGCTACTAATTCCGATGATAATTGGAATTGTTATTTTTTCAGTATTCTTTGGAATTATTTCATTTATTGTTGAAGACTTTTTAATTGTAATAATGTATCTTAAAAAATTGCCAATAGGAGCATCTTTCACTTATTTCAAAAGGATTGCATCAGGAAAAACTTTAGAGATTTTTTTATATTGGCTAATGAAAATACCCCTTGGAATTTTCGGCGCTATAATTAGTGGAATAATCATGCTTTTTCTTGCTATTCCTTATGTTGTTTTATGCATATTTTTTGTATTAATTGGTATTGTGATTTATCTTATCTCTAAAGCGCTGTTGATTCCTTTAATTGTTATCGGGCTTTTGCTTTTCACTGCAATAATTATGCTTTTTATTTACAATTTATCTGTATTTTTGCTGCCAATCAGATTTTTTTCCCAGAATTATGCAATATTAATGGTTGAAGAACTAGACGGGAAAAATATAGAGCATAAAAATGCAAATGAAGAAACAGCTGAAAAAAAGAATTATGTTCCATCTTATACTAGTGAATCAGCAGAGAAAAAAGCAATTAAAAAAATAAAAAAACTAAGAAAGAATAATTAATAACAGTATTAGTCTCTTAGCATAAATTTTTCAATATTTTTTTTTGCAGCTTCCCTTCTTTTGTGATGATCAGATAAAAACTCGTTAATTTTATCAACCAAGATTAGTTTAAGTTCTCCGCTTAGAAGCAATCCTTTCTTATAATCCTTGTATATCTTCTCAAGCTTTGAATCATCTTCCTCAAAAAAAGTAAGCCACTGATAAGATACGTCTATTTCATTGGACAAAAAATTCACTGGACATTCGCACGTGAAGTATTTAAATAACAGTTTTCAATATGTTGCTATTTTTACTTGAGTTTCCAATTTGAATAGGTTTATCGTCTTTACTTATGTATTACCTAACTGTTTTTTATAAAATAAATTGTTGTAGATTTAATGTGTTGTATATTTGTATTTGTTCTTGTGTCATTGTTTCTAATACTTTTTTG
>JAZDLQ010000111.1:0-24557 GCA_043801855.1 archaeon | reverse complement strand
AAAAGTATTAGAAACAATGACACAAGAACAAATACAAATATACAACACATTAAATCTACAACAATTTATTTTATAAAAAACAGTTAGGTAATACATAAGTAAAGACGATAAACCTATTCAAATTGGAAACTCAAGTTATATTAAAAACTGATTATGAGTCAAATTCAGGTTATAATCAAACTAAATACTAGTTATTCATCTTATCATGTATGATTATTAAATGGAATAATAAATATAGGCCTCTATTAATTATTGGGTTTATTATTGTTCTAGTCTTACTTCTGATTACTCTATTTTATCCGTACAATCAATCAGAAAAGGATACCTCATTCTGGATTAAAATCTCTGGAAATATTAGTTCTCAATATGACAAAAGTTTGAGTGCGAGACCCAGTTACGTAAGAATTTACTATTTTCCTAATAATCTAAATAATTTATGTAGCGCAAAATCTGCAATCGACCATCCTGCATATATTTCATGGAACAATAAAACTGGAGTTGGAGAGTACACTATCTCTTTTAAAGTACCAATTGATATGCAAGTAACAATTACCACAGACTGTAATTCCTGTAATCATAATTTGATAGAATTAAACTCTGAAAATAGAGAATATCATGTTGATTTAGAATATGGAGATCTTGATTGTGCAGATGATATTGAAGATTACGTTAATGCATCAAAAGCATTCAATAGGGCAATAACATTATTATCTCATCTAAACCAAGAGATTTTAAGACAAAAAGTAACAAATACATCTGAAATACTTCAAGCGTCTGATGATTTGAGTGAAGGTTTCGAAAATGTTGAAGATTTAGGGTATTCCACAAATGAAACAGAAATTCTTAGAAAGTCTTACCTAGCTATATACTTTGGATGGCGTGCTGCTTTTCTATTAGATAAACATGAACTAAAAATGTGTGTAGATGATTTTCATGCATTTCAAGAAAAAACTTCTTATTGTTATGATACACCCATCGAAAGACTAAAAGTAGTACATGACGTAAATAATACCTATTCAACTTATCCAATAACAAATAATCACCATATCTATGAAGATAATATTGAAAAAATTAAAAATTTAATAATCAGAGAACGAAATAATCGAGATGCACAACGTGATGCGTATTGGGATTGCGCTAGAGCTTTAAGTGATTCTGAACAGGAGTTTGGATTAATTAAATCAAAATGTGAAGTTAAAGAAACAAAAAATAATTTCACTAATATTTTGACTAGTATCTTGATAGTATTATCGGGGATTATTGTTTATATTTGGAGAAATGTGATTAAGGAGTGGGAGATAATAAAATATGTTCTTGATATCATAAAAAAATTAACACAACCTCAGAAAAATATTAATCAGAAGAGTGGAGATAAAAATAGTATAGTAAATCAAATCGCAGAAGTTAATGCTACATATTTTAATCAAAATATTACGGGAGGGGCTGGTGACATTAATCAATTTGTCGCTAAAGATAAAACTGAAGCTTTAAAAGCTATCAATGATAAAATGATCGATTGTCTTAATAAATTAAATAAGTATACAGAGACAGGTATAAAAAATAAGAACCAGTTAAAAGAGATTAACGACTTAATTGAAGAGTATAAACTAATGAAAATGAAAAATAAGATATATTTTGATAACTCCTTAAATTTAAAACTTACAGAGGTATTTGACGAGTTTAAAATTATATATAAACAAGTTACAAGTAAATCTAAAAAAATATCAGATAAAAATACTGATCAAATTAATGTTGTAAAATTAATAAAAAACCTAGAAAACGCTCAAAAAATTATTAGAAATAGATTGAAGTTGTAAGTTTTCACTAAATAGATACCCAAAAAATATTGTTTTCTCTGTCAACAATGACAACCTTTTTATAAGACCCCAAACAACATGCACACCTGGGTTTTGGATAGAAAACTTCCGGTTGGGACGCCACAGTTCATCTGGGAATCCAATATAACCTAATCGTGGGAACAATCCAAAGACAGAGCGAGTGTGGACACAAGTGTGCTACAAAGCATATAACGTACCAGATCATAATCGTTGCATAGAGATTACAAAAGCAAGAATTTAAATACAAATTCCCGCAGAGGTACGTTGTATGATTTGGCAGATTTTGTTAGCTTTAAGTTTAGGCATACTCATAGGTATATTCTCTGGCTTAACTCCAGGCATCCATGTAAATCTTGTCGCTACAACATTATTTGCAGTATCGCCTTTTCTTCTTAATTACTTTGAGCCGTTAAGTTTAGCTGTATTTATTATATCTTTATCAGTAACGCACTCCTTTCTTGATACAATTCCTTCAATTTATCTTGGCGCTCCTGAAAACGAGAATGCTCTCTCAGTTTTGCCTGGCCAAAAAATGCTCCTTAATGGTGAAGGATATCAGGCTGTAAAAATAACTATTCTTGGAACATACTCCGGGCTTCTTATTGCAGTAATTCTTATACCATTGTTTATTTTAGTTGCAAACAAACTTTATCCACTATTAAAGCCTTTTTTGATTTACCTGTTAATTCTTCTTATGGCTTATATGATACTAAAAGAAAAACTATGGATCTGGAGCCTGCTTTTATTTTTAATTTCAGGAACACTTGGTTTGTTAGTTTTTTCAATTCCAAACCTTAATGAGCCATTATTTCCCCTGCTTTCAGGCCTATTTGGCGTCTCCGGACTTTTACTAAGCTATTTTGAAAACACAAAAATACCTGCTCAACAAATTGGAAAAGATATATTGATAAGCAAAAAAGACCTTGCAAAATCTGTTTTTGGAAGTTCAGTTGCAGTATTTTTCATCCAGTTTTTTCCGGGCCTAGGACCTGCCCAGGGTGCAGTAATATCAGGCCAGCTTGTAAAAGACATAAAAGACAAAGGCTATCTTGCGATGGTTGGTGCAATGGGTACCATGAGTGTTGTTTTTTCATTAGTTACATTTTATACTCTGGGAAAAGCAAAAGACGGCAGCATTGTTGTTTTATCAAAACTCATGGAAATTGACTTTAATTCATTTTTAATTCTTGTTATTGTGTTTTTGATTGCTGGTTCGATATCTGTATTTCTTGTGTTATTTTTTGCAAAGATATTTTCAAGGATGATTGTGAAAGTGAATTATAAGATGCTAGTGATTTCGATTATTGTGTTTATTTTTGCAATGTGCTTATTCTTGAACGGATGGATTGGGCTAATAGTATTGCTCACATCAACAGCAATCGGGCTAATAGCTCCGTTAAAAGGAGTTGGAAGGAATCATGCGATGGGTTGCTTGATTTTACCTGTGATTTTGTATTTATTATTATAATAATAGTGTTTTAGAAACAAGAGATTATTTATCTTCTATTGGAATAGCACAGGTGGAAGAGAGAGGATATTATTTACTTCTGAGTATTAATGCCGAAACATTGAGGCAAAAAGTTGAATTCTGTAATATAGAGGAAATCGACTACAAATTACATCCGAGATTATTAATTTTAGGTCTTGGATTACTAACCATACTACCGGACGAAAGCATAATTGGCGCGGTTTATAGATATATCGGCGAAAAAAGATGGGATGAACTTGGCGCTCTTCCAAGAAGAGTATATATGATACTAAACGCATTTCCTGACAAACATTTGCCTGCAAATCTTAATTATAAACAAAACCCTGCAGTTTTAGATGCAAAAGATACAGTACTAGAACGTAGGATAGAAAGAGCTAAAATATCTTAAGAACAAAAAAAAAATATTTCCACTCATTTTATATATTTCAATATTTTATTATTAATATATGCCAAAGGCAAGTTCACTTAAGCTGCCAAGTTACCCTCAGATAATTGCAAAAATAAGCTATGGTATTTTTTTTTTAGGCTCAATACTTTTATGGAACTTTCTTGGAAACTTTGAATTTTTTTCAGAATGGTATCATCAGATATGGCAATGGGGATTAATTGCAGTATCAGGCTTTCTTCTTTTTAGAAAGTAATTTTTCTACATACATCAATTTTAAAAATCTTCTAATTTCTCGATTTTAATATGAATGTTAAGTCTTACTTCAAAGAAGCCTTTGTCTTTGACTTAAAAGCCGGGTTTATCACATCAATTGTTGCGCTTCCTCTAGCAATCGCATTTGCAGTAGCATCAGGAGTATCACCTATTATGGGACTTTATACAGCAGTAATTGCAGGAGCCTTAGGATCATTATTTGGCGGATCTGCCTTTTCAATAACTGGCCCAACTGGCGCAATGGCGGTAATAATTCTATCTTCAGTTCAAAAATACGGGATAGAGGGATTAATGCTTGCAGGATTTCTTGCAGGAGCTATTCAGATTATTTTTGGCCTGATTGGACTTGGTGAGTTTGTAAAATTCATCCCATTGCCTGTAGTTTCTGGTTTCACTTCTGGAATTGGTATCCTCATTTTCTTAGGTCAGATTCCGAATTTTCTGGGATTATCAATACCAGCAAAAGAAGCAGCATATCAGACAGTCATTGAATCTATTATAAATATAAATAGTGTCAAATTACATGCAGTAATTATTGCAGTTGCGACTTATTTATGCTTATATTTTTTGCCAAGGATATTTGCAAAAATAAAACTCAACATACCTCCATCAATAATCCCGTTAATATTATCGCTCTCTGTTGTTTATTTTTATAAGATTAATATACCTATTATAGGTACAATTCCAAGCGGACTTCCTACGTTCAACATGGTTTCATTTAACCTATCTCTGTTACAATCTGTTTTTCCGGCAGCTGTCACAATTGCACTTCTGGGCTCTATCGAGGCTCTGTTATGCGCTGTTGTATGCGATGGCATGACTAACACAAAGCATGACAGCAAAAAAGAATTGATTGGTCAAGGAATTGCTAATTCAGTCCTTCCTTTTTTTGGCGGGATTGCGTCAACCGCTGCTATTGCAAGAAGCGCAGTCAATATAAAAGAAGGTGCAAAAACTAAATTTGCCGGAGTAATACATGCTCTTTTTATTTTATTATACATTTTGGTGCTTGGGTCTTTTGTAAGCTATATTCCTAAAGCATTCCTTGCAGGTATGCTTGTATTTTACTCAATAAGAATGGTTAATATTCATGAAATGAAAACAATTATCAAGATAAGCAAAGCAGAGACTGTAGTTTTATTCATAACTCTGGGAATGACTGTATTTACAGACCTTGTGCATGCTGTTCAGATAGGAATGATTCTTGCGATTATGCTATTTTTCATCCGCTTTGTTTCTCTATTTAATATTTCCAGCATGGAAGATTATGAGCCGGATAAAGGGCTTAATGCAGTAATCAACTCAAGTTCAAAGCTTAAGAAAAACGTAAGTGTCTATACAATTCACGGGCCCTTTTTCTTTGGTGCGATGAGTGTTTTTGAAAGGAAAATTAATGAGCATATCGATGCGAGTAAGCCAATTGTTATACTTATGATGTATAATTCTCCTTTTATTGACACTTCAGGTGTAACCAGGCTTCTTGATTTTATTAAAGAAAGGCATAATAAAAACGGATATGTGCTTTTAGTTGGACTAACGAGCGCTGCAAAGCAAAAATTATTCTCGGATGAAGAGTTTTCCAAAACAATGCCGCATGAGCATATTTTCAAAAAGGCCAGCGACGCCATTACTTATGCTGAAAAAAACTTATTCTATAATGGCACAGATAAGATAAAAAAATACAGGAACAACAAAATCAAACAAAACAAAAACATTAAATAGATGTTTTTGCAAAAATGAAGTAATGTTTAAGAAACACAAGCGTGAATCGCTTACCTTACGAAGAGACTTGGGTCTTTTTGACGCAACTCTTGCTGGAGTTGGAATAATTGTCGGCGCAGGCATCTATGTTTTAATTGGCGCTGCTGCAGGCTATGCTGGCAACGCAATATGGATTGCGTTTATTATATCAGCGATTGCTGCTTTTCTAACAGGCCTTTCTTATGCAGAACTTTCTTCAATTTATCCAAATGATTCAGCTGAATATAGCTATGCACATCACACTTTTGGAAAAGCAATTGCCTTTGTTACAGGATATCTTGTAATGATTTCACTGGTGCTTGCTGGAGCTGCAGTTTCTCTTGGTTTTGGAGGCTATTTATCAAAGCTGATTGGCGTATCTGGAATGATAGTTCCGATAGCTATAGCATCAATTGCAGTCTTTAGCATCGTTAATTATATTGGGATTAAGCTATCAATGAAGTTAAATGTTATCTTGACAGCACTTAGTATCATCGGCCTTCTTTTTATTATTGTTTTCTCTATTGGAAAATATTCAGAGATAAATTACTATGAGGCACCTTTTGGCATTGGAGGAATATTTAAAGCAGCATCGCTCATTTTTTTTGCATTCATAGGATTTGAAACTGTTGTTAAACTTTCTGAAGAAACAAAAAACCCGCGAAAAACAATTCCTCTGGCATTACTGCTTTCTCTTGGGATAAGTTCAATCTTATATATCCTTGTTTCATTTTCTGCAATCAGAGTCTATGGTTGGGAAAAGCTTTCGCAAAGCAGCGCGCCGCTATCCGATGTGGCATTTAGCTTGCTTGGAAATAATGCCTGGTTATTTATTTCAGTCATTGCTATAGTATCAACTGGAAATACAGTATTACTTAATCTGGTAGGGCTTTCAAGAGTAATTCACGGCATGAGTAAGGAATACCTTATGTTAAATTTCTTTTCAAAAATCAACCTTAAAACAAATACGCCTCATTATGCTATTCTATTTTCAGCCATTGCAACTATTTTATTTACGCTGTTTGGCGATATAGAATTCACAGCAGAACTATGTAATTTTTCAGTTTTTGCAAGTTTTCTTATTATCAACCTAGCGCTTATCAGATCAAGATATATTAAACATCGGCATGAGTTGTTTCATGAGCCATTGAATTTTGGAAAGTTTCCTATGCTTGCATTACTAGGGTTTTTTTCAACTATTTTCTTAATTGGCAATATGACTGCAAATTCATTATTTGGCGGGATAATTTTAACTGTAATTGGAATCCCAATTTATTACTTTTTACAGAAAGGAAACGCTAAGCATTAATATTAGCTTATTTTTGTTTCTCTTTGTGAAAATTGCAATAATTATTTCCCAAAGAGATATTGCCGGAAAGAATATTAAGGAATGCCTGCTAGAAAAAGATATTTTTACGCATTCTGATAGATATTTCCAAGATTTTCCTATTTATTGCGGGAAAATAAATACTCATCTAGTATCTCTATTTACCATATCAGATGAAACTATTTACTCTGAAAACCTTGACAAAAAAATCGATGCTGAAATTTTTATTTTTGCAACAAGGCATCAAAGTGAGTCAGGGAAACCAAGTTTTTCAGTCCATACTCCAGGTAATTTTTCTAAGGCAGAATATGGGGGAACAGATAGAAAGTTATGCATATCATTTCCAACTTTAATGAAAACTGCCCTAATTGAGCTTAAGAAAAACAATACACTTTCACATGAGATAACTCTTGAGGCAACGCATCATGGCCCTTTTCTTGAAAAGCCTGCAATGTTTATTGAGATTGGCTCAAGCAGTGTAGATTGGGAAAATAAAGAAGCTGGTGTTATTTTATCTGATTCTTTAATTAACGCAATTGCCTTATTTGATTCAAGAAAATATTCCAATGCAATAGGCTTTGGCGGCAGCCATTACTGCACAGGCTTTAATGATATAATGTTAAATTCAGATGTTGCTTTTGGGCATATCTGCCCTAAGTATATGTTTGGCTGCCTTGACGAAGAAATTATTTTTCAGATGATTAACAGAAGCAATGAAAAACCTGATTTGGTTATTCTTGACTGGAAAGGACTAGGAAGTGAGAAACAGAAACTTATTGATATACTAAATAAGCTTAACATAAATTATATAAAAACAAAAGAAATAAGTTAAGTAACTAGTGATGCTTAAGAGTTAACTCGCATCTGTTTGACCGGATAGTTCTTTCTTTTCCGCCTTTTGTATCAAATGTAATTTTTGCTGCAGGAAGGCTGATTCCTCCAAAAATCCCAAGCTTTGGCCTTATCCTATATGTTATTACTCTTTCTTCAAATGGCTCAAGAGCTTTTAATTCCCATTTTACAAGTGTTCCTTTTTTATCATGAGTAAGTATTTTTGTTGGTTCAACTGTTCCAATATAAGAGCCTTTCATTAGTTCAACAAGATTTGGCACTTTATCTACAATAAACAAATTGCTTATTGTTTCTGATGTCCTGTTTTTCAAATAAACAATTACCTTTAATTCACCGATGCCTTCTCTTGCATGGCCAATTATCAAAACTTCTTTTTTTGATAACACCGGGCTTCTATAAGTAATATAAAACAGCAGGCAAATTAATACAAAAACAAGTACGTAAAGAACGGGTTTATAATCAGTTACTATAACAATATTTTTTTCTTCATATGGCTTAAGTGATATTTCCCAGGTATATTCTACTGCACCACTTTCAAATGATTTATTAGGGACTACACTTGTTTTAGTGAATAAATTTTCAGCAAGCTCTAATGACACTACTTTATTTTCCTGATTTTCATAGTTGCCAATATTTTTTATTGTGATTTCTTTTGTTATCTTGAAGAATTCTTTTTTAGTGTCTGTCTCTTCAACAAAGTCTGAATAGCTTATTATTTCATAATCAAGCCTTGCCTTGTTCACTGTTTCATTTCCTATTATCAGGTCAATCTCTAATGTGTCTTGCTGCGGCAGTGTAAGCTTATCTATGCTAAAGGTATTGCTTTCTGTTCTTTCTTCAAGGCCGCTAAATGGTATGGAATATTCTTTTGTAAATAGCTTGCTCTTAACAGAGATAATAAGCTTATCAATATTTAATCCGTTCCTGTTTCTCAGATAAATGGTTAATGGAATGTTTTGCCTTGGGTCTACGTTTTGTGGAAAAGTAGTCCTTAATTCAATAGATGGGGCATATTGCCTCCTCCCCGTTATTGACCACTTCACATAGACTGATATTCCTTCTTCATACTTATTCTCTGTATTTATGCTTTCAATAGTGATTTTGACTTGCTGAGGGCCTGTTGTTACCCATTCGTTGCTAGGGAACAATTCAACTGAAACATTCTTTGTTTCCCCTGGCAATAGCTTGATTAAGGCTGGGTCTGTCCCTACCTGCCAGCCAACATTTGTTGAGTAAACCTGATAGATTTCTTCAATATTTGCATTGTTTGTTAGAGTAAGCGTAAACTGCGCGTTTTCATCAAGATAAATCTGGTTGTTAACAGCAGTAAACTTTGCATTAAAATTAAGGCCTAATGCGCTGTTCGCACAAACAAGCAATACAAATAATATTACGGCAAAATTAAGCTTTTTCATATTCCCTCCTCAAAAATTAAAGAGATTTGCAACTATATAAAGGTTGCGATTTGATTGTGGGTTTTTTTTTATTTTGTTCTCTTATTTTTCATTGGCTTAAAACCAGGAAATGAAAAAAATAGGGCAAAATCGTTTTATTTATATAGTCCTTCTGTTTCTTTTTATTGTAAGAGGTGACAAAATATGTCAGATGACAATTCAAAAAATCCAATAGAGCAAATTTCTCCAACAAATGCGCAAGCTCTGCCAGCAACTCCTTATGGGCAGCCACATAATCTGTCCAAGGAAGCCAAAGAAAAGCTTGACGAAGTAAAAAAAAAGCTTGATTCTTTCCAAAAAGAAGTTCTTGAAAAATTTGATAAGTATATAATTGCAATTTCAGTATTACCGCCGCGGCAGGCCATGATGCCTGGCATGGGAATGACTATTCCGCCTCAAATGCAGGGTATTCCTCAGCAGGGAGTGCAAGGCCAAAATCCCAATGAGATTTCACTTCTTGTATTAATTGATGATTCAGACAGCACAAAGATGACTAAGTTTGAGCTTTTAAACAAGCTTAATACAATTATCCAAAAAATTGCAAAAGACATTGATCCGAATATAAGGCCAGAAACTGTTATACTTAGTGAAGTATGGCAAAGCTGCTATGATGGAAAATATGATTTGACTAAACTTATATCTATGAGCGCTCCAATATATGATTCAGGTATGCTTTCAGCAATTAAGATTTCTGAAATACACAAAGAAATGGTCTTAAAAAAATTTGAAAGATATATTGTAAGTTATGTTTTGGCGGGTTCTCTTGTTCAGGGCAAAGCAACAAAAGACTCAGATATTGACGTATTTATAGTGATTGATGATACAGATGTTAAAAAGATGACCAGGGCTGAACTAAAAGATAAGCTTCGTGCAATAATAATTGGTATGGGGCTTGAAGCTGGTGAACTTACAGGAATTAGAAATAAATTAAATATCCAGGTTTATATCCTGACAGACTTCTGGGATAATATTAAGGAAGCAAACCCAATCATTTTTACTTTCCTAAGGGATGGCATTCCATTTTATGACAGGGGAATATTTATGCCATGGAAGCAGCTCCTTAAAATGGGCAGGATTAAACCCAGCGAAGAGTCAATTGATATTTTCATGCATTCAGGAGATCAGATGCTGCAGAGAACAAAATATAAGATAAAGACTATTGGCATGGAAGATGTTTTTTATGCAATTCTTACGCCAAGCCAGGCAGCGCTTATGCTTTATGGGTATCCGCCGCCAACACCTAAAGAAACTCCTGATATGATGAGAGAAGTATTTGTAAAAAAAGAAAAGCTTCTTGAAGATGAATTTGTGAAAATACTGGAGCATACTATCGAACTCCGAAAAGGCCTTGAGCACGGCACTATCAAAGATATCAGCGGCGCTGAAATTGACAAGCTTCTTGATGACGGTGACAAATACCTAAAAAGGATCAAAAAGCTCTTCAAGCAAATTGATAAATTAAAAGAAGAGAATAATATTATTCATACATATGAAAATTGCATAACAGTATCAAGAGATGTTCTGAGGCTTGAGGGAATTATTGACGCCAAAACAGAAGATATTGTTAAGCTTTTTGAAGAAGAGCTTGTGCATAAGGGAAAAGTTCCTGAAAAATATGCAAGGATGCTTAAGCAGATAATCAAGGCCAAGTCTGACTATGACAAGGGAAAATTGACAAAAACTGATGTAACTGCCTCTGAAAAAGAATCAAAGCATTTCATTAAGTTTTGCATTGAATACATCCAGCGGAAAAGAGGAAAAGAGCTTGATAGGACTAAAATCAGGGTTAAGCATGGCTCAAAGTTCGGTGAAGTTATTCTTCTTGGTGGAGAGGCTTATATTATCCATGATATAGACAACGAAGATAAAGACGTATCTAAAGCTCAGATTATGGATAGCGGAAGGCTGGCAAATTTTGAGAAATGCACACTTGAAGAACTCGAAAAAGCGCTTGCAAGAGTTGAGATTCCTGCAAGAGTCTTTATCAAGCAGCCAATATTTGAGGATCTAAAAAATATCTTTGGAAAAGATGTTGAGATAAGTGTTAATTATTAAAAAAAGAGGCGTGACCTCTTTTTTACATCTCTCCTCCTTCTCCACCTGGAGCTGGAGGTGCCATTGGCCCTTTGCTTGAGCTTGCGATAACATCATCTATTCTTAGTATCATTGTTGCAACTTCAGTTGCTGAGCTTATTGCCTGGGTTTTTACTTTGAGAGGCTCAATTACTCCGTTTTTCCATGCATCCATAACTTTACCAGAGAAAACATCAATTCCTGCCCATTTCATCCCTTTATCATGGCTTGATTTTAGTTCTGTTAGCATATTGATCGGGTCGAGCCCTGAATTTTCTGCTAGAGTCCTCGGGACAACTTCCATTGCATCTGCAAATGCCGTTACTGCAAGTTGCTCTCTTCCAGATAGCGATTCAGAATACTGTCGAAGCTGCCTTGATATCTCGATTTCAGGAGCGCCAGCGCCGCCTACAGCTTTTCCGTTCTTAAGGGTTGCAATTATATCGCCAACTGCATCGCTTATTGCCCTTTCCACTTCATCGACAACATGCTCGCTTCCGCCTCTGATAAGTATTGTTACAGCTTTAGGGTTTTTGCACTCTTCAACATAAGTCATGGATTCATCACCGACCTTCTTTTCCTGGACAACACCTGCAAATCCTAAGTCTTTTTCAGCTAAATCTACAAGGTTTGTAATAATTATTGCACCAGTTGCCCTTGCAAGTTTTTCCATATCAGATTTTTTTACTCTTCGCACAGCATAGATTCCTTTTTTTGCAAGAAAGTGCTGGGCTATATCATCGATTCCTTTCTGGCAAAAGATGACTGTTGCAGTCGAATCAGATATTTTTGTTACCATATCACGAAGCATCTTCTCTTCCATATTCAGGAATGCCTGCATCTGCGACGGATCAGTTATCTGAATTTTTGCGTCAGTCTCTGTATTTTTTATTTCAAGTGCAGAATCAATCAATGCTATTTTTGCATTCTTCACAATTTTAGGCATCCCAGAGTGGACTCTTTCTTTGTCAAGGACAATTCCTGCGACAAGTTCAGTTGCCTCTATTCCCTCGCCAACTTTTTTTTCAAGCTTGACATCATCTCTATCTATTGTAATTTTTCCCTCGCCATTTTCAAATACCTGCAAAACTGCCTTTAACACTTTTTCTGCCAAGTTATCTTTTGAGCTTTCAGCTCCTTTTCCAGTCATTGCTGTAATTGCAATCTGCCTTAAAACATCAACATCTTTTGAGGTAATTTTTTCACATATCTTCCCAAGGATAGCCTGGGCTTTTTCTTCAGCCATGATATATCCTTTGATAATAACTGTCGGATGTATCTCCATATCAAGAAGGCTTTCAGCCCGCTTAAGCAGCTCGCCTGCAAGAACTACTGCAGTTGTTGTGCCGTCTCCAACTTCATCTTCCTGTGTTTTTGCAATTTCAACAATCATTTTAGCTGCTGGATGCTCAACTGAAAGCTCCTGCAGAATTGTAACTCCGTCATTTGTGACAATAACATCGCCTAAGCTATCAACAAGCATCTTGTCCATGCCTTTTGGGCCAAGAGTTGTCCTGACAGTTTCAGCAATTAATTTTGCTGCCATGATATTGTTTCTCTGTGCGTTTTTTCCAGTATTTCTTTGTGTGCCCTCAGGCAGAATAAAAATAGGTTGATATTGTTGTGTCATTTTTATAATTCCTCCACGAATGAATTTATAAAAAAAGAAAGGGATTTTAAAGGTTATCTTTTATGAATTTATTCCATAATGTTTATAAATTCACCCTGTTTTCTTTCCTCTATTAATAGGAGGAAATAATTATGGTATCAACTGAACCAACTTCAAAATTTATTAAAATAAGATGCCCTAAATGCAAGAATGAACAAATCGTATTTGGCAAAGCTGCAAATAAAGTGGCATGCCTTGTCTGCGGAAAAGTCCTTGCTGAGCCAACAGGCGGAAAAATAAGGGTAAAAGCAAGAATTCTAGAGGTCTTAGATTAAAAATGTTTTTTATTAAGGAAGGGGTGCCTGAAGAGCAGGAATTAGTTCTTTGCACAGTAACCCAAATCCAATTTCATTCTATTTTTGTAAAAATTGATGATTATCGAAATCTTTCAGGCATGATCCATATCAGCGAGATAGCTCCAGGAAGAATAAGAAATATTAGAGACTATGTCAAAGAAGGCAAAGTAATCGTCTGCAAAGTACTTCGTGTAAATGAAGAGAAAAGGCAGATTGACCTATCACTGCGAAGAGTCGGTGAAGCCCAGAGGAGAAATAAAGTAAATGAGATGAAGCATGAGCAGAAGGCTGAGTCAGTTATTGAACACATCTCAAAAGAATTAAAAATTGCTCCTGAAAAACTATATGAAAAAATAAAAGAACCTATATTCAATAAATTTTCATTGTTGTATGAGTGCTTTGATTCAGTTGTTGAAGAGAATCTATCTCTTGAATCTCTTGGGATTGACAAAAAAACCGCAGAATTGCTTGAGTCTGTAATTCGGCAGAGGTTCAAGCCAAAAGAAGTTTTAATAAGTGGGGTATTTATATTGACAACATATGTAGGAAATGGCGTTGAAATCATAAAAAATGCGCTAATTGACGGCCAAAAGACAGAAGGAGCTGAAATTACTTATCTTGGCGGCGGCAAATATAAGCTTGTAATAAAATCCAAGGAATACAAAATTGCTGAAGGCAAACTTGAAAAAGTTACTGAAGCAGTTTTGTCATCTATGAAAAAAAATAATTGTGTTGGTGAGTTTATAAGGGGAGTAACACCTAAAAAAACTAATCAAACATGAAACATATTCTTAAATGCCAGACTTGTGGAAAATATTCACTTAAACAGGAGTGTTTGTGCGGCACAAAAGCTGTCACACCTGAACCACCAAAATATTCTCCGGATGATAAATACGCTGAATACAGAAGAAGGGTGAAGCAGCCAGAGTGGGAGAAAAAAGGATTGCTGTAATCACAGATAAATTTCTATTCTCTCATTATTTATTCCGTTGCGCCTGCGCTTTAGATTAATGCTGCCTATCTCTCCTGTATGCCTGATGTGAGTTCCGCCGCATGATACTTTTGCGAAACCTTCTATTTCCCAATATCTTTTTTCGTTTTCTATATCGCTAAAGCTGCTCTTGATAGGAAGATTCGCATCGATAATGTCCTTAGCGCGCTTGATTAAATCAGAAAATATGCCAGAAATATTTCCCTCAAAGAAAAAATCGATGCGAGCCTTGTCTTCAGATATATTTGCTCCCAGTTTTTCCGGCCGGTTATAGTTCTGATAGACAAGCTCTAAAATAATTTCAGCTGCAAAATGAAGCCGCATAATTTTATACCGCTTATTCCAGTCAATAGAGACTAAGACATTATCACCTACATTAATTCCTTCTGTTGATTCAAGCGTATAGAAAATTTCTCTGTCTATTTTTTTTGCCTCAATTACTTTTATATCAGCAATTGTGCCTGAATCTGAAGCCTGGCCTCCGGAAAAGGCATAGAAAACAGTCTTATCCAGTGTGATTGTATTTCCATTAAGTCCTGTAATAACTGCCATGACTTTTTCTAAATAAGGGTCTTCCCAGAATAATTTTTTCACTGCCATTTTTTTAAAAAACAGCTATAAAACTAAAAAAACAAAATATTAAAATAGATTAATCAACAAACTCAATTCCAAGCTCACTTGACATCTCTTTTTTCTTTTTACTGTCAAGTTTTCTTGATGGGCCAAATATTTGTGTACTTTTAACACCGGTTATGATAAGGATAGTTCGTATCATTCCTTCAAGATCTTCAGATATCTGAGCGCCCCAAATTATCCTTGCGTCTTCATCAAGCCTTTTAGATACTGTTTCAACAACTGTTTTTGCTTCTTCAAGAGTCATATCAGCTCCGCCTGCCACATTGATAAGAGCACCATTAGCGCCAGATATATCGACATCAAGAAGTGGATTTGAAATTGCTTTTTCAACGGATTCCATTGCTCTGTTTTCTGTGTCAGATTCGCCAACGCCAATTAATGCAACGCCACCGCCACCCATAATTGCCCTTATATCTGCAAAATCAAGGTTAACAAGGCCGGCTTTAGTGACAAGCTCAGCAATTCCTTTTACTGCATTAGTAAGAATCTCATCAGCTACTTTAAATGCTGTGTGAAGAGGAAGGTCCGGCGCTATCTCCAAGAGTTTATCATTTGGAATAACAATTAATGTATCAACAGCCTGTTCCATTTTTTCAAGGCCAAGTATTGCATTGTCATATCTTCTGTTTCCTTCCATTGCAAAGGGAAGAGTAACAATTCCAACAACTAGTGCCCCTGTCTTTTTTGCAATCTCGGCTACAACCGGAGCGCTTCCTGTACCGGTTCCGCCCCCAAGACCACATGTTACAAATACCATATCAGAACCCTGGATTGCGGCTTTAATGTCTTGCTCATTCTCACGCGCAGCCTCTTCGCCTATTTTAGGAATAGAACCAGCGCCTAAGCCTTTAGTTAAATCCCTTCCGATTAGAACTTTTTTATCAGCGTTTGTGTATAATAAGTCCTGTGCATCAGTATTTATAGCAATACACTCTACACCTTTAATTCCTACTTCAGCAATCCTTGTAATAGTATTATTACCACCACCACCGCACCCAACAACTTTGATTGTTGCTTTTTGTTGGGCTAAAAGCGCTTCAAGCTCAGCATCTATTACATTATTTTTTTTAAAATCCGCAGTTGTCCCTTTCGGAGAAAATGAAACTTTATTTGCAGCATTCCTTATGTATTCTTCCAAAACTAACACCTCCCACCCGAAATTAGATTAAAAATTATATCTTTTTGCTATTCTAAAATAGATACGCAATTTATAAACTTTTTCTTTTCTAAAAATAAATATTAAGAATATAAAAAAGAATTAAAGATTTAATTTTTCAAAGATTTTTCGTCTTTTAAAAAATTAAGCTCCTTTATCTGGGGAACTAGCTTTAAGATTCTTTCCTTGAAAAAAGCAACAATATTTTCAGGAATATTTGCCTTAATAACTCCTTTTTCTCCATCCACAATTACATCAGCATTTTTTAAGTTAAGTTCAAGAGCCATAAGTGATTTTATCTGTTCAATAGGAAGAGTCACTTCTCTTATAACTTTAACATCATAGACAACATCTTTGCCTGAGAGCGGATGGTTAAAATCAACTATAACTCGTCCGCCACCAACACTTCTGACTATACCATTCATGCCATCGATATTTATCTCAAGGCCTGTTCGTGGCGCAATTTTTTGCTCATGAAATATTTTTATTGGAATAAGGCGAAGAAGCTTTGCTGATTTTTTTCCAAATGCATTTTCTGTTTGAATTGTCGCCTTATACGAGCCAATTTCTTTTCCTGTTAAAAAATCGTCAAGCCCGGCTAAAAGGTGGCTTTGGCCAAGACATACAACAACTGGGCCATAGGTCATTTTTTCAGTGTGAATGCCATTGTCTTTTGCAACAGTTTCATTAGTTGTATCAAAAACATAATTATTATCTTTTACATATCCAGTGTATTCTAATTCAATAAAATCTCCTTTTTTTATTGCCATCATTGTACCTCAATAGATTATTATAATTGGATTAAAAGGCAATTTAAATAGATTTTGATATATTAAACGTTTGTGTGTTATCCTGTAATTATTTCGCATGTTTATAGAGTTGTTAAAATAAACAAATTAATAATCAATATATTTATTTTAAAAGATAACCAAACCTTACAGCGTAATATTCTTTAACCAAACGATTAAGTAGTTTGTTAATTCCATTAGGCTTTTTGATGCTTAACCAAATATATATAAATGTTATTACTTCATGGAAGTATCATCTTAGTTATGTTTATATATAAATATATTTATCCCGGATATATGAATGAACCAGCTGCCTATCAACTGATGCAAAGATATGAGCTCTTAAGCAATACTTCCGGCTTTAATGAGCTGGTGGAATCTCTAAGAATGCCAAATTCTACTCTTGAAGATATAGTTAGAGTTGCAGGTTCAATTGGTTCCGCTGGTTCTGCTGTAGTACCTGTTATGCTTCGCAATATTACTGCTGATGAAAATAATGGTCAATCATATGTTCAATTTCCTTTTTTGCAAGGAGATACAGTATTAAAATATTCCAGGAAATTAATAAGTTATCTTAAGGCGCAGGCACTTGCAAAGAATGAAACATTAACCATTAGCAAAAATGAAGAAAACATTCGTAAGAGTGCGGCCACTCTTGGTTTGGAAGTCATTTATTTCTGGCCGGAATCTGAGCAAGATTATAGTAAAAGAAATTTGCCACCAGTTGAACTTCAAGCAGCAGAAGCATTACTAATCGATAAAGGCACAGGACAAGAAAAAGAAGAACATGTAGAAGAAGAAATTCCAATTGATTTAGCTTTGCCAGAGCATATCAACGGAGGAATTGATTTACAGGGGCATCAGGATTATGTACTTAAGGAATATCATGAGCGCTTTGGCCATTTGAATGATGTTAAAGCTGCGATGCTTCTATATCTTTGGCAATTTAGCCTAATAAGACGCAAGCCGCCTGTTTTGGATGAAGTTGCAGTCATGCTTGCAATTGGCGAAATGTATATTGATTTACTTACAAAAAAATTTGAGTTATCATTAACAGAAAAAGCTGCATTGTATCAGGTTATGAAATATAAAAATGAATGTACACAGAGCAAAAGATCGCCTCTTTATGATCTCGATTTACTGAAGAATCTCTATTTGGCGCAAGACAGCAAACAATTTGCCGGAGAAGTTGGAATGCAAATTAGCTCTTTAATTTATCAAAGATTAGACCTTAAATCTCAGGCTCAAGAAAATGTTAGAACTCTAGTTGTCTCTATTGATTCATATAGAAGGCAGGAGTATTTTGAAATGCTTGCAAGACTTGCAAAATACGATTCTGCTCACAAATTATCTTATGCTATTAATGAGTATTCTTCTCATTTGTCACAGGCTTCAGATACTGATTGGATGGGGCGAAGCTCACGAAAATTGCAGGATTTAGAAAAAACATCTCCTGAAAAAAAAAGAAAAGGCAAAAAAAATGGTGGCAAAAAAACAATAGAAGAAGAAAAACCAGAAGTAGATTTATCTCTTGATGAAGTTCTAAAATGTAGTGTAGACAATTTTGGCTTATACCTTCAGGAAATAAGTAGATTTCCTTTGTTAACCATCGAACAGGAATGCGCTTATTCACTATTCTCAATGCATAGAGAAGAATTACAAAAAAGGATTACAGAAAATCCCAGAATAAAAATTTTTGGTAATAGTGGCAAAGTAGTTTACGAGCCACAATTAGAACTTATTCTTAATCAGTCACTGCATTATTATCCTGACTTGTTGACATTGTCTAACCTGCGGCTCGTAATCTATATTGCAAAAAAGTATATAGGCAGAGGAGTTCTAATGCCGGATTTAGTTCAGGAGGGTAACCTGGGGCTGATAAAATCTGTCAAAAAATACAGTTATCTAAGAGGAACAAGATTTAGTACTTATGCAACATGGGGGATAAGACAGTATGTACAAAGAGCTGTTGCTGATCAAGGTAGGACTATTAGGGTTCCTGTTTACAGGTGTGATCAAATAAACAGATTTTATAAGCAAGCCGAAGACCTTGAGCAAAAAATCGGAAGAACCCCAACAGATGCAGATATAGAGATGTATTTAGGTTATACTGAAAAACAAATTGAAAGATTTAGGAGAAATTCTCAACTACCTGCTTCATTAGAAGAAGAGGTTGGAGAAGATGGAGATGCTGAGATACAAGATTTTGTTGAAGATGAAAAGGCAGAACAACCGATTGACGCTGTTACAAGACTTGGGTTAGAGGAAACTATGCGTTTCGTTCTTGATTCATTACCTGATAAAGAGAGACAAGTACTTTGGTATAGATTTGGATTTGAAGATGGCCGTTCCTACACATTCGAAGAAGTAGGAGAATTTTTGGGATTGACAGGAGCTAGAATAAGGCAGATAGAAAGAAAAGCATTAAGACAATTAATGCATCCGAGTAGGTCAAGGATATTAAGAGAGTATCTTGTTGATTGATTTTTTGGCTTCAGAAATAATCGTATCAACTGTCCCTTCAACATTCATTTTAGTCGTATCAAGAAATAAGTCATAGTTTTTCTTATCCATAAAATCAAAGCCATAATAGCGAAGCCAGCGTTCCCTGTTGATTTTTTCTTTTTCAAGAAGGGTCTTTTTAGCTTCACTTACACTTGAATACAATGCGTCTGAAAATCGCTTATGTTCAATTCCTGCAATGTTCTTTCCTTTTAGCGTCTCTTCGTATACTCTTTTTGCACGCACATTATCGTTGCAAGTCAAGAATACCTTAAATGCATGCGGTATGAACTTTGCGCCAAGCCATGTATCGACGATGAAATTATCTTCTTTTTTTCCAAGCTCTTCTAAGATAGTATCGCGTTCCTTGTCATATTTGGGATCGCTTGCTTCAAGCCTTGAAAATTCAACTGTAGTCATTTTGTATTTTTCAGCTAGTTTTCTCTGCAAATCTCCCATCGAATAATGCCTGTATCCAAGTTTTTTTGCGAGGAGAACTGCAGTTGAACTTTTGCCTGAGCCTGAAAGGCCGGAAATTGTAATTATCATATGAAAAAGGTATTAATTCAAATTTATATATTTAATGTAATGAATTAATCAAGAATATTTAAGAACAGATAAAATTCTTTTTTCAAAACATTTATATTCTAATAACTTATCAAATAGTTTTATCATGGCGCTAAAATCAGTTGACACTCCGCTTGCTGAACTTACAATCAGAAGATATGAGAAGCCAAATAATCTCTCAAAACGCGAACTTGTTCGAAAATTATGCTTAAGCTTTGGCATTTTGCAGCCAGGCGACTCACGTGATATTATCGTTGACATTCTTTTTGTCCTGCTTGACGCAAAAAAAGAAAACAAAAAGCTTTCGTCTGAAGAAATAACAGCTGATGTAATAAGGTTTCGAAAATCTGAAAAATTAAATCTTAACGGAACTGCGCCGTCAAATGTTCGAAGGCAATTGAAAAGACTGAGAAATGTAGCATTAGTCGAAAAAATAAAAAACGACTATAGAATCACTGAATTTTCTACAATCTCAGATATTTTCTCTTCTAAAATAGAGAGATTTATGCTGCCAAGTATCATGGAAAGGCTAAAAGAATACTGCAATGAAGTTGATAAAAGTTTTGCAACTGTACAAAGTAGCAAATAAAAAAACTAAAAATTTATCAAACACACCTAAACATATATTCTTGTATGATACAATTTCTTATACAGCATGTATAATCCACCGATAAAGGATCCTATAGCAGAAATCCATTCAAGAACAATTGTAGGTATCATTTCAAGCATTGGGTGAGCATTAAGCAGTTTTGCAATGAAAAGTCCGCCGCCAAAAATCAAGAGAAGTATAAGAAGCATTGGGCTTCCTGTTTGCCTGTTTTGTCTTGCAATATCATGAATGTTGTGCGTCATAGTCTGTTATTAGATGCATATTACCTATTTAAATTTATTTGAAAAATTCAGATAAGCTTATTAATTATGTTACATTGCATAATTGTTAGTAAGGCATGCATAATCAATTTTTTAATATTGCGTGTAATTTTTCAATTGTTGCAATCTAAATATGGATTAATTATTGATTATAAAGTTATTTTCTAAAATAAAGTCAATAAAAAGATAATTAAGAAAATGATATTAAATAGTTAAAGGTAAAAAATGGAAAACATAAATAAAAAAAGAATAGATGAATTAAAAAAAATTATTGTAACTTTAGAATGGGACAAAAAGAAAAATCAGCTTAATTATGCAAAAGAAGCAATTCTAAAAAATTATAAGGAAGAGCTTGAAAAAATAAGTATTGTAGTGTGAACCCGGGCAGAAAAGCAAATACTCATCTTCCCAAACATATCTGATAAATTAGAAAACTTTATAAACCTGTTTGTCACCAATATTTTAAATAATTATATTCATAATTAAGGTGCATTCATGACTCGTTCAAATAAAAGAGGCGTATCTCCCCTTATAGCAACAGTATTACTCATGCTAATAGTTGTAACAATAGGCGCTGCCGTCATGCTTGTCCTCAAAGGATTAACTGAAGAAAACTTAGAAAAAGCCAAGGATAAAGCAGATATGGTCTGCGATACAAATGTTGATTTTGAGATAGTCAAAATAAACGGATATAACCAGGTTTGTAGTGGAAGTGGTTATTTTGATATAATTCTTCGTAACAAAGGAAATAAAGATATTGTTGGCTTCAAATATACCGTATTAGGCGGGCAGATTTATAACAATGACACATCTATTGCCCTAGGCATTAGTGAAATTACAAATCTGAATATTACATATAATCCTGGAAGCATTGGAGTAGTACGTCAGATAATGATTTATCCAATAATAAAAGATATTGCAACAAACCAGGAAAGTGTCTGCCAAAACAATGAGATTAGTGTTCTAAGTAGCACAATAACTAATTGCCCGCTTGTCTCATAGTAACATAACTTCGATACTAGGCAAATTAAGTAATTTTAAGGAGTCCTTCTCAGCTGTTTAGTCTGGTAATCCTCGCCTTCAGAAGCATCTTCAATAATTAACCCATCTTCACTACTCACATTTTTATTGTTTTTACTTTGCTTATTAGAAGGCTCTTCTTTTTTTGGTTGAGGAATTGAGCTTTCAGGAAAGTCAATTACAGACTTAATCATTGAAAGCGCATTTTCAAGATCACCATCTGATGCCTTATTTGGAATCCACTCAAAAGAAATTCTGTCATTTTCTTTTCTTGGAATAACGTGAATCAAAAAATGGGCATTTTCCTGGCCTGCGCTTGTTCCATTGTTAACAATAATATTTGTTCCGTAAGAATGCAGCGAATCAAAGCACGCAACAGAGACTTTGTTGGCAACAGAAAAAATATGTGAGACTATCTCATCAGATATCTGCTCAAATATAGGATAATGCTCTTTTGGAATAACAAGAGCATGGCCGGTTTGTGCAGGATTTTCGTGAAGGATTGCAAAGCAGAGGTCGTCTTCATAAATAAACTTGAAGCTCTGTTTTGCTTTCAATATTTTGCAAATATCACAATCTGTCATTTTTTAGGTAAAAAGTTTTGAAATTGAGTCTATATCAACTTTGTCTTTTTTTGGCAATTGTTTTTCTTCATGTGTTTTTTTTTCATTGAAAAGCTTGCTTTCAAGACTGTTTATGCCATCATTATCATGTTCATCTGAATCATCAGTGTTATTATTATCTTTTTTTTTTTGGCTTGTTTACCTCGCTATTTTCCTCTTCATGTATCTCCTCTGCTTCTAACTCTTCATGCTTTTTTTTATTTTCCAGATGAAGCATTGGCTTTTTTTCATCAATTTTGGTAACAGAGGTCTTAAATCCAAGCTTTGCGCCAAGCATCTGCATTATCCTCTCAAGCTCATCTTCTTTTACATTTTTTTTAGGAATATTAAATAAACCGTCTCCTTCTCTTCGGGGCATCACATGTATAATAAAGTGCGGAGCTTTTTGCCCTGCAACAGCGCCATTTGCAACAAAAATACTTGTTCCTGACGCAGAAAGCCCCCTAAGAAGAGCATGAGAAACTTTTTTTGCGACAATAAATAAATGCCCAAGCTCTTTTTGCGGCACCTGCGGCATAATCTGGTAATGCTTTTTTGGTAAGATTAGGCAATGACCCTCACCCGCAGGATTAATGTCAAGAATTACTAAGGCAATATCATCTTCATAAATTTTTTTTGAAGGTATTTCGCCTGACGCAATTTTGCAAAAAATGCACTGCTGGCGCTGCATATCAGAGATAGATTCCGAATCATCTCCTGCGCTTGAACCCATAGAATCTAAATTTATTGCATATCTTAAATAATTTGTGATTTGAAAATTGATGCCATGCAAAATTTTTTAAACATTAAATGAAAAATATAAGTTATGGATATTTTATTTGTCACAAAAAACAGCCATAAATTTGATGAAGCACAAAACATCCTTAAAAAATACGGCATAAACTTAATCCAAATAAAAAAGGATAAAAACGAGCCAAAAGAACTCACATTAGCGCAGATTGCTGCAATAAATGCAGAATCTTTCTATAAAGAATTAAAAAAACCGGTTATCGTTGAAGATACCGGTGTGTTTTTTAGCGCATACAAAAACTTTCCTGGAAATTCGCCTAAGCTTGCTTTTGAGCAGCTTGGCTATAATGGGTTATTAAAGCTTCTTGACCATGAAAAAAGAAATGCGTATTTCATGACAGCTGCCTGCCTCAGGACAAAAGAGGGATCATTTACCTCTATTGGAAAACTAAGCGGCAAAATATCTGAAGAAGTATTTGGAAAAAACCTTGATGTAATGCCTTACGAAAGAATATTCTTGTATAAAAAAAAGCCGCTTTGCTTAATGGATAGAGTTGAAAAGAATAAAATTTCCCATAGGGCAAAGGCATTTAATAAGCTTGGAAAATACATTATGGAATTGTAATATTAATTGAAAAAATTAGGCTAAATATATTTCTATTCCTTCTTTTGGTCTCCACTCGAGATACTTTCCACCTGCATCTTGAACAATGCCAAAATCATTCAATGCTTGTATGTGAAAAGCTTGTCTAGAAAGAATTAGTCGAATATTCAATCCTTCAATATATTTACCTTGAGCCAACGCAGAAACAAATGTTTTATAACTTTTATTTGGAAATTCCAGCCACATTAGACTTTGGTTATCGTCTAATATTTGGTTGCTTATCCCTTGATAAATATGGCAACCTGTAGCTGCAGTATCCATAAGTAGAATTGCAATGTCTGAGCCCATCAGATCAACGCTATTATCTTTTAGAGCTAATAATGCATCTTCCAACACTATTTTTTCATCTCGACAATATAAAAGTGTTATACCCAGATCAGTTAGTGCCAAATGAATCACGCCATATTAATTATTCAAACAAGTGTACTTAATAGAAATGTATTATATTTAAAATTAACTAAAATTTGTATCTTGAATGCGTTGATAAACTGAAATCCTCGAATATGTATATACTTAAACAAGTAATGCTTTCATTGCTCTTTGTTTTTTTCTAAGAAGCCTTACTGTTTTAATCATATTTGACAAAGTAGCTGTTAACCCAACATGCACTTT
>JAZDLQ010000110.1:0-16824 GCA_043801855.1 archaeon | reverse complement strand
GAGGCGGGGGATGCCCCAGTCGGGGTGCCGAGTAGGGCATTTTACCGCAGTAAAATGACCGTCTCCTGCCAAAATTGTTGTTAAAAATATCTAAAATAATTGCATAATAAAGTGATATTGCTACATATGGTCATCTACTGTCTCAAAGAGATACTTTTATAAATCGCTTGAAATTTCCAAAGTATACCTGTGAATAATGATAACTCTCTATTCGAGGGTTTGAAAGAGGTAACTGATTTTCTATATAAGGTTACCGTAAGGCAATTAAATGCAAAAGGTGAAAAGTAAATGGATGATAAATCTGTAGAAAAAGTTTACGAAGCAATCGAAGTTGCAAGGACAACTGGCAAAATCAAAAAAGGCGCAAATGAAGTTACTAAAGCAGTTGAGCGAGGAACTGCAAAGCTTGTCGCTTATGCAAAAGATATTACTCCTCCTGAAATTATCATGCATATACCATTATTATGCCAGGAAAAAAATGTTTTGTGTGTTGAAGTCCCAAGCAAAGATGAGCTTGGCGCAGCAGCTGGGTTAACTGTTGGCACAACTGCCATTGCAATTATTCAGGAAGGCGAAGCTAAAAATCTAATAACTGAAATTGCTGAAAGCAAAAAGTAAAAATGGCAATCAAAAAGATGCGTGAGAAAGGCTCAAAAGAAGAGGCCGTTGAAAAAAAAGGAGTTGCATTCACTTTTGCAGTTCCTGCTAAGATTGAAGAAGTAATTGGCAGGACAGGCACAAGGGGAGATGTCACACAGATAAGATGCAGAATCCTTGAAGGTAGAGAGCAAAACAAGATCCTTAGAAGAAACGTAAGGGGTCCTGTGCAACTTGGAGATATTCTAATGCTAAGAGAAACCGAAATCGAAGCAAGGCCACTTACAAAAGCAGGCAGAGGGACTGGTTAAAATGCCAAAATGCAGTTTTTGCGGTGTTGATATCGAGCCTGGAACCGGCAAGATGTTTGTTAAAAAAGATGCTAAAATTATTTATTTTTGTTCAAATAAATGTGAGAAGAATATGTTCAAATTAGGCAGAAAACCAAGGCACATTACCTGGACAGTTGAACATAAAGAAGGTAAAAAAGTCGTAGGAAAATAAAATGAGTGAAGATTTAATTGAAAGGACACTTGTGCTTCTAAAGCCTGATGCAATTCAAAGGTCATTAGTTGGCACAATAATTTCCAGATTCGAGTCTGCAGGATTAAAAATTGTAGGCATGAAAATGGTTTGGGTTGATAAGGACTTTTCAAAAAAGCATTATGCTGACCATGTAGAAAAAAAATTCTACAAGGGGCTTGAAGATTTTATCATAAGCGGCCCAATCATTGCAATTGCAGTTGAAGGAATATTTGCTGTAGAAGTGGTTCGAAAGCTAGTTGGCGGAACAGAGCCAAAAAAAGCTCTTCCTGGAACTATTCGTGGAGACTTTGCCCACCATGCTTATGAATATGCTGACAAGAAAGGAATTGCAATAAAAAATCTTATACACGCTTCAGACAGTCATGAAAATGCAAAAAAAGAGATTGAGCTTTGGTTTAAGAAAGAAGAATTGCACAGTTATAAAACAGTTCATGAAATGCATGTTTTTTAGGTGAATTATTATGGCAGAAAAGATGGTTGAAAAAGTAACAAGGCTTATGACTAAGCCTGAAAATATTAGGAATATCGCTATTTCCGCTCACATTGATCACGGAAAAACAACTTTCTCTGATAATCTTCTTAGCGGAGCAGGTATGATGTCTGAGGATTTGGCAGGAAAATTATGCGTTCTTGATTTCCATGAAGATGAACAGCAAAGAGGAATCACAATCGATACTTCAGCAGTATCAATGGTACATAGCCTGGATGGAGGTGAATACCTAATTAATCTACTTGATACACCAGGCCACGTTGATTTTGGCGGAGATGTAACAAGGGCGATGAGAGCGGCAGACGGAACAATAGTTCTTTGCTGCGCTGTTGAAGGAATGATGCCGCAGACAGAAACTGTGCTTAGGCAGGCACTTAAAGAAAGGGTTAAACCAATTTTATTTATTAATAAAGTCGACAGAATGATTAAAGAACTTCAGCTTACTCCTGAACAGATGCAGGAACGGTTTGTAAAAATAATCACAGGCGTTAATAAATTTATAAGCCAGATTGCTCCAGAAGAGCTTCAGGGCAAATGGAATGTTAATGTTGCAGATGGGTCAGTAATGTTTGGTTCAGCATTCCATAACTGGGCGCTAACTGTACCTTATATGACAAAGAAAGGAATCAAATTCTCAAGGATTTATGATGCATATAACTCAAATGACCCAGAAGAGGTAAAAAAATTAAGAAAAGAAGCACCTCTTCACGAGGTTGTCTTAAACAGCGTAGTCAAACATCACCCCAATCCTATTGCAGCGCAGATTTATAGGATTCCAAAAATCTGGCATGGAGATATAGAGACTCCTTTTGGCAAGGCATTAATGACATGCGATCCTAAAGGTCCTCTTGGTTTTGTAATCACAAAAGTTGTCGTTGATCCATTAGCTGGCGAAATCTGCACTGGAAGGCTTTTCTCCGGAACTGTTTCTAAAGGACAGGCAGTATATCTTAACCATGCTAAGATTAATACAAAAGTTCAGCAGGTTTACATATTTAATGGTGCAAAAAGAGAAGTTGTCGATAATGTTCCGGCAGGAAATATTGTAGGGCTTGCTGGATTAAAAGACGGCCATGCAGGCGAGACACTGACAATTGACCCACAGGAGTCATTTGAGGCTATCAAGCACTTGTTTGAACCAGTCATCACTAAAGCTATTGAAGCTACAAAACCCTCTGATCTTCCTAGGCTTGTTGAAGTCTTAAGAAGAGTCGGAAAAGAAGATCCTTCAATTGTAATTAAAATCAATGAAGAGACAGGAGAGCACTTAATCTCAGGAATGGGAGAGCTTCACCTTGAAATCATTGAAAACAGGATTAGGACTGAGAAAAAGCTTGAAGTAAAAACATCTACGCCAATAGTTGTATACAGGGAAACAATAACAAAGACAAGCGGCGAACATGAAGGAAAATCACCTAACAAGCACAATAAATTTTATTTCAAAGCTGAACCTCTTGAGCAGAAATTCAGGGATGCAATTAAAGCAGGAGAGATACCTGAACAGAGAATAAAGAAGAAAATGCCCGAACTTTGGGCTGCCTTAGAAAAGCATGGAATGGATACAAGGACTTCAAGAAAAGTCAAGGATATTTATAACGGATGTATGCTTATTGATGAAACAAGAGGACAGGTCCATATGGGCGAAGTAATCGAGCTTATAATGGATATGTTTGAAGATGTCATGGGAGCAGGTCCAATCGGTAGAGAGCCTTGCTTTGGCATTAAAATAATGATAATGGATATGAACCTCCACGAAGATTCAATCCACAGAGGCCCAGCACAGGTTTATCCAGCAGTAAGGAATGGTATAAGAGCTGCTATGGCAGATGCTAATCCATTACTATTTGAGCCAGTACAAACGCTTCAGTTTGAAGGCCCGCAGGATTTCATGGGAGAGATATCAAAACTTATCTCAACTAAGAGGGGCCAGCTTATTGATATGAATACTGAAGGCGCTTATGTTGTAATCAAAGGTAGACTTCCAGTAGCAGAGATGTTTGGCATGGCAAGCGATCTAAGAAGCGCAACAGAAGGCAGGGCAACATTTTATGTGATTGACCAAAGCTTCGAAAAACTTCCAGAAGAACTGCAAACAAAAGTGGTTGCGCAGATAAGGCAAAGAAAAGGCCTGAAAGCTGAGGAAGAAACAGAGGAGGAAGAGTAGAGAATTTAATTTTTTTTTATTTACATTCTCAACAGAAAACCTTTTAAAGGAACTAAATTTTCCTAAAACAATATAAAAAAAATATTATTATCGATAAAAACCGGAGGAGTTTAAAAATGGCAAAAACAAAAGAACATTTGAATATTGTGTTTATCGGCCATGTAGATCATGGTAAATCAACAACAGTTGGCAGGCTTCTATTCGACTCAGGAACAGTATCTGAGCAGCAGATGAGAAAACTTAAAGAAGAAGCAGAAGCACTTGGTAAAGGCGGCTTCGAATTCGCGTTCGTAATGGATAATCTTAAAGAAGAAAGAGAAAGAGGCGTTACAATCGATCTTGCTCACAAGAAGTTTGAGACACCAAAGTATTTCTTCACAATCATTGATGCTCCCGGGCACAGGGATTTCGTCAAAAATATGATTACTGGAGCATCACAGGCTGATGCAGCAGTTCTAGTAGTCTCTGCTAATCCAGGCGATGGCGTTCAGGCACAGACAAAAGAGCACATTTTTTTAGCAAGGACACTTGGCGTTGGTCAGATAATTATTGCAATCAACAAGATGGATATGGCAAAGTATGAAGAAGCAAGATACATTGAAGTTAAAAACCAGGTTAGCGCACTACTAAAATCAGTAGGATTCAAACCAGATACAATCAACTTTGTTCCAACAGCTTCATTCCTAGGTGACAATGTCGTAAAAAAATCAGATAAGACTCCTTGGTATAAAGGCCCAACATTAATCGAGGCTCTTGATACACTTGTTATCCCGGAAAAACCAGTTAATCTTCCATTAAGGCTTCCAATCCAGGATGTATACAACATCACAGGTATTGGAATTGTACCAGTAGGAAGAGTTGAGACAGGCATAATGAAGCCTGGCGATAAAATAATTGCAGTTCCTGGAAGAGAAGGAAAAGGCGTAACAGCAGAAGTAAAAACAATTGAAATGCATCACGAACAGCTTGAACAAGCTGGGCCAGGCGACAACATTGGATTCAACTTAAGAGGAGTCGGCAAAAAAGACCTTGCAAGAGGAGATGTTATTGGCCACCTAACTAGTGTTCCAACTATTGCAACTGAATTTACTGCTCACTTGGTTGTCTTAAACCATCCAAGCGTAATTACTGTTGGCTATACACCAGTATTCCACATCCACACAGCTCAGGTTGCTTGCACAATCACAGAGATTGTAAAGAAAATCAACCCGGCAACAGGTGAAACACTTCAGGAGAAGCCTGACTTTATCAAGAATGGAGATGCAGCAATAGTTAAGATTAAACCTACAACTCCACTAGTTATTGAAAGGCAAAAAGAAATCCCTCAAATGTCTAGATTTGCAATCAGGGATTCAGGCACAACAGTTGCTGCAGGAATGTGTATTGACCTAGTAGCAAAGACTGTTTAATTTTTTTTTATTTATTATAATTCCATGGTGAATCTGATTTATCATGAGGCAGACAAAATAAAATAAGAGTGAATGAAAAAATGCAGAAAGCAAGAATCAAGCTGGCAAGTACAGACATCGGCAAAATAAATGAGGTCTGTGTAAGTATCAAAGATATAGCTGACAAAACAGGAGTTGCAATGAGCGGGCCTGTTCCACTACCCACAAAAAAGTTAAAAGTTACTACAAGAAAAAGCCCTGATGGCGAAGGAACTGAAACTTGGGAAAGGTATGAATTAAGGGTCCACAAAAGGCTTATTGAGCTTGGAATCGACGAGCGAGCGTTAAGGCTTGTCATGAGAGTTCCGATACCTGACGGATTGAACATCGAAATCGAAATGATCGATGCATAAATTTTTTTTTTCAAAAAATAATTCTAATTCAAATTTTAAATTCAAAGATAACCAGTTAAGTTTTTAAAAGAGTTAAAATTTTATAAATATAGTTCAACTGCCGGCGTGGCACAACCGTGGGAGCGCTTTCATAAGCCCTCGGAGTAAACAATGGCTGGTGCATCATAAGCAAAAAATATGATGCACGAAAAAACAATTAAGAATTACAAAAAAAATTCACATTCACAATGCCGGCGTGGCACAACCTGGCTACTGCGCAGGACTGGAACACTCTTTAAAACAGTGATCCTGTTTCCGCAAGGAAGTCCCGGAGATTTTTAAGAAAAAACTTAAAAATCGGGAAATTCAAACCTTGGGAAAGCACACAGTCGCTATCTCGGTGAAAGTCCGGGCGCCGGCGTTTATCTTTTAAAGGTCAATTTAAATATAAGTTATTTGTCCATAAAACAAATAATGATAAATAATATTATTGCCAGGTATTGTCAAAGCTATGATGACAGTTTAGTTCCTGTTGCACATGCATTTTATAATCTTGGTAACCTATGCGATAAATTAGAGAAAGATTACCCTTATTTTGGCCTTTACGCAATTGAAATAGTAAGCTTTGTCTATTCAGCGTTAAGCTCACTTCCGTCGGATTATAATACTTCAATCAATCTTTTCATGCCAGGTAGTTTTATACCAAGTGAAACAATCCCTAATAGTTATTGCTATAAGATAGATGCACAAACTACAAGCCCAGAAGAGGAAGTAAATCATACAGCGATTGAAATCTATTACGAAAGAAGAGTATCAGAAACAGAATTAACTCAGCTAATTGCCGCCTGTTGCGAAGCGACAACACTTGTTTTAGACGAGTTAGATACTAATCTTAGTCACGAACACCTTTCTGTATTTATTGAATATGCGCTAAGGCTTGGTGCAAACAGCATTTCATTAGAAGATGCTATCAAAGAAAGATTTCAAAGAATTCAGCAAGTTGCATATAATATCAATTAAAAAAAAATATTTATACATAAGTTTCTCTGCTTCTGTTGCCAGTGTAATCAGCTTGTGTTTTTACAGCAACATTTGCCTTAAGATACTCAATATTCTCAATAAGCCTTTTCTGGTTATGCTCTAGTAAAAAAACTCTATTTTTAAGCTGCTCATTCTCTCTTGTTAAGCTTTCGGTTCTGCTCCATAAATTCAAAATGTCTGCTTTTGCTCTTTTAAATGATTGCGCTATTTTTGTCTCAATTTCATCAAACATAATATATCACCAATTATTAAGAAGCAGAGGTAATATATAAATTTTACTACTAATAAGTAACTAAACTAAAATAGTTTTGTAAAATTATATAATACTTCAAAAAATAACCGATAAATAAGGACATTTAGGAATAGATGTGAGATTCTATAAGTTAAATTTGACATCTTGTCAGGATCAAAAAAGAAGTGGTTTAATAAAAATGAAAAAATGTTTTTTGCAAGGATTGCAAGGGTAAATGTCATTCCAAAACTCAATCCTTTTAAAGAGAGCCATCCTGCAATATAACCTGCTAATATAGTATACCCAATATCAAGATATGCTCTAACTTTTGCGACTCCGTTTCCAATGTAAGCCCATCCTGTTAAAATAAACCCGCATAGTTCTCCAATTTGTGGGCCATATAAAAATCCCATTAAAACAGTGCTTGCCGTGTGCGTCTCTATTGTTACTCCTTCAATAAACTTTGTTATTCTTGTAGTGTATAGTGCAAGTGGAAGAAATATAACCATAAGGAATAAGCCTTTGAAATAATCTGTATATAATAAAAAAAGAATAAAACCTATAATGCCAATTAAAATATACCTGAAAGTTAAATATTTTCTGAGAGTTTTTTCTATTTTTAGTTCAAACTTGGTCTTTTCTTTATGCTCTTTTCTTACAAAAACATTAAGCAGCTTATCTTTAAGTGTCACTATTTTTTTCAAATATATATTACAATAAATATTTTTCTTTTTACAAAAGTATGACAAAGTATGATTATCAAAAAGTTTATATACCTTGTTTAAATTTTAATCCAATTGAAAAAGCATATGGGGTGGTTAAATGTCAGATATTAAAAAGCTTAAAAAAACAGCCAATAAACTTAGGCAGCTAATAATTAAGATGATTCATGCAGCAGGATCAGGACATCCTGGCGGAAGCTTATCATCTGTTGAGATTTTTACAGCACTTTATTTTGATGTGATGAAGCACGACCCAAAAAAACCTGATTGGGATGGAAGAGATAGATTTGTATTAAGTAAAGGCCATGTTTGTCCTGCGCTGTATGCTGCAATGGCAGTTTCAGGATATTTTCCTGAAGAAGAACTTTTAACTTTAAGGAAATTAGGGTCAAGGCTGCAGGGGCACCCTCATATGCTAAAGCTTCCTGGGCTTGAAATGAGCTGCGGCAGTTTAGGACAGGGATTGTCACTTGCTGCAGGCATTTGTATTGGGCTTAAGATGGATAAAAAGCCTAACAGGGTCTTCTGCCTAATGGGAGATGGAGAGCTTGATGAAGGCCAGATATGGGAAGCTGCTATGACTGCTGCCCATTATAAGCTTGATAACCTGGTTGGAATTGTTGATGTGAACGGTTTACAGATAGATGGCTGGACAAAGGATGTGAAAAACTTAGAGCCGTTATTTGATAAATGGAGGTCATTTGGCTGGCATGTTCTTGAAGCCGACGGGCACAATGTCTCAGATGTGATTGATAAGCTTAGGGAAGCAGAGCATATACATTCAAAACCAGTTGCTATCCTTTGCCATACAGTTAAAGGAAAAGGTGTTTCTTTTATGGAAAATAATGCAGGATGGCATGGAAAAGCGCCTAATGATGAGGAGCTTAAAAAAGCAATTGAAGAACTGCAAAAAGAAGCAGAGGTGTTATCCAAATGACAACAGACAAATTAAACAAAGAATTGAAGCTTGCAAATAATATATTCACAACTCCAGAACAGATTCCAACAAGGTTTGGTTTTGGCGATGCTTTAGTAGAGCTTGGTAAAATTAACCCTAATGTTGTAGTTCTTGGAGCTGATTTAACTGCATCACTTAGAGCACACCTGTTCCAGAAAGCATACCCTGAAAGGTTTGTCCAGGCAGGAATTGCAGAGCAGGACATGATGAATATTGCAGCAGGGCTTTCATTGGTTGGTAAGATTCCTTATGTAAGCACATATGGTGTTTTTTGCACAGGAAGAGCCTGGGACCAGATGCGAACAACTGTTGCTTATGCAAACCTTAATGTAAAGATCGCTTCAGGACATGGCGGAGTCTCAGTTGGCCCTGACGGCGCAACACACCAAGCACTTGAAGATGTAGCATTGACTAGAGTTCTTCCAAATATGACTGTTGTTGTTCCAGCTGATTATCATGAGACTTATAAGGCAACTATTGAATCAGCAGAAATAAAAGGCCCTGTAACTCTAAGGTTTGGCAGGGAAAAGGTGCCTTGCATAACAACAAAAGATACGCCTTTTACTATAGGAAAAGCAGATGTGTATAGGGAAGGACGCGATGTGGCAATCATTGCATGCGGTGTTATGGTATATGAAGCACTTATCGCAGCAGAAGAATTAATGAAAAAAGGAATTGATGCAATGGTAATTAATTCCCACACAATTAAGCCTCTTGACAAAAAAACAATTATGATGGCTGCTAAAAAAACAGGCGCAATAGTGACTGCTGAAGAGCACCAGGTAACAGCTGGCTTAGGAAGCGCAATTGCTGAATATCTTGTAGAAGAATATCCTGTCCCTATAAAAATGGTAGGAGTTAGAGATAGATTTGGCGAATCAGGAGAGCCTGATGAACTGATGAAAGAGTTTGGATTGACAACTGCAGATATAGTTAAAGCAGCTGAACATGCTGTTGCGATGAAACAAAGATAGTTATCAATGTAACGGGTGTATAAAATGAGATTTGCAACTAGACTTAAGAGATTAGGCGGAGAAACTGCATTTGCAGTAGGAGCACAAGCTGCACAATTGGCCAAAACAGGAAAAAAAATCTATCCATTCCACTTAGGCGATATGAATATAAAGACTCCAGATAATATTATAAACGCTGCAAAAAAAGCGATGGAAGAAGGAAAAACAGGGTATTGCCCAACTCCTGGAATTATGGAATTAAGGCAAGCGCTTGCAGCTGATGTAAGTAAAGCAAGAGGGTTGAATTACACTTTTGAAAATGTGTCCATACAGACAGGAGGAAAGCCTGTAATTGGCAAATTCCTCCAGACATTGATGGAAGATGGCGACGAAGTATTATATCCTAACCCAGGCTACCCAATCTATGAATCAATGATAAATTATTTTGGAGGAGTTCCAAAGCCTTATTCTTTTATTGAAACAAAAACAGGCTTTGCAATGGATTTGGAAAAAATAAAAAAGATGATTACTCCAAAAACTAGGCTGTTCATATACAATAATTACCAAAATCCGATGAGCGCAAGTTCAGATGAATCTGAGATGAAAGAGATTGCAAAACTATGCATTGATAATGATTTATACATGCTTTCTGATGAAGCATATTTTGATATAGTTTATGGCGGCATTGGAAAAAGCATTGCAAGCCTGCCTGGAATGGTTGAAAGAACTGTAATATTATACACGTTTTCAAAAAAGTTTGCAATGACTGGCTGGCGCTTAGGAGCAGCAATTGGCCCAAAAGAAATAATTGACAATATCACACGGCTTAACCTGAATGATGAATCATGCAGCAATCACTTTATCCAGTGGGCTGCGGTTGTTGCGCTAAGCGGCCCTCAGGAAGAGGAAAAAAAGATCCTTGGCACATTAAAGGAAAGAAGAGACATTGCTGTAGAACTATTGAATAAAATGCCAGGTGTTAAATGCAATAAGCCAAACTGCACATTCTATCTTTTTGCAAATGTGACAAATGCAGTAAAAAACCTTGGATTAAATAATGTTGAAGAATTTAGGGAACTGCTTCTAAAAGAAACAGGAGTATCATTTTGTACAAGAAACCATTTTGGAACCCCATTGCCTGGAGAAACACAAAAATACATAAGGCTTGCTTATTCTGGAATAAACAAAGACCAGATAATTGAAGGCTTGGGTAAAATGAAGGCATTTTTAGATAAAAAATAGGATCAAAATAAAAAACATTAAGAAACCTTTATAAAACAATATTTTTTCTCTTTTCTTAGCTATTGACAAGGGCACTTAGCTCAGCCTGGTTAGAGCATCCGCCTCTTATTGAAAACGAGGTTTTCGAGCCTTTTTGAAACTTCGTTTCTAAAAGTAAGCGGGAGGTCGGGGGTTCGAATCCCCTAGTGCCCATAATATCTATTAATCATTTTTTTCTTTTTATGAAGATTAAAACACAAATCAATTACTTCTCTTTATTTGAATTAATACTAACAATAAATTTATAATTTTGTAGCAAATACATTTCAGTATGAAAAAAGAGGATAAGGTTTTTTCAAGAGAAATCGCTCGAGAGCACTTTGGAAGAATTGCAGTATTTATTCTACTATTCCTATTTTTTACGCTTATCTTATCGCTTACCAAACAATCATTTTTTGGTCAGGTTAATTCCGAGAAACATATTTACTTTGAAATTATATTGTTGCTTTTACTCGGAGTTCTTGCTGAAGCAGCAGTGTATTATTTTAAAATGCAGAACGTTATTGTATTGATGCTTCTAGGTGTTCTTATCAGTCCAAGTTTCCTAAACTTATCTTGGGTTTTTTTTCACTCAATTAATTTAACTGCTTCGACCAATCCACCTGAAATATTTCACCATCCTGAAATAATCAATGTTTTTGCACAGCTTGGAGCAATAATTCTTTTGTTTAAAGTTGGTCTCCATAGCAAAATTGAAAAAGTGTTTTCTAAAGATAACCTTCTTGTTGCACTTGCAGGTGTCATTGTGCCATTTGTTATAGGTTATATTTACGCAACCCAAACAGGTGGTCAATTTGCATATTCTATGTTTATAGGCGCAGCACTAGCAGCAACAAGCGTGGGCGTTACTGTTGCCATACTAAAGGAACTGGGAGTAATGCATAAGAGATTTGCAGAGATAATAATTGGAGCAGCCATTCTTGATGACATATTAGGTCTGCTTATTCTATCATTTGTAACAAATATTGTTGATGGAAGTGGGACAGGTTCTATTATAATAACATTTGTAACAGCGGCAATATTCATTACAGGAGCTCTTCTCGCAGGTAATTATTTCATTAAATACTTGGATAAGGATGTGCTTGGAAGAAAAAGAACTATGGCTTCTCTTGCGTTTATGTTGTCACTGGCATATTTTGCTGAATTAATTAATCTTTCAGCTATTGTTGGTGCTTTCCTTGCAGGATTAATCTTGAATAGAAGCAAGCATTACGAGAATTTAGAAGAAAAAACTACTGCCTTGGAATTTCTGTTTATGCCTATATTTTTTATTTCTTTAGGGCTTTTAGTTGATATCAAAGCTATTATGCTCTTTTTTATTCCTATTTTAATTATTACAGCAATAGCTTTTTTTACAAAGATGATAGGATGTGGAGCAGTAGCCATTGGTCTTAAGATGAATTTTGCTGAATCATTGCTTGTTGGGATTGGCATGGTGCCAAGAGGAGAAGTTGCGTTAATTATTGCTGCGATTGGCCTTACTAAAAATATCCTAACTGCCCAACAATACTCAATAATCTCTGCAATGGCACTATTAACAACACTTATGGTGCCTACATTAATATCCCATATAGTAAAAACCAATTCTGCAAGGATGAGTTAGTAACTATCGTATCTATTCATCGTATTTAGAAATTTCAACATTAACCTCATGCAGTAGTCTATCCAGATTTTGCTCATTAAGGTAGCCTTCACTGCCAAGTTCCATGTAAATGTTTTTCTTGAGTTTTGCAAGCTCTTTCTCAACATCTTTTATGCGCATTTCATAAATATCTGCATCAACTGCTATAGTATAAGGAAGGCGGATATACTTCTTAACTGCAATTCCAACAATTACTGCTACAGTCAAAAGAATGACAAAATCTATTTCTGGAGCGAGGATTCCATTAAGTATACTTTTTAAAAAATCTCAATTAATATAAAAATGTGTCGAGAATTATTCAGCATAGATAAGAATTTCACTCATTTCATTTATCTTTACGTCTCCAAGGTCTAACTTTGAATTGAATGCTAATGAAAGCCCACAGACCTTGAAGAGGCACTCGTCTGATTTTCCATCTCCTACTGCAATACATTCTTCAGATTTAACAGATAATTTAGACATAAGCTCTTTTGCTGAGTTGGATTTGCATATAATCCTGTCACAACAGTCTGATAAAAATGTTGTTTTGGCAATAACTTCACCAGTAAAGATATTATGCCCATCTCTAACAAGTTGAGGGCAAATGATATTTTCTGCATCAATACCAATCTCCTGCGCAATGTATTCGACAACTGGCGAAAAAGCGCTTGAGATAATTGCAAGCATATATTGCCTTTTTTTTAATCTTTCAATAACTTTTAGAGTATTTTTAGAAATGATTATGTTCTTACATGCATTTTCAATCTGCTTAAGCGATTTCCCTTTCAGAAGTTTTGCAAGTGCAAGAGTAATTTCATAGTCCTTAATCTTTTTTTTGGCATGCTTTGCCCTCAGATTCTTCAACTCCTTTGTAAACCCAAATTCTTTCGCCAATAATTCTATGCTACTTTGTTCAATAAGGGTATTATCAAAGTCAAAAATGATGAGTTTATGCTTGTTGGCAATAATTCCAAGCTCAGATAAAACGGTCTTAATCACCTGTTCAGACATAAGTGTTAAATTTTCTATCGGCTGTTTTTTATGAATGATATTGCCAATGTCAACTTCAGTTATTCTAACGCCTTTTTTTACCAATTTAAGAAGTATCTGAATATCAACACCCCATTTATCATCTATTTCAATATCTTTGATTATTTCTCTTTTAACAGCAAATTGTCCTGAAAGAGGTTGTTTGAAATTAATAAAAGGAAATACTACTTTAAAAAGAGGCTTGACGACAAGTTCAGTTACTCTTCCTCTCTTACGATGAAACGAGGTCTTAACAAAATCTGCTTCATCATTTTCAATTGGATGAAATATTGAAGCTATTTTTTTGGAGAGATAGATTGAAGGTCTGCATCAAGAAAAAGTAGAATATCACCAACTGAGGACATTATTCCAGTTTTAATTGCAGCGCCTTTTCCTCTATTTTTTTTATGTTTTATTATTTTTACTCCCAGTCCTTTTGCTATCTTAGAAGTATTATCTTTTGAGCCATCATCAACAACTATGATTTCATCTATTGTTCTTACCTTTTTTACAGCCTGCAATACCTTTGCAATAGAATTTTCCTCATTGTAAGCAGGAATGATGCAGCTGATTTTCATAAGATTTTAAATTCGTTTAAAGTATAAATTGTTTTGCATTGCAATTAACAAAATATAAATACTCTTGAGTAAACGTAAATAATGAAAATGAATGCAAGTGCCACAGAGATAATTAACTCTATTAATAGAGGTAAGTTACATGCTATGATTTCAACAAATTTGGGAACTAATCTTCTTAATTTCGCAATGTACTCCATTGCTGTGCTTCTTTATGTAATTGTAATATGGCATTTTTACCAGCAGCTTTCAAAAAAAAATCTGTTTGAAGAAAAAATTAAGCATCCTGAATCAGTAAAGCGTGGAATTTTGCATAGCTTATGGCATTTGATTATCTTTTTATTCAAATATCTGCTTGTATTTCCTTTAATATCATTTCTTTGGTTTCTTATTCTATCTGGATTCCTGTTATTTTTGTCCAAGAGCAGTAATGTAACACAGATACTAATGATGGCAACAACTGTAATTGCAGCTTCCAGAATGTCTGCGTATTATAAAGAAGACCTATCAAAAGATGTTGCTAAACTAATACCGCTTACCCTACTTGGTGTTTTTATTGTTGACCCAACATACTTTTCTTTGGAAGATACAATTAGTAAATTTAATTCTATACCGCTATTTATTCATGTTATTATTCAATCATTGTTATTTTTAGTAATCATTGAATTTTCATTACATATAGTCTACAAAATAAAGACTCACTTTATTTCAGAACCCGATAATGAATAAGGCTATTATCTCCATTAAAATTTGAAACAATCCTAATGCCTCTTTATTAATAATAAAAAAGTATTTTAATTTTGTGTTTATGTAAATAATCAAAATGTTAGAGTATATAATTAATTTCATTGTTTTTGCAGTTGGCTTATTTATACTGATAAAAGCATCTGACATATTTGTTGATAATGTCTCTATTTTTGCAAAGAGCATTGGGATTTCTGAATTCATCATAGGGTTAACGCTTGTCGCTTTCGGAACATCAATGCCGGAGCTTGTCTCTTCTTTAATCGCATCAATAAAGGGGTCTACACAGCTTGTTGTGGGAAACTTAGTAGGAAGCAATATTGCAAATATTGGACTTATATTAGGCATAACCGGCCTCATATCTGTAATAAAAATTGAAGATGGTATAATCAAGAGAGACGGGTACCTTATGCTTTTTTCAACTGCATTGTTCTATATTTTTACAGTCTCCCACCAATTATCACAGGTTGAAGCGGGAATGCTCATCATTATGTATTTGGTGTATCTTATCTTTTTATTTAAGGAAAAAACGTTGTTTGAAACAGATTTCTTTGAGGACTACCTTAATTTTTTTATAAAATTTCAGTTCTTAAATGTGTTGCATAAAATGAATAAAAAAAACAACAATAATCATCCTAAAATTGCATTTAAGGAATTGTTCATATCTATACTCAGCCTTATTTTTGTGGTTCTTGGAGCAAACATCATTGTAGACAAGTCAATCTGGCTTGCAAAAGCAATTGGTGTAACTGAAGGATTTATTGGTCTTACTATCGTAGCATTGGGGACATCACTACCAGAATTAAGCATTTCTATTGTCGCAGCTAAAAAAGGGCAGGGCGACATTGCATTAGGGAATATATTGGGAAGCAATATAGTCAATATAATGTTTATCTTAGGAGTATCAGCGTTAATTACCCCTATTCAGTTTACCAAATTTACTACCTTTTTTGTCGCTCCGTTTCTTTTATTTTTGTCTTTCCTGTTAATTGTGTTCATTGCAAGAAAGAATAAGTTGCAAAAATGGCAGAGTGCAGCTTTGCTTGGATTTTACATACTGTTTATTATCGTAAGTTCTATCAATCAGGTGATACAGCTAATAAAATAGTTAATGTATCCCTAAAAATAAAATAAAAAATATACCTGCTGTATTAAGCGTGTAACTAATAATTGCAAAGAATTTTGTTGGTATTTTTGTGGCAGCTAATATTGATACACCAATCTCATCTGGCAGCGGAGATGCAATAAATACGAAGGCAATTAGAGGCATTATACCCTTTTTTATTATTTTTGGAATATCAATACTTTTGAATATATGTTCATGACTCAATTTTTTTATTTCATCTTCAAAACCAACCCTAATAAATTCAAAAATGAGAAAATCTCCTAAAAGAGAACCTAATCCTCCAATCAATCCTGCCACAAATATATTCACATGCCTAGATATTATCAATAATACTCCTACAGCAGGCCCTGAAGTAAAACCATATGCATAAAAAATTCCTGCAAGAAATACACCAAGGTAACTTAACAGGATAAGATTGTTTTCAATTAAAGGATAATGCCTATTTACCAAAATAAAATATGTAAGTATATAAGTGCAAAAGAACACCATCAACTTTGGATATTAAAATCTTGGGAAGACTAGTATTCTATGCATGAAGATACACAAGTATATTTTGGCTTTAATAATCTTGTTGTCTGATTAGATTTTGTGTTATCCAGAAGTTATTTCCAGTTACTTAATAAGAGTAGAATCCAATTCCCAGTCCATTGCGTATACCATAGGTTTTTCTTCGATAACTATTTATTCATCATTCTTTATTTTAATTTGCCCCAACCATCTGTTAAAGTATATTACTTGTAAGGTATAATGCTTTATTCAATATCAATCATTTAATTCGAATCTGAATTCTAATATACAAAAAAGCTGTATTTTTTCAAAATATTTTTAAGAACGTGCGCCGAGAAATCCAGGTCGCACAGGCGTAAGTCTGTGCGGGCGACCGCATTTTAATGCGGGGATGATAGGCGCACAGTTAAAAACGAAGTAGCTTTTTCTATATAAGGTAAAGTGGTGAGCCTCACAAA
>JAZDLQ010000103.1:0-70915 GCA_043801855.1 archaeon | reverse complement strand
TTACAGGATGCATTTTGACATACTACATCTAATCTTCTTCTTTTTTTAGGCATGAAATAACACCTCTTTATTATTAATAACTTAGCAAGAAATATAAAAGTTATCTAGTATTTATAACTTTCGTTTCAGTAGTCATTCTGATATTAAAAATTTTCTATTTTTACTACTTATTAAGAGTATAATTATAGAATTCAACTTCTCCATCAAGATATATTCCCTGATGCAATTCAACTGGCCTCCAGTCATCAACAACTAACTCTGCATTAAGCCAATCTGCTAATTCCTTAGGGTTTCCAATTGTTGCAGATAGCCCAATTATCTGCACATTTTTTAGTTTTGTTTTAAGTAGTGTTAGAATTACTTCAAGAGTTGGGCCTCTCGACGGGTCATTTAACAAATGTATTTCATCAACAATAATTGTAGACAATTGCCTTATCCAAGGAGTATTATGACGCATTAATGAGTCAAGCTTTTCGCTTGTACAAATTATCAGGTCATTTTTTTCAAGATAAAAATCTCCTGAATCAAGGTCTCCTGTTGCAATTCCAACTCTTATATCTTTATACTTTTCCTTAAATTCATGGTATTTTTCACTAGCGAGCGCAACCAATGGGACAATATAGACTGCTTTGCCAATCCTGTTATATATGCCCTGTAATGCAGCTATCTCTGCAATGAGAGTTTTTCCTGATGCTGTTGGCGTGCATATAAGAAGGTTTTTTCGCTCTAGTAAACCAGCAGTAATTGCTTTTTTTTGCGCTGGCCGAAGCTCTGTAATTCTTTTAGAGATGTTTTCATAAAGAACTGGATGCAACAGATCCTTTAAATCAGTTATTTGCATAATGTATTTTCAAATGGCTCTTAAATTATAAAGATTTTGCATTCATTTATCCTAAACCAAAAACCTTTTTAATCAATATAAAGTTTATTTGTATCGAGGTGATATTGTAAAATGTCTAAAATAATAAAACTACACGCAAGAGAAATACTCGATTCAAGGGGTAACCGCTATAAGCCTTTTACACGCTCGCATTCGCTCGCTAAAAGCATTAATGGAAAAGACTATAAAGACAACTTCGGCAGGAAAAACGCCGAGTTGTCTGAAACACGGAGGTAGAAAAGATGTCAAAGATAATAAATATTCATGCACGAGAAATACTTGATTCAAGGGGTAACCCTACTATTGAAGTTGATTTGACAACTGAAGACGGCATGTTCAGGGCTGCTGTCCCAAGCGGCGCATCAACTGGAATCCATGAGGCACTTGAACTTCGTGATGGAGATAAAGCAAGATACCTGGGAAAAGGTGTTTTAAAAGCAGTTGATAATGTTCATAAATATATATCGCCAATAATTGTTGGCATGGACCCAACTAAGCAGACAGAGATTGATAATAAAATGTTTTCTGCAGATGCAACTGAAAATAAAAGCAAATTTGGCGCAAATGCAATCCTTGCAGTCTCAATGGCAGTGTGCAGAGCTGGAGCAGCAAGCAAAAAAGTACCATTATACAAGCATATCGCAGATATTGCTGGCGTAAAAGATTTTGTTTTGCCAGTGCCTTCATTCAATGTTATTAACGGCGGCTCTCATGCAGGAAATAAGCTTGCAATGCAGGAGTTCATGATTCTTCCTGTCGGCGCAAAATCGTTTAGCGAAGCCTTAAGGATGGGTGCTGAAACTTATCATAATTTAAAAAAAGTAATCAAAGCAAAATACGGGCAGGATGCTGTAAATGTCGGCGACGAAGGAGGCTTTGCACCAAATATTCAGGATAATAAAGAAGGCTTGGAATTACTAAAAGAAGCGATTGCAAAAGCAGGATACACTGGTAAAGTAAAAATCGGAATGGATGTTGCAGCAAGCGAGTTTTACAAAGATGGAAAATATGACCTTGATTTTAAAACATCAAATAACGACGGAAGCATGATTAAAACAGGAGAAGAAATGATTAAGCTTTATGAAAGTTTCATAAAAGAGTATGGCTTAATTTCAATTGAAGATCCTTTTGACCAGGATGATTGGACAACATATCCAAAATTGACTGCTGCAGTAGGTAAAAACACTCAGATTGTTGGTGATGATTTGCTTGTTACAAATCCAACAAGAATTGCAAGGGCAATAAAAGAAAAAACATGCAATGCACTGCTGCTTAAAGTTAATCAAATAGGCTCAGTTACTGAAAGCATAAAAGCATGCAAAGATGCGCAAGCTGCTGGCTGGAGCGTTATGGTATCTCACCGGAGCGGTGAAACAGAAGATTCTTTTATTGCGGATCTTGTTGTTGGGCTAAAAACAGGTCAGATTAAAACAGGCGCACCATGCAGGTCAGAAAGGCTTGCAAAATATAACCAGCTACTGCGAATTGAAGAAGAGCTAGGCAAGAGTTGCAGATATGCAGGCGAAAATTTAAGAAAGCCCTAGCGGTTAACTTTTTATTTTTTTGTCTATTTCTTAATTTATAACTAACATGGCAAATCCAACTATCTCTCAAAAAGGTGTTCTCATTTGCGGAATAATGTATTCAGATGAGAAGCTACGTGAAGCTGCGATTCTTGATTTAAAGAGCGAATTTGGCGAAATAAAAAGTTTATCAAAAGAAATTGAATTTAATTTTACAGATTATTATAAGGAAGAAATGGGAGAAAATATAAAAAAATTATTTATCTCATTTAATGAAAATATTGATATTTCTTGTCTTCCGAAAATAAAGCTGATAACAAATAAAATAGAAAAGAAATTATCAGCTCAAGGAAAAAGGCAGGTAAACCTTGACCCAGGCTATATAACAGAGCATCAGTTAATTGTAGCAAGTACAAAATCCCGCCCCCATAGAATTTATCTTGGAAAAGGAATATACGCTCATATTATGTTTTTTTTCAAAAAAAAAGAAGTTGAGACTTTCAAGTGGACTTTTGAAGATTATAAAAACAAGGATTTGTTAGATTTTTTTATTGGAATCAGGAAAGAATTAATTAAAAAAGAAAAAGAATAGGGCAAATACAAAAAAGAACTATTTCCTTAACTGTTCTTTCATTTTCTGTAATTTATCAGAAAATTCATCCTTTGATGGTTTTCCATGCTTTGCTTTCTGAAATGATTTTTCGACTGTATGCTTATCCCAGCCTTTTTTAATCAGCTGCTTTTTAACCATTGTTTCTTCATGGCCGTGTTCAACAATATTGGCTACAAATGAATCAAGCTTTTCTGTGTTTTCATGCACATGATGAACACCATGCTCTTTCATTGTAGTCTGAAGTTGATTGTGTTTTTTTCCATGATATACTATTATGCCAACTCCAATTATGCAAGCTGCAATTAATGCTAAAAGGAAGAAGATAAATAGCATTGGACTTGTATTGGCTGGTGCAGGAGGCTCCTCTTTTTGAACAGGCGGCTGTTTTTCACCTGGTGGCTGTACTTTTTCCACAGGAGGCTGAACAACTGCAGGAGGCTGAATGATTTCTTCGCGTGCAGCAATCACTTGCGATGTTTTACTCTTTTCTCCAACAGCAAAATAGCTAAAGCCATTGGTTGTTGCTTCAAAAGTTATAATGCCATTAGCCTTAGAAACATAAAGAGTGTTAAGTTCATTCCAGACTCCATTTGCATACCTAAACATAGCTAAATCATTTGCAGTAAGCCCGTTTGCTGTAATCCAAGATTCTTCAACAGTGAATCTTATTTTCGCTGTATCTAATCCTCCAAGGTTAGTTGTCTCAAATGAATAATACCTGTATATCTTTGAAGCAGGATCGCTTACTCCTGTAGGTTTTGTCAAAAGCCTAACAATTTGCATTTTAACATCTTTTGCTTCTTCCTTGAGTATTAAAATAATATACTCAATACCTATTTCTTTATTAGTAATAGTCATAGTTGTTTGAGTGCCGGCAGCAATTTTAGACCATAGCTGTACTACTTTGGGGTTAGAAATTATTGTCTCAATATCCCATGCAGGATGATTACTTCGGCTTGATGACCCGCTGCTTTCTTCTTCTTCTTCTTCCTCAACAGCTGCTGCAGGTGTGTAGGCTGCAAAGTCAGTGAAATGATAAGTCCATATCAATAGATCGCTTCCTGATGAGATATAGCATTCTCTTGGAGAAGCAGCGTTAATATTTGTTGGAGCAGTGGCACTATTGCATGCTGTTGATATTGCTGTAAGTACATTTGTTCTTGTGTATGCTGCGCTTTTTCCAGCCATACCACCTAATCTTATAGCTACTGGGTTTGAAAAATTAAGCTCAATGTCAGAGCCAAAGACAACAACTACATTAACTGTGCCGCTTGGAGCTGTATAGTCAGATTCTTCTCTTAAGGTTGGCATAATAATAATACCGTTCCATGAACTTCCGCCAGATATTGTTGTCATGTTTGGCAAAAACACGGAATAATTCTGTAAATCAGACACTCTTTCAAGCGTAAGATTACTGTATAAAAGTGTGACATTGTTAGTGACATTGCTCTTGATTGCTGCAAGGTTTAAGTAAACTGTCTCGTTGTCATCTATGTCAACTGGTATTGTGATATCAGTCAAGTTTACAACATTTGCTTGGGTTAAGACAACTTCAGATGAACTTACATTTATTTCTGCATCAACTACTGTAGCAGCAGCTACTGCTGCTTTGACTGTAAGGTTGAATAACTTTGTATCAGAGGCAGTTGATTTATTTAAAGTAGCAGTTAAAGCCACAGAAACATCTGTTCCTGCTCTTGAAACAACGCCTGAATTATTAACTCTTGCAGTATTATTTGATGACCATGAGATATCAACGCCAGATATTGCTGTTGGAAGATATAGGTTTCCAAGGACACTGTCCTGCGCTGAAGGAGTATCATCCATTAATATATATGCATAGGTTAATGCATCTTTGACAGCCTCAACGGATGCTGCATCAGAATCAATATTGGACTGCCCGATGATAGTAATAGACCCGGAATTTACATTCTGATAGTTTATCCTGTTCTGACCGTCAGAAACATAAGCATAGAAATTTATTGCATAATCGCTGTTTGCATCAATTGATGGTGTTGTCCATGTTACATTGAACACAAGCTCTGCAGTTGTTGTGACTGCTGAATTATAGGCATCATATCCGAATCCAGAGCCAAATCCATATCCAACGCCTTGAGAGGCTGAAAAATTTATCGATTCATATGTTGTCTCTGAATCATTATAGTTATATCCATAGCCATAGCCAAATCCATAGCCTGTGCCCATGCTTGTCCAGTTCCTGCTGTATAAGACAACGCTTATGCCGCTGCAAGAGGTTATTTCACCGCCATCGACATTAAAAGTGCAGGTATAATTTGCAAGGCCTGCGTTATTTGTCATAGTCACTGTAAAATTTGAACTTGCAAGAAGAATATCATTTGTATGCAGATCCACTTTTGCAAGGAAGCTTGTTTGTGACGCTGATTCAGCTGAAGCCTCAATATTTGAAACGCCAAGGGTTATTGCTTTTGCAGTGCCTGATAATATTAGCAGTATTACAACTGAGATAGTAAAGAACACACTAAATAACTCAAATCTTTTTTTCCCCATTATTCAATTTTATAGAATGTAAATACTATATAAAGTTTACGTTACTACGCATTAGAAATAATAACGTTAATGAGTTTGATAATAACTATTAAAAATGCTGTAATGCTTAGCAAAATTCCTGCTGCAAACCGCAGTGGAACATTGGCTTTTTGGTTTATTGCAGTTGCATTATTTAATTTGTAGATGGTAATGCAACCATCCTTATGAGCTTTTATTGCATCTATCCAGCCGTATTGCTGTGTTACCTGCAGGCAGGAATCAGCCAGTATATACTGCACTGAGCGATTTTCCAGGCATTTAATTGATTTTTTTTCAATACATTCCGAAATGCTATTTTGCATATCCGTTGCGCTTCCATATTTTTCTGGGCCAGTTATTATTGTTGGATCTAGTAGCTTGTTAATGGGGTTTGCTATCCTTCCATCTGATGAGACATTTGCTGACCAGTTGTAGGTTATGTATGTTTCCCACGGCAGATAAATAATGCGGCCTATGATATTCTGAGTTTTAAAGAAATCATTTGTATCTATATAGCTTTGCGGATAATCAGTTGATTTAACCTGATTCCAAAACCCTATTAATGGGTAAGTATACAAGAGCACTAAGATAATAAATGCAATTGGAATTGCTTTTTTTAATAATCCTTTTGTATTCTCTTTAAGGTAAGCTAATCCATACGGGCAGAGATATGCATATGAAAGAGCGATTAATGCAGCGAACTTATGGCTGTCGCGAAAGCCACTGAAAAACGGTATTTTTTCAAATAAAAAATTAAATATTATTGCAGTGTAGGGATGTGATATGCCCAGTGCAAATATAACACCAAGCCACCAAAAGGAAAAAAAGAGCTTGGATTCTTTTTTAAATCCATTCTTGTAAAAGCCTAAGAGCATTAGTAATACAAACATAAAAGTCAGCGCATACCATAATAGGCTGGGCAGTGTTTTATATGTTGTGATATATCCAGCTTCTCTCCAAAATCCCCACATGCCGATTATTTTTGCTGATGCAGGAATGTTTTCAGATAGTTTTGGCGCATAAAACGCCTCATCTGATGAATCTATCTGCGAGAATACATTACTTGAGAATAGACCTTGCAGCCAGAAGGCGTTTAGAAGAAATATAAGTGAAAAAATAATCGCTGTTGATTTAACGAATTCTTTAATTGAAAATTCATCTTTTTGGTAGAAATATATTGACGCTAGAATGAAAATCAAAAAATTTATAGCGAAGACCTGCGCTGCGAACATGCCGCAGATGCTGAAGGAGAGGGACAGCTTTAGTTGAGATGCTGGTGAAGAATCTTCTCTAAGATAATTGAAGAGATAGTAGATGTACATTGGCAGAAGAAGATATGCAATAAGAATGCTAAACTGTCCTGTCATTATGCGGGAATATACAAAAGGGTTGAAGAAAAATATGATAGAGAATAATAATGTGTTATGCAATACAAGCTTTTTAATGAAAAAAAAGGATAGAATTAGTGAAGATAATACTAAAAACTGGAATAAAAGATGAGACAGATTGAATATGGAAAGCAGAAATAGCTGTGCGATATAGATGAATTCATACCCAGAGAAATTCACATGTGACAGTATTTTTAATAGATGAAAGTGTTGATAAGGTGTAAAGTCAAGAAAAAACATACTGGTGAAAAGATTATTATAAAAAATAATGAAGAATAAGATTAATGGCAGTAAATAATCAATGTTTTTTTTAACAAAGCCAATCATTCACATATGGAAAGTTTTTTTGTTAATAAAGCTTATAGAGAACGCAGGCAATATAAAAAAGAAATTTACTAAATCAGATCTATTTAGAATTAATATTTAGAGAGAATTCTAATTCTTCGTTGTAAAATTCAAATAATGCGAATGGCATATTTCTACAATGAGTATTTTCATTTTCTTTTTTGCAGATAATTGGAATTTTAGGGATTAATTTTCCTTCTTTTCCAAACTTTTCTTCAGTAATTAATAAAACCTTTTTGCCTTCTGATTTTAACTTATTTGCATATGCAACTAGAAATAAATCTGCATATTTTGTTTCATAAAGCTCTAATTCTGCATTAATTTTATCTTGATCATCGATTAATTTTTCATTTTCCAGAATTCTATATTTTTCTATTAAGTCCCCCACTTCATTAAAGACAACCAAACTATTTATAATTAAATCTTTGATTGCAACCTTAAATTCATTTAAATCAGAACTCAACAATTCATCATTTACTTTGTCTAATATTATTATTTCACCTGACTTGACTTTTTGAATTAGGAAGTCCAGTAATCCTTTGAATATTATTTGAAATTCAGGTTTTTTTTTCTTTTACATCATAAAAGGCAAAATATTTATGATAATACCTCATAAAATTGATAATACTATTTGCATCAATAAGCAGTATATCAAATTTCATGAATAAATTACCTCATTTATTGATTTATTCTTTAATTTTAAGGATTCCAATACTTGACCCTCACTAATATTGCCTTCAAAATAATTAATTTTAAGGATTTCTTTAAACAAATTAGATTCAATTGGCTTGGGAGAACTTGTAAATGATTTTTGATCTTTTTCTTTTAATATCTGTCTTTCAAGCTCTGCAGCTTCCTTTTTTTTTTGAATTTCTTTGTTAATAGAATCAATAATCTCATCATATATTTTACTATATGACATTGCGGATATTTTATTAATAATTCTTAGCTTGGTATATAAAGCTAAAGTGCTTAACCTGGTTTTTTTAGAAATCTCTTCTAGCAATTCTTTGTGAAAACCATTTGAAGAAACAGCTTCATCTAATTCCTTAATTTTATTATCAAAATCAGCAATTAAAAATTGATATGCAAATTCGTTACACCAATTTTCGACTTTTCCTTGATTTAAAGACTCGCCTACTTCTTCATCAATTTCTTCTTCATTAATTAAGTAGTGCGCAAATTCGTGCATTAATGTAAAAATCTCCCTTTTAAAATAGTTTTGCTGCCGTTTTATGACAATCAGGTTTGGACTCATGAAAAAACCGTTAAAATCTGCTTTATCTTTTTTATTCCAGTTTTCGGTAAATTCAAAAACAAAAACATTAAACTCTTCAATGATCCGAATTAAATTTTCCAAAAAATCCCTATCTGAATTATTTTCTCTTAAAAGAGCCTCCTTTTTTAATTTAATTCTGGTTTCATCAAACTTCTTCCTTATAATTTTTGCGACAAAGTCAGGATCATCAGTTAAATTATAATTTAATTTTTTTATGGCCTTATAATTAATGTTATTGCAATAAGCTTCAATTTCATCTTTCTTTCTTTCAAATTCTTCAACTATCCTAATTGAGCCTATATTTATTCTCGAGTTAAATTTATCTTTTCTAAAAAAAAGACTAAATTTTTCCTTGGAAGGCAAACCCCTCTTAGAAATAAGCCAATTAACTCCTTTCCCAAAGATATTATCCATTTTTTTTAATAAGGTAAGCTTCACTTTTTTATTATCTTGTAATATCTGACTTATATCGTCCAATGATAAAACTATATTTTTATTAGTGCCCTGTAATTTTGAAAGAAATTCTTCATTTGATAACTTGTATAAGTCCAACAAGTATTTCAGCCTAACAGGACTAATCCTAAATTCCATATTGTTAAGCTCAACAATTCTGCCCATATTAACAACCTTGGAAGAAATTCTTCTTAAATCTTTCGATTTTGCAAAAAATTTATATTAGCCTAGATAAATCGTTAGCATGGGGTGAGTGTTATTCATAAGATTAAAATTCCTAAAGATGAGACAATATTTCAGGATGATTCACATTCCAAATATTATACACCGTTAAAAAAGATAAAAGCTGCAATTGAGCCAGATAAAAAAAGAATGATAAAAGTTAAAAAAAATTTTAGAAAGCATCTGATTAATGCAGCAGAGGCAATCTTTGCTGCAGCTGGCGTATTACTTATTATATTCATTGCGCTAAATTCAATATTGGATGGCAATGATTCTTTTAGCAGCGAAAGTGTTGAAATAGATATTGACTTATCCAATGGAGAGGTAAGTGGCAATTCTGCCCTGTATAAATTCAGCATTAATGAAACAGGCAATTATAACCTATATATATTGTCTAATTTTGAGAACAGGAAAAATAAAATATCTGTTGACGAAAAGTATTTTACCCAAAAAGTGTTTGGAGAGGATTACATGTGGGTGAACATTGGAGACATGAAGCTAAAAAAAGGAGAGCATTCTTTGAAGATTGAGTTTCCTGGAACTGGTGAGAATCTGCTTAAAGATGGCGGTTTTGAGGAAGGGACGTGGAGTGGTGTAAAGGATTGCTGCAAGGGCAAGTCTGGCACTGAAAGTATTTTTGCAATACAATCAAATAATTCAATTGAAAAAAAATATTCTCTTGAATTAGGATCAAGCAGCCATTGCGCATGCGTAAATCAGGAGATAAAACAAATTGAAAATGCAAAATCATATTCAATTTCATTTTATTATAAGGGAGACAATCCATATATTTGCCTTTGGGACAGCGGCTGTGGAATATGCAATATAAATGTTGCTTTAAATTCATCAAATGAATGGAAAAAATATTCAACTATTTTTATGCCAGAAAATTGCACCGAAAAATTAATATTGCATCTTTATGCGAATTATAATAATGCTAAGGTTGTAAATAATTATGATGATTTTATGATATTTCCATTGTATGGTGGTCTAAATAAGATAAAATTAAGTACCAAATGAAATTATATCCGGGGTGAACGAAATAAAAGACGATTTTTTCCAGAATAAACTAGTTGATGAAGCTTTTGATGCTGTCTGCAATATATTATTGATAAAACCACTTAATATTACTATAAATATCTTAAAAATTATTATGAAAAAATTTGCAATGACGATTAGGTCTCTTGTATCAAGCATACCAGAACTGAATTATCTTCGTTCTGATTCACTTTATAAAATTTCGTTTGTAATACTGCCGATTATTCCTTTTGCCATGATAGTTGGTAGAGATAGCCTTGCTGAAAACGCATCCATTGCAGTATTTCTTTTGCTTTTGGCAGGTACAATTGTAATGGCTATCGCTAATTTTACAAAAACAGATAATAAATAGGTTAAAAATAAAGTGTTAATAAAACTTCTAAGAAAATCATGGATTCTCATATCGATTCTGTTATTATTATCATTAATTGTAACTCTAAATTATTTTAATGATGGTCTTCCAATATGGCACTTTGATCATTTCTGGCCAATTTTAGGAATAAAATATTTCTTATCTAATTTATATACGTGGAATGCTGATGGAATTGGAATGTCATTTGTCAGGGGAATACCTAATCTTCTTCCGATGGGGCTTTTTATTGGAATAATTGATTTTATTGGTTTAAGCAATCTAACATCACAAGGTGTATATTATTTTTTTATCATTGCATCTGCTGCAGTATCTATGTATTATTTATGTTCAATACTAAATCTCTCAAAGTTTTCCAGATTCTTCTCCGCATGTTTTTACGCATTTGGCCTTAGCCTGATTTTTGGATTTTCATACCTTACCTTGTTTGCGTTCATGCCATTATATTTTGGCCTTTATATAAATGGCATAAAAAAGCAGAAAAAATTTCCCTATATATATTTGTTCTCGGTTATCTGGCTATTTACTGGAACTTCAGCATATTCAAACCCAGGATATATTATAATTCAATGGCTGCCTCTCTTATTTGCAGGGATTTTCTTTTTATTTACTGAAAAAAATAAGCAGCATGTAATTAAGTTTTCACTTGCCCTTGCCTTTTTTTGGCTATTAATTAATTCATTTTGGATAGTGCCCAACTTTTTTTCGATTAAATCAAACTTAGAAAGCTCAGAGATTTCAGGTATGACTGATATAACTGTAATGAAAGGCGTGAGCGCTGACATTAAATATGCTATGCTTAATCTTCCTTATGGCCAGGGATATTTTTCCAAATTTGAAAAAGACGTTATATTTACGTGGGCAAATCATTTCCTTAAAAATCCAATCGTCATATTTATAGGTTTTTTATTTTTTTTATTGATGATTTTATTTTTGGTTTTTCCAAATTCAAAAGATTATTCTTTTTATCTATTCGTATTCTTTTTTTATTTGTTATTAATTATTATTGAGAACGGCCTTAAGGAACCATTTAGCACCATAAACACATTTGTTTTCCAAAAGATTCCCTTTTTTATAACTATCTTTAGGAATTTGACAAAATTCAACTTAATTGTGATGATGCTTGCTGCATTGATGATAGGCAAATCAATTGATACTATTGAGAAAAAAAAGCTCCCAAAAGCAGTCTATGCAATATTGATTGTGATTTTCATAGCCTATTCTTTCCCTGTATGGAAAGGATATAATTTTGTTGATAAAGGAGAATTCTTAAGAAGCTCAAGTGTTGAAATACCAGACTATTACAGTGCTGCTGATAAATATTTGGCAGAATCAAACCAGGACGCAAGAGCATTATCAATGCCTTTAACAAAGACATATCAACTTGCGTTGGACTGGGATAAAGGTTACCAGGGCTCAAATCCTTACCCATACCTATTCAAAAAAAATGTAATAGGATCAAAGTGGGGCTCAGATTTTCTTTTTGATACACTCTCTGGATACATCTCGAGGATGCCACTTGAATATCTCTCAGGTGATGGCATCTTCTATTACCAAGTGCCGTATTTTGGGTTCTATGAAGAGAGAGTATCAAGCTTGAATGGATTTAATGGCGATGCAGAACATAGTCCATGGCTTGCAGACGGCGGCCAATTAGTTTGCACAGGCAACTGTTATTTAATATGGGATTATTCATTTACCTGCCCGATAAACGAGGTCAATGTCTCTTTAAGAAGCTTTAACCATAATGACTACGGAGAAAAGATATATTTATCTGGCGACAGCAATGAGTGGCTTTTGATATTTAATAATACGCTAAGTGATAATGTAATTAGTGTAAAAAATATTTCTTCTCGTTATCTGCATGGAAAAAACAGGATGATGATGAAATTAGAGAGCAATGGCAGAAAGCATTCAACAGTAAGCTTCATTGATATCAGTGCAAATCTTGCTGGCACAGGCTGCAAATTGGTAAGAACCGATGAATATATGTACTATAATTATAAAATAGATAAGAATGGCTTCAGAAAAACGGATATTGCAGCATTTAATTATCTCCAAGGTAATTTAACTTCAGACCATAATTACAATAATTGGTCAATAGAAAGCGGACAGCTGGTTTCAGAAAAACCTAGTGAGATTATATGGAAGTTTGATGTTGGATACCCAATACAGAATGCCGCATTCGAATACAGGAGCTATAATCATAAGGATTATGGTGAGAGAATCAGCATCAGCAGAGATGGCCTAAACTGGATTGAACTGCTAAATAATAATGCCGATAATGCAGGATACACACAAAAGCTTGCAGAAAGTGAATACGCTAATGGAGCCAATTTTGTTTATTTTAAGCTCTCAAATAATACTAAAAAGCACCAGACGATTTCTGCGATTGATGTCAGTATTAAATATAAAAACGATTTAAGCAAGGACAACATTGATTTTAAGCTAATTAAGCATGTACTGTCGCTTTATAATATTGATTCTATCTTGTTTCATAAAGACACAAATTGGAATTACATAGCATTGCGGTCCAATGATTGGTATCCAAATACAAAATTTCAGTACCTAAATTTTCTTAAATTATTTAGTGATGATAACAATAATAGATCTGTTGATATTGGAATGGTTAGCATAACCCAGCTTGAAGAAGAAGCAAAATATGTCTACTTTGTGGACAGTATTGAAAAATTCAGTAAAGCAACATTTGCTAATCTAAACATCAAAGACGCTCAAAAATATGATGAAGAATTTATTATTAGCCCAAATGCGCCTGTTGAAAACATGAGAATTGCAGAATACAATATTGCGAATCCTACAGAAATTATTGTCGAAAAAAAATCAAGCATGCCAGAATACCTTGTTTTATCAGCAAGGTATGACGATAACTGGAGACTTGTAAAGGGCAGCCCCTCTTTTTTTGACAGATTAGGATTAAATGATGGCTTCAACCACATAAAAGTAAACTTCTATGCGAATGCATGGCATATTGCTGATGCAGGGAGATATACTCTTTTTTTCTATCCTCAGACGTACCTGAATGTATTTTTAAGCTTAACAATTATAATCATTATTGCATACCCAATACTGCTTATAAGCGTAAGAAAAAGGCATAGATAATGAAACTTGAAAAAAAAAAGAATTTACTTGGGCTTTGCCTTTTATTCTTAATGTCGCTATTTATAATTACTCGATTTTTTAAAAAAAGCACAATGATTTGGTATTACGATCATTTCTGGCCGCTGCTTGACATCAAATACTTCAAATCACTAATTTATATGTGGACGCCTGATTCCCTTGGGTATTCCATGACGAGAGCATCTCCTATGATTTTCCCTTTCGGGTTTTTTAGCCTAATCATATCGGCTATTGGGCCAGAACTTTCCCAAAGGGTGTATTATCTCCTGATAATTTTTGGTTCTGCTGCATCAATGTACTATCTATGCCGTGTTTTGGAGATGAGATTTTTTAGCAGGATTTTTTGCTCAATGTTTTACGCATTTGGAATAGGAGTAATGCTTCATTTATTTTATTTTACTCTTTTTGCAACTCTTCCGCTCACTACTGCACTTTTCATAAAAGGGTTAGCTGAGAAAAAAAAAGTGGGATATGTACTTAGCTCTGTTGTTATAATTACGCTGTTCTCATCGTATTCATTTACAAATCCGGGCCTTATAATAATTCAATTTTTGCCGATGATCTTTTATGCTGTTTATTATTTTTTTAAAGATGAAAAAAAATTTGTCGCTAAATATTCTGCAACATTCCTTTTGCTATGGATGCTATTAAACAGCTTTTGGATTCTTCCGAGCCTTTTTTCAATGCAAACAAACCTTTTATCCTCAAATATTGAAGGAACTACAGATGTATCTGTGATGGAAGGCGCAAGCGCATACATAAGGTACGCCTTTATCGGCTTTCCATATGGCCAAAACTATCTATTAAAGTTCAGGGGGGAAGATGTTTTTTTTCCATATGCAAATCATATATTAAAAACACCGTATATAATAATAATTGAATTTCTTTTTGTTAGCCTTGCGCTGTTTAGCATCAAGCTTACTAGGCTTCCAAACAAGTCTTTGTACTATTTTACATTATTTGGCCTGCTATGCATAATTGCAATTGAGAACGGGCTAAAGCCTCCTTTTGGCTTTATCAATTCAGTTGTGTTTCAGAAAATCCCATTCTTTATTACTGTTTTTAGAAACCTAACTAAACTCAACCTGATTTACACTCTTTTTTATTCAATCTTGATTGGATTGTCGATTGACGCAATATTATTAAGCATAAAAAACAATAAGTTAAAAATAGCGATGCAGGCTGCAATAAGCATAGTATTTGTGATTTTTGCATTGCCTGTATTTAGTGGATATGATTTTGTTGAAGAGGGAAAATTGCTTAGGTCAAGCTCCTTTAAAGTTCCGCAATATTATGAATTGGCAAATGATTATCTTGAGGCAGATAAAGAAGATTACAGGGTGCTTCCAATGCCGATAAGCACAAACTATCAGTCTGCCTTTTACTGGGAACATGGATTTCAAGGCTCTAACCCATACCCTTATTTGTTCAGTTCAGATTTTATTGGAATATCTGATAAGATGGAGCCACTAGTTGAAGAATTATCTTTAGCATTGAGCAACATCTCAATAGTCTCCTTCAATGAGATTGATGATAAGATCATATTTACCTATGAAATCCCTGAGTATGGCTTTAATGAGAAGACTTTTTCACAAAATTATGTAACAGTTTTTAAGAATTCCTTGCCTGGCGCAAAGGGCTATTCTTCTCTTTTTTCAAGCGGACAGATAATACTTTACCATCCGGGGTACATAATCCTTAATCTCTCTAACAGCAATGAAGTTGTAAATGGATTAGTTGAATACAGCAGCTTTGAGCATAACGATTACGGTGAAGCATTAAGCATCAGCAGTGATATGAAACACTGGAAAAAGATATATGACAATACGTTTATATCAGAAAAAATTACTAAAAAAAGCATTTCTTTTACTGAAGAGAATCCTGCCAGAGATTTTTATCTTAGAATTGAAACCAATGGCAAAAAGCATAGCACGATAAACTACTTAAAAATTCTCATGAATTATTCCAACAATTCCCCTTTTGATAAACAACCTTCCGAAAGCTCAATAAGCCCAATGCTCGACTATTTGTTTAAAATATACAACATAAAGTATCTTTTACTGCACGAGGATGCAAATTGGGGCTATATTGAAGGAAACAATGATTGGTATCCTATAACCGGTAAAAAATATTTGAGCTTTATTTCATACCTGCACAACTCAGGATACGAACAAAAGCAGTTTGGAAAGCTGCAAATCATTAATCTTCAAAATACCAATATGCATATTTATACTTCATCTTATTTGCAGCATTATAATCATTCCATAAGAGCCTTTGAAAATCTGCAGGTTTGGAACCCGGGTTATAATAAAGCCAATCTTGTCGTTCCCGCAGAAGAGATATATGGCGGGGCAGATGACACTTATATAAAAAAAAGCCCAGTTATGTTTATTGTGAATAAGACTTCATCTAATAAATTTCTAATTTTTTCTGAGGCATATGATGATAATTGGGTTCTTGTAAAAGGCAAACCTTCAATGCTGGGGCAATTTTTCCAAAAAAAAGAAAATAAGCATTTTTCGGTCAATTTTTATGCAAACGGATGGCATGCAGAAGAGCCCGGTATATATACGATTTACTATTATCCTCAAAGTATTTACCAGGCAGCAATTTATGCGCTACTGATAGTATTCGGAATATTTCTTTATGTGGCATTTAAAAAAGAAGAAGACATGCAAATAGCTGCATTTATTAGGAAAAATCTGCTGTTAATTGTTTTTTTAACATTGCTCGCATCTATAGCAGCCTGCCTTATGTTGGATTCTTTATATCAAGGCAGGACCTACCATATCAAACCAAGTGAATTTGCTGTTAGACACAATGATGCGCCAATCAGCCAATATGACAATGAAGCAATCGAAGATATGGACGACGATTTGGCGCAAAGAAAAACTATTATTGGCTCCGAAAAAAAAGCTGATGATGATGTTTCTATCTATGGAGAAGCTTCGGATAAAAAAGGGAGTTCCAAGCAAGCTTCAATCTTGTGGACAAATACATCAATATATCCTTACAGCATCAGCCTGGCAAGTGACGGGGCTGTTTTTTTCACTAACTACTATCTGGAAACTGACACAATATACAAATTCGAAATAGGCAATAAAAATGTTAGTGAAATAAAAATACAGGCTGACAATCAAAAAATCGACAGCATCATGCTAGTTAAGCATAAAGATGGTGACAGCATTTTTATTGGGGATTATCTTGGGAAGAAAATATTCTTGGCTGATATAAATAAGCAGAAAACAATTAAAATCGCAGATACGGAAGAAGCGTTATTCGGCATGGATTATTCAAAAGAAGAAAATACGCTGATTTTCACAGATGCAGGCCAGATTACTAAAATAAAAGGAAACGGAAAAAAAGAGAGCTTGTTAAATTTTACAGGCATATTCGGCGGCATTCAGGGAATTTTGTTTGCTTCCAACAACACAATATATGCTACTGACACAAGCTTAAATCTCATTTATAAAATAAACAGCAGAGCGCAAATATCAACTCTGAAATCAGAATATTTTTCAGAGCCACGAGGACTAATACAGGATATAATAGGAAACATTTATGTTTCAAACACGCTCCATGAAGGCGCAGATGGATATATACTAAAAATAACACCTGAAAACAAGATTTACATCCTTGAAAAATCTCGAAAAATATTGCAAGAGATGGTAAATATCTCAGGAATTCATTTAGAGCAGCTTGCGTACGATAAGGAAATGGATAGTATCTATGCCGCAACTTTCGGCCAGCATTCAATCCTTAACATCACACTAAGCGACGAAACATATGCCTTTGTCGGAGTAGCAAATGAAGAGAAACTAATTGAAAATGAACAAACAATCCTTCTTGACAGCTATAATATAATAGATAAGTCCAAGCAAACTATATCACCATTTCCTGACTTTTCAGTTGAAAATATGCAAAAAACAATAATTAACATAATACCAAATAATAGTTTATGCGATACAAGCCAAAATGTGCTTAGCATAAACATCAACCTGTCATGCGCTAATGTAATGGTAAACAATGCTAATTCCTCAGTAATGTACATTTCAACAAAACAAGAAGCTGGAAAAGTAAAAATAAAGTTAAACCTCGAAAAGTATTTTAGTGAATCATACCATATCGAGCCTAATATCGCTGTCGTATCATGGGTAAAAGCTACTGAAAAGGGGTGCGCAAGGATTGGAATCTATCCTGCCTCAGGCCACATGACAAGGCTTAGCCATTACAACCTGTTTTCATCAGATTCACTTGGAAAAAATTATGAAATACTGTATTTTTTAGGAAAAATGGATGCAAATGAAAATGAAGGAGAAGCAATAATTTTTATTGAGCCTAATTGCGATGTTGAGATTTATAATCCGCTGATAATTATGGAGCCGTAGATCCTAAAGAATTATTTACGCCATTACTTCAAGAAAAGCATCCTTCTAACAGGCAAGAGATATTTTGCTTGGCTTGAGGTAAACCTGCAAAGTGAACATTCTCTAATTGATTTCCTATTGGCCTTAAGCGCTTTCCTGAACGCAAAAAATTTTTTGTTATTCCAAATATCACTAAAATTTTCATAAAATACATTGCCAAACGGATTCTTGTTAAAAGGCATGTAGCAGCAAGGGTAGACATTGCCATTGCTAAACGCCATGAGGTTCAGATATGGCATATAGCAGGCTTTATCTGTATTTAAGGTACGATCAGATGAAAAATAATCACGGCTGTCTGCCAAAGAAACAGCAGTATCTTTTAGATTTAATTTTGACGCAAGTTGCTTCACTTTACTAATCTTTGAAATAAAATATCTTTTTTTGGCAGTAAAAATCTCTTTTTCCTTAAAATATGATTCCATCACCTCAAGGCCATAAGAAAGAGGCGGAGAAAAAACAAAAGGAACTCCTGGAAAATTCTTTCTGCAATAAAGAATAATGTCCTCAAGTTCATCAATATTTAAATCAGTTATAACTGTTCCGATGGTCAATATTTTGCGAACATCTATTTTTAATGCTGCCTTAAAATTTGAAATTACTTTATCAAAACTAGCCCCTATTCTAATTTTCTCATAGGTTTTCTTGTTTATGCTGTCCAAAGAAAGTCCCAGATAACAAATTCCAGTTTTATAAAGCCTGTAGAAATTTTCTTTTCCAAGCAGAGTGAAATTTGAGTTAAATCCGAACCGTACACCTTTCTTATTCGTATAATCTGCAATCTTGTATATCTCAGGATTTAGCATAGCTTCTCCCTGGCCAGTAAAATCAACAAGAAGGGGATTTATCTGCTCAAATAATTTTTTGTATGTCTCAAAGGAAATGAATCCTGAAGTCTTATTTTTTTTATCAAGATAAGAATGCGGGCACATTTCACATGCCAGGTTGCACTTGCCTGATAGCTCTACCTGAAGCCGCAGCGGCAGGCCTGATTTTTGGCCTTGAATAAGGCATGAAACTCCTGAATTGAATATCCTTATTGCATTCTTTGGATTCAATACAATTGAATCTGATATTTTCTTCATTTTTTTACATTCACACGAAACTCAATTTCTTCAAACCCGCCAACCCAGTAGCACCAAACCCTTTGGCAAAATCCAATATTTAGGTTTGCTAAATAATTTATTGCTGCATTAATTCCTCTTACAATAAAATTTCTTAATTTGGGGTTACGCATCCATTTAAGCTTGATACTAAGAACATTAAATTTGCATTGGCCATAATAATCACTTCCCTTGTGCTCAAAATACGAAAAAAGCATCGAGCTTATTGCACTTTTGTGGCCAGGATGCAGCCAGTTGCATGAAAAATGAGGAGATTTTACAATTATTAATCCATCATGGTTCGATATCCTGTTAAGCTCGATTATTACTTTTATAGGATCATTAAGATGCTCAAGCACATGGTCTAGTAATATTTCTTTAAAGGAATTGTCTTTGAAAGGATACGGAAAATTATTAAGATCATGAATTATATCCGGGCTAGTTTCTGGATTGAAATCTACATTGATATATCCTTTAAGCTTTTTTTGCCCGCATCCCAAATTTAATTTTTGTTTTGATTTTTGTACCATTCAATAAATACTCCTGCTTCATTGATTGAAAAATTTTCTTGTGCATATTTCCTTGCATTAGCCTTTAATTTTTTTTGTAAGCTTAAATTATTTTTGTACGTTTCAAGGCATCTTATTAAGCTATCTATATCTCGCTTGACAATAAACCCCACATCTGAGCTTATTAGCTCTTTAGTCCCGCCGCAGTCAGTGCCTATAACAGGAGTTCCACAAAATAATGATTCAATAAGCACTCGCGGCAGTCCCTCACCATCATTTTGTGATAGAAGAATAGTTAAATCCGACGAAGAATAATAAAAAGGCAGCTCCTCTTGATTTAACCTGCCAAGAAGCTTAATATTATTGTATTTTTTTAGGGCAGAACTAATTTGTTCTGTAAGGTCTCCTTCACCCGCAAATAAAAAATCAATATCTTTCATTTTTTTAGCTGCTTCAAGCAGTATATCAACTCCTTTAGCGTGGATAAGCCTTCCTACAAAGAGGACTTGCAATCTTTTTTTCTTCTCAACTCGAACTGGTTTAAATATGCCTTCATCAACCCAATACCTATATCTGATGATTTTTTTCATGTCAATTCCTATTTCAGCAAGTTCAGCTGCTGATCTTTTGCCAATAGCAAATATTCTGTCATAGAAACTGCTTATGAACCGAATATAGCCCGCATACTTATTATACCTTAGATGTTTTGGATTTTTGCTAAAATAAATGCCATGGACACTAAGCGCATATCTTTTTTTTGGAAACAAAATTTTCAGAATTATCCCGCAAAATCCTGCTGTAAAAGCATGCACATGGACAAATTTAATTCTCTTATGGTGTTTTGCCATAAAAAAAACTGAAAATAAAATCTGAATAGGAGCAATCAAAATAAAATAGGACACAGAAGATAACTTAAACAATTCATTCATCCAGGGAGCTAAGCATTTAATTCTTATTATTTGATGGTTCTTGTGCTTTTCAACATATGGAGTTTCCTTTTTGTTATACGTGCAGGCTATTAAATTAACATAAATATTTTTTTTTGAAAGAAAATTCACAAGGTCATTTATATGAGTTTCACTTCCCCCAACAACAGGAAGAAAAGTTGGAGCAATCATCAAAACCTCAGCGTTTTCTGGTTGGCTTGATTTTCTGAGCACAAAATTGTTATCATGCGAAAACAGCATCAGAGGAGTTCTGTTAAATATTTTCTCAAGATTAATAAAAATCCAATAGAGCTTATTAGTAATCTTGCCGGGATATTCAAAGAAAAGAACAGATTTCCAATATTCTAAAGTCGTAAAACCATGTTCTTTAAAAAATAATTTTGAATGCCTATCTCCGTATAAATCCTCATGTCCGCCCAGATTTAATAGTTTTGCCACATATTCAATATAAGCAAACTTTCTTGGGAGCTTAAAAACAAACAAAAGTCCGTCGGGCTTAAGAACTCTTTGTAATTCAGGCATTACTATTTTAAGGTCTGATTTTGTTATATGTTCAATTACTGCATATGTTGTAATTACATCAAAGCAGTTGTCTGGAAATGGAAGCTTTTTTCCGTCATAATGCCTAAAGTCAACATTGAATTTTTTTTTGAATTCTTGCCATATCTCCTTTTGCTTTATCTTTGTATCATTAAAATTGGGATCAGACTGGCTTTTGTTTTCAATTGTATCAATAGCATCAACTGATACATTATATTTTGAAAGCAGCATCGCAAAAATCCCGCTGCCTGTTCCAAAGTCAAGAATATGGTCGCCTTCTTTGAGGTAATTTTTTACTTTTAATAAATCATTATGCATACTATTAAGGTATATGCGGGATTCAACCATGTATTCTATGCTAGTTAAATAACACCACTTATTTGGACTTTTATTTTTATTGTGAACTACTTTTCTTATCTGAGTAATTATATCATTAAATTTACTGTATTCCATTAACGCAACTCACTTTCTGGACTTTCCGGTCATTATATTATAAACTAAATTTCCAAATTTATTTTCAAGTGCAATGTATCTTGCTGCCCGAAAGACAAACGGCACCCTTGTAAAATAATAAGCAGATGTTCCGACAAATCCACCAAGCCTGAATTTCATGATTGTTTTTTCATACAATGCAAATCCAAGTTTAAGCGCCTTAATCCTATCATTTCTTCTAAACTCATTTGTCTCAAATACTGGCGTTAAATCACGGCTTCCTACATTCTCCAGTATGTAATCCTTTGGGTAAAGCCATTTTCCGTTTTTCTCAATCCAATCCCAAAGCGTAGTTCCTGGATAAGGAATGACATTATAAAAATTAACAAAGCCAGTCCTTAATTTTGAGGCAAACCGAATTGATTTTAACGCAAGGCTATAGGTTTCTCCTGGATGGCCAATTATAAAATTTACAGAATTCTTAATCCCTGCCTTGTTTGTCAGATTGACTGCTTGTTCAACCTGCTCAAGCCTGATTCCCTTTCCGATTTTATTAATTATATCCTGTACACCTGACTCGCTTCCGTATGAAATGAATATGCAGCCTGCTTTTTTCATAAGCAATAGCAATTCATAATCAACCCTATCGACCCTTATTCCATTATAAAGCTGCCATGTAATTTTAATCTTGCTCTCAAGTATTTTCCTGCAGATAAGTTTTGCCCTGCCAAGATCTAATGAAAAGCAATCATCATTGAATTCAAAATTGGTGAATCCTCTATTATACCAGAGCGTTATCTCTGAGATGACATTATCAGCGCTCCTTGGCCTAAATCCCCTGCCCATTGAAAGCCGAACTGAACAGTAATTGCATCCATAAGGGCATCCTCTTGATGTAAGAAGAGGTATTGTTTTGTTCTGGTAATAATTATATCTTTTGAAATCAAAGACTGCAAAATCAGGGAAAGGAATAGAATCCAGATCTTTTATATAAGCTGCATCTTTATTCTCTATTATTTCGCCATTTGGCTTCTTCCATATCAGGCCATCAGCTTTTGCAAAATCTCCGGATGGAAGATTATTCAGAAAACCAATAAATGAATTTTCAGCCTCGCCTTTTATTGCAAAATCAGCTTTTGTCTTTTGTAAAATTTCTGAATGCAGAGCAGCCACGTGGGGGCCGCCTATCACAATTGGGGCTTTTGATTTTTTTTTTATCTCATTAATCAGCTCTTTCACAAATTTCATGCAATAGCTAAATGCAGTAATACCAATTATATTCGGCTTAAAATCCTCAATAAGAGAGTATAATTTTGAATCATCCTTTTCAATCCCCTGATCAAAAACACGAACATTATGCCCCTCTTGCTTTAGGACTGCTGATAGATATGCAATTCCCAGATGAGGGTGGCCTGGAGGAGTTCTTTCATCTCCAAAGAGCGATTTCATCCATGGAATTACGAACAGAATTTTCATTTTTTTTTAAATTTTTAGATAACTTGACTGAACCTTATTAAATCTTTCATGTTTTTAAAAACATTTTGATATGATTAATAAAGAACCTGATAAACTTTAAAGGGTCATTAAGCAGCAATAATATTAGAAACCGCAGGTAATCCTTATGAAAAAAGATTATTTTATCTGCCCTCTTCTTGTACATCCTAAGCTCTTCAGCGCTGAAATCCTCTGTGGCTATGTAAAAATCCCCACGAAACATGGTAAACTTATCGAAATTCGTTGATATTAATTTTTTTTCAATGCATTGCTTATAGAACTCTGTTCCTGGAAAAGGGGTTGCAATCGCAATGTTTAAGCCGCTCACTCCAATCTTGTGCAGATGCCTTGCAAAATCTACAGTCATTCCTAGATCTTTTTTTGTCTCACCAATTAAACCCATAACAAAAAAACAATCAACCTTTAATCCTATTTTCTTGCACATCGAAACAACTCTTACAACCTCTGTCAGCTGGAGATTTTTTCCTATTATCTGATCAACAACTCTCTGGCTTCCGCTCTCAGCAGCTACAGCAATTCGTTCACATCCTGACTTTTTCATCAGCCGCAACAAGCTCTCATCCAATGTGTCTGCTCGCAGGCCATTAGGCGTGCTCCACTTTATTCTTAGCTTGCGGGAAATAATCAATTCACATATCCTTTTCATTCTGCTCTTATCAAGTGACATATTGTCATCTAAAAATGCAATATATTCTATGCCATAATCTTGTATAAGCTGCTCAATCTCAAGAATCACATTTTCTGGGCTTCTTGGCCTCCATTTCCTGCCCATGCTAAGATAGATTGAGCAAAAAATACAATTATAAGGGCAGCCCCGGCTGGTTATGACTGTAGCCCATTTTTTTCCATATGTAGAAAGTGCAAATGTCGATATTAATTTTTTTGCAGCAATGAAATAATTATCCATTGGATAAAGTTCTCTTGATGGGAAAGGCAAGGCATCTAGATTTGATATCAACTCCCTTTTTTTATTAATGACAATCCCATTTTTTCTCTTAAAAGCAAGCCCATCTATTTTTTCAAATTCAGGATTTTTTGCGCTTAATTCATTAGCCAATTCAAGTGTTGTTTTTTCTCCTTCCCCAATTACCACAAAGTCAATAAATTCCTTTTGCAGGCATTCTTCTACAGCAACAGTTGCATGAGCCCCTCCAACAACAGTCAATATATCAGGGAACGCTTTTTTAATCTTGCTCAATGCAAAAAAGCCGTTGTTTTTCAGGAAGCTTGAGATTAGCGGCACACCTATTAAATTTGGAGAAAATAGTCTTATTTCCTCAATTATTTTTTTTATATGCATGCCAAAATAAACATTCCCTTCAGAAAAACAGGATTCTTTCCAACCTGTTGATGCTGCATCAATCAGCCTTACATTGTGGCCGGCTTCTTTAAGTGCAGCAGCGATATATCCAAGGCTGTCAGGCTGGCTTATCCTGAAAAAATCTGCATCTTCTTTTTTCAATAGCCATCCAGGATTAAGCAACAATATCTTCATTTCCCTCTCACCTTTTTTATAAAGAGCCCATAAAATATCCCATCGAAAGCTCCTCTCAAGAAAGGGACCAATAAGTCCATTCTTTTGTACCTGGCAAAATTATAGATATACCAAAGGGAAATTATTGGTAGAAAAATTACAATATATACTATGAAATTAACCTGTTTTGCATATCTTCTCATAAATATAGTCCTGTTTCTGGCAAGATAGTAAATCCTGTAAGGGGTATCAAAACCAATCTCACCCCTCAGTCCTTTTGCGCTGCCAGGCAATTCTATGTTATGATATACAATTGATGACGGGCAAAACATCACTTTATATCCTGCTTTTTTTGCACGCATCGGCCAGTCTGCCTCACCATATGTCATAACAAATGTCTCATCCATCAAGCCGATTTTATCAATTATGCTTTTACGGACAAGCCAGCAATTTGGTATATGCTCAACTTCTTTTATTTTATCATACTGGCCGTCGTCTATTTCATTAGAGCCAATATATTTTGTAATGCTGGTTGCCAGATTAATTTTGACGCCCGCATACCATATCCTTTTTTTATCATGATAAAAATACATTTTAGGGCCTGCAAAGCCAATGTTTTTATCAGTTTCCATCAGTTTTACTAACTCAGAAAGAAAATCTTTTTTTACATAATTGTCGCTGTCCAAAAAGAGAATGTAATCTCCTAATGCTTCCTTTGCGCCGATATTTCGTGCAACTACTGCCCCATTATTCTTTGCCTGCCTGATGATTTTTGCTTTAGGAAATCTATTTTTTATTTCTCTTACTGTGTTGTCATCTGACGCGTTATCAACTACAATTACTTCTACATTGGGATAATCAATTAAAGAGAGGCTCTTTAGGCAATTAAGGACTTCTTTTTCCCGATTATAAGTAGGAATTATAATTGAAACTAGTTTTTTGCCCATCTCTCATACCATTTTAAGAATATATAAATTGACCATATTTTTTGGGAAGAATCTATTTTATCAATATCAGATAGTAAGCCAAGCGCATATTTTTTATTTAAATTAAAGTTAGTTTGGTTAATCGTTTTTCTGATTTCTTTATTTAATTCTGTTTTTATCCATTTATTCAACGGAACTCCAAATCCTCTCTTTTTCCGATATATTAATTCTTTTGGCAGATATTTTTTTGCAATTTCTTTTAGGATATATTTTGTTGCTGTTCCTTTAACCTTGTATATGGATTCCATCTGCGCAGAGAGTTTTGCAACATTAATATCCAAAAAAGGGGATCTTACTTCAAGGGAATTAAACATGCTTGCCCGATCAACTTTAACTAAGTACATATCCTGGAGCATCATTTTGATATCGATATACATCAGTTCATTTATAATATCCTTGTTTTTGTAGAAATTATGATATTTTTCAACAGGAGAAAGCAACTCCGCTTCGCTTCTTGAATTATTTAAAAGCCGTCTTAATTCAGTTATTCCAAAGTTAGAAACCCAAAGGTTGCTTCTTATATAATAAGGGTAATCAATAAACTCTACGCCTTTTTTTATTTTATAATTTAACAGCCAGTTATTAGGGCTTGTCGGAAGAGATAATAGTATTTTTTTAATTACTCTTTTCATTTGGTTTGGCAAGAAGCGGTAATATTGCAAATATCTGGATATAAAATATTTAGGATACCCGCCAAAAAGCTCATCAGCGCCGTCTCCTGATAGAGCAACAGTCACTTTTTTTCTAGTATAATTTGAAAGCAGATAAGTTGGCATAATCGAAGGGTCTGAAATAGGCTCATCCATTTTCTCAATAATTTCAGGAAGAGCCTTTAAGCAATCACCAGCACTAAGAATCTGCAAATGATGGTTTGTTTTGTATTTTTTTGCAATTGTGCTTGAAAATGCAGACTCATCAAATGCAGGCTCTTTAAAGCCTATGCTAAACGTGCTTATTTTTCTGCTGTCCATAATTTTACTTAGGCAGCCAAGAACCAGGCTGCTGTCAATTCCTCCGCTTAAAAAAACTCCGAGCGGAACATCAGATATAAGCCTTCTTCTAATTGAATCAATAAGTTCTTTTTCTACTTGATTTTTATATTCATCAAATGAGCTGGTACCCAATTTATACTGTGAATAATCCCAGTAAATACCATTTTGCAGTCTGTTGTTTTTTAGGTCAAAAGTCAGATAGCTGCCCGCAGGCAGCCTATTGATATCCTTAAAAATAGAGTTTTGAGTAGGCACAAACCCGTACATAAAATATTCATTAACTGAAGATTCATTAACATCAAATTTTTTTAAATTTAGAAGCGCCTTTATCTCTGATGCGAAAGCAAATGTTTTATCATAAATGGAATAATAAAAAGGCTTTTTGCCAAATCTGTCTCTTGCACAAAAGAGGATTTTCTTTTTTTTATCATATATGCAAAACGCGAACATTCCGTTAAGCTCATTAAGCATTTCAATTCCTTTTTCTTCATACAAATGAAGCAGAATTTCAGTGTCTGAATTGCTCTTGTACTTATGCTTTGTATGAAGTTTTTCTTTTATCTCATTAAAGTTGTATATTTCCCCATTAAAAACAATCTGTATAGTGCCATCTTCATTTGACATAGGTTGTCGGCCATTTTCAGATAAGTCAATAATGGAAAGCCTTGTATGGCCAAGTGATACTTGATTATCCAAAAATATTCCTTCCTGGTCTGGGCCTCTATGCTTAAGTGTTCCAATCATTTTCTTAATAAGTAATTCATCAGAAAAATTAAACCCGCAGATGCCGCACATTTTAGACCTTTTTTGCTTTCATGAATATTGTGTTGAACCCATCGTTTAAGTATTCCTTGTCCTGCTTTTTTTGCAGGAATTTTTCAAAAAAAGGCTTTCTTCTAAATATCCATTTTGAAACGTACAGGTTGAGGATGGATAAAATTTCCCAAAACGCGCCTTTTATTATTATTTTTTCAACTTGAAAATGGCTTTTTTTTGCAATGGCGATGATATTGCCTCGTGAATAATGCCTGTGCCCCATCATAAGCCATGCTGGATCAGAAAATTTACTTAATAGAGCAGAATTTGGAGTAGATAAATAAAAATGACCGGATGGCTTTAATACTCGATGCATTTCATTAAAAAGCCTCATTTCTGAGTTTTTTGGCAAATGCTCTAAAACCTCCCAGCATACTATTGTGTCAAAAGTGTTTTTTTCAAATGGAAGGAAAAATGCATCTGCTGCCATAAAAATAATATTTTTATTTTGTATATGCTTCCTTGCAGTAATCAAGCCTTTCTCTGACGGCTCAATGCCATAAATTTTTTTGCACTTATTTTCATTTGCAGCAAGTTCAAACCAGCCATAGCCGCAGCCTATATCAAGCATTATTTTTTCGTTGAAATCATTGGCAACCATAAAGCTAACTGAAAAGGCTTTCCTGCCAAATAATGCGTCTGAGGGCTTTTCGCCTGTAATGTTTTCCATTTTAACGAGTGAATAAATAATTTATTGCAACTAGAAACCGAACAAAATACATCCCTATTGATAAAATAGGGCTGCTTATTAACTTTTTCCACTTGCCATTCTCGACAAACACACCGATCATCCTGTAATACGCTCCAAGCTGCTTTTTTATATCAGGGTCATTTTTGCCCCATTTCTTAATGTAACCATCAAAGGTATGGACGTATTTTTTCTTTTTTCTAATATAAGATTTAATTGTCAGCGCCTCTTCATGATGGTATAAAACAGATTTTGTTATTCCTGTCTTTCTTGAATTGATTTTTATCCTTTTTGTAAAATCCCAGTCATCAGGCCCAAACATTATGTTTTTCTCGTCAAAGCCGCCTATCTTATAATATAATTCTTTTTTAACAATTCGCACTCCGTCGATGCATGTCTGATTGTAGAAGCTGCGCTCAAAATTTCTTATTTTCCCAAAGAAGCCTTTGCCCCTAATAATCTCTGGTATAAAAAACGCATCAATTTTATCCAATTTTTGAACCGCTTCACCAATCAAATTTTTGTCGAATGTCATGTCAGCATCAGGAAAAAAAATCAGCTTACCATTGCATTTGCTGACTCCAAAATTCATCTGGGCACCTCTGTAACTGACAACATTTTTCAAATCAACCTCGCTTTTCAGGTCATACACCTTTCCCGTGTACTTCTTCGCAATCTTCTTAGTCTTATCACTCGAATCATTATCAACAACAATTATCTCAATATTAGAATAGCTCTGATTCTTAACGCTCTCCAAACATCTTCCGATATTTCTCTCCTCGTTTTTTGTTGTGACGATAACTGAGACTAATTGGTTTGTCATCTTCTTTCATAACATCTCCAACTTTTTTATTAATTCTTCTTTTGAGGGGAGGTATTTTAATAAATAATTTGGCAGCTGTGTAGTTAATGTTTGATCAAAATTTGTCTGGTTAAGAATGTATTTCTCATACGCCCTATTTTCAATCTGATTTATCAAAACATTTTTTGTCCAGCCAAACTTTTTAGTCATTTTAATGTAAAATTCTCTTTCTAAGTCATCCTTGCACTTGCTCATAATTGTTACATTTTTCACCCAGCTAATTTCTCCAACCAGCGGCTGGAGTTTTGTATTAGAGCTGTAGCTTGAGTAGAATTGCCTCATATACCATAGGTTTTGTGCAGAAAATCCTTTTATTCCTTCATATTCTTTTTGCAGGTCTTTGGCAAGATTTTCCACTATGGACTTTCCCCATCCACGCTTTTCCTGCTGCTCAGATATTTTCCTGCCAATATCCCAATATAAACCGATAAGCTCTTTATTTACTGCTCTTAATGCATCATACTGTGCGTTTCTTATTCTCTCCTTTATCTCTAAGAGGAAAGAGATATATTCTTTCTCATTATTAATCGAGTTCATTTATTACTGCCTCTTTTCGCAATCTCCTTTGTCTTATCACTTGAGTTATTGTCTACAACAATTATCTCTATATTTGGGTAGCTCTGATTCTTAACACTCACCAGGCATCTAGCAATATTTCTCTCCTCGTTTTTCGTTGTGACGATAACTGAGACTTTCATTTTACGGCTTTTAGGCATTCAATATTCCCCCTAATAAGAAAAAAATAACGTTACTTATTATTATATTTTACTCAAAAATATAAAAACAATGTTTTTCGTTAATTTATTTAGGGAAGTTCCAAAAAACAATACATTTATATAATACGTCTTACAAATATGTAATATATGATACAAAAAAGTAGTATGGATAGGACAGCTGAATTTTTTTTTATTAACCCAACTAAGAAACACTATCTTATGGATATTAGTAGAAGCATTGGATTAGCACATACATCTGTTAAAAATAATTTAGAAAAATTAGTAAAAAATGGGTTGTTAATAGAATCCGTAGAGAAAAAAGGCGATAGAAAATTCCCCCTTTATACAGCAAATTTAGACAATAAAACTTTCAAGAAATACAAAACCATTCATAATATTTCAGTTATTTTTCAATCAAAATTAATTGAATTTATTGAAGAAAAACTAATGCCAAAGTCAATTGTGCTTTTTGGAAGCTTTCAAAGAGGTGAAGATATCGAAAAGAGCGATATTGATTTATTTGTTGAATGTAAAAAGGAAGAATTGGATATTAGTTCATTTGAAAAAAAGCTTGGAAGGAAAATTGAATTGCACTTTAATGATAATTTTAATTCATATGCTAAAGAATTAAAAAATAACGTTATTAATGGGATAGTATTAAGTGGTTTTTTGGAGGGATATAAATGATTACAAAAGTTAAACCAGATATGCAAAAATCAGAATCGCTAAGAAAGATGGCAGAGATCACCCTAGAAAGACTAAGCAATACTGATATGGAAAAATATCCAAGTAACACTCTATCAGATTACTATGACGTAGTTCACAAATTGATAGAGGCTATTACGATAAGGGAAGGAGTTAAAGTAAAAGGAGAAGGTGCTCATCAAGAGCTTATTGATTATGTTGCCAAACAAAATAAAATAGATGAACAGATGAGGCAATTTTTGCAGCAAATGAGAGAGTACAGAAATCGCATATCATACGAGGGATTTATGATACACAAAAATTATATTGAGTTAAACAAAGCAATAATAAGGGAGATTATTACACATCTTTTTGAACAATTAAAATAAAATGGCTTCCAGAAAAGGAACTTTAACATTAAAAATCCCTCAATTTTTTCAGAAACTTAACACCATACCTCATCAGATGTTTTACATCATCATAATTTCTTACAGATAGTATCTTCCGCGCAATAAAGCCTGGGTAAAACGCGCCTTTATACATCTGCTTGACCATTCCTTTAAGCTCGTTATCGGAAACATGGCATTTCATCACGCTTTTGCTCATATCATATTCATCCCAGTCTTCTGTTTTTAGCCAATTATTCTTCCTGCATTCTTCAAATAATGGCGTTCCCGGATATGGCACAACAATTGTCGCCTGAAGACTGTCAAGAAGGCCTTTTCTGAACAATTGTTTTGCAAAGTCAAGGGTATTGGAAGCATCTTGTTTTGATTCCCAGGGATATCCTACCATTACTGTTATATGCGGATCAAGTCCAGCTTTTTTAGCATATGTCAAATCCCTTTCAACATACTCAATCTTAATATTTTTATTTACATGCTCAAGCGTCGATTGCTGCGCGCTTTCAAGGCCAAAGAGAATAAAGCGAAAACCAGCTTTACGCATAAGGAAAAATTGCTCTTTTGATACAGCATTGAACCTGAAATTGCAGTCAAATTTTATTTTTTTATTATAGCCCCGCTTAATCATGCCCCTGCAGAATGAATCAAGGAATTCACCAGTTGGAAATGATCCTGAATCATCCATGATTTCTTTTACCTTGAAATTATTTGAAAGTATCCCAATCTCATCAAGAAGCTTAATTGGTGAATTGCACCTATAATGCGCTCCAGGATATAGTGTTGTCCATGAGCAAAAAGTGCATTTTCCCCACCAGCAGTCTCTTGCTGCCATTGTGTATGCTCCTGGCAAATATTTATAGTTTGAGTTATTGATAGAGTAATCTTTCCATCTTGTCAATCTCCGATCAATAATTGGAAGAGCGCACAAGTCATGATTAAGCACAAATTTTCCGGTGCATTCAACATTATTATTTTTCCGATAATAAATTCCTCCCTCTAATTTCTCTTTATTGCTAAAATGATTCACTAAATTTAAGAGTAAAAAATCATAATCCCCTCCTGTCAATACAAAATCAACAGCGCAATTTTCAAAGCTTTCTGCTGGAAATGCAGTCACATGGTCTCCTGCAAGGATAACTTGTACATTAGGCATTTTTCTTTTAATAATATCAATCAATTTCCAGTGTCGTTTTACAACTGGAGTTTTTGTCTCAAAAAAAATAACATCAGGAGAAAATGCATTCAATCGAGCAATCCATTTATCAAAATGGAGGAGTTGTGCATTTGCATCATCCCATAAGACAGAGTGGCCGCTCTTTTGGAGCATGGTTGCAGCATATGCAGGCACAACAGGATATATCACATTGTTTGTGTGTGTCCATTGAAACTGCCTATTCTGGGATAAAAAAGCGCGTCCTTTAGTGGATACAAGAGGAGGATATGATATTGCTATTTTCATTGTTTAAGCTTTTGAGATAATATGCCCTGCATAAAAAAAATACCATAGGCAAGATGGGTTAAGATAACTCCTATAAAGACATAATGAGCTAAACTCTTATGCCTCAATGAATCTCCAAGAGCCATTATAATGTATAATAAGACAGTTGCTATATAAAAATAAAAAAAGAATATATGTACAAAAGAAAAAAGCCATCCTAAAAGCAATCCTAAGACAAAGATTGATGGCATAAAATAGCCTATCCTAAATGACGTCTGTGGATATTTTTTTGCAAAAAATCCCCTGTGGATTGCATAGCTCTTTACCTGCTTTAAATGATCTTTATATACTTCACGCCTATGATGATACACTAAAACTGTCGGATCATAAATTATTTTCATATTTAATTTATGCACTATGTCAAGGCACAGTTTAGTGTCTTCTCCAGGCCAGAAATTTGTGTCAAAACCGTTCAATTTTTCAAAAACGCTCTTTCTAACAATAAAATTAACAGAAGGAAAATCATCAACATATCTTCTCTTGCCTGGAACATACCTATAGGTTCCTGCTCCGCCACTTGTTATTGGGCAGCTGAAAATAAGCCCGGATATTTTTCTTTTTATGCTTTCATTTATCGGAGTCACTGCAGGGCCTCCAACTGCAGCGATATTAGCATCAGCAAAGTTTTTTTCTGCGTTTTTCAGCCAATTTTCCCTTGGATATGCATCATCATCAAGAAATGCTAAAAATTCGCCTTTTGCTTTTTTTGCGCCGATATCCCGCTTCAATGCAGGGCCAACACTTCCAGTAGGAATAATTATCGTCTTTGGATAAGTTATTTTTTCATTATAATCCGGTAAAATTATTATCTCAAAATCTTTATGCAAAAGTCTTTGCATATGCTCCATAGACTCTATAATGTAATCATTGATATTTTTGACAGGAATAATAATTGAGAATTTCATTTGAATTGATTGTGATATTGCTTTTGATAATATTTAGTGAAGGAGAACCGGTACCTGATGGCAAGAACATCCATAAACATCCCGTACGCTGCTTTTAAATCAACAGTTGATGGCATTTCCCTGTCATAATTAAGGAGTATTGGGGCTTCAACAGTCCTAAATCCATGCATTTGCGCTAAGAACATTAGCTCTAAGTCAAATGCATATCTTTTGACGACAACAAGAGGCAGCAATACTTCTAAAGCCTCTCGTTTCATTATTTTTAAGCCAGATTGTGTATCGCGAAGGCTGACGCCTAAAACAAGCCAAGAATAAAGCTGAAATCCCTTGCTTAGTATTTTTCTAGTAAGTGGATAATTCACTTTGGAAAAAGGATGCCTTTTGCTTCCAATAACAATATCTGCGGTTGACAAATAAGGAACAAAATTTCTAAGCTGCTTTGGATGCAGGTTCATATCGCAATCAATGAATGTGATAAAATCGCCAGTTGCATGCTTAAACCCATATTTTAGGGCATAGCCTTTTCCCATATTCTTGGTATAGCCGACAACTTTTATTCCTTCAACTTTTTTAGCCTGCGATAACGAGTCGTCAGTTGAACCATCAATCACAGCAATTATTTCAGTATTCGCAAATTGCTCACTAAAGCTTTTTTTCATAATAGAAAGATTTTCTTCAATAAATTTTCCTCCCTTAAAAACAGGAACAATCACTGATAACTTTTTATTGCGCAATTTTAACCCCAATGTCCTTTCGATTGATAAAAAGCAAACCCAAAAGCAAAAAAATATTTGCTGCAAGCACTATTTTTACTACATCAATTAATTCGCTATGGAATAAATATATTCCTGTGCACTCAATAATAGCAGCAATAAACAATATGAAGATGTATTTATACTTTTCAATTGCTAAATTATACAAAACGAGCACATTGATAATAGAATAAATGCCCAGCGCAAAGCCAAATATCCATATATACTCAGCAATTGCCAGATACTCAGCTCCATAAAGCGTGGAAACAATTAAAATTGGCGCTGCATAATATGCAGTTATCCCTATCGCAGCAATGATTGCTGTATAGGCAAGCGCTTTCCTTAATATTTTTGAGGGGTCTTTTTTCTTAGCTTTTAGCTCAACTATCATCGGAAAAATCGGAGACGCAAAAAATCCGCTTCCAAACCAGATGATTTTTGCAACCATTCCTGCCGCTGCATAGTGGCCGGCATCAGCTGAGCTAAAAAAATGCTTGACCAAAAAGACATCTATTGTTATCATAAAAGACAATAATGATGAAGAAATAAAGACAGGGAGTGCAAACAAATACAGGCTTTTAGAGTCAAATTTTTCTGCCTTTATTTTTCGCAGCATTAAAAATAGAGGAATTATTGCAACCATTATCCCAACAACAATCCCAATAAGAACTGCAGCCAGTGCTCCCAATACTCCAAACCCAATATATACAAAAAAGACTCCTAAAGAGAATTTTAGGAAAACTGCGCTAAAAGAAGATATGTTTTGCCAAACAAAACGCTGCATGCCGTTTAATGCGCCAATAAGAATTGAGAAAATTACTGAAAAATAAGCCATTACACCAACAATAATGATTCCGTTAATATCGCTTATATTCATAAAATGCGCTATCTGAGGGCTGAATAAGATATAAATGACAAGTAATAAGCTCCCATAAAGCGCGATTTTTCCAGCTGCACCTATTATTAGGTGCTTCAAGCGCCTAATCTCGCTTTTTCCGCTGAAATGTGATGAAAATTTCGAGATAACCACGTTAAAGGTGGCTGAAAAAAAAGTGATAAAATATATGATTGCAAATAGGCTTCCTAATACCCCATATTTTTCAGGGCCAAGCATCCTTCCAATGATTAAGTGATACAGGTAATTAAGTGCAGCGCCAAGCACAGATGCAATAAAAAATATGGCTCCAGCCTTAATAAGTGTCGAGTCCTTTCCAAATGCTTTTTTTAGTATCATGTTTCAACAAAAGCCTTGCGCCATAAAAAAATCCAAACACTGTGCTAAAATACAGGCTAAGAGCTAATGATATAGGGCTTAGCAAAAAATATCCTGCGATAAAATAAAAGATCAGCCAGAAAACCGCATAATAAAGATTATTCTTTCGTATAAATATAAGCTTGATTTTATCAAGGTCAATATTGATTTTTGAATTTTGCCTGAATTGAATTACCTGCAATGCCAGAGCGCATATTAAAAAATAGTAAACAATTATTGCTGTCTCTTCTGCTAATGCGCTCATACCAAATGACATTAAAAATGGGGCAAGCCAAAGCATTAAAAGAGCCATTACTATTGAATACCTTGGATCAATTTCAAGTTCATAAGCAATAACACTAAAAAATATGAAAAACAAAAACAAGAATTCATTAGATTTTATTATTTTAAAATAAGATAATAGAATAGGTATAAATATCAGCAAATAGGCATAAGCTAAAAGCCAAAATGCTCCAAATTTATTTTTAATAACTGTTCTTTTAAAGACAATTCCAATAAGATATAATATGCAAAAAATAAGCGCTATTCCTAAATATATGTTAGATTTACCCAAGACAATTGAAATAATATTAAATATAAAAAGAGAAATAATTGATAAAATCGCCATCTTTTTTTTATTCATTATAAATACATAGAAATTTCATTAATATTTATATCAATCGGATTTCTGTATTATCAAAAGATTTGCATCTTTTTTACGAAAAAGAAAATAAAATAAGAAAAAATTATTTTTTCAAAGTTTGTTTCTGCGATTCTTTTTCCTGTTTAACTTTGTGGACTGTTTTCTCAACAACTTCTTTATCCCAGCCGTGCTTGACCAAGTGCTTACTTACTGTCTCATGATGATGGCCTGAATCTAATGCTTTTGAGACATAATTTTCAAGCTTTTCCGTATCACCATGCGGCTCGTGCACTCCGTGTTCTTTCATTATCTGTTTCAGATTTTTTAATTTATTTGCTATAATAAATATTGCTCCTGCTCCTGCAAAACAAGCCAGCACAATTATTACTATAATTGTATTAAATGATACGTCTGACTGTTTTTTCTCAGTTGCCGGAGGCTCTCTTTGAACAGGAGGCTGCGTAGCCGGAGGCTGCGTTGCTGCTGGTGGCGTTGCAACTGGAGGCTGCTGTTCTACTGGTGCAACAATTAGTGGTGCTTCAGCTGCCTTTACTGCAATTGCAAAATAGCTAAATTCCGAAACATACGCTTCATAATAGACATTTCCACTATCTTCTCCTGTTTGTTTAGTAGTTAATTCCTCCCATACATTATTGTAATGAAGCAGTACAATTCTTTCTTTAGCAACTTGTTTTTCTGCAATCCAAGTTTTTTCAACACTAAACCTGAATAGAACCATTCGAAGGTTTGCACCAACTGGAGTTTTTGCTGCCTCAAAGTACTTATATACAAGGAGTCCAGTTTCAACAGAAGGATTACTATCATGGCCAGTTAATTTAAGTGTCAAAAGCGGATAACCTTCTTCAACTTCAAAAGTTACTAGTCTTAGCGGAATATTTACATTTGTCACATTCATTTTGTATGGTGTATTTGGAACAACATTGCTCCATGATGCAACTGCTTTGAGATTTGCTAGTGAAGAACTATCCCCTGGTGGCCTTGAACTTGAACCTCCAGTAGGAGAATCATCCTCTTCTGCAACAACAACTGATGTTGTAAAATTCCATACAACTGTCTGCACACAATTTCCGTTAATATCACAGGCTGTAAAATTGTAATAGTATTTTGTTGACGCACTGAGTCCTGTAAGCGATAATATAAATGAGTCATCATATGATGTTGAGTTTTTATTTACAGTCAGGCTGCTTGCATTTGTCCCGTATGTCATTGTGTAATTGACCAGGTCATAGGTATAATTTGAACCTACAATAATTGATGCTGTTGTTGTGCTTACAGAAGGATTTCCATAGCTCATTCTGGCAGCTGTTGAATCTGCAATTGTAATTATAGTTACATTTTGTTCAGTTTGGTTTTTTAAATCTGTGCAGTTTGTTGTCACTTTATATGAACCATTTGTTATGTTATAGAATCTAGAATCCATTGCATACTTGTACTCAGTTCCTGTCTCGGTAAAATCAGCAAGCGTCAGATTGTATTGTGTATCTGTACCATTGAAAATATACCAGCAGAATACTCCTGTATCTGTTGGATTTGCCTCATTAACAGTTATATTGTACAGGAAATAGCTGTTTGCAATTGCTCCTGCAACCGGCTCATTCATTGTTATCTGCGGCGATACTGTATCATTTCCAAGAGCTCCTCCTGAAAAATGCGGCACGTAAAGAGTAATATTTGAAGATGTATTAGCGTAGCACATATTGGCTAATGTAATTGTGCTGTTTGGAACGCTATCGCATGCACTCAAAACATATATTGTTTCTCCAGAATCGTCTGCAATATAAAGCACATCTAAATCATTTAAGCTTCTATTGAATGTGATTCTTGCTCCTGTTAAATAGTCTTCATCATCAAGGAAATCTGTTGTGTTAACAAATAAAACCATTGCTGACAATGTTAAGCCTGAGTTTTCTGCAACTTCAAGGCCGCTTGCTGATGTTGCATTTACATTAAGTAAAAATGTTCTTTCCCAAACTGCATCAAGGCCGCTGAACTGCGGAATCTCAACATTGACAATAATATTTGATGCATTTAGTTCTATTGCCAGTGCAAAAGTATTATTTGCAGATATTGACTCATTATTTGTCACCTGTACTCCACCTAAAGAAAAATTAATGCTTCTTACAGGAGAGCCTAAGCTTGTGTCAAGATCCAAAGTGTACTCTGTTAGGTTTAAAGGCGCAACAATAGTAAATGCTCTTGTGACCTCTGTTGCATTGTTGCCTGCTTCATCACTTGCGCTAAATACTGCCGAATGCTCGCCAGCTAAAAGCCCTGTAAATTGCACTATATGTGTTCCATTTGTAGTGTTGCCATACATATAAAGCCCATTATCTATAGATACATTGACTTTTGATATATTTGCGTCATAAACAATGAAGCTAAAAGTAATGTTTCCGTCTGCATTTGTATATATCCCGTCAGCTTCTGGAGTTGTTATTGAAAATGTTGGCGCTGTAGAATCAATTGTATATGTTGTAAAAACACTAGTATTCGTATTTCCTGCATCATCAGTTGCAACTAAAGTTACGTAACCGCTTGCATCTCCAAGAGTTATGCTTCCTGTCCATATATCTGCTGTGCTGTTTGACAGTGATGTTCCATCAGCAGTGACACTTGTCATATGATTCTCAGTAATATTTGCTGTAATTGTAACTGTTGCTCCTGGCCTGACGTAAGAATCAGACAAAGCAATTGAGTTATAGTAAGGAGAGATATCATCTGTTGAAAATCCTATTGAATTATTTGTCCTTTGGTTGCTTGCATTATCTATTGCAACAACATTAATTGGAGACCCTCCCAGCGCCAAAGTAATAATTCCCGACCATATATCACCACTGTTATTGAGTGTTACACCCTCAGCTGTCACAGTATTAATTGCATTATCTGTTACATTTATAGTAACTGTAACTGGTGTTCCGCTCCTGACATAATAATCAGATAAAATAATTGAATTAATGTAGGGGGCAGTATTATCCATAGTATAAGTTGTTGCGCTGTCAGTATCCGAGTTTCCAACAATATCAAATGCAGCAACATCAACTGCGTCCACTGTTTCATCAGTTAAATTAAGCGTTCCATTCCAGACACCGCCTCCCTGGCTTGTCAGTAATACTCCTTCAACTGATACATTATGCACTGCAGTTAATGAATCGGTAACTGCAACAGTAACAGTAACATTCGTGTTATTGCTAATGTAATTATCTGAAATAGTTACAGAGGATATAGTTGGCGCAGAATCATCAACTGTGATTGCCTTTGTTGTTGTGCTGTTAATATTACCAACAACATCTGTTGCAACAAAAGTCAGTGTACATGTGCCATCAGATGCACCGCAAAGAGCAAGCGCGCTTCCAGTATAATTGTATTTATTGTTTCCTACACTATTCATTGGCTGGCTGTTTACTGAAACTGATGAAATTGCATTTGAGTCTGTAACTGTTACATTAACCGAGATTGTATCGTTTTCTCTGACTAGATCATCAGTTGTGTTGATTAAGCCGCCTACTACATATGGATTTGAAACAGTTGGTGCAATATTATCAACAGTAAAAAATAGGGCAATAGTATCATTTGAATTGCCAGCATAATCTGTTGCATTAACAATGACTCTGCAACCTTGGTTTGTACCTGGGCATCCAAGTGTAGATGCTGTTGTAATTGCTGTATAATGGTTTCCAGATAGCTGAGCCATAGTTACCATAGTAGAGTTTCCAACTAGAATTGAAGTAAATGGAGATAAATCAATTGAAGTTACATTAATCCTTATTGAAACGCCTGACGAAACAATAGAATCAGAATCATTTACTGCAAGGTTTGTGACTGTTGGCTTATTATTATCAATTGTTACATTATATGTTTCAACTGTGCTTTGGCCATTTGTGTTATTTGCTCCAACTACAACAATATAGCTTTGAGTGTTTGTCCATGCTGTTGTATCAATTCCATAAGGAGAGACAAAAGTAGAATTTGTTGCACCGCCGTTAGGAGAATACCAGACATTTTGAAGAGCACCAGAAGTTACTGAAAAATTCAAGCTTACACCAGAGCGGATAAATAGATAATTTGCCGGGCTTGTCATTGTTATTGTCGGCCTCTCGCTTGGCGTTCCTGATATAACAGAAGAATTCTGGCCTTCGTTTGAATCCAAATCATAAGCTGCAACCTTGAACTGGTATGGCTGGTTGTTTGTCAGGCTGTTGTTGTAATAGAAAGTATTTGTTGTAGTAGTTGTAAGAACCCAGACATCACTTACATTTTTATAAACATGATATCCAACTAAATCTCCTCCAATTCCTGTTCCGTTATTGTGCGTTGTTACTGCAGTCCATGTGATATTCAGGCTGTTGTTGTTGCTGCTTGCAGCGCCTCCTGTAACTTGAGCAGGAACAAGGTTTGTTGTGGACACTGCATTTGATATTGCCCTTGCGCCAAGATTGCCAGAGGTATCATTTGCATATACTGCATAATAATACGTTTGTCCTCTTGCTGGGAGTGTATCATTGATAGTTATTCTACCTGTTCCATTAAAAAGAGTTGCATTTATTCTTGTTCCATCGGCAAATGTAACAGATGAACTTGTTCCTCTATATACGAGATAATATAAATTAGTCCAGAGATTATCCCGTGTCCCCCAAAAGGAGATGTTAATAACAGACTGGTTTTGCACGGCAAGCTCTTGTGCACTAAGTGTTGATACATTTGAAGGAGAAACACTATCTGAAAAAGACAGGTTATATAAAACAGATGATTGAGAATCATCAGCAGTAAAAAGAGATGCATTTATCCCGTTGACATAAATAGTTACAGGATCTCCATCATCCGCTCCATAATATAAAAGAGGGTCGCCAATATCTCTCCACTGAAGATGAAGAAAATACCGATCTGTAGGAGTTCCTTGAGTAGGATCATAATAAGTAAAATTGGTTGTATCTGTCCAGCCGTCAGTTGAGACATTTCTGCCTTCTGATTCCATCCATATAATGGCACCTGCAGGAATTTCATATCCGTTACAGGTTGCATAACCGTTGTAGTTTGTTGGGCTGCCTGGCCCTGCTGCTGTTGCATAAAATGCAAACAACACACACATTAATGCTGCAAAAACAGATATCAACAATTTTTTAGTTATCTTACTCATTTTTCCGCCCTCTTTTTTGAAAATATGCCTATTACATAAATGATAGCAATTAACAATACAATAACAATTCCTGCTATAACCAAGATATTTCCTAATTGACCCACTTTTTTATTGTCTTCTGCAATTTTTTCCAACTCCTTCTCTGATATTATGGCATTTACATTGGAATTGCTATTATCAGTAGTCTTTTGTCCGCTTCCTTCTGATTCAGGCGGCTGCAACAAATCAACATTATCTGGCTGAGTTGGATTAGATGCTTGCCCGGTGTCGTCTATTTGATTTCCTGCAACTCCTTCTTCATCAGCATCATTCTGAGATATTTCGCCATTTCTATTTTTTGGACGCTCAAACAAAGGAGAACTGATTTCCTCGCCTGTAATTGCCAAATCATTTTCTATAAAAGCTCCTTTTGCCCCAACAGTCAAATCCTTGATTTTATTCCCATTAATATAAAAGGATATTTTTTCTCCTTCGCTAACGCCTTCATCTTCTATTGTTTCAGAGTCATCCCATAAGACATTGGCCTTGTATATCCCGTCTGCATCACTAATCAAATCAGTGCTATATACATTGTTTCCTAATGAATCCTTGACAATAACTTCCTTCCCAGGTAATGGGCCTCCATCTTCGCTCACAACACCGTAATATACTGTTGGAATTTGCGGAATTGCATTAACATAAGAAGTAAAAATAATACAAAATAGTATTAAAACAACTATTGAATTGGTTTTCATTATAATAGTTCCCCTCTTATTATCATTTTTTGATTGCTTTTCTTTATATTTTTTTTCATTTCATTGATTTTAACTACAGACTAAGCTTGAATTTTCAAACCTCACCCAATTAGTTGAATTAAAATAGCAGGGCTTGTGGATGTCTGAATCAAAATACATCATTCCTTCCATAGCACCTGTAGGCGGTGTAGCTCTTGGATTTAACAAGAATGCCTTATCAACAAATGCTACTCCATCATCAATGTCAGGACATACAGTTTTAGCATCTGCGATGCACATGCCTCCATATACTGCAAATAGACCCTCTCTGGTATTGCTGCAGTTCGATGGTAAATTATAACACGAAGGACCTCCCCATGCAAATGAATAGTCAGCTGTTGCATTTGCACCGTATCCCATTGCAATTGAATATCCTCCTTTTGCATGTACATACCTGCCAATAGCTGTTGATGACTGTCCGCTGGCAGTAGATATAAAACCAATGGCAGTAGAGTAAGATCCGCTTGCTTGAGTTACCGTGCCCATTGCAATGGAATTAATTCCTGTGGCATTGGTTCTATCTCCCATTGCGAAAGAGTAACTTTCGTTGGCTAATGTTTTATAGCCCAATGCAATAGAATCATATCCGGATGCAATAGTTTCATATCCCAACGCAGTGGAATATTGACCGCTTGCATTTGTTCTATAGCCAACTGTAGTTGAATAATCTCCACTTGCCTCAGTCCCATATCCCATGGCAGTTGAATAATCACCGCTAGCGATAGTATTAGAGCCCATTGCAGTTGAGAACGGCATACTAGCTCTGGTGTTACTGCCCATTGTGGTTGAAGCATAACCGCTAGCTGCAGTAACTTCACCCATTGCTGTTGAATAATATCCTGTAGCATTAGATTGAAATCCTACTGCAATTGAAGCATAGCTGCTAGAACTGCTTCCATAACCCATTGCAACTGAATAATATCCTGTGGCATTAGTCCTAACTCCCATCGCAGTTGAAGCATAACCACTGGCTGTAGTAAAATAACCCATGGCTGTTGAAAGAAAGCCGCTCGCTGTAGTTGAACCGCCCATTGCTGTTGAAACATTACCGCTAGCTATAGTATCGCCGCCCATGGCTGTTGAACTTGCTGCGCTAGCTGTTGTATTACTACCCATCGCTGTTGAATAAATTCCACTAGCTGTGCTTCTATTACCCATAGCGGTTGCATAGCCACCGCTGGCGACAGTATAATAACCTAATGCTGCTGAATAGATACCACTGGCATTGGACCCGCGTCCCCACTCACCCATAGGAGAATAGAAGAATTGCCTGTCAACTGTTGAGCCGCTAAGGTTTGTGAAGCTTACGTTCTCATTATTTATCATATAATCCTTGTAGTATTTTCTATTGAACTCAAGATACAATGGGATAGAAGGGTTTTCACCAAGCATTACCCCCCAGCTGCCATTCATTATTGAATTTACAAAAGTTTCATTGTATACTGGAGTTCCTCCATCAGGATTAGTAAATATTAAAACAGTAAGGTTTGTATTCGACACAAGTTGCCCGCTGCTTATTGTTCTGACGCCTGTTCCAGAATCTGATAATGAAGTCTGAATGTTCCCTGATACAAAGGACATTATCAATAAGCCTGTTACAAGATATGATAAAAAGTTTAAGCCGTATTTGATTTTCATTTTTTTATATCCTTTTTCTTACAGTATAACCTGTTAGTTTATCACTGATAAAGTATCAGCATTATTCATTTTCACATAATATCCTTTTCCAGGGCTTAAGGTTGTCAATGTATCTGGTGAACCTCCTGGACCATCATAGCTTTTCCATATAACTCCTCCGTCATATCTATAAACTATCGCCAGATTATCAGTAATATTTGAAAAAACTTCAGTCAGGCTTCTGCTTGCTGATTTTGGATAGCCAATTAAATTCCAGCCAGATGAAAGCGGAATGGATACATAATCCAGCACATAACCTATGTTTTCAAGGTCTTCTGAATTTGTCATTTTAACCCAATAACCTTTTCCTGGTGCAATTGATGAGAGTGTATCAGGAGAACCGCCAGCGCCATCATAGCTTTTCCAGGTAACTCCGCCGTCATACCTGTAAACAATGCTTAATGATGGTGAGATGCCAGATACTGCATTTGTAATGGACTCATTTTTTAATCCCAGCGGAAAACTGATTAAATTCCAGCCAGAAGCCAGAGCAATAATTTTATTTGATTCCTGAATGAGCTGTTTTTTTCCAAATTCACCATATAAGCTTGCTGAACTCATGTTTCCAGCAGGCTCAGCATTGTTGTTTGCAGACTCAACAGAATAGCTTGCACTGCTTGCTGCCACTGAATCTGCAATGCCGTTTTCTAAAAAAGCAATACTATATGATGTTGAATTTCCATAAACAGTCCTTAGTGAAATAATTAGCAACAATGATAAAAAGAAAATCTGCAATGCTGTATTTTGAATAACCTGTCTCATTTTAGCTGCACACTGTCTCTCCATCAGTTGACACCCATGATGACGAATTATAGAAACATATTTTATTAAGATCTGAATCATAATAAATTTTGCCTATTGCAGATGCAGATGGTGGATTTAGTCTTGGCTGCAATTGCATTGCATCGCTAAAATATGCTGTACCATCGGCTATTTCAGGGCATACTGTTGTTGCATTGGCCACACATAAATTCCCAAATACTGCAAATGTGTTCTTCTTTGTTGCATTACAAAATGATGCTGTTGTTGTGCAGTTGCTTCCTCCCCATGCAAATGAATTATCAGCATAAGATTTAGCATAGCTGCCCAGTGCTGTTGAAATATTGCCTGCTGCATGAGTGAAATAACCTGTTGCCAATGCTTTTCCTTTATACAAAGAGCCTGCAATTGTGCCTTCACCAATAGCAAAAGAGGATTCCCATATTGCATACGTATTGTATCCTGCAGCAGTTGAATAATCCCCTGTCGCAAGAGTGTCTTTTCCCATTACTGTTGCTGCACTGCCTGTTGCTCTTGTATTATAGCCCATCGCAGTTGTATATGGACCATGCGCCTGTGTATACATTCCAAGGGCAACAGCTGCATAGTCAGCCCAGTATGAGCCTGCAGTTGCGCCATACCCTGCCGCAAGAGAGCCAAAGGCTACTGCATTTGAATCCTTACCTAATGCTGTTGAATACCATCCTGATGCTGTGCAGTTTAAACCCATTGCACTTGCTGCAATCCCTGATGCATGTGTTTCTTTCCCTGCTGCAAATGAGCCAAGCCCTTCTGCATTTGTTGCCATGCCCAGTGCAGTTGAATTAGTCCCGCTTGCATTTGTATTTACTCCAAGTGCAACAGCAGTCACATTTGAAACAGTATCCCATGAATAATTTGCACCCTGAGTTGACCAGATTGTCCTGCAGTTTCCATTTAAGCATATTTGTTCTGCGCTAATTGTTCCATCTCCTTTGGCCTGGCACGCATTTGTCGCATTTGAAACACAGACGCTACCATAGACAGCAAAAGCATTCTGTGCAGTATTATTGCATGAAGAAGAGGCAACTGAACAATTGGATCCACCCCATGCAAAAGAGTAAATCCCATGTGATTTTGCAAAGTTGCCAACTGCTGTTGAATAATCTCCTGTTGCTTTTGCATAATACCCGAATGCTTCTGATGCCAAACCTGAAGCCTGTGCAAAATAACCTGAAGCTACTGAATAATGCCCGTTTGCAATAGTATCTGAGCCTAAAGAAGAGGCTCCAATTCCAGAAGAAACTGTGTTCATTCCTGCTGCAAATGATGCAATTCCTGAAGCTCGTGCTGTCCAGCCGATTGAAGAGGATGCATAACCTGTTGCGTTGCTTAAATAACCTGCTGCAAAAGCATAGCTTGCATTCGCCAGATTTTTCCTGCCTATAGTTGTTGAATAATCGCCTGAAGCGTTATTCTCATACCCTATTGCGGTTGAATGAAGTCCTGAAGAATTTGAATCACGACCAATTTCACCCATTGGACTGTAGAAAAACTGCCTGTCAACAGTTGAGCCAGTCAGATTTGTAAAACTTACATTTTCATCGTTAATAAGATAATCCTTATAGTATTTCCTGTTGAATTCCAGATTAAGCGGAATAGAAGGGTTTTCACCAAGCATTACCCCCCAGCTGCCATTCATTATTGAATTTACAAAAGTCTCATTGTATACAGGAGTTCCTCCATCAGGATCAGTAAATATCAAAACAGTAAGATTTGCATTTGACACAAGCAATCCACTGGTTATGACTCTGACGCCTGTTCCAGAATCTGATAATGAAGTCTGAATGTTCCCTGATACAAGGACCATTATCAATAAGCCTGTTACAAGATATGATAAAAAGTTTAAGCCGTATTTGATTTTCATTTTTTTATATCCTTTTTCTTACTGTATACCTATTAGTTTATCACTGATAAAGTATCTGCATTATTCATTTTTACATAATAACCTTTTCCAGGAGTAAGTGTTGTCAATGTGTCGGGAGAACCACCAGGCCCGTCATAAGATTTCCATGTGACACCGCCATCAAACCTGAAAATAGTATCTACATTGTTAAGTATATCTGCCATTGTAGTTGTTAAATTAGTAGTTGTAGATTTCGGATATCCTATTAGATTCCAGCCGCTTGTTAGATTTATCTGCATACTTGATACCTCTGTTCCTGTAAAATTCAGCTGTGTTGACTGAGTTGTTTTAAGCCAATAACCTTTTGCAGAGGATATTGTTGTTAATGTGTCAGGAGAGCCACCAGGGCCGTCATAAGATTTCCATGTGACGCCACCATCATATCTATAAATTATAGTAAAGATAGAAGATATGTCTTCAACTGCATGGACAACGCTTGTATTATCAGGCTGCTTTGGATAACTTATAAGGCTCCAGCCGCTTGTTGCATTTATGCCTTCCTCTCCTGTCAAAACTGTTGCTGTTACGCTGTCATGCAATGTATCTGCAATATAAACATAAGTTGTGTATTCACCAGATACATTAAATCCAGTTGAATTTGTCCAGCTGTATGAGGCTGATGCTCCTGCTTCAATTGAGGTTGGATATGTGTAAAGAGAGCCATTATTTAATTTCATCTTCACGTTTGTGGCACTTGTTCCTCCAATGTTTGTTATCTGGAAATCAAGCGTTTCAACTGCCGGTGCAAAGATACTTGGAGGCAGAACATATTCAACGCTAAGCTGGGCAGGTGAAGGAACACTAACTGTTGTAGTGGAGGCGCCGCTCCATGAGTTTGTGCCATCACTTGATACAGTATAAGAAACAGTGTAAGTGTTTGGCGAATCGCCGGTTGCACTCCACTTTGCAGTACTGCTTGACTGATCAGATATCGAACTGCTGATAGTCTGGCTGCTTGTAATAGTTAATCCTGTTGAAGGATTGCTATTTGGAGTTATTTGAATATTACTTACTGTTCCTCCTGACGCGCTGCATCTTATCTCAATAGTGCTACTCGAAAATTGAGGAATACTTTGGCTTGTTTCACTTATCTGCTGGCATGAAAGAGTTGCAGCAGATGCGCTAAAAACTAAAACAAACAAGTAAAAAACGGCTATTACTATTTTTTTCATTTCATTCACCTCTAAGGACAAGATGCTTCTGCATTAATAATCCATGTATAATTCTGGTTTACGCTTGGATTTTCGCTGTTTCTAACAGTCACATTTAATTTATATGAGGAACCAGCAGACCAAATATTCAGATTGTAAAACTGAGTCGCCAAGAAATTTGGAGGCATCCCATAATCAACAGATGTGACAAGCTGATCGTAAGTATTAATCCCGGTTGTTGTATTAAATGCATAAGTCACATTAAACAATGAATCCTTATATGCTGTATTAGTAATTGCATATTCAACTGTTGCAACAGAGCCGTTCTCAACACACATTGGGCTTGCTGATATAGGCATTAAGTTATATCTGAATGGCGAACTAACCCATGAACCAACACCAACAGCCCAGAACTGCTCAACACCAGTATTTACATTATCCTGAACGTAAATTATGTATTGTTTGTTGTTCTGGAAACTTATTGCAGGAGTACTGTAATAACCATGTCTTGGGATACTATTCAATGCATAGATATTCTGGTTGTTGTTGCTGTCTTTAACTGTTACATTGATACTATCTCCCTGATACAGTTCAACAGTAACATAATAATTTCCAGATATTCCTACTCCAGTTACAAGATAGCAGTTACCCTCTCCATCACAAACTTCTTTTCCAGATTCATTGTATGCATCAGCTATTTTGTTACTGCTGCTGTTTCCCATAGTATTTATTATGATGTTTCCAATTCCAGTCTGGTCGCCAAATGTGACGTTCCATGCAACGTAATCAGGCCCGATTTTATCAAAGATTTCGATTAAATATGTACCGTTAGAAAATGCATATGTTGTATTAGTCCATTTCTTTCCCCAGTTGCCGTTGCTATTATTTATTGTCGCAAAATATGCTCCGTTTACTTTAATATCAACATTTGTTGTTCCCATTGATAGCATAATATAGTAGTTTCCTGCCTGGTTTTCTACGCCGCAATAGTCAGAATAGCATTGCCAATCCTCAAGAGCCTGATAATCTCCTTTTGAGAAATTTGAGTCTACCCATAGGTTTTCAATGATACCGCCCATTCCTCCGGAAGGTGGTGCGTAAGACATATTCCACTGGCACCATGAACCCAAACCTTCAACTTTCCAAGCACATCCACTCTCTCCCATTGTTGCAGTAGATGCATCACAACTTGACTGATCCATGCATGCAGCGCATTCATTGTCACAGTTCCATGGCCTTTCACACCATCCGCCATTTGGGCTGTATGAATCAACTTCCCATTGGCATGATGAAGTTGCATCGCAGGCGCTAAATGAAGTGCATGCAGGACATGAATTATCACCGCATACTTCTAATTTATAACACCAACTATTCTGCCCTTCGCTGCCAAGAGTGCATCCCTTGCTTACGCACTCTTCAGTAGAACAAGCCCAGCAATTATCAGAATTACACTGTGACTGGCACCAGTTTGCAGGCTCAAGGGTTCCCCAGTTGTTGCAGAAATATGCTGAACCATCGCCTGCACATGTGTTTAACGGCGTGCAGTTTGTTCCGCCGCAGTCTTCAACGCACATATAAGTTTCTGTAGAAGAGCAGACATTATCTCCGCAATAGCCTGTTGCACAATCTTCAAAGCAATTATACACTTCGCTTCCTGCGCAAAAACCATTTCCGCACCATTCAAAATAATTCATGCCTTCAAGATCTTCATCAATCTTTCCGTCACAGTCATCATCTTTATTGTTATTCTCTTCCTCATCAATACAAATACCAATTGTTCCTTGTTGGGGTGTGCAATCCGGAGCATTGGTTCTGTTTCCAGAGCAGTCTCCATCATTGTCCAGAGAATCACCTGCTACAGCATATGTCTCAACTTCATAAGATTTTTCAAGGACTGCTCCTACTGTTGAATTCAGTTCTATATTATTAACCAAAACATAAGAAGAGCTGTTCCAGTATTCTGCCTTGAATTTAACATTAAGTTCATAGCTGCCTGTCTCAAAGCCTGCATAGAGGTTCCTGAAAAACACATACTCTTTTTCAATAGGCTCAACACTTTCAATTTTTATCTCTTCTCCGCTGCTTGCAACTGCCTTGATAGTATAGTTTGTGAAGTTCTGGTAGCCAGTGTTATTTACAGATACATTTATCCTTATCTTCATAGTTGATAAGTCTGTACTTGGGCTGGTGATATTAAATATGGTCTGCTGAAGCGTGCCATTTAGCAAAAAGCCATAGAAATTAACATCAACTACAGTGTCATTCACAAAATCATATTCAAGAGTCTTCATTGTCTGCTTTAATTCGCCGTTAACCTTTCGCTCAATTTCTATACTTGCTTTGCCTTTTGGAACAAGCATTTCAAATCCGCCTGTTGAATTAGTGTATACTTCCTTTTTACCTATCCTTACAAGCGCTGATTGGATTGCTGTTGACCCGTCAAGCTCAGTTAAAATTCCAGACACATTTGCAAGATCCAGAGTAACTTCAACAGGCGCTATCAAAAGCTCAGTGGCTGTTGCAATGTCATCCATTGGTGTTCCAAGAGCATAGATTGGAATTGCAAGATAATATGTCCCTGGCTCTTTTGGGCTAAGTACCTGAAAAACACCTTCGCTGTAATTCTGGCCGGATACATTTGCAAGGAACACGCCGCCCTGAACTTTCCAGGACTTTTCCTTATTAGTGTTGTCTTTTAAGAAAAATATGCCGAATTCCACTTTGTAGCGGTTGGTGTTTTCAGTTCTCACAGATACATTAATCAGCTTGTTTGCCTTAACACTTTGTGAAACACTTAACTCTGAAATTCTGCTGTTTTTAATTGTATAGAGCAGGTTGTTAAAAGAGTATTTTTCCCCTAGGTTATCTTCAAGCATAATGCTTCCGTCAACAGGAGCAGCCCTGATATCCATAACAACAGAATCATTCTCTTCATAAGTGCCGTTTGGCGGGATAACATATTGTAATAGGATGCTTCCGCCCGTCAATGATAGGTCAATGGAATCATTCTGATGCACGAGTATATCTGTTTCTCCATTCTGGCTATATATTTCCTGGATTGATTCTGATGCAACAAGTGTTCCATTAAGTGGGTTGTTGTTATCATCAGTTGCAGATATATTCAGCACAACAGTATCACCTACCATATATGTTAAATTTGTTGTAATTATTACTTCTCCTGGACCTACCATGAAATCGCTAAAAAAGCCAAAGTTATCTCCCTTGCCTTCTGTTTTTGGACCTTCATCCATCATTGCAAAATCAAGCAATGGAAAGATGTCTATCATATAAGCGCCATTTGGCATGGCGCAAAGCTCTAGCTCTAGTTTTCCTGTCTCATCAGTAGAAATTTCCATCCTGTTATTTGTTTCGCTAACTTGTTCTGTCCTTAAATCCCATGCCTGGTTTGCATCAAGAACTGTGCAATCTGAACCGCCAAGTGAATATATTGGCGCAGGATAGTCTTCCCTGTCATGATACAAGTTAATATCAAGCCTTTGAGGAATTGCATTGCCCATCCTATCCTTTGTTGTGATAAGTATTTTGATGTTTTCATTTTCCTTGAACCTTGTCTTCATGTCAACTTCTAAATTCTTTGCGCTGACATCTACAAAATATGCAATCTTCTGCGTCACCGGCACACTGTCAACAGTGCATGTCACTTGACCCTCAACAAGATACTCTCCGGGAAGGCTTGGTGTCGTGTACGTAAAGATATAGTTGCCTTCAGTGCTTGAGTTGCCGCTGATGCTTAAAGTCTTCACAAGCTTATAGTCTTTTGCGCTATATAATGCGCTGAAAGATATTGTGCAGTTAGCAATTGGAGCGCCGTATAGATTAGCTGTTTTCATCCATACATATTGTAAAGTATTTGCTGCAAGATTTTCTTCGCCTCTTGAAATTGCGACATGGAATTTTTCAACCTGTATTGCAAGTTTTCCTTCAGTTTCTTCACCATCATCGCTAATATAGCTAAAGATTATATCATAACTCTTGCCTGCTGTTAGGTTAAGAATGGTTGGATGAAGGTTGAAAGTAGCTCTTCCAGGCTCTTCACCTTGTGAAATGAATTGCCCCTGATTATCCTGGCTCGTATCATATTCTCCTTCACAGTGACCGTCTTGCTCAATCCATTGGCAATCTGCTGCATGATCAACGGATTCACATGTGCCGCTATCTCCGTATTGGCAGTTTCCAGACATCTTAGGCTGGCAGTGATCAATATTCCACACACAATCAGAACCGTGAACATTCTGGCAGGTATTTGTGTCGCCGTAAATACATCCATCGAATTTAGGCTCGCAATACCCATCAACAATCCAGCTGCAGCCTTCATCCGTGCAATTCTGCTCTGTATCAAACCCGCCGCATCCCTCACCTGGAGTGTTTGCAACGAGCATCCAGTCAGGAAAGTCACTAGTTGTTGCGGCAATATTCAGATTGGTCTTGTTAATCAAGGTGAATGTATCGAGGTCTTTTATTGCAGTAAGCCTTACAGTCTTATTTCCCAGCGGACCAAACCAGTTATCCATTGGTCGATTACAGCCATATTCAGGATTACAAAATGGATCAGTTCCTTTTCCCATCAAAAATAATCCTACTGTAAAATTGACTTCAGGAACAACTGATGACTCCTCAAGCCACAGGTCTAACTGTGTGTCTCCGCCAATTTGGAAATCCTGATAGATGAATTCAGGAAATCCTTCTGATCGCCTTATCTCTATTTCAAGGGTATACATTCCAGGAGACTGCGGACTATAGAAATCTGTCTGCAAAGTTCCGCTATTATTAACAAGCGCCTTGTTATAATTCATAGACTGCGGGCCCCACATATTTCTTAGTGTTGCAGAAGTTGCACCAGTTACTCTCAGTGTATAATTCTGGCCTGCAAAATACGCATCCGGTTCAGATCCAGTGTTATCAACAATTGTTGCTGCCGGCTTATCTGAGTTTGAAAGCTTGAACCATACATATCCTTTGGATACTCCACTCCCTGTCAGATTCATCAGCAGCTCTAATTCAAAATCATAAGCTTTTTCAAGAGCAAGGGCAGTCTGATTTGCAGACATTTCTATCAATGCTTCACCATTAAAAACATCAGTTGATGCATCATAAATTCCAAAGCTTTCAAGTGGAATATCCTGCGGCATCCAGTTTCCCTGCTCATGCCTTCTTATTTTAATTATTGTTACGTTTCCGTTTTCATTAATTGGCGCAAAAGTATCAATGTTTCTTGCCCTTGCATTAATCTCAATTGTATCTGTAATGCCATATTCCCACTCTTCAGGATATGCATCTACCTGATAAGTTCTCACATTAAAGTCAAGCCATACAAGCTGGCCGCCAACATTTACTCTTGCGCTATATCCTCCACTGCCAAGCTGCGCCTGTGAAATATTTAACCTAAATGTTATTCTTCCGGTTGCGTCAGTAACATTGTTGTTTGAGAAATTATATGCCCCGTTAATTTCTACTGGAGTCGGAGTGTCATTCCAGTTTTCGGGCCGCATTTCAAATCCTACCAATGTAACGGGAACTCCAACAGCAGCAAGGCCTTTGTCTCTTGCATCAATTGATATCTGATAAGTTTCTGTTGATGAATAATCCCATTTGTTTTGCTGCCAGAATAGCTTTAAGTTGTCATTTCCCCTGACATAAAAGTCAAATGGAACTGTCCTAAGCACATCGCTCTTATTAAGCTTTAGCTCAGCATGGTAATTACCTGTTACCCAGCTGCTTCCAATTGTTAGATTTGCAAAATTATTCCCTTGAGTCCAACCAAGGCTTCCTGACACCGGCTGCCTGAATGAATCATATAATGACTCAAGTGAAACATTATCCGGAGACTGTTTTTGCCAGCCAGATAAAATATCAAATATGTCAATATTAATTGTCATCTGCTCTCCTGTCCTGTATTCCCATCTGTCTGTCCATGCCCACATATTGTATTGATCTGGGAAAATGTCAATAAAGAAATACATCTTCGGAGGCTGTGCTGAGCCATCTTCCAGAGTTAATTCAACATCATGAGGGCCGTTTGACAAGCCAAGACCCTCTACCGCATCATCAAGATCGTATGAAAATTCTTTCCAATCAGAATTTGGGGCTGTCATTAATGTTGATAAAGTCTTTGTATTTCCAGAAAAATGGTTTTTCAGCTTTAATGTCATTGGTGTATTATATTTTCCAGAGCTTACATTAAACGTGAAATTTGTCGCACCTGTCAGAATATACCTGTTATTCATATAAGGCCATACTACATCAAATCCAACGTTTCTTATATTAATATCTTCTCCGTTCCTGAATGCCTCCCACTTATCAACGCCGCTGCTATATATATAATGGGTTGGATAATTGAATGTTACATTGAGTTCTGTGTAACCCGGACTGACTTGTGTTTTCTGTACAATGTTTTGAGTGAACGGGTCAATCACCCAGAATACTCCGGCACTAGTTGCTGTTATGTTAAACTGTACTGGCTCGCCAACAAAGGCTTCTCCCGGAGCATCAATTGTTACATCTTTTACCCTTACATCAAAGAATGTATTGAAATAATAGTTTTCTGCTCCATCAGTGACTTTAATATTTGCCTGATAAAAGCCGTTTGAAAGCCCATTTAGGCTAAGCAGAGCATTTGCTGCTGAGACAGGAGTTCCTCCAACTAATGTATAAGTGAATGATTCAAAATTAGTGTATCCTTCAAGTAAAATCTGCGGAGAACCAAATCCTGTTGTTGTCACATTAATTGAGACATTATTTGAAGCCACATTAGAACTTGCACTAAATGAAACGTCTTTTGATATCCTAAAGTAAAGCGTGTTTTCAAAATTTGGATTTCCTATTACTTCAAATACAAGAAGGTAATCTCCTTTTTCAAGTGCGTAAGAGGTTAAATCAAATGCATAAGAGTCTTCTTCTGTTGCATTAAATAAGACACCGACTTCTTCCTCTGTTCCCTGCCATAAGTTCTTTATTGCTGTAATATTAACTGTTGCATTAGCAAGAGCCCAGCCGTTAGAGCTTATTGTAAAAACAGTGTAATCAAAATTAATTGTATCTGTTTCCTGGTAATTTGGATTTGGCAAAGGCTGAAGATGTATTTCCGGTGAAATAACCTGGAACCAAAGCGTCTTTGATACTGTACTTGTGCTCTGGGTAATTGTCACTTCAACAAAATACTCTCCTGGATCAAGGTCATTATTAAGTGTTAATACATTGTTGGAATAAGAATAATCAACATTAACAGCATTTCCTGCTTTATCAGTAACAACAGCACTAACAGTGACTGATCCTGTGACACTAACGTTAATCGTGATAGTATCATCTGTGTCAAAATAATCTTTTCCTTCTGAAAAAACAATTGTTGTTGAAAAAGGCTTAACCTCAAATTCACTGTTTCCAAACCCTACAATTGCATTTGCCATGCCTGGAATATTAATAACAGGCGCATACCTGGCCGGGTTATAGTTTGCAGCGGATACGCTGAATGTTGCAACGCCGCTAGTTGAGGTTGTTGCCTGCTTATTTACTGCAACTGTTGACCAAGTATTAAAATTTAAAAACGATGTTAAATTGACTGTTACATTATTTTTAGGCGTGTCATTCTGATATGTCACAAGAACACTAATTTCAATGTTTTCAGTCTGGGAAAAAATCCTGTCTGTGTCGCTTAATGTTATGGATACTTTATCTTCAACTACTTCAAAACCGAATCCTCCGTAAGTTGTATCAGTTCCCTTAACTGCCTTTAATTCTGCAAAATAAAATCCCTTTTCAAGGCTGCTTGCAGTAATGTTTATGGTTGATCTGCCAAATGAATCAGATAATGATGAAAGTGAAGAAGCAGATAATGCTGCACCGTCTCTTTGCCGAACAAGCCGTGATAATGTGGCGTTGGTCTCATTAACAAGCTCCCCTGCTTTTTCCATCACAATATCAGCAATAATTAATGCATTTGATGCAAACTTTGCATTGCTTCTTGCTGTTATGCTTTTAAAATTTAAGCTTTTTATTTCAAAAAAACCTTCACCATATCCCTTGTTGCCATCTGTATTTTCTACTTCAACTCCAAAGCCATAAAATCCTGATTGGCTTGGAATCTGGCCTGATGATGCATTGAGAACAGCCGAGCCGTTTCCATTTAAAACATTGAATGTAACATCAGAAAAAAATTCCCTGACTATTGTTGCTGTCCCGTTATACGAATTAGATAGTGTTACTGAAACATTAATATTGCTTCCGGCAGCAAATCCTCTTTTCTGCTGTCCTGTCGAATCATATGTACTGACTGTCACGCCAAAAGCTGAAATTCCAAACCAGCCATTGCCTGAGAAAGATTCGCCAAGAGTATTCACAATAGTATATTCAATTCTATATATTCCGTTTGGAAGAGATGGAGGAATTACATTATAAGTTACTCTGCCTGTTGACGCGTCAGTATAAGTTGTATTTCTTGTTGCTTTAAAATTAGTATACTCTGCGTTTGTTTCTTCATTCACTATTTTGTTAATCTTAAATGTGAAGCTTGATACATCAACATTCTGGCCTGATGTTATGTCAACAACATTTATCTCTGCTAAAAATTCAGAGCCCTGCTGGTTAACAAACCTGTGATTATTATTCAAATCTTTTACGTCTAAAAATGAAAAATAGTTCTGCACGGTAAACCATACCTGGCGTTTAACGGATGAGCCTGACTGCGTAATAATTGTCAATTCCGCATAATAGCCGTCCTGGGCTACAGGAACATTAAATGTTATTGACGCACCTGCAGCGCTTGCTGTTGCATTGGCAGTTGACTTGATATTATTGCCTTTATCGTAAACACTCAGGTTGACATAAGACAGGTTAACATTAGAGCTAACAGTTATTTTTGCAAGTTCTCCCGGCTTAAACTGGTTTCTGTAATTTCCAAAATTATCTGATAATTCTGCATAGATTTCAGTATTGGATATTTCAATAAATTCAGTTCCTTTTCCTACTTTCCCTCCATTTGTTGCTTTTATTTTCAGGAAATAATTTCCGTCGGCAAAATTCGGAACCAGAAACGTCAAAAGAGATGTTTTAGTTGTATCGGAATTCTCAGCAATTACTGCTGTAGTTGTATCATATAATTTACCATTGCTTTCTATTTCAACTAAATATAATGTACTATTATGTGTTAATAGCGCTCCTGTCTCAAGATTTTTAACTGTGATATCAAACTCTGCGATATCACCTGTCGGATAAGGCCTCTTTTCAATTAGCTTAACTGATACATCAAGCCCCATAACTGTAAAATATCCTTTGATAGTCTGCTCATTATTTGAAGAATCTTTCATAATAAATTCAGCTACATAATCTCCTGCCCTAAGTTGGATTGGGGTTGTCTGGGTGACATTTGTGTTTCCCTTATATAAGCCGCTTGTATCAACAAATGTAACAGTATTTATTGTTCCAGTTGGGTCAGTAACTTTAGCAGTAACAGTTGCGTTTGTTATTTTTTGGCCATTTGAATAGCCCTCTACTTCAAAATAAGCAACGCCATTTGGCTTGAATGTCGTTTTCTGGGTTCCTGTCTTATCTGTGATTTTATATTTCAGGTCAAACTTTGCAACATTAACGCTAAATGCTTTTTTGCCGTCTATTATTATATTGTAGAATCCTGCTTCACCCGGAAGCCTGATTATTTAAGAAGAGCCGCTTGTATAGGTTGATGAATTAAATAGTGTTCCGTTTGAGTAATATATATTGTATGTGTAAGAGTCGCTTGTCAGCGTGTCTCCTAAATATTTTTGGACTGTAAAATTGACTAGCGGATTTGTGTACGGGACATTTAATGAAGATGCAATAATTATGTAAGATGGAGTAAGAGCTGCTGCAGTAGCTTCAAATGTTAAAACCTGCGTAGAGTCACTTGTGTTTGCAGTAACTTTGTAGCTTCCGACAGAGATGTTTATTATGGTGTGGTTGAATAATCCATCTGATGCGGGAAGGCCTTCATAGAGTAGAGTATCATTAAGATAAATTGTAACAGTGCTGTCTGATTTTGCATTCAGATTGTCATCAAAAGTATAGCCTGATATGAGGACAGATTCACCGGCCGAATACTCTCCCTTATTTAGGCTAACAATTAATACTTCTGCATTTGCAAATAATGCTGCCAAAAGAAAGGCAGCTAAAGCTACAAACATTGTTTTTTTCAAGCTCCACACCTCTTAGATATATAAAAATTATTATTAAAGAAATTTATAGAGAACTTTGCAAAAAGTGCGATTTTTAAAAAGAGCAAAGGCTCTCTCGACGTTAAAAACACGATGCAAAGTGCTCTATACTCAAAGCGCGAAAAATGCGCTTTTCCTAATAGCAAAGGAATTTGTCCATTTGCTATATTAGAAGTTTGCAGGGTTTTTGCAATCTTCTCTATACTGCTAATTACCGAAAAACTGTCTATACTATGAAATTCTATGTTTAACTCCTCCCACTTTAATTAAATAAGATAAAAATTATTAGGTTGAGTTATATAAACTTTTTTTACTAATAATAAGTGACTAATTAATAAAAAAATGAGTCAAGAAGTTCATTTTTAAAAATTTGAATGAAGTCCGAGGCTCTCCCCTACCATATGATAAAAATGGACGCATTTTTAGCAAATTGAAAATATATTTATTTTCAATTAATGGTGGGGATTCGCTGCTCGGACTTCAGCAAATTGCACTGCCAAGCGCAGCCATTCATCCAGTATACTTAAGTATCTGGATTTCTGGCTGTGCAATTTAATAAGTTTAATAACTACATTTGGCTTTTTCTTTTTTGATGAAAAAAAAAAGAAAGATTGTTTGTTTTACAATTATTTATGCAATTGCAACAATTGTACTAATAATTCTAGTAATTTCTCTTGGAAAAAAGGCCTGGCAGGAAGAAAGCTGTAATAAAAATCAATTAGGCAATAGTCAATATTCAATCCTAATTTTAGGAGATACAAGCTTTAGAGATTACTGTGAAAGCCGCTCTATAATAGATTGCAATGAAAAAGAGTTTTCACTATTCTTTTCCAAAATTTTTGAAAATTTCAGCCTGCTGCTTAATGAATCAGATTATTCAATTGCAAATCTTGAAGCGCCAATTACAACACTTAAGGAATCGCCTTATGGAAATAATAAAAGCTTTGTTGAGAGCGATAATCCGCAAGTTACGCCGTATATATTTAAAAAATACAAAATTAGTGCTGTGTCCTTAGCAAACAACCACATGATGGATTTTAAAGAGGAAGGCCTAAAAGACACTTTACGTAACCTGGGACAAGCAAAAATATCGCTTTTTGGCGCCGGATTTAGCAGCATTGACGCTGCAGAACCGCTAAATATAGATATTTCAAGTAACGGCAAAACAAGAAAAATTTTCGTGTTTTCAGCTTTTGATAACAGAACAAGTTATGAGCAAAAATATAATTTTTACGCAAAGAAGAATAAGGCAGGCGTGCTTAGCATTGACGATTCTGCTCTTTGGGAAAACATAAGGCAAATAAGAAAAAAAGAACCTGAATCATTTATTATTCTACTAATACATTGGGGAGAAGATTACGAGTGGATGAGCCAGCGCCAAAAGCAGCTTGCAACGCAAATAACAAAAAGCAGTGATGTTAATCTTATTATAGGCCATGGCTCGCATACTCTCCAGCAAGTAGATTTTTTCAACGACACATATGTTGTGTATGGAATCGGAAATTTCTTTTTTAATTCTATTGGAAGATACTCATCTATGAGCGGGTTTCCATATTCTTTTATTACAAGGCTTATCATTCAAAGCCAAAACAATTCTGAAAAGATATTTCTTAGACTCTATCCTTTCAAAAGCGATAATGCTGCCTCAGGTTTTAAGCCAAGGCTTGTTAATAGTATAGAATTTAAAGAAGTGTTAAAGGTACTTTCTGACAAATCTGCCAATACGACTAGTGTTAATGATTTTGTTACTGGAATTGACAGGTATGGATATTATATTGAATTTGATATTTGAGGAAATTGTGTTTAAAACTTTCCTGCATCCTTCAGTATTGGCGCAATCGTCTTTTCAACTGCTTCATCAATCAACTCTTTTGTCATGGCGCCAGGCGGCGGCGCTATTCTTGTATATGCAACTTTTTTTATTGGGTCATTATGTCCAGCTTTCATAAACACTCTTGGATTCCTATTTTTTCCAACAAGCATCTCTAAACAAACATATTTTGCTGTGTCAATGCCTTTTATCTCAACTCTTATCAATAGTCCCCTGTTTTCGACATTAATATTTGGTATTGCTTTTAGCTTTTTTACAAAATAATCTCCAAGCTCGAGTGATTTTTTAGGGATATTTTCTGATACAATATAATTAAGTGATGCAACTGCTGCAGCGCATGCAATAGGGTAGCCGCCGAATGTGCTTCCATCGCTTCCTGGTGTAAAAATCTTCATGAATTCTTCATTACCAACTACTGCACTTACCGGAATAATTCCACCGCCAAGGGCTTTTCCTAAGGTTACAAAATCAGGCCTTGCAACTTCCCCATATTCCTGCCAAGCCATAATATAACCGCATCGCCCAAGGCCTGTTTGAATCTCATCGCAGCCAAAAAAGAGATTGCGATTTTTAGCAAGTGTTTTTATTGCTAAAAAATAATTCTTATTTGAAAAAAGAGGCCCTCCTTCACCTTTATGCGTTTCAATAAAAATGCCAATTGTGTTATCATTTACTGCTGCTTTTATCGCATCAATATTATCATCGACAACGACAATGCCTGGAGCCTTTGGAATCCTCCTATAACTCTGGTCAGGGTCAAAGAGCGCATTTGATGCAAAAACCCATGATCTTCCATGAAAATAATCTTTTGTAAGTATTACTTCAGGATTTTTAATTCCTCTGACAAATCCGTGCATGAGCAGGCCGCTTATTGCTGAATCAGTGGCTGAGCCGCCATCACTTTTCGGAAGGACTCTATCATATCCTGTAACTTCATGAATCTTATCTGTAAAATCAGCAAATCTAGATGAGTAAACTGCTCTGCTGACAAGGTCACTTCCTTCTTTCATTTCTCTTTCAACTGCTTCAATTACCCCCTTATGCCTGTGTGTTAGAACAGCTGAATATGCTGATAAAAAGTCAAGAGCCTTATTACCGTCAGGATCAATTAGCCATGCACCCTCTGCCTTTTCAACGACAAATGGATAAGGCAAATAGTTAGTTGCACTGTGCTTGTTAATTCTCTCAATTATTGCAGCACTTTTTGGCCCAAGCGGGCTGTAGTTATGTCCTTTGGAATGATTATTAGCCATATGTATCACGATTACATAAAATATTTGGAATTATTTATAGCAATCGGTTTTTTTCGTTTTATCCAAAAATAGTATGATTCATCAAAATCGACTAAATATTACCTATATGTTTATATACTAGTATAAATTTCATCAATGAAAACATAGAAGAGACCTGAAATTGTACGGAATTTTTTGTGTTTTTTTAAGGAGGAAAAAAGATGAACAATTTTAACAGAGGCCCAAGAAGAGACTTTGGACCAAGAGAAATGCACAAAGCTCAATGCTCAGAGTGCGGAAACGAATGCGAAGTTCCATTCAAACCAACTGATGGCAGACCTGTTTTTTGCAGAGATTGCTACCAGAAAAAAAGGAAATTTTAGTTAACTAGGTCACTTTTCTAGGATCCAAGTTTCCAAGCAGAATTTTTATTTTTCTATTATTTTTTTTAAAAGAAATTAAATTTTTTTATATAAACTCTTAAAGAAGGTAAACTAAGTACATATGAGGGCACCTCTCCTTGATATTGATATCCTAAACTATCCAACCAGAATTGCACTTCATCTTGGAAAACTCTAAATCGTATCTCAACAGGAGTTTTCCGAATATGAGCTAGTACTGATGCAGCCTTTTCAATTTCACTTAGTGATTCACGTCCGTACCCATGTCTCTTTATATATGATAATCTATGGAAATTAGCAATCACTATTTTATCTTCCTCTTTTCTAATGGCAAACATGTATTCTACTAGTGATTTATTATTTGGGCCTTTTCCTGGATGATATAACATTGTGATATCTTTTGCATCAATTCTCCAATAACCTTTCAATTGCCAATGCTCTATTGCCAAATTATAGCCTTCAATAGGAAAGGATTCTCTTCCTTCATCAATTATAAGATTAATAAATTGAGCTAGTTTATCTTCAAGAGAGGTCATATAAAGAAGAATTCTATCGTTATATTTATAATTATTCTGGGAGTATCTCATTCTTTTACCAAACTTTTAAAAATTTCCAAATAATCTTTTTTATTCGGTGATTTTTATGAAAAGAGACTTTACTGACCTTACTGACATCACGCCTGAAGAAATGATTTGTATAATTGACAAATCAATCGAGCTAAAGAATAACCCGGATGAATACAGAAAAGCGCTGAAGAGAAAAACCCTTCTTATGATTTTTCAAAAGCCGTCGCTACGGACAAGAATCTCTTTTGAAACAGGAATGATGAAGCTTGGCGGCCATGCAATCTATTATGATACAAGCACATCACCAATGGGAAAAGGAGAGACAATACATGACACTGCCAAATGCGCTTCAAGATATGTTGATATAATTTCAGCAAGGCTTTTTGAGCATAGCGATATAATTGAACTTGCAAAGAATTCAAGGGTTCCGGTAATCAATATGCTCACTAATTTCTCGCACCCATGCCAGATATTAGCTGATTTGATGGCGATAAAAGAAAAAAAAGGAGAGCTTAAAGGCCTAAAGCTTGCATTTTTGGGTGACGGAAACAACAATGTGACACATTCACTTATTCAAGGCTGCGCTATGGCCGGAATCAACATTAGTGTTGCAAGCCCGTCTGGCAGCGAATATGAGCCAAAAAAAGAAGTTATTATGGATGCAACGCAAGTTGCGCTAAACCAAAGCTCAAAAGTGATTATCACAAATGACCCTAAAGATGCAGCAATGCATGCAGATATTATTGTAACAGACACATGGATGAGCTATCACCATAAGCCTGAGCAGAAAGCAGAGCGTGTGAAGATATTCTCGCCTTATCAGGTAAATGAAAAAATTATGAAGTTTGCAAAGCATAACGCTATATTCATGCACTGCCTACCTGCATATAGAGGATATGAAGTAACTGCTCAAGTCATAGACAGCCCGCAGTCAATCGTGTTTGACGAAGCGGAAAATCGCATGTGGACAGAGATGGCTGTGATGCTGTTTTTATTGGAGAAGTTTTAGATGGTTAATTTTGTTGCGAGGTGTTTTACGAGCAACTTTTCCGATACGGAAAATAGCTCGGTGCAGCCTGATAAGGATGCGCAGAGAATAGAATGTGGACGAAAGATGGCAGTGATACTGTTTTTATTGGAGAAGTTTTAGATGGTTAATTTTGTTGCGAGGTGTTTTACGAGCAACTTTTCCGATACGGAAAATAGCTCGGTGCAGCCTGATAAGGATGCACAGAGAACCGCATGTGGACAGAGATGGCTGTGATGCTGTTTTTATTGGAGAAATTCTAAATTTTTTATATTTTGTTGCGAGGATTTTTACAAGCAACTTTTTTTTTTAGATTTCAGATTATCTTCTTCAATTTATCCTTATATTTTGCATAAATGAATGAAACAGTTAAAAGCATGACGCCAAGAAAGATATATGATAATGTCCTATAAAGAGTATCAAGGGAACGTATGTCGTAAAGAAACACTTTCAATATTGTCAGTGCAAATATAATTATTCCCTGGATTCTGAAATGCTCTTCTTTGCAGTAAAAGCCAGTTACCATTACAATCAAGGCAAGGATGCTCCAACCGATTGATACTTGAAATTCTTTTAATTCAGTTAAGGCCAGTAAAAAGCTAAGGAAAATACCTGCATACGAATAAATAATTTCAGGCATTTTCTCCTCTTTTTTTCTAAGCAAAAGATAAATCAGATAAATCGCAGCGATTGCGGATGTAAAAGCAAACAGCTTTGATTCCAGAAAAAATACTTTTTTGAGCGCCCAGCTATCAACCAGCACAACTTTTAAAACAACAATTGCTGAAACAGCATATCCCTGATAAAGCAGCTCTTTTGATTCTTTTTTTGATGCTATAACTAGCAGTAATGCTAATAGCGAAAGAATTGCAGTGATTGCAGCGGTATTATTAACTTCCAGAAAAATTATTTTCAATAGAATCAAGCTTGCTGCCCATGAATAAAGATTTCCAATTATATATTCAGTTCCATGAAGATTTTTTTTCTTAACTTCCTCATAAATAAAATAGAAGCATAATACTGTTATTAAGGATGATATGAGCCTCACACTAAATATTCCTGCAATCGCATCGAAATGCACAAAATCATTGTTATAAAATAAAGATTTTATCAGTGTAATTAACGAAACTGCATAAGATACAAACTTTAATTCTCTTAGCCCTGTTTTATAATGTAATAGTATAAGAATTACAGATTCAAGAGCCCAGGAAATTGTTATAAGCCGCTCGTCAAGCTGGATTGGAATTGCAATTGTTAAGAAAAATAATGAAAGATAGAGGTTAGTCTGCGGCAAGTGAAACATTTTAGATTTTTTTGAGTAGAAATATGATATGATATAGAAAACAGCCAATCCTACTGGAACTAATCCTCTGTAAGCGTAATATTTGTCTGAAATAAAGCCCTGGTATAATATAAAAAAGAAGAATGAATTAATTATTGCTCCAATCACCGCAAGAACTTTTGTCTCATCCTGTTTTGATATCAGAAAATATTGGGAGCTAAACGCCAGGAAATAGGTTATAAGAATTACTGTTGTAAAAGCAAATGAGTCAGGATTTTTTGTATCCCACAAGATGTATAATGCATATGATGCAATTATTCCGCCAATCCCTATTGCCGGCCATTTTTTGTACGAAACAACAAAAACCAGGCCGATAGTTAAAATCAGGCTGTAGAACAGGGTTATCAATTCAAAGCTTGTGCCAAGAAGCGAAGTCACATAGCCAAGGAAAAAGGATTCTGCGGCTATCACCTGAGAGTTGTCTTTGATTGAGAATATGACTGCAAAAATGACTATTACTATTAGCATAAATATATCTACAATCTGGCTAATGCCAATTGCTGCCCGATACTCAGGAAAATTATAAGCGGCAAAAATTGAAAAATAAGTTAGCGCAAAACCGCCGCCGATAAGAGTTTTTGCCCATGCTGAGTATTTTTCTTTTTTTGAGAGGAAATCACCGAAAAAAACTAAAGATGCACCTATCAGGCAGCCGATTATAATTCTAACCAGATAGCTCATCCAGTTGTTGTCTATCGCATATTTAATAAAAAAAGCTATACCTATAACAAGAGCTAAAATCCCAATTTTACTGAACCATTTCAACCCGATGTTTTCCTCAATGGAAGTATGTGTGTTTTTTTGTGTCTTAACTTCATGAGAAGAGATATGCTCATTTTTAGTGTGGCTGTTTTCTGTTTTTGCAACATGTTTTTCTTTTGTAAGGCTATCTTTGTTTTCTTTAACAAGCAAAACAACACCCAATATCAAAAGAGGAAGGCCAATTATTATGCCAATAACTGTAAGGCACAATATTCCTCCAACGATTACAAGAATTGTTCCTTTACTTGATTTTTCTGCTGTTTTTTCTTTTTCATGGCATTCATTAGGAGTATTGTCATTCTTGGCAAACTCTAATTTCTGCTCTAGAGATGAAAGCCTGCTTTTGATTTCTTTATTTTCCTTAATGAGTAAGTTTACCTCTGATTCCAGAAAGTGCTCTCTTTGCATATTTTATTTTTATCTGGTTAAGTATATAAATTTTATTTTTTGTTAATTTGACGATTGTAAATGACAATAGAAGTAAACTTTTTGAAGTTAGGCTTTTGAATCAGAAAAGAGCTCATAGCACAGCTTTGCAGCTCCAATTGCCATTTGTCTGCCAAGCAAAAGGCATTTTTGTGGATATTCTACTTTATCACAAATTAATCTTAATAAGTCATAAGTCATACGAATCCTTTTTTTTAACCGGATATGCAAGCCAATTAATCCTGTATTGTAATTATATATAGCGTGCGCATATAAAAATCGAAATTATTTATGCGCACGATATATTGGAGCGCATATATATATTTTTACGATTATTCGTGCGCTCCCTATACAAGTTCATCAATATACTTCATGCCACCAACATTAAAAAGACTTAGATTAATAGCGTCATCCTCTGCCCTGAGGTATTTAATGTCAAAACCACCGATAGATGTAAATACGTCTGCTCTCATCATTATAGTTGGGCCAATAACATGTGTTGTTAATGCACCTAATAATTGATAAACAGAGTTGACTTGCCTAGACTTTCTAATTTTGCTGCTTCCTGAAGAGATATAATTTGCATTTCCATAGACTGATTTAACATTAGAATCAAATCCCTCAAATCTTTTCTTAATGCTATCTTCTGGCAAAGTGTCATCTGCATCAAGTACAGTGTAGAATTCACCTTTTGCACTCTTTGCTCCAATATTAATTGCACCTGCGCGTCCGTTATTTTTAGTTTTGAGATATTGAACTCTCGTATCCTCTCTCTGACCGCCATTTAAAAACAGTTTACATTTCTCTTCAGTACTATCTGTTGAGCCATCATCAATGATTATTATTTCAAGATTGCTATATGTTTGCGATAGAACACTTGAAATTGCTTGCTCTATTGTTTCACCCATATTATAAGAGGGTATAAATACAGTTATGAGCGGCAAAGATTCTATCATGGCAACACTTCAAAACGCTTTATATATAAATTTAATTTTTTTAGAGAAAACATTTTAAAGATGCTTCAACTTTTTAAAAAATAAAATGGATATATACAAAAAATCAGTTGTTGATGCGCTGCATTCTGCTCTTTCAAAAGAAATTGACGCTAGCCTGATTGAAGTTCCGCCAAATCCTTCAATGGGTGACTTTGCATTCCCTTGCTTTTCACTTGCAAAAGAATTAAGGAAAAGCCCTGCAGCAATAGCTTCTGAACTAGCCACTCAAATTAAGCCTAATAAAATAATTGCACAAGTAAAAGCAATAGGCCCATACCTGAATTTTTTCGTGAATAAAGAGTCACTTGCAAAGTCAACACTAAAAAAAGTTTTTGCTCAAAAAGAAAATTACGGCAAGGGAACAAAAAAAAATTATACAGTAATGATTGAGTCCCCAGGCCCAAATACTAACAAGCCGCTTCACCTTGGCCACGTACGAAACATGGTTTTGGGCAATGCGCTAATTAATATGTTTGATTTCACCGGAAACAAAACAGTAAGAGTTGATATTGTCAATGACAGGGGAATTCACATCTGCAAGTCAATGCTTGCATACCAAAAATTTGGCCATAACAAAAATCCTGATAAAAAATCAGACCATTTTGTCGGTGACTTTTATGTGCGCTATGCAAAGGAGCTTGAAAACCATCCTGAGTTTGAAGAGGAAATTAAAGTTATGCTCAAAAACTGGGAGGATGGTGAACCTAAGACACGAACACTTCTTAAAAAGATGAATGACTGGGCTGTATCCGGGTTTAAGGAAACTTATGAAAGGTATGGCGTTAAGATGGATAAGGCATACCACGAGTCTGACCATTATATGAAAGGAAAAGAGCTTGCGCTTGAGGGATTGAAAAAAGGCATTTTTGAAAAAGACGATAAAGGAAATATTATAGTTGATCTTGAAAAAGAGGGTCTTGGAAAAAAAGTTGTGCTTCGCGCAGATGGAACTTCAATTTATATTACACAGGATTTGGTTCTTGCAAAGCTGCGACTTCTCGATTATTCAATGAACAAACTGATTTATGTTGTCGGAAACGAGCAAATACACCATTTCCAGTCCCTGTTTAAAATTTTTGAGTTGTTTGAGTTTCCTTTTGCAAAAGACTGCTTCCATCTTGCATATGGAATGATTAACCTTCCTGAAGGAAAGATGAAATCTAGAGTTGGCAAAGTAGTTGACGCCGACGACCTGGCTGACGAAATGCATTCCATAGCTAAAGAAGAGATTAAGAAAAGATTTCCTGATTTAAGCGAAAATGAACTTGTTGCCCGCGCTGAACAGATAGGCCTGTCAGCAATTAAATTTTTTATCCTGAAATATGACCCTATGAAAGATTTCACATATGACCCGAAAGAATCCATCTCGTTCGAAGGAGAGACAGGGCCTTATGTGCAATATACTCATGCAAGGATTTGCAGTATTATCAGAAAATATGGCAAGGCAGTGTCAGATGATGTTGATTATAGTCTATTAATTGAAAAAGAAGAGCATGAACTTATCAAGATGCTTACAGATTATTCGGCAGTTATGGAAAAATCTGCCCTTGAATATAAGCCTTCAATAATATGCAGGTATCTTCTTGACTTGTCGCAGAATTTCAACAATTATTACCATGCGCACAAAGTAATCCAGGAAAATGTTGAGCTTGAAAAAGCAAGAATACTCCTTGTTTATTCTGTTAAGGAAGTACTTAAATCAGGACTTGCTGTTTTAGGAATTGATTCTCCAGACGAGATGTAAAAAAAAGCGTGTAGAAATATTAAAATACTAGTAGCCTTATTTAATCAATGTGGACGCATCAACTATTTTTACAATCACGGGAATTGTAATCTTTGTCGGGTTTTTCGGCGAGTGGATTTTTGAAAAAACTGGTTTTCCTGATGTTCTTTGGCTGATGATTGTAGGAGTCATTATCGGCAATTATTTTCACGCAACAGATAATACGCTGCTCCTGAACCTTGGGCCGGTCTTTACAACATTTGCACTAATATTCATTTTGTTTGAAGGAGTATTGAATGTTGATTTCAAGTCGCTTGCCGCAGGAATTGTTGAAGGCACGAGCATATCAGTTATTGGTTTTATTTTTACAGTTGTTGCATCGACTATTACAATGGTTTGTTTAGGCTGGAGCTTTATTGAAGGGCTTCTTCTTGGAATAGTTTTAGGAGATGCATCACAGGCAGTAATTGTTCCTTTAGTTAAAAAACTTAAAATGACGCAGCCGACAGCCCTTGCGTTGACTTTTGAATCAGCAATAAGCGATGTATTTTGCATTGTCGGAGCAATTGCCGTAATAAATATCTACGTGTTAAAGACATTCAGCGTTGCTCTTGTGCTGCAGAAAATTTTGTCTTCTTTTGCTCTTGCGATTTTGATTGGAATAGGCGCCGGCTTTTTGTGGCTTAAGCTTTTGCCTGTCATGGATAAGCTTGCAAAATCATACCTGACGACTATTGCAGCACTGCTTCTTTTATATAGCAGCGTTGAAGCGCTTTCAGCAAACGGCGCTCTTGCATGCCTTTCTTTTGGAATTGTTGTAGGCAACTCAAAAAAAATATTTTCGCTTCTGCATAAAGACCCTAAATATGCGATGAACACTCAGGCAAGGTTTTTTTATTCAGAAATCTCATTTTTCCTGAAAATTTTCTTCTTTGTATACCTTGGTATGATGATAAACTTTAGTTATATCAAGGAAATAATCCTTGGGATAATGCTTGCCTTATTGATATTTGTTGTCAGACCGGTTGCAGTTGGAGTAAGCATCAGAAAGATAAAAGTTGATGATAGAGATAGAGCATATCTTGAAATTCTTAACCCAAAAGGATTATCTGCTGCTGTTCTTGCGCAATTACCCATGCAGTTTGGCTTTCCGCACGGTAAAGAGTTTTCAGTAATTGTGCTATCAGTAATTGTAACCAGCGTTTTGCTTACAGTTTTTTCACTTTTCCTTGAAGAGAAAGGGATATATCACGGGATGACAAAGGTCTTTAGCAAAAAAGTAGCAGTTGAAGCGAAAAAAACTGCATAAACTTTCTTGCAGACTTTACTCTGTGATTTCAACTTTTTCGTAGAATGTACGTAGATGATTCCAAAAATATTGCTGTAAATGATTACCAACCAGTGCCCGCTTAATCCTTGACACCAACAAATCTGAAGAAATGGGGAAACCGTGGTATGTAATGGCTCTGCCGTATACACCATAAGCTGAATTATATCCAGTGCCATCTCCACTGTCAAACACATTTACAATATCAATTCTTAGAACCAATATGTCGTATCCAGGCGCATCATTGGTTTTTTTATACAAACAAAGTCTATCTGGGCAAGTAGTCAATAGAAACTGAGCATCGAAAGCTTCTTCAAGTATATCTTGTAGTCTTTTTGCTGCTGTTCTTTTATCACAACCTCCAAATATAGTATGATTAAGCACGCAGAAATCGATGCTTCCAGTCTTAAGATATTCATTAACATCAGTTATCATTATCTTTCACTATCCTACTCTTTTTATTTAAAACTTACTAAGTTTCTGATGAAATGGCAAACATAAGTAAACTTTTTAAATTATATCCAACTTCTTTTGGAATTAGCCAGTTCATATCATCATATTCATATGAGGGGGTAGCAGAAGCGACCTTATCAGGTCGCAACGAGCTGTGGAACATTCGCTTACGCTCAATCCCACACAAATGCTATCCCGTAAGCAATTCACATTTATATGAGGGGGTAGCGAACCCCATGGAAGCTTTTTAGCAAAAACCTCGGAAAAATCAAGGAAATATTGACAAAAAAAATCAATATTTCATATGCAAAAAAATTACTCATAAGAAATAAGTCACAAACACATTCATATGAGGGGGTAGCGAAGTCTGGCCAAACGCGCAGGACTTAAGAATAAAACCTAAATGGTACCGCCTTCTTTGTAAGAAGGTCATTACGATATCCTGTACCTTAGTGGTTCCGCGGGTTCAAATGAGCGCTTTTAAGAAAAGCCCTCGGAGCAAAACATCATAAGGACTATATTTTTCTGTGAAAAAATAGTCCGATGAACCGATGGCTTTAATGAGAAGCATGATGCGAGAGCATCGCTCTTGAAAGTCCCGTCCCCCTCATTCATTTTTTTTTGCTGTTTTAGATATACTCCTCTGGTAAAAAGCTTAATATACTTGATATTTAATGAAATAGTTTGGTTACTAATATGCCACGCTATCCAAGAATTTCCGATACACCTGACAAATTTGATAGTACTGAAAATAAGCTTTGTAGAAATTGCGATAAGCCAATTGCAGAAGGAAGAAGGCATTATTGTTCTAGTGAATGCATGTCTAAATTTATACTCACTGCACCAGATTTCCGTAAATTATTTGTTATTTAATAAAAGGAAATCTGTTAAGAAGAGATAATTACAGATGCAGCATATGCAAAAAGCGGTTTAAAAAAGCAAAGCTTGATGTTGACCATATAATCCCGGTCCAGATGGGAGCTAAATTTTTCGAAAAAGCCAATCTGAGGACACTTTGCAAACAATGCCATAAATTAAAGAGTGATCTGGATTTCTGGCATTGCAATTTAAAAAAATGATATTGGAATGTGAATGCGTTGATAAACTGAAATCCTCGAATATGTATATACTTAAACAAGTAATGCTTTCATTGCTCTTTGTTTTTTTCTAAGAAGCCTTACTGTTTTAATCATATTTGACAAAGTAGCTGTTAACCCAACATGCACTTTT
>JAZDLQ010000100.1:0-15707 GCA_043801855.1 archaeon | reverse complement strand
CAAAAGTGCATGTTGGGTTAACAGCTACTTTGTCAAATATGATTAAAACAGTAAGGCTTCTTAGAAAAAAACAAAGAGCAATGAAAGCATTACTTGTTTAAGTATATACATATTCGAGGATTTCAGTTTATCAACGCATTCCAGAGTCCTTTTTTAGAATAATTTATATACTTTACAATAATTTATCAGAGTATACTATTAATCCAATTTAAAAATATTTAGAGGGAGAGAGATGAAAAAGAGGATAATATTTTTTGCATTATTATTAATACTTATTTACGGTATATATGTAAACGCATCAAGGTTATATGTGCCAAGCCAACAAGGTAGTGTGGATTGTACTAATTCCTGTGATGATGGTTGTTCATGTGAAAATATCTGTGCATATGCAGCAAAACCTGAAAGTGAAATAGGAATGATTGCAAAAATAACATGTGGAAGCAAGTGCACAAATTGTTATACAGACAAAGTTAAACCACAATGCAATATAGAATGTGCAAATTTCCAGGATATAACAGAATTTGAGGACTGTTTACGACAGTGCTGCAACAAAGCTTTATTTAACGCATGTGATAATTTAATGAAGGTTATTCATTTTATCAACTCACTTGACCAAAAACCTCCTACTGTATCTAAATATGTTGTGTACACTTCAACTACTTGTCCATATTGTACTGACACATACTTAGCTAATCCAACTGGTGCTCTAAAACGATGTAAGGACCTTAAAACAATAAGATGGTTATGGACATCTGATGTGTCTACACCTCTGACTCAAATTAAAAAAGATGATTGGAAAAGTGGTACAGGACCGTGTCAATTAGAAAATGGCAAGCAAAAATGTATTTGCAAAGAGACCTGGCTGACTTTACCACCCTTAACTCAAACTTGTACACCCACTGTTAATAACAACTGGTGCTGTACATCAGAACAATGTTATTCTCAACAAAAGGGCTGCTTAGCCGTTTGCAGTGGTGAGACACAATACTGCAAAATTCCTAATGGTGATAACAAGGGTCTATGTGCTGTACCTGGAGATGAGTGTACTTGTGGTACTACTGGTTCACAAGATACAACTCCGCCACCAGTTAACCCACCAGCAAATCCACCCGCAGCACCATCTGGGAGTTGCAGTTGTACTGATGCTCCACACTGCGTAAAAGTCTGTAATGAAGGCTTTAAGTGCAATGGTAAAAAAACGTGTAGTTGCGGAGGACCATGTACTTCAGTCGGCACAGCTCAACCCGTGGATGAAAAAACATGTTCTAAACTAGGAGGAACCTGTAGCTGCTCAAGTAATAAATGTAGTGAAACTCTTTCTGGTGCCACTGATTGCAAAGATTCATGCTGTAAAACTTGTGCCAGCTCAGATGGTGGAGGAACAATAACTGTACCAGTCACACAAACATGTTCACAACTTGGTGGCACATGCTCTAGTGATTGTGAAAATGGTTGCGACGGAACAATTAGTGGTGCATCTGACTGTAGTAATTCCTGTTGCTCAAAATGCAAAGGTGGCTGCCCTTCAATATATACTTTAGATAATAAAAATAATTTAGTATGGCAGGATGATTCGTCTCATGGTTTTTTCAGCAAAAATCTTGAAGCCTATCATTATAAAGAGTTAAATCCTTTTGTAGGTTACGTAATAATTAAAGAAAACGTTGAAGAGACAACCTACATTAATAGTGTTGAGCTTATAGAAACAGGTGATAAAAGCAACATTATGGCAGATGACCTTGGTGGATTGCATACAATAGGTGAGTTAAATTCAATTGCATGTGTTGACAGTAAAAGAAAAGACTGCTCGCACATGGTTTTCACACAAGATTCTCAAATAATGCCATATTTTGACCCAATACCTGAAGCAAAAAAAATTAGTGAATCGGATTACGGCACAAATGCGTGGGTAAGCGATATAAGTGATATTGAGGATAAAAGTGCGCTAGATTATCTTGAAATTACATTGCCTAAAACAGATAAAAAACAAGCAAAGTTATTTTTAGTATTAAGCGAAACAGGGCTTCTTAACTATGGTGAAGTTCGCATGATAACTAAAATAGGAAAGGACTTGTTTTATGCAGTTATTGAAAGCCCAATCGTTGGCAAAATAATAGGCGAAAAAATAACAAAATCCTCAAAAATAACTGTGAAAATATTAGATAAAAATAACCAATGGAAAGACTACCCTGTTGATTATAATACAGTAACTGGCGTTTACGCAACTAAGATTATCCCATTGGATATGTCCCTAGTTAAAGATAATAAGGTAAGGCTTGAGTTTTGGAGATTTGCCTATGCGTTTGATTATATAGCTGTAGATTACAGTGATGATGAAAAAATACAATATAAATTGGTTTCTCCAAAATCTGCAATAAAAAATAGCAAAGAGGATGTATTAGCTTTAGTAACAATGAGCGATGATAAGTATGCAACAATACAAGAGGGAGATGAAATTAAATTCACTTTTAATACAAAAGTAGATAAAAAATACTTCCTTAAACTTGGCAGCTACTATCAGCCCCTTGTTATGAGAAATGCAGAAAAAACACCATCAAGCTATGATGCATTGTTAAAAAACAGCAATTTTGTTGCGGCTTCAATACTTAATGAAGGTTATGGAGAAAAATCAATACTAGTTGATTTTTTAGCCAGAAGATAATTTTTTTTAATATCTCTTTTAGCTTTACTATTATTTTCTGTACATCCAGCTCATTTGGTTTTTGATTTTGAAAACGACAGATTCAAATAACCTTTGAGTTTATCTCCATTAATTATATTTTTCTTTAATTCTTCGCTTAATTTATTAAAATTCTTCTCAAAAAATAAATTAATCTTCCTATTTAACTCTTTTTCATATCTACTTAAATCATTCTTCTTTTCTTCACATTGCAGATAAATATCAATATCACTTTCCTTAATATCTTCACCTTTTGATGCAGAGCCAAACAAAATAATGACATCAGGCATGCACTTCTCATTAAGAAAATCTAATAGACCAGACTCATATATTGACCTTATTGTGTTAAGTTTTTTAAGAAATTTAAAATACTCATTTTCCCTATTGGCATAATATACTGGATATTTATGAACTCTATGCTCTTTTTTGATAACTATTTTTTCTTTTTCAAGTTTATCTAAATAATTTTTTACGGATTTTGGTGCAAGGCTTACTTTTCGACTTATTTCTCTTAACGCAAAACCTATTCCTGAAGGCAGTGGATCATCAAAAAATACTTCCAAAACTTTAAGAATGTTATCTTTTTTTAACATATGTAATATTATTATTACAATTGATATATAAATATTACGTTTTAGGATGTAGTTAATTTTAAGATATATTAATAATAATTAGGACTGGCACACATACGGAATAAACCTATACTTTGTCTTCTTGCAGTATTTTTTATAATCATCATCTGCTATAAGATGTCTCTCTTCGGTTATTGCCCGCATAAAATAGATTATGCTAAGTAGTAGAAGCCCAAAAAACAATTGTGCATTCATAATTGGAATTGCCATAAGCCACCATGCTGCGTTTTTTGAAATATATGCAGGATGGCGAATGTATTTATATGCGCCTTTATCTACAATTCCCCTGTTAGTTAAATTACTGCTCTTTGTTCCAAGGGATAGTGTTGCCCATAAATAAACAAGAAGGAGCAAAAATATAATTGTTCTAACAAAGAATGTTAAATCTTTGCTCAATTTATCAAAATTTTTCTCAAAAAATGAAAACCTTTATATATCAATTGATATATTAAAATAAAATGATGCAGCAAACATTAAGAAATAACTATGCAAGATCTCCAACATTGGATACTGTTTTAATGGTGGAAGTTGAAATAGAAAAATGTAGCGGAGAATACAATAGGAGAAACCTTTGGAAAATGCTCCCTAAAAAAGTCATGTGGCAAACTTATGTAATTATACTTGAATATCTTGAAAATATAAATAAGATTGCATTTGATAAAGAAGATAAAATTGCTTACATATGGAATCCAAGCCTAAGCGCAAAATTAAGATTGCGAAAAGAATGAAATACTAGGGTAAACTGTTCCTTCTTTTAAAGCTAGAATATTGTCTAACTAACACACATACGGTATAAACCTATACTTTGTCTTTTTGCAGTATTTTTTATAGTCATCATCTGCTATTAGGTGCCGCTCTTCTGTTATTGCCCGCATAAAATAGATTATGCTAAGCAGTAGCAGCCCAAAAAACAATTGTGCATTCATTATTGGAATTGCCATTATCCACCATGCGGCGTTTTTTGATATGTACGCAGGATGGCGAACGTATTTATATGCGCCTTTATCTACAATTCCCCTATTAGTTAAATTGCTGCTTTTTGTTCCGAGGGATAATGTTGCCCATAGATAAACAAGAAGGAGCAAAAATATAATTGTTCTAACAAAGAATGTTAAAAACAATGAATTAAATTCAATATAATCATTAGGTGAGCTAGTCTTAAAAATCTGGCCAAAAAAGTTATTGAATGGAGGATAGCATATCAAAGCAACAAACCAGCCAAGTGTTGTTGGCTCAACGCTTCTTACTTTATTATTCAAAAACTTTGCCTCAAATAAATACCCAAAGCAAAATACCATGGTATCTATCATAAAAATTGCAGCCAGTGCAAAAGAGTAGCCTGAATAAGCAATAAATTCAAGGTTTAGGCTAAATTCTTGCATTGCAGATAGATTACTTATGACGCTTTGGACATTTCCAACAAAAAAATTTAGCATTACTGGAATATAAAAAAGCTTAACAAACATAAATAGAACAACAGTTTTTTCCTCTTTTGTAAGCTTTGGCATTTCATGAGATGGGTCATTTACAAACCTGTTAATATAAAAAATATACTCATGCAGCGATCTTTTAACTGCCTTTAAAAAAATTGCTGGCTTATGTTCATCATTATTTTTTTTTCTTACAATAAAAAATATGATAGGTGCAAAAAAAGCATAGCTTAAATATAAATACAAAAGAATCTGCCTTGTAACTGGATTTAAGCTGTTTTTTGCAAACTCGTTTGTCAAGTAAAACCATAAGCCAAGCCCGTAAAGCGCAAGGCCTGAGAAATAATGCTGCAGTGCCAGCTTAATTTCATTATCGAAGAGCATTGGTTATAGATAATAAAAACAGCTTATATATTTTTAGGTGAAAAATTTTATCATACGGAAAAATATTAAAACTAGATTATTATTAGTATTACTAGATTACTAAAATAAGAGGAAATATAATGAGAAAAAAAATATTTATATCCTTGTTTTTTATGATAATTTATTGCATTTCATCAGTAAGCGCAGCACGGCTGCTTTCTGATGAAACAAAAATTGCAAACGCACAAAAAAAAGACTGTTGCGCTGAATTTGGAGACGATTGCACTAAAGTTCCAGCTGGAGATTTTGTTACTAAAATGATTTGTGATAACTGTTGTGACACTTATGGAACATTAACTCCGCCAGAAGATAGCCCTGTTTGGGAATTATATAAAACATCCCCCGGAATATGGGTTCAATGTGCACAAGAATGCCTTACCGATATTGGTTATGTTTTAAAGCAAGAAAACAAAGAAAAAGATTGTTTTACAGAAAAGGTACATGCTAAAGGTGCTAAAACCCCTAAAGAACTATTAGATATTTTAGAAACTGACCTAAAAAATGCAGACGAAATAACAAAAAAAAAAGCAAAAGAGTTTTCAGATAAAGCACAAAACTGGATTAAATGCTTTCCACAGGTTATGGCCGAACAGGCAAAGTTTCAAATAAGTCAAATGGCTTCAAGTGGCGAGACAAATAGTATGATGTGCGTTCAATATATTTTTGATAATAACTGTGCAGTCAAGATTCAGCCAAGAGAGGAAACAAAGCCATGCGGTATATATACCAATACTAACAATGGGCAACAAAAATGCTCATATAGTAGTACATCAAATAAAGCTGAATGCACTGGTGGAAATAGCTACCATTTAATGAGATGCTACAAACAACAGCCAAAGAGCACATATGCTTCTTGCGCTGTAATGGTAAATAATGAGCCGAATTTTTTTAATCAAGATGGCAAAACATTCAAAGTAGAACCAAACTGGCCTAAAACAGATGGGTCTATGGCACAAGATAAAAACTATTTAGGAAGGGATTGTGATAAATATAAATGTAGGTTTTGTGAGTCTATAAAATATGCATACAATTCAGTTGATTATTTTCTTGCGGCGGATTACTATGGAAAATGCGGGATATGTAAAGACAATCAATTTGTCAATAAGGACTCTTCTGTATATTGCAAAAAGCAAGGAGAGCAATGCTGCGTTCCGCAGGTGTATCCCGCTAGTTCAGATACATTTAAATTTGGACCACTAAAAGCGGCACGAGATGATTGGGTAAATGCTTATAATATTCAATTTGGCAATGACCAAGGGTCTTCTCTAAATATAGTAAACATTCAAACTGTTGGCAGGAACTATGTTAAAGACATATCATCTGCAGTTGGCATATCTAAACCTACACAAGAATTGCAAGTGTTACAATCAAAGACATCTAATGCAAAATCATATCCTGTGTTATTTTTTACTGATTCAAGCCTTAACCAAAATTTATTCAAAGCAAAATATCTTGTAGTGCCAGGTATAGGTAATGCAGTTACACCAGCGCCGCAAACAGGCGGAGGTGGAACTTTATGTGGCGATTCAAGTGGTAAATGCAAACTTACATGTGATAAACAAGCGAATACGCGTTGCCTGAAAAATAATGCTGACGGAACAGGTAAACCTTGTGGCTGTGGAAATGATGTGTGCTGCACTAACGAGCAAGGAGGCACTGTGCCAGTTGCTCCAGCCCCAACCCAGCCGCCAACAACTCCACCAACACAAAAACCTTCAGTAACTTGTTATGCTCTTGGCGGCACATGTCTTTCTTCATGTTCATATGGTTGTGACGGCACATTTAGTGACCCAACTGACTGTACGTGCTGTAAAAAATGCAAACCAGTCTGCCCTCTCCTCTACTCCAACTCCGGCGATGAAGCAAATTGGGAGGGAACGCCATTATTATTCCAGAATTCAGTCTCTGATAAAAAAGACTATTTTATTGAGTTAAAAAAATTATCCTCAAATAAAATCGTAATTAAAAATACAGCGTTTCCGGAAACTGAGTTTTATGATGAGCTAGCTCTGCTGGAGGTGCAAAATGCGCAAGGAGATTTTGCAGTTTCAGGGGATGGAAAAATAGTAAGAATAACAGATATGAGTTCTCTTCAATGCATTGATAACAATAATAACGACTGTACTGATGCGCTAAAAGCAATAGATGCGCAAGTTAGCGGAACTGACAATGGAATTACCCATTATAAAAAAAACAGCAATGTAATTTATCCTGAATTTAAAGATTTGGCAACAAGAACACAGCTGGATTTCGATGTGCCGCAAGGATACAACTATCTTGTTTATTCTTATGAAGTAACCAAAGAAAACCACGAAGCGACAACGTACTTAACTGACTCAAATCCTATCTTCACAGCACTTACAGCATTTGTCCGAAACAACATGGATAACACGATAATAGGAAATTTGCGTACAACAGTTACGCATTATCTCTACGACTTAAAAATCGAAAAGCTTGAAAATGGAAAATGGATGGAAATATCTGACAATTCATACAAGTACTTTAGCGATGACAAGAATTTAAGGTTTGTCACTCTTCCTGATTCAACAGGCGGCAAATATAGAATTAGTTTTCTTTCAGGAAGCCATGCGTTTGATTACATTGTGGCAGCTACCGGAGCAGAAGTTGAGTCGCATTTAGTCAAGGTAAAAAGTGCAGCACTTAAGTCTGGCAATGATGTAACAGGCTCAATAGAAAACACAGATAAACTGCTTGCTGTTGTTGACTTTGGTGATGAAATCAGCGTTGAATTTGACACAACATTTAATCCTGAAAGCAGGTATTTCCTAAAAGCAAACGGGTATTATGTGCCACTTGGAGAATAAATTCAGGATTAAAAATATTTTTTCTTATTTTTGTAAATAATTAATTTTATATATTTAAGGGTCTTATTCATAAATGTGTCTGAATCAATAGATATAAACAAAATATATAATGAGTTAGTTGAACTTAGAAAGGATGTTGATTATATTAAAAGAAATATGATTGACCCTGACATTATTATGACTTTAGAAGAAAGTAAAAAGTTAGACTTTGCAATGGAAGAACAGAAAGCAAAAAAAACAACCAAACTGTCTGACTTAAAAAAAGAACTGGGAATATAGTATGTTGGAGTTGGAATTTTCTTCTTCTGCAAAGAAATTTCTTAGAAAATGCAATATAGAGAAGTTTGCAAAAAACCTGCAAACTTCTAATAGATAACTTTGCAACACTTTTTTCACGTCGAGAAAGCATTTGCTTTTAATGTAAAACGTGATTTTTGCAAAGTTCTCTGTAGAATTGGCAAAAAGGCTAATCAGTAAAATTGAAATGCTATCTCTAAACCCTTTCCCAAGTGATTCAAAAAGAGTAATAAACAGGAAAGAGAAAGTGTTTCGAATGCGAGTTGGTGATTATAGAATTCAGTATATTGTTCTTGATGAGAATAATCTCCTATTCATTACTGATATTGACAAGAGAGAAAACGCTTATAATTAAAAAAATCAAATTTTAGGTAAACTTTATAAAAAGAAAACCCTCAGCTTATTTAATGATAAAAATTTCAGAGCTAAAAGAGCTTGAAGATTCTTTTTTTGCGGCAAAATTAAGCTACTATAAGCCCTCACTTTATTCGCTTATTGAGGCAAATTTTAGCGAAAATATCCCTTTTTCACAGAATTCTCTTTTAAAAATCCCTGCAATAGTTCCAGAGGAAAGCAATAAGGCTTATGTTAAGATTTTGTCACACGACTTTAAGGAAATACTATCCTGCATCAAAAAAATTCCAAAAGAGTTTGATGAAAATATATGGGAAGGGGAAATTCCTAAAATCAGGCTTGAAATTAAAAAAATACTTGGGCTTGATTTCAAGACAAGAGCTGTTTTTTTTAAGGAGCAATTTCCAATAGGATTATCCCTCTTTGAGCAAAAGGGCGCTTCATCAGTGACTGTTTTTGAGGGCCAAAAAGATTCGGGGATATATTTTCTTAATAAGAGAGTTTCAAGCCTGTTTTCACCTATTCTTCTTATCCATGAGCAGTTGCATTCTTGCCTGTCGCAGAACAAGACTAAAGATCAGACTTACATTGAGTGGTTTGAAGAGGGGCTTTGCCTGTTTTTTTCAGCTCTGATTTACTTTAACTTAACTAAGAACCTGGAAGTAATAAAACAATTCAGAGAAAGAAACTATATTTTTTCACAGGTCAAGCCCGAATATCACTTTTCCAAGCGCTATTTTGAATACATGAAAATATTTTCAAGGCTTTATCTGCATGGCGGGCCAAAGCTTATTGGAAAGATTCTTCTGATATATCTTACAAATGACCGAAAGAAAGTAAATAAATATCTTGATCTTGATAAGCTTACAATCAAATACAGGCCAAAAAATGAGATTGAAAATCTTCTTGTAAATTACACAAATATTATTGAGCCTGAAAAAATCACGCCTCTTGAATACCTTATACTAAGTGTCGTAGTAAAACCTAAGACCATAAAAACAATAAGCATGCTAACTGATGCTCCTCCTGATGTTATTGAGAGGGCGCTCGTTAAAATGCAGATAAAAGGCCTAATTGTTGCAAAAAACGAGTTTATTGAGATAAACTGGAGAAAACAGGATCTTTTTGATCATGGACTAATAAGGCCGGTATATCCGCTATAAAAAACATATTTTTATATATATGCATGTATGTATACATACAATATGACAAAAGTAATATCATTATCAGATGATGCATACGATATGTTAAAAAAACTTAAAGAAGAAAACGAGTCTTTTTCTGATGTAGTGCGAAGAATTACAAATGAGCCAGCAAAAAAAAAACTCATGAGTTTTGCAGGCATGTGGAAAGATGATAAAGAGATTAAAGAAATATTTGATAATATAGAAAAAAACCGCAGTAAATTTAAAGTTGGAATTTAAAATGTACTGTCTTGACACAAACATAATTGTTGATTTCTTTAGGGGAAATGCAGAGATAGTAAAAAAGGTTAATGAAAATAAAAATGTTTCAACAACTATGCTTAACTTATGCGAGCTATTTAAAGGCGCATACATTTCTTCATTTTCTGAATTGCAAATCAAGCAAATAAATGACTTTTCAAAAGAAATCCAAATTTTAAACATGTCAAAGGCATCATGCGATAACTTTGGAAGAATATATTCATATCTTCGAAAAAAAGGAGCGCTGTCACAGGATTTTGATTTGATGGTTGCAGCTATTGCAATAGCTGAAAATAAGACCCTTATTACTAAAAATGTTAAACATTTTGAAAATATACCTAATCTAAAAATCGAGAAATGGTAGGTTAATAAATATGGCAGAAATAAAAGCACGGATGCACACAGCAGAGCACATAATGTTTGCAATTTTAAGAAAACACTATCCTACTTTAATAAGTGCTTCTCTTAATCTAGGCGAAGAGAAGAGCAGGTATTCGTATAGGCTTTCTGGAAAAACAATTTCCGAATCTGAACTTTCGCAAATTGAAAGTGAGATTAACGATAAAATCAAAGAAGGAATCAAAACAGAGATACGCTTTGCCACTAGAAAAGAAGCAGAAAAAATATGTACTCCTGACCTGTTTAGGCTTGTGCCAAAAGACCAGGAAGAGATAAGGCTCTTAGTTATTGGAGATTTTAATACTGAAGCATGCATAGGAGAGCATGTTAAAAATACAAAAGAGATTGGAGCTTTCAAATTCTTAAAGCATGAAAAAATCGGGAAAGATACATATAGGCTTGATTTTACAGTAAATGAAACTAAAGGTACTGAAACTAAACCAATGAGTAATAAGCCGCTTGCAGCAAGAATGGAGTCAGCACAGCATATTCTTCATCATATATTATTGCATGATTATTCAGCGCACCAGACAGGAATGCAGATTTCTGATAATCATATTAGGCTTGATGTAAAATGCGACAATGACTTAACAAAAGTATCTAAAGATGAATTGGAAGAAAAAGTTAATCTGATAATTAAAAAAAATCTTCCTGTTGATAAAAAGATTTATGCTAGAAAAGATGCGCCAAAAGATATAGACATAAGCATGATTCCAGCCAGTGTTAAGGAAGTAAGAATTGTTTCAATCGGTGACTTTGATATTCAGCCATGTGGTAATGCACATGTTGATAATACCTCTGAGATAGGAACCTATAAAATAAATGAGATTAAAAGAAAAGGAAGCAATGTTTATGGAGTGGAAGGAGTTGTTTCTGGTAATGACAATATAAAACAATCCGATTTCTCTTCGCCATCAGGTAAATTCGAGCTATCGCTTGCAAAAGGAGTTCGTGATTTTCCACCTGAAGAAAAAATTGTCAGGCAAAATGTAATACAGGCCCTTATGGAAGTATTTGAAACTTACGGCTATAATCCTCTTGAGACTCCGCAGATTGAGCGGCTTGATGTGTTAATGGCAAAGTTTGGGGCCGGCGAGGGAAGTGACGCGGCTAAAGAGATTTTCAAATTAAGAGACCAGGGAGAAAGAGAGCTTGGGCTTCGTTTTGACTTAACACTTCCATTATGCAGATATATTGCAATGAATCCTACAACTAAAATGCCTTTTAAAAGGTATGAAATCGGAAGGGTTTACCGCGACGGGCCAATTAAACTTGGAAGATATCGTGAATTCTGGCAGTGTGATGTTGATATTGTGGGAACAAAATCAATGCTGGCTGACGCAGAAGTATTAGCGATTGCAAAAGATGCATTTAAAAAATTAAATTTTGAAATTATTATTGAAGTTTCAAACAGAAAACTTTTAAATGGGATTCTTGAGGCAGCAAATGTTCCGGGAGAATTGCGCATGCCTGCAATGATATCCATTGACAAATTAAAAAAAATAGGAATAGAAAGCGTTTCAAAAGAGCTTATGGAAAATGGAATATCACAAGAGTCTATAAAAAAAATTAATGAAATTCTGAATCTCAAAGGAAAAAATAATTCTAAACTTTCTAAACTAAGAAAGCTGGTTACAAATGCTGTTGGAACTGAAGGGTTAAATGAGCTTGAAGAGATGTTTTCATTTTTAGAAGCGTTTGAGGTTGTTGTTGAATTTAATCCGGCTCTTGCAAGAGGATTAACATATTATACTGGGCCAATTTATGAGGTTTTTTTGAAAAACTCAAAAGTAACAGGAAGTGTTATTGGCGGCGGCAGATATGATGAGTTTATCGGAAATTTCCTTGGGAAAACAACACAGATACCTGCAACAGGGCTTTCATTTGGAATTGAGCCAATAACTGAAGCTATAAAGCTTCGCGATGAAATAACAACAAAGTCCGTATGTAAAGTATATGTGATTCCAATAAAAGCGCATAAGGAAGCGTTGCCAATAGTTCAAAAACTTAGGCATGCCGGAATAAAAGCAGATATTGATGTTTCAATTCGCGGGATTTCAAAAAACCTTGATTATGCAAATACGCTTGGAATACCTTATGTTTTATTCGTTGGTGAAGATGAGCTTAAGAGCGGGAAGTATAAGCTGCGTGATATGAAAAGCGGGGAAGAGAAAAACTTAGAGATAATAGAAATAATAAAATTATTAAGTTAAATTTGAAAAATATCTTATTAGTATCTTCTTCTTGGATTAATAAGAGTGGCAGCAAGTGCTATTCCTCCTCCAATACCTCCCACTACACCAAGAGTTATTAATCCACGTAAAGCTATTGTATTTCCTACTTGTTCAAGCGAGCATCCGTATTGTGCAGGATTAATAAAGGCATTTCCAATGTCTTGTAGTGGCCACCAAGGCGGGTTGCATGTTTGCCCATCTGGACCAGCGGTATAGTGATAAAGAACATTTTCCATATGTCCCATTTGGTCTGCTAATCCTTGAGGAACGTGCGCCAATGCTGATTCTAATGTTCTACTTGCAGCATTATCAGCAACGACATATGCCCACAATGTGGCATCATTTATAACTCTTGGTACAGATGATTGAGCTGCATTATATGCACTTTGAAAAGCCTGATATATTGCTGTCATTTTGAATAATCTCCTTTTTTATTTTAAATGTTATTACTGTTAAGTAATATATAAATTTTTTGGTTTAAACCGAATTATTTGTTATTTTTTTTCAAATAAAAGCAATTTTATGCTGTCGTCACAATCGGTTTTTCATCCACGATTATTGTGTGCTCTGCCTGGCTTACTTTTGCATGGGTCTTTTCCGGAAGAGGAGGATACGCTCTTAATACTTCTAAATTAAGGAGCTCCCTTAGCGCAAAATTTACTTTTATTGGATGGAATTTTTTAGTCAACCATCTTGTCGTAAAAGGAAGGCCACGATAAGAGTGAATCTCCTGGATTATCTGCCTTGTGATTATGTTTCGTACAGGCTTTTCATCGATTTGGGAAAAAATATTTGCATTGCCGCTCTCATAGATTAGACCGTGCCCTGAAGTTGCAAATGGCTCAATTGCAATAACCATTCCCTTTTCAAGCTGCGTCTTATCTTTATTATCAATATTTGGTATGCTTGGGCTTCCATGGAATATATACTGGCCAACACCGTGTCCGGACAGGTTAATTACAGGCATTAGCCCATATCCTTTTATTGTGTCCTGGATTGCTTTTCCAATCTCTCCAAGAGTTACTCCCGGCTTAATTATTGAGATTGCAGCATCGAGAGCTTTTTTTGAGGCAAGAACGAGTTCTTTATTTTGTTCATCGTTTCCAAGATAAACGCTAATTGCAGTATCTCCAATATAGCCGTCTACATGGACGCCAACATCCAGCTTTGCCATATCACCTTCTTTGAAAACTATTTTATCGTCAGGATCAGCGCAATAATGTGCTGCAATATCATTAAGCGAGATCTGCGGGGGAAAGGCAAACTCACCGCCAAGCTCTAATATTTTATTTTCAACTGCGATTGTAACATCAAGAAGCGAAGCTCCTACTTTGATTAGTGATGCACCATAATCCCTTGCCTGCGCAGCAATTTTACCTGCTCTCTTAAACTTCTCGTATTCTTCCTTGCTATACATGCATTTTATTAAAAAAGATGTAAATATTTAAATATTAGCATAGAAAACAAAGCCATTATGGCTGGCTCAAAAATGTCTTGGGATAAAGAAGTACGGATTGTCAGTATGAACCTTGCAAAAGTGTTTGTTTGCAATTATAATCCATATATTTTGAAGCCAACAGATGTAGAACGTGCGAATCCAGGCAAAATTTGCGATAGACTTTTTGCTGATTATAATCAATATGAAAGTTTAGTTTTACAAAAAGGTGGACAGATTGTAGATTTTTTGGCAGAATTGCTTTCAGATGGAAAGCCAACAGTTGTATGCTTTCAGGAGGCAACAAAGCAAAGTGATCAATTAAGTATTCCTTTTGAATTTCTTTATGGCCCAGGAGATTATGATACAGAAGACATTGAAGAAGAATTGCGATATTACAATTCTTTAAATTTCATTAATGATAATCTTGAAAGAAAATGCGGGCGCAGAATATATGGTGTTGATTATTTTCCATTTAAAACTAACAGGCATGTTCCTTCGTTTGATTATGGCCTTTGCATACTCAGCACACTCCCTATCTTAGATTATGGCACTGAATTTATAAGTTATCCTTATGAATATAAAAATAATGCAGTAACTGAGCCTAGGGGTGTTTTGCGTGCGAGGATAATGCTTCCGGACGGGAGCCGTTATGAGCAGCTGTGCACTCATTTTGGATTTTCACCTGAACATTACCCGACACCTTTTAAAATAAGGCAGGCAGTGAGATATTTGGATTTTGTTAGAAAACTACACGGCTCAAGAATAATTTCCTCCGGGGATTTTAATAGCCTGCCAAGCAATTCTCCGCATTTATTTGGCTATATTCGAAAGATGATTGAAAGAGAGATGACTCATGCGGATATATGGCACCCTTATGATCCAACCTGGCTCTATGGAAAAGATGATTTTGTTTCATCTATGGGCTGGAGAAAAAAAGCAGGAAAACCTGACAGCAGAATTGATTATATTGATGTTTTTGGGCCAATAATTCCTGTGTCATATGAAATAGTGCATCCCGATGGATTTCCATCAGATCATGCAGTGTCTATTGCAACTGTTAGATTCTAAGGCAGGTACTTGCATATACTTGTGTAAAATTTTTCATTTTCAATAAGCCGAAAAAGAATAAATACTTTTTTAATTTCTAATGTTTTTCGCTTGTTTTATATGGAAAAAATAATACTAAAGCAGATTCCGCTTAACATAAGCAGCACAGATTTTACTTTTGGAATTAAAAAAAAAGAGCTGTCATTTGACATATATTTAAAAGAAAATGAAGCTTTAATTGTTTCAACAGACCGATTTTACTTTAATGGCTCTTACCTTTGCGAGATTCCTTTCAAGGGAGAAATTATTCAGGGAATATCTCTTTTTTGGAAAAAGCTTTGTGAGGATATTGTCAGAAATCCTGATACCATCTGTAATGAGGTATAAGCGAGACACCCCCTGAGGTATTTTTATCGCATTATTTTTCTTTTCTGATAACAACATACGCTTTGTAACCGATATATTTTTTTGATGCAATAACCATAGCACCATTTCCAAGAGCC
>JAZDLQ010000099.1:0-3984 GCA_043801855.1 archaeon | reverse complement strand
GGAAAGGATTTTACTTGCGACTGGCAGCAAAATAAAAAAAATTATAATAATTTGCAGTAAAAAACATTTTTCTGTTGTTTAGTCTATTGGCAAAACTAATGTGTCACACGAAAATGTCGACGAGAGGGTGCGCAAGATGGGGTTAAAAACCATAATAATTAAACAGGCTAAAATTAATATGACTACAAACTCAAGTTCACTTTCATTGTACCCTGAATTAAAATATCTTGATGAGGTAACACAATCTCTTGTCTTTACTCTTTTTGGAAATGAACCTTCTAATTTTATACTTTCAAATGATCAAATTGAAGTAAATCAAACAGGATTGCATCCTGTAAGTATTAATATTCCAGCTGCTTATAAACCTGATATTGATAAACCAGACAGGAGCTTGGCTTATTTTGCTGATTATTTATATTCATTTAAGCCACAGCAGTGCAGCTTACCAAAAATATTGTGGCATAATTTATTAAGAGTACCAGGTGATGCTACAAGAAAAACTCTTGAAACATTTACTTCCTGTTTGGAAAGATCAGTCCTTATATCCAGGTATTACAATCAGGTTTGCACAAGAGAGACAGGATGTAGCGCTTATGTTATTATGTTTCCATCAGGCCCAACTGAAAAATATAACCCCTTTGGGCATTTTGGTGTAGCAATAATACGTGATAGTGAGGGGGAAACTGCCTTGGGCGTTAATAAATTGGAATCAATAATATTGCCAACAGGAGATGGAATTATTCAATTTAATGATGCCTTAGAACCAAAGGATTACCTTAACACAATTAGAACAAAATATGCAAACGATAGAAAAAATAAAAACAGGTTTACTTTACTATTGCAATCTGCATTTAGAATTGTAGCCCCAGATGTCTGGTTAAAAGGAGCTGGAAGAAAAGAGCAGTGGACACAAAATTATGAGAAGGCAATTCAATCACACTATAGGATAAATAATATTCTCCAAGGTATTGGTTGGATTTATCGCCATATATAAATATCTATTAAGTTAATTTACAATTTATAAAATAAAAAAAGTTTTACTTCTTTTTTTCAATGACAACAGCAGTTGCTGCAGCGTGCCTAGCTATAGGTATTCTAAATGGTGAGCAGGAAACATAGCTCATACCTACATTGTGGCAGAAGATAACAGATTTTGGCTCACCGCCATGTTCGCCGCAGATTCCGATTTTCATTCCGGGTCTTGTCTTTCGCCCTCTTTCAATTCCGATTTTAATCAGTTCACCTACTGCTTCCTGGTCAATTGTCTGGAAAGGGTCATCGGGAAGGATTCCTTTTTCGATGTAATCAGGTAAGAATCCGCCGATGTCGTCTCTTGAAAAGCCAAAGCTCATCTGAGTTAGATCATTTGTTCCAAATGAAAAGAACTCAGCTGTCTGTGCCATCTTATCTGCAACTAGTGCGGCTCTTGGAATCTCAATCATTGTTCCGACTGAATAATTCAGTTCCTTCAGTCCGAATTTTGCGAGGACCTCTTTGTATACACCATCAATAAGAACTTTCTGGTGCGCAATTTCAGTAACAGCGCAAGTTACAGGAATCATTATTTCCGGCATTGGTTTTTTGCCTTCTTTTACAAGTTCAGCAGCTGATTCAAGAATTGCTCTTGCCTGCATCTTTGTAATTTCAGGATATGTAACTCCTAGCCTTACTCCTCTGTGACCCATCATAGGATTGCTTTCCCTAAGTGAAACTGCCCTTTTTTCAAGCTCTTCAAAGTTGATTTTTAAGCTTTTAGCAAGTTTTTCAAGTTTTTCCTTTTCATGAGGCACAAACTCGTGAAGTGGAGGATCGATTAGCCTAATTGTTACAGGCAATCCATTCATTACTTCCATTGTTGCTTTAATATCCTTTTTCATGTAAGGAAATAATTCATCAAGAGCTTTTATCCTTTCTTCAACTGACTTTGACATAATCATTTTTCGAAGATAGAATAGTGGCTCATCGCTTCCTTCGCCATAAAACATATGCTCTATCCTAAATAATCCGATTCCCTCTGCGCCAAATGATAGCGCTTTTTTAGAGTCTTTTGGAGTGTCTGCGTTTGTCCTGACTTTTAGTTTTCTTATTGAATCGCAGATTAAAAGATATTGGTTTAGAATGCTGCTCTCTTCAGAGGCATCAACCATAGGAAGCTTTCCTTCAAACACTAATCCTTTAGAGCCGTTTAGTGTAAGCCAGTCTCCTTCCCTAAGGATTTTATCGCCGACTTTCATTGTCTTTTTTGCTGAATCAATGTGAACAAGGCCGCAACCTACAATGCAGCATTTTCCCCATCCCCTTGCAACAAGAGCTGCGTGAGAAGTCATTCCTCCTCTTGCTGTTAAAATAGCTTCTGCTGCTCTCATTCCTTCAACGTCTTCAGGGTTTGTCTCTTCTCTTACTAAGATTACTTTTTTGCCGTCTTTTTTCCATTTGACTGCTTCATTAGCTGAGAACACAATCATACCGTTTGCGCCGCCTGGCCCCGCAGGAAGTCCTTTAGCAAGAGGCTTATTTTCTTTTTCTGCTTTAGGATCAACTATTGGATGTAAAAGCTCATCAAGTTGTGATGGCGTTACTCGTAGTACTGCATCTTCTTTTGCAATTAATTTTTCATTGACCATGTCAACTGCCATTTTAACTGCTGCCGGACCGTTTCTTTTTCCGTTTCTGCACTGAAGCATATACAACTTGCCTTTTTCAATAGTAAACTCAATATCCTGCATATCCTTAGCGTGCTTCTCAAGCCTTTTTTGGATTGCATCAAGTTCCTTGTATGCAGCTGGCATTGCTTTTTCAAGTGATATTTCAGTTTTATTATGCTCTGATTTACTGACTTCATTAATTGGAGCAGGTGTTCTGATTCCTGCAACAACATCTTCACCTTGTGCATTGATTAAGTATTCGCCATAGAATGAATGCTCTCCGGTTCCAGGATTTCTTGTAAATGCAACACCGGTTGCCGAATCGTTTCCCATATTGCCAAATACCATGGATTGTACAGTCACTGCTGTTCCCCATTCATCAGGAATATTTTCTATCCTTCTGTATGAGATTGCCCTTTTTCCATTCCAGGATGCAAAAACAGCGCCGATTCCACCCCACAATTGTTCCATATGATCGTCAGGGAATGGCTTGCCTATCACTGCTTTTACTCTCTCCTTAAATTTAGTGCATAATTCTTTTAGGTCTTTTACATCAAGATCAGTATCGTTTACAACACCTTTTTTATGCTTTGCATCATCCATCAACCGATCAAGCTGTTTTCTTATTCCCATATCATCCTTAGGTTCGATACCTTCAGCTTTTTCCATGACAACATCTGAATACATCATGATAAGCCTTCTGTAAGCATCATAGACAAATCGTTCGTTTCCTGTCTGTTTAATCATTCCGGGAATTGTTTTTTGAGTTAAGCCTACATTTAGGACAGTTTCCATCATGCCAGGCATTGAGCTTCTTGCGCCACTCCTGACTGATACAAGTAAAGGAATAGTTGCATCTCCAAACTTTTTTCCTGTCAATTTCTCGACTTCAGATAGTGCTTTTGCTACCTGATCTTTTAATTCAGCTGGATAGGCTTTATTATTCTTATAATATGCAGTGCACACTTCGGTTGTGCATGTAAAACCAGGTGGAACTGGCAATTTTAAATCAGCATGTCCTGCCATCTCTGCAAGGTTTGCTCCTTTTCCTCCTAGGAGGTCTTTCATTTTACCGTTTCCGTCAGCAATTCCTCCGCCGAAAGAATATACGTACTTATTCATTTTATCACCCTTGTTAAAAATAATAATATTTAACGAAAGAAAAACAATCTGTTTTTAATTGTTTTGGAAAATGGTATGATACCATCTGTAATGAGGTATAAGCGAGACACCCCCTGAGGTATTTTTATCGCATTATTTTTCTTTTCTGATAACAACATACGCTTTGTAACCGATATATTTTTTTGATGCAATAACCATAGCACCATTTCCAAGAGCC
>JAZDLQ010000082.1:0-10173 GCA_043801855.1 archaeon | reverse complement strand
ATAATCAACATTATTATTGAATTATAAGTAAATATAATGTATTAAATTAGCTTTAGCTATAATTTTTTATTGATTAACAATAATCTTTCATTCATTGATGTTAGTTCAAACAACTGTTATAGTCCGCTATTTAAAAATTATCTAATTAGCATAGTTTTGTATTATATTCAAAACTACATACTTTTTATATTACTTCTACTTTCTGTAAAAACTATGGATACTAGAAAAATACAAAAATCTGGAAGCACGCATTATGTTTATCTTCCGGCAACCTGGTGCCGTAACCATTCTATAACGACAGATTCAGTAGTTTCACTTGAAAAATCATCAAACGGAAACCTTCTTATCCATCCGAATGAAAAGGCAAAACAAGCAAGTTCTCTGAAAATAGACTTAACTGAAAAAAGCCAGGAAGTTATAAATAAAGTCATTATCGCAACATATATAAATCCTATAAAAAATTTTGAGATAACTCTTCCAAAAAACCTGTCTGCAAATCAGATTTTAGAACACAAAAAGCTTCTTGGAGGCTTAGAGCTTGTTGATTTTGAAGACAATAAAATTATTTGCCAGACTACATTTAGCATGAGAGACCCTGATCTTATGCTAAGTAACATGATAAGAAAAATTAAAAGCATTATTACCTTAATTAAACAAGGAGAAATAAAAGAGTTAATTGACCGCTATGAAGAAGAAATTGATAAGAGCAACCTAATAATCCACAAGGCAACTATTAGCACATTCATGTATAAAAGAGAATCAAAACTTCGGCACATCGAGCTTTTTTACATCAGCTTAATCTCAAGGACATTAGAGCAACTGACAGATGACATAATTCTTCTGGATAAGACAGACACTTTTTTGACAGATATTCATGAGTTTATTGTAAAACTTGAGGACATACATAGCAATGTCGAACAAGATAAGGTAATAGCTTTTATAAAAGATGTTGCAAAATACGAAACTGTTAAAGTAACAAACCCGAAAACATACCTTCGGCAAAGAATCATTTCACATTTAGACCATTTAGCAGAAATACTATCTGACTGGTTTATTACTAATAAAATTGATGAGGCCCAAATAGAAAAGAAAACCTAATTTAAGTCTTATAATTAATAAGCATAACGTTTTAAAATATATTTGTGAACCAAAAAAGATGAAAGAAGAAAATATTGATGCAATTCAATTTTTAAGAGAAGCCGAAAACGAAGCTAAAAAGATTATTGAAAATGCTGCTTCCAATAAAGAGAAGGCTATTGCAGCGGCAAAAAATGAAGCGCTTTCCAAAATTGAAACAGAAAAGACTACAGTGCAAAAGCAGGCCACTTTGAAATTAGAGGAGCAAAGAAGAGCGCTTGATAAAAAAGCTCTTGATATTGCAAAGGCCAAAGAATCTGATGTAAAAAAAATGGATTCCATGTCTTTGAAAAACAAAGAGAAAGCAATAAAACTAGTGCTAGATAAAATTGATGCTGCAATTTCAAAGCTTGAAAAATGATAACTCCAAAACGACTGTCAAAGGTAACAATTATTGGGCCGCAGCGGTTTATGTATAAGATTATCAATAGGATTCATGAGCTTGGCTGCATGCATCTAATTGATTACATAAAGAAAGACGGCGATGATGTATTTGATATAGGGTCTCCTTTTGAAGGCAATGAGACGATTAGTGAAGAGCTTGTTAAATTAAGATCTATAATGTCATACCTTAAAATAAATAGCTCGGATGAAACGCAGTATACAACTACTGAAAAAAATCCTCACCAAAGAGTTGAATCATTATTTGAGGAAGTAACCGACATTCAGGAAAAGAGCGAATATGCAAATAAACTAATTTTTGCGCTGAAGAAAGAGAAGCAGCAATTGGCATTAAAAAGCATAAGCCTTGAAATACCGGCTAAACTTAATGATTCTTCACACGTTTATATGATTGGCTATTCTACAAATATTGAAGAAAAAGATATGAATTTAATATCAAATAAGGCCTATGTAATCAAGGAAAAATTTGAAGGCATTGACTTAATTGCAGTTTTTGTAAACAAGCAAAAAGCTAATGCTGTATGGGAAATACTTTCCAAGTATAATTTTATTGAAATTGAAAAGCCTTACATTAAGGCTGCCGTAAAAAATCTAAAAGCTGTATCTTTCCTTAAATTTGTCAAACTAGGCTCTTCTCTTGAAAAGGGAGCAGCTATAAAAAAACAAATGGCTTCTAAGCTTTTGAGTTTGAAAAAAGAGAATATGGAGTTTTTGACATCATATGAGAAGCATTTAAGATATAAAGCAGAAGTGTCTGAAAGCCCGCTACGGCTTGCAACTGCAAAAAATTCATTTGCAATTTCAGGCTGGGTAGCTGATTCTGATTTGGAAAACTTAAAATCTTCGCTTGAAAAAACAGCTGAAAATAAGGTATATATGACTGTTGAAAAGCCAAAAAAAGGAGATAAAGCGCCGATTGCTCTTGATAACCTGAAATATGCAAAACCTTTTGAATTTTTTATGAATATGTATACACTGCCAAGCTATAATGAGATAGATCCAACACCTATTCTATTTTATACATTTCCCCTGTTTTTTGGGTTCATGCTTGGAGATATTGGATATGGAATCGTAACTTTGTTTTTATTTATGCTTTTAAAAAAGAAAATTCCTCAGGCAAAAGCTATATTAAATGCATTTATTGTTGCGTCCATTAGCACAATACTATTTGGTGTATTGTTTGGCGAGGTTTTTGGTGCAGAAGAGTTTATTATATCAGGCCACGAAATTAAGCTATGGCATATCCTCAGCAGGAGCCACCAGGTTACAGACCTGCTCGCATTATCTGTGCTTATTGGCTTAATTCATATTACAATAGGCTATATTATAGGTTTTATTAATGTCTTGAGGCAGCACGGATTAAAGCACGCAGTCATGGAAAAATGCGGATGGATATTACTGCTTCCTATGTTTATATTCTTACTTAAGCTATTTGGAATACTAAATTCAACTTATACTAATTTTATGAGTATTTTTATTTTTCCGTTTCCTGTTTTAATCGGCCTAAGTATAGTAGGAATTGTATTAATAATTGTTGGCGAAGGTGTAAAAGGCGCTCTTGAGATTCCAAATCTATTATCCAATATTTTATCCTATGGCAGGCTTATGGCTGTTGGCCTTGCATCAGTAAGCCTGGCTGTTGTAATTAATGAGCTTGCAGGCAAGATGTTTGCATCAGGAATATTTGGGATTATTTTTGGTATAATAATACTTATTTTAGGGCATACAATTAATATTGCGCTTGGCATATTAAGCCCATTTTTACACGCGCTAAGGCTTCATTATGTGGAATTTTTTACAAAGTTTTTCCACGGCGGAGGAATCAAATTCAAGTCATTTGGAGAAAATAAAGAATGAACAAGGAGGTAAATTTAAGATGGTAGATATAGGAACAGGAATTGTTGCAATAAGTGCTGCAATATCCATAAGTGTAACTGCAATTGCAACAGCAATGGCTGAAAAATCTATAGGCGTTGCAGCGGTTGGTGCAATGGCTGAAAAAGAAGAATTATTTGGTAAAGGGCTAATCCTAACAGTAATTCCTGAGTCAATTATAATTTTTGGCTTAGTGGTATCAATATTATTGATTGGGCTTGCACAAGTTCATTAATAAGCGAGTTAAATACCAAAATGAGGAAATCCTGATAAAATGGGAATTAATGAGCTTAAAGAAGAGATTATTGGCGTAGCTAATAGTAAGGCCTCTGCAATTCATAAAGAGGCAGAGCAAGAGATTAAAAAAATCATGAAAGATACAGAGGCATCTATTCAAAAAGAGAGGCAGTCTGCTAATGAAAGAGTGATTGCAGCTCTTGATGAATATGAAAAAACAGTGATATCAAAGGCAGAATTTGAATCAAGAAAAAAAATCCTTGAAACCAAAAGAAGCCTAATGCAGAAGCTCTACGCAGAAGTTCTTAATGAACTTTCATCGCTAAGTAAAACAAAGTGCTCAGTGCATATTAAGTCAATGATTAGTGCAGGAGAAAAGGAAATTAAGATCGGAAAAATTCTCTGCAACAAGAATGATATTTCATTTGCTTCTCCAAAAAAGGGAGAAGAACGTAATATTGCAGGAGGTATTATTGCAGAGAGTGAAAGCGGTGAGGAGCGGCTGGATTATAGCTATGAAAACATCTTAAAAACTGTATTTGAGAATAATCTGCTTGAAATAAGCGCCTTATTGCTTGGAAAGAGTTAAAACTATGGCAAAAAAAATTAAACTGGATTTTGATCCGTATTCATTTGCAAGAGTGTCTGTTATGAGCACAGCACTCATTAGTGCAAATGACTATAAAAAATTAATTAAGATGAAATTTGCAGAGTTAATTAAGTATCTTGAAGAGAGTGACTATCGTGAAGAGATAGATCGCCTGGCAATTAAATATACCGGAGCTTTGCTTATTGAAAAAGCATTAAACGAAAACCTTATTAAAACATACAAAAAATTACAAAGAATTTCAAACCCCGGAACTAACAGCATGATTGCCCAATATATTAAAAGAAAAGACTTTTGGAATATAAAAACCATTGCTCGGGCAAAGAATAAGGCAATGCCTTTGAATGAGATTAAAGATATGCTGCTGCCTATTGGCTTGCTTGATGAAAAAAAGCTGGATTTGCTGCTTAAGAAAAACACTGTCCGGGAAATAATTGAGGAATCCGGCTATGCAAATGTTAAAGATATGGCAAAAGCGCTCAAATTTTATGAAGAAAATAAAAGCTTAAGTCTGGTTGAAAACGCCCTAGATAAGGAATACTACAGATCATCAGTTGATTATGCGGCAATGCTGCCTGATGATGCCAAAGCCTATAAGGAATTCCTGCTTTCTGAAGTTGACTTAGTTAATATTGAGACTATTATTAAATTAAAGAAGCTTGGCTTAAAGCAAGACGAAATTGCAGACTGCCTGGTTCAAGGCGGGCTTTTACTGGAGAATAAGGATTTACTTTCTCTAATTGCAGCAAAAGATATGAAAGAACTTTTTAAGGAAATTAATAAAATGCCATACAGAGGGGCAATAAAAAAATCATTTGAAAACTGTAATGAAAATAGCTCACTTGCTGCAATTTCATCTGCAATTGATAATTATCTGTTTTCTAAAACAATGCAATTGCATTATAAATTCAGCCTCTCTATAAATACAGTCATTGGATATATGTTTGCTAAAGAAATTGAAATTAAAAATCTTTTTACAATTATTAAATCAAAGCAGCTTTCACTTGGCGAAGGCTTCATTGAACCGCTGCTAATTACCAGGTAAAAAAGAATGGTTGAAATATGCGTTGTCGGCAAAAGCGATTTTGTGCTGGGATTCACTCTTGCTGGAATTAAAAAAATAATTGAGATTGAAGATGAAATAACCCCAAGTGCTGTTGAAAAAATATTTTTAGGAATAATAGAGGATCCTGATTGCGGGCTTATTATCACTGACAATAATACGGCAAAACTACTTACAAAGGAAACAAGAAACAAGCTTGAGGAACTTAATAGGCCAATATTTATGGTTATTTCACAGAAAGAAAGTGATAATTCGCTTGGTGAAAAAATTAAATCTTCACTGGGCATAGATATACAAATGTCATAAGGTGCATAAACATGATAAATCTTGGTGTTATTGATAGAATAGCAGGACCTGTAATTGCGGCTAAATGCCTTGATGCAAGAATGTATGATCTTGTTTTAGTTGGAAATGAAAAGCTAATGGGAGAAGTAATTCTTGTTGATGGAGATAAGACAACAATTCAGGTGTATGAAGATACTTCCGGGCTTAAGCCTGGTGAGCCTGTGGAAAATACAGGAGAGCCATTATCTATCAGGCTTGGGCCCGGGCTTCTTGGCAGCATTTATGATGGTATCCAAAGGCCACTAATAGAACTTGAAAAAACTATGGGTAATTTCATTAAAAGAGGAGTAAGTGCTTCAGGACTTGACAATTGCAAAAAATGGGATTTTAACCCAAGCTTAAAAAAAGGAGATAATGTCAGTCCTGGTCAAGTAATAGGCACTGTTGAAGAAAATCAAGGAATTATTCATAAGATTATGGCACCTCCATTTTCGAATTATGCAGGAAAAATTAAAGAAATTAAATCAGGAAAATTTACAGTTAATGAGCCTGTTTGTGTTCTTGAAAACGGACAGGAAATATTTCTTTCACATAAATGGCCTGTAAGGTCACCCCGAAATTACAAAGCAAAACTTCTTCCGGATATTCCATTAATAACAGGCCAGCGGGTAATTGATGGATTATTCCCTCTTGCAAAAGGAGGGATGGCAGCAATTCCGGGCGGATTTGGCACAGGAAAAACAGTAACTCAGCAGTCCCTTGCAAAATGGGCTGACGCACAGATTATTGTTTACATTGGCTGCGGTGAGCGCGGAAATGAAATGACAGAAGTATTAACTGAGTTTCCGCATCTAGAGGATCCAAAAACTAAAAGGCCGCTTATGAATAGAACAGTCTTAATTGCAAATACATCAAATATGCCAGTTGCTGCAAGAGAGGCAAGTGTATATACGGGAATAACGATTGCAGAATATTACAGGGATATGGGCTATTCAGTTGCACTGATGGCTGATTCCACTTCTAGATGGGCTGAAAGTATGAGAGAAATTTCTTCCAGGCTTGAAGAGATGCCGGGAGAGGAAGGGTATCCTGCATACTTGTCAACCAGGCTTGCCCAGTTTTATGAAAGAGCCGGCAGAGTAAACACTTTGAATAATGAAGAAGGTTCAGTCACTATAATCGGCGCTGTAAGCCCTCCTGGGGGAGATTTTTCCGAACCGGTAACACAAAACACTTTAAGAGTAATAAAAACGTTTTGGGCTCTTGACCCTCGCTTGGCGCAAAGGAGGCATTTCCCGTCAATTAATTGGCTGAATTCTTACAGCCTGTATAAAGAATCACTTTCTGATTGGTTTAAAGAAAAAATTAACCAGGATTGGCCTTCTGATGTTAATGAAATTATGAATTATCTTCAGGAAGAGGAAAAACTGCTTGAGATAGTTCAACTTGTAGGAAGTGACGCGCTTCCTGAAAAACAGCAGCTTACTCTTGAGATTTCAAGGCTGATAAGGGAATCTTTTTTGCAGCAGAATGCCTTTCATGATGTTGATACCTATTGCCCACCTCAAAAAACCTATCTTTTGATGCAATTAATATTATATTTTGCTAACAGTGCAAAAGCAGCACTTGACAAAAGAACTTCAATTAGCCAAATTATTGGTATGGTATCAAAAGAAAGCATTGCTAATATTAAATTCATTAAGGATTACGAATCTGAAATAAACAAAATCAAGCTTGAAATGAAAAAAGAATTTGACAAAATTGCCGCCTGGTGATAAAATATGCAAAAAGAATATAAAACAATTAAAAAAATTGCAGGTCCCTTAATCTTTGTTGAAAAAACCCATGAAGTAGGCTATGCTGAGCTTGTTGAAATTAAGTTATCTGACGGTACTATAAAAAAAGGCCAGGTACTTGACACAAGCAAAGAAATGGTTGTTGTGCAGGTATTTGAAGGCACAAGAGGAATTGACCGGTCAAACACATGGGTTAAGTTCCTTGGTGAAACAATTAAACTTGGGGTATCAAAAGAACTACTTGGAAGAATACTTAACGGCGCAGGAAAAGCAATTGATGGTGGCCCTGATGTTCTTTCAACAGAAAAGCTTGACATAAACGGAATGGCAATTAACCCTTATTCAAGAAAATCACCATCTGACTTTATCCAGTCAGGAATATCTACAATTGATACCTGCAATACGCTTGTAAGAGGACAAAAGCTCCCTATTTTCTCAGGCAGCGGCCTTCCACATAACGAAATTGCGCTGCAGCTTGCGAGACAGGCTAAAGTGTCAGAAAAGGGAAGCCAGTTTGCAGTTGTTTTTGCAGCAATGGGAATAACAAATGAAGAAGCCCAGTATTTTATCAATGATTTTGAAAAAACTGGTGCGCTAAAAAGGGCAGTTGTTTTCTTAAACCTTGCAAATGACCCGGCAGTTGAGAGGCTTGTAACTCCCAGAATGGCGTTAACCGCTGCCGAATATCTTGCCTTTACCGAGGGTATGCATGTCCTTGTTATTCTTACCGATATGACTAACTATTGTGAAGCATTAAGGGAAATTGGCGCAGCAAGAGAAGAAATTCCCGGCAGGAGAGGCTATCCTGGATATATGTATACTGACCTTGCATCAATTTATGAGCGCGCAGGAATGATTAGAGGAAAAAACGGTTCAATTACACAGATTCCTATACTAACAATGATGGGTGATGATATTACTCATCCAATCCCTGATTTGACAGGATATATTACTGAAGGACAGATTGTTCTAAACAGAGAACTTCACAGAAAGGGAATATATCCTCCTATTGATATTCTTCCTTCTCTTTCAAGACTTATGAATTCAGGTATTGGCAGTGAAAAAACACGGGAAGACCACAAGCAGGTAAGTGACCAGCTTTATGCTAATTATGCCGAAGGAAGGGATTTAAGGGGCCTTGTTGCAATTGTAGGAGAAGAGGCGCTTTCTGATAAAGACAAAAAGCTTCTGAATTTTGCAGAGCAGTTTGAGGATAAATTTGTCCGCCAGCAAAAAACCGAAAACAGAGATATTGTTAAATCACTTAGTATTGGCTGGAATCTTCTGTCAGATATGCCAAAAGCTTCTTTAACAAGGATTAAACCTGAACTTAGGGATAAATATTATCCGGCAACTAATGATGCTAATTTGGCTACCACAAGCATTCATACAGCAATGCCGCTGGGCTCAACTGACTTGCCTGACGGGAAAAAAGAAAAGCCATTCAAAAGGAAATAACAGCGCTTGGGATAACAACAATAATAAAATGGATATAAAGCCAACAAGATCTGAACTTATCAAGCTGAAGAAAAAAATCAAGCTTGCCCAATCAGGATATAAACTTCTTAAGAAAAAAAGAGATGGCTTGATTCTGGAATTTTTTGAGACATTAAAAAAGCTAAAAACTGCGAGAAAAGATCTCACTGAAAAGTATATTGATGCCAAATACAAGGTAGATATGGCAAGGGTTACTGATTCAGATTTAGAACTTAAATCTATTGCACTTGCTGTAGGCAGCGGCCCAACTTTGAATATAGGCATGAAAAATGTAATGGGAGTAATTGTTCCAAAAATTGAATATGAATACGAAAAAGATAAATCTGGTAAAGAAGGATATGGCCTTATTTCAGTCTCAATAGCAACAATAGATGCAATTTCTGCCTATCAGGAATTAATTGAGTATATTCTCTTAGCAGCAGAAGTTGAATCAAGCATAAAAAAGCTTCTGGAAGAGATAGATAAGACTAAAAGACGCGTTAATGCCCTTGAATTTGAGCTTATACCAAAGATGAACAAGGCAAAAAGCTTTATAGAATTCCGGCTCGAAGAGCAAGAGCGCGAAACAACCTTTAGGACAAAAAGAATCAAGAAAAAAAGATAGAAAAAATAAAATTCTAAATTTTTTATTCGTCTTTAACTGAAGTGTCGCCTTTTATTTCTTCAGTTGAATCTGCCCTGTATATTTCCGCAAAATTTGGCGTAATTACAATATAATCATCGCCAAAACCTGCAATATCGCCTTCCATGGCATCACAGGTCTTTTTCAGCTTATTAATTGCTCGTTTAAGTTCCACTAAGTCTTTATCTTTAAGCGGCCTTATATTAATCAATGCAATAGTATAGCCTTCCCTAAGGACATCTAGAACATTTTTAATATCGGAAAAATCTTCAAGCACAAAAGGCCTTACAATAATTTTTGAAGACCTGTCCCTTGATTTTGCAGTGTCAAGCTCAAGATATTCTTCTTCGCCATCGCCACTATCTTCATCAGAACTGAAAGATTTGATTTTTTTCTTTATATTATCAATAAATTTTTTCATTTTTTTGCCCACCCCAAAATTTCTATCCTCTTTTTTGGTTAATTATTGATAATTTCACAGATATTTAAATGTATCGATATTCAGTAATACTGAATGTGTTGATTTTCTAAAATAGTTCTCGTCGATATTTTTTTTGTATCTTCTTTGAATACATTTTTATCATGATTTTATAATTTAGTGACTTCAAAACCGAAAAATTTATAAACTATATGTATATATAGTTTACAGTAT
>JAZDLQ010000054.1:0-24529 GCA_043801855.1 archaeon | reverse complement strand
TACTGTAAACTATATATACATATAGTTTATAAATTTTTCGGTTTTGAAGTCACTAAATTATAAAATCATGATAAAAATGTATTCAAAGAAGATACAAAAAAAATATCGACGAGAACTATTTTAGAAAATCAACACATTCATCTTCTTCTCTTTCTTTTCCGAAAAACTTGTAATAAATTTTTAGGATTAGTTCAAGCAGTATAGAAAAAACCAGGTAATAAATAAGAATATTCCAAAGCGATGGAAGCGCCTTTATAAGGCTTAACGTATTGTTGACTTCAAAATAAGATGTATCCACAAGAAAGACGCCAAGAAGAGTAAGTGGCAAAAGCTTTGCTAATTCCCTTGACAATTCTTCATTGTAATAGGCAGTTAATCTGACCGCGGAGACTACTGCCATTGAAAGTAGAGCTATAGTATTTATCTGCTGGTTTTTCGATAAAAAAGTTAAAAATATTGTAAGGACGCTAAAAGCAAAAAAAGTAATTGCTGGAAACAAAAAAACATATTCTAAAAAATAGGAGATACCTGCAAAAACCGAATTAAAAAAGCCAATCTTAGTTGCACTCCTGTCAAATACAAAAATATCTTTTCTTGCAATAAACCAATAGAATTTGAAAATAAAAAAAGAATAGATAACAATTCCTCCAATGAATATACTAAGCGATTTAAGAAAAGACAATGCATCTCCAACTGACAATTCTTTTGATAGCTCAAAAACGGCAGAAAAATTCTCTTGTGAGGTCAAGTTCATTGTCGCAAGTCAAATTATTTGAAAAGTTTCGCTACATTTGAAAAGCTTAATTTAACATAATCCTTTGCATTAAGCTCTTTTCTTTTTAGCTCAAGAAGCGCGTCAGTAACATGGGTGCTGCCCATCGGAATGAAAAATCCTGATCTTCTTTCAAGCTCTCTGACCTGCTTAAGCCCTTCGTATCTTGCAATGACTGATGATGCTGCTACTTCCAGATATTTTGATTCAGCTCTTTCTTCAATAACATCACCTACTGTTGCTCCCGGGTATTTATCAACAATAACAGTTGCTCCTTTTTTAGCAAGTCTTTTGTGGCATTTTGCATGGAGCAAATCAAGAATTTTTGTTATATTCATTTTGGAATTCATCTTATTAAATTCATCCGGAAAAATGCTTTCGCAGTGGTAGCTGCCAGGAAATTCATTTATCAAAGTCTGTGCAATAGTACAAGCTTCAGAATTTGTACATTTTTTTGAATCTTTTACATGCAACTCTTTTAACCTTCGCCGAACATTATCATCGGCAATAAAGGCGCAGACAACTATCCCTCCGAAAGTATCACCTTTAAGGCACTCGTCACTTCCGATAATAGTCCCATCGATTTTATTATTTATTTTTTTAATATCTTTTTTTTCGTTTGGCTTATTTTCTTCTGTGCTTTTTGCATTAAGGCCAAGAGTTGCAAGCATTTTTTTTGCTTTAATTAAATCAGCGCTTTTACCGCCAACAACAAGCTTTCCGCTCTTGTAAAGTATAAGAGATACAAATCCATTCATGCGAACTAATTCATGCTCGCTTTTTTTTGCAGCAAAAGAAAATCCTTGCTTAGAAAGTGGATCAATATCTTTTTTTGTGGCTTTTGAGACTACAAGCATTGAATAATAAAAGAACTGGTGAGTTTATATATTTTTTGCAATGTCCTGATTTTAATAATTATTGACTCAATTAAGACAATAGAATTAGGTCATTTACAATTCTAACTTCTTATCAATCTCAACAGCAGTCTTCTTAAGATTAGAAATCGTTTTTATCAAATCCCTTTCAACTTCATCCATCATCTCTTTTAGATTATCGACCCGAAGAGAGTATTTATTGTTTCGTGTGACAACTAGCCCATTATCAATCAGTTTCCTTAGGTGATGAACAACTGTTCCTCTCGAGAGATTGATTTTTTCAGCAATCTCATCGCTTGATAATTCTTCGTCGGTTTTAAGTGATTTTAGTAATATGATAAACATCCTAAAGCAGCTCTTATCCTTATCCCTGTTGCCAAAAAGCCCAAGGCTATCGCAAAACCACATAAGTTCTTCATTTAAATCGCCGACAGAAGGCATTCTGCTCTTGATTAATGTTATTCTGCTCCCTGCCATGCCTGTATATAATATACGGCTCATATAAATAGTTTTTCCAAAAGCTTTAAATACTTAATTCATTTCACTTCAACATCGTTGAGCTTAAATCAACATAAAACGTAATAAAATGGCAGACGAAATCGAGCTTATTGTTGCAGAAGCTTCCCAAAATGATGTGGGAAAGGGAATTGCTAGAATCAGCCCTGAATTCATGTCGAATCTTTCACTTAAGGAAGGCGATATAATCTCAATAAGCGGAAAAATGCAGGCAGTAGCAAGTGCATGGAAATCCAAAAAAGAAGACATAGGGCTTGATATAATAAGGATTGACAGTACTATTAGGACAAATGCAGGCACTTCATTAAATGAAAAAGTTAATATAAAAAAGCTTGAAGTAAAAGCTGCAGCAGAGATTACATTCTCACCTTTATATGAGCTCCCAAATGCCCCTGTTCTTGTAAAAACATATCAGGGAGTTCAGAAAATTCCTCTTAAAGAATATTTAAAATATGAGATACAGACAAGGTTTATAGAAAAGCCATTCCAGAAAGGAAATAAGATAAGTATTAACATCTTAGGAACATCGTTCCAGCTTGCTGTAAAAAATGTTGCTCCTAAAGGAGCAGTTAAATTAGCTCATGAAACCAAGCTTACAATTGCAGATAATGTGTATAAAGAAGATGAATATAAGATTCCCGAAGTAAGCTACGAAGATATAGGCGGGCTTCATGATGAGATTGATGCGATAAGGGAGATGGTTGAACTTCCGATGAAGCATCCTGAAGTTTTTGAGCGCCTTGGTATCGGTGCACCAAAAGGAGTATTGCTCTATGGCCCACCAGGAACAGGAAAAACTCTTCTTGCTAAAGCTGTTGCAAGTGAAACAGAAAGCACATTTTATTATATTGCTGGCCCTGAAATAATGAGCAAATTTTATGGTGAATCAGAAAAAGCACTCCGTGAGAAATTTGAGGAGGCAGAAAAAAATGCCCCCTCAATTATCTTTATTGATGAGATTGATGCAATAGCTCCAAAAAGAGAAGAAGTAACAGGAGAAATGGAGCGAAGAATTGTAGCTCAATTACTCACTTTAATGGATGGCCTGAAAGGAAGAGGACAGGTTGTTGTAATTGCTGCAACAAACAGGCAAGAGAGTATTGACCCTGCGCTGCGAAGACCAGGCAGATTTGATCGTGAAATCTCAATAAATGTCCCAAATAAAGACGCAAGAAAAGAGATTCTTCAAATCCACACCAGAGGAATGCCTCTTTTTAGTGATGTTTCTCTTGATAAGCTATCTGATATCACTATTGGTTATACAGGAGCAGACCTTCGGGCATTATGCAAGGAGGCTGCAATGAAATCACTAAAAAATTATATTCCAAGCTTAAAGAAAATAGAAGAGAAAGTGCCTGAAAATGTTCTTGAAAAAATCAATATTAAAATGGAGCATTTCATGGATGCATTCAGGAAAGTCATGCCTAGTGCTATGAGAGAAGTGTTAATAACTAAACCCACAACAAAGTGGGAAGATATCGGCGGGCTTGAATCAGTTAAGCAAAAGATGATTGAAGCAATAGAGTGGCCACTTAGTGACCCTGAAAGCTTTAAGAAAGCAGGGATAAAGCCTCCAAAAGGAATCCTGCTTTATGGTCCACCAGGATGCGGAAAGACTCTTCTTGCAAAAGCAGTGGCAAACGAGTGCAATGCAAATTTCCTATCTGTAAAAGGCCCTGAACTTATCAGCAAATGGGTAGGCGAATCAGAAAAGCATATGCGTGAAATATTCAAAAAAGCAAGGCAGGTTGCGCCGTCAATTATTTTTTTTGATGAATTTGACTCAATATCCCAGGTCAGGGGAAGCTCAGTTTCCAATGAAACTGAAAGAGTTGTTAACCAGCTTTTAACAGAGCTTGACGGAATCGAGGAACTTGAAAAAGTGATTGTGATAGCGGCAACTAACAGACCTGACTTAATTGACCCTGGCCTTCTTCGACCAGGCAGGATTGACTTGAAAGTTGAAATCCCATCGCCTGATGAGAAGGCAAGACTTAGTATATTTAAGGTTCATACAAAAAATATGCCTCTTGAAAAAAGCATTAATCTAGAGCCATTTGCAAAAGAGACAGAAGGATTAAGCGGCGCAGAAATAGAATCTGTTTGTAGGGAAGCCGGAATGGATGGTCTAAGACAATCAAGAAAGTCAAAAAAAGATGTATTGGTCACTAAAAAAAACATCGAGACCGCACTTAACCTGATAAAAGAAAATTCAGGAAGACTAAGTTTTTCAAAAAATTACGGAAAAGAAAATAATTACATTCAGTAAATCATTATTAAAAAAATATTTGAAAACAAAAAACGGAGGAATTAAAATGAAAAGTAACTCACTAGCGTTCGTAATTTTCCTTTTAATTAGTAAAAGTAAAATGGAGGAATTAAAATGAAAATAAAACCACTTGGAAACAAAGTGCTTGTAAAGCCAAAAGAAAGTGAAACAAAGACTAAAGGCGGAATCTATATTCCGGATACTGCCAAAGAAAAAACTCAGGAAGGAGAAGTTGTAGCTGTAGGCCCAGGAGAATTTGACGAGAAAGGAAACAGAAAAGAAATGCCAGTAAAAGTAGGCGATCATGTTATCTATGAGAGCTATGCAGGAACTGAAATCAAAATTGAAGACAAGAAACATATGCTAATGGATATAAAAGATATCCTTGCAAAAACAGAATAAATAAGAATTAAAAATTTAAGGTGATATGAAATGGGAGCAAAACAAATTATATTCGGAGAAGACGCAAGAGCTGCAATCCTGAGAGGAGCAAATAAGCTAGCTGATGCTGTTGTTATAACACTTGGCCCAAGAGGCAGCTGTGTTGCACTTGATTCAGGATTTGGAAGCCCTGAAATATTAAATGATGGTGTAAAAATCGCGAAAGAAATCGAGCTTGAAGATAAATACGAAAACACAGGCGCACAGCTAATTAAAGAAGTCGCTGAAAAAACACAGGATGTTGCAGGCGACGGAACAACAACTGCCGTTCTTCTGTCGAGAGCGATACTTAAGGAAGGGATAAAAAACCTTGCAGCAGGCGCTAACCCAAGAGAAGTAAAAGAAGGAATTGATGAGTCTGTTAAAAAGATTGTTGAATACCTAAAATCAATCAGCGTTGAAGTAAAAGGAAAAGAAAAAATTGAGCAAGTAGCAACAATTTCATCAAATAACGATTCTGTACTTGGAAAATTAATCGCTGATGCAATGGATAAAGTCGGATCATCAGGTGTAATAACTGTTGAAGAAGCAAAATCAATGGAAACAAGCCTTAAAGTTGTTGAAGGAATGGAATTTGACAAAGGATTTGTCTCACCATACATGGTAACTGACGCTGAAAAGATGGAAGCAGTATTGGAGGATCCATATATTTTGATTTTTGATAAGAAAATCAGCTCAATGAAAGAGCTTCTTCCTGTACTTGAACAGGTTGCGCAAAACTCAAGCCCTCTATTGATTATATGTGAAGATGTCGAAGGTGAAGCACTAGCTACATTGATTTTAAACATGTTAAGAGGAGCCCTAAAAGCAGTGGCTGTAAAAGCACCAGGATTTGGCGATGACCAAAAAGAGATGCTTGAAGATATTGCAATATTGACTGGCGGAAGAGTTGTCAGTGAAGAAAAAGGAATAAAACTTGAATCTGCAACACTAAAAGATCTTGGAAGAGCTAAAAAAGTAAAGATCAACAAAGACAAAACCACAATTGTTGAAGGCGCAGGCGATCCCAAAAAATTGAGAGCAAGAATCAACCTGCTTGAAAGCCAGATAAAACTTGCAAAGTCTGATTTTGATAAAGAAGACCTGCAAAAAAGGCTGGCAAAACTTTCAGGAGGAGTTGCTGTTATTAATGTAGGCGCTGCAACTGAAACTGAAATGAAAGAGAAAAAAAACAGGCTTGATGATGCGCTTCACGCAACAAGAGCAGCTGTTGAAGAAGGCGTAATTCCGGGCGGTGGTGTTGCTCTTCTGCGAGCTGAAGCCATGCTTGAAAAATTAAAGCTTCCGGGCGATCAGCAGATTGGTGTAAACATCATTAAAGCTGTAATTGAAGCGCCAATTAGGCAAATTATCAAAAATGCAGGAAAAGAAAGCCCTGTAATAGTTGACAAATTAAAGAAAAGCGAGCAGAACATCGGCTACAATGCTTACAATGATAAGATTGAAGACATGTTTAAAGTTGGCGTTGTTGACCCAACAAAGGTTACAAGAACTGCGCTTCAGAATGCAGCAAGCATTGCTACCATGATTTTAACAACAGAAGCAATTGTAACAGATAAGCCGGAGAAAAAAGAAGCTCCGATGATGCCTCCTGGCGGAATGGGTGGCATGGGCGGTATGGGAGGAATGATGTAATTTTTCCTCAATTTATTTTTTATTTATTTTTTAATTTATTATTTTAAAAAACAAATGTGATAACCTGTGGACAAGAAACATAAGGAAAAAAATGAAGATGCAATTAAAGTAGAGGGAGCAGTAAAAACAGAAGAAACCAGCAAAGTTGAAGAGATAAAAGAAGCTATATCCAATGCTGTTAATAATGCCAAAGAAAAAATACTTCAAAAAGCAGATGAAAAAGACGAGAAAGATAAAAAAATCGATGAATTGACTGATATGCTTAAGCGTGTCCAGGCTGAATTTATTAATTATAAAACAAGAGCTGAAAAAGAAAATAATATATGCAGAGAATATGCAAAAGAAGATATAGTAAAAAAGCTCCTTCCGATACTTGATAGCTTTGAGCTTGCGCTTAGGCAGACAGAGAATAAGGAGAATTTCGTAAAAGGAATGGAGCTTATTTTTTCGCAGTTATACAATGTGTTGAAAAGCGAAGGCTTAGAGCCTATTGTTACTAAAGATAAGAAATTTGATCCTTACCTTCATGAAGTTTTATTGAAAGATAAAAGTGACATGGATAGCGAAACAATTACAGAAGAACTTCAGAAAGGATATATATTTAAAGAGAAAGTGATTAGGCATTCAAAGGTGAAAATCGCACAATAGCGAAATGAAAATGGAGCTAACAAAAGATACACCTAAAGAGGATGTCTTAACACTTTCATCTGAGTGCAAAAAATGCGGCCACTGCTGTAGTTTCAGCGGATGCTATGTCTTGCCACAAGAGACAAAAGGAATTGCCGGCGCACTCAATATGGATGAAAAAGAGCTTGTTAGTAAATACCTTGAAGAGGCAACTCTTTATAACACAAAGCTCTATAAGACGCACACAATTAAAAGCGACCTTCCATATGGAGAATGCGTTTTTCTAAACGGCAAAACCTGCATCATCCATGAGGCAAAGCCGCTGCACTGTAAAGTTGGCAGTTGCAAAGAGCACGGAGAAAGTGCACTGGATTGGTTTTATTTAAACCATCTGGTAAATCCGAACGACCCAGAATCAATCAGGCAGTGGGCAAGCCGCCTTGAGCATAAGAAAACAATTCCGGGCGGAAACCTGCATGAGCTTGTGCAGGACAAAGACAGGCTTGAAAAAATCCTTAGCTATGAGATTTTGCGAAAGGAACAGGACTGGGAAGAAGAGCTTGGCCTAAAGCCTTTAAAGGAAGAGATACTAAAGGCAAACAAGCTTGCTGCAAAAGAAGCCAGGAAAATACTTAAAAAAAAAAGATATAGTGAAGGCACAAAATAATTGAGCAAAAATTTTATCAATTATGCCTTCACTTATTACGAAAAGCGCTCAGTTTTTTTGCGCTTTGAGTATAGCTTAGCCGTTAGCGATTTAGTAAATTAGCAATACACGCAGAAATATTAGCACTGTAAAGAAGCTAAAAAATGGAAGCACAAATAGAAAAGATAAAACAATCAGTAAAGCAGAAATTAAGCGATACTGAGTATAATTTATTGTTAGCAAAAGTAGATGAAAAAATAAAGCTAAATACAAGTATTGACCCGGCAATTGTTACAATGGCAGAATTAATATCTGTACTTGATAAGGAAAGGATTTTTGACCATCTGCAGAATTATGAGATACCGCTGACAACTATTGAAAAGATATTTGCATATTACGACCAAAATGAAACAACTAATTAATGAAATGCTAGAGACATCAGGAAAAATTGCACTTGATAATCTTGGTAAAGTGAGCTCTATTTCCAAGGGATACAAAGATGTTGTAACGCAGGCTGACCTTAAGATAAATGAATTTATCAGTAGCAAGATAAAAGCAAGATTCAGTGAACACTGTATAATCACTGAAGAAGCGCCAATAGTTAATAAAAACTCAAAATACAAATGGATTATTGACCCGATTGACGGAACGATAAACTATTCACATGGAATTCCTTTTTATTGCATATCAATAGCAGTTGCAGAAAATGATATTGTAATCGTTGGCGCTGTTTATGCTCCATCGTTAAAGCAAATGTTTTTTGCGCAAAAAGGAAAATGTGCTTACTTAAATAATCAAAAAATAAGTGTCTCAAATAAATCAGCAGCGAATAGCTTGATATTTTACTCACCCGGTATTGCGCCAGATGATATGAAGATTGAGATGCAGAAAAAAATTGTGGCTGAATTTGAGCGAAGCCGTGATTATGGAGCTCTCGCACTTGAATTAGCATATGTCGCAGCAGGTTTTGCTGATGGTGTTGCAAGGTTTGACAGCGCCTCTCATGTGTGGGACTATGCAGCAGGAAAACTCCTTGTTGAAGAATCAGGAGGAAAAGTGACTGATTTTTCAGGAAAAAAGATTTTATTAGCAGATAAGTCAGACATTGTCGCAACTAACGCACTAATTCATGATAATTTATTAAATATAATTAAGAACAAAAGGTGAAAACACATGACAAAAATAATTGGTATCAATGAGCGCTTTCAGAGAAAGCCCTCGGAGCAAAGACCATAAGGACAACATCAACCTAAAACACGGTTGAATTGTCCGATGAAATCATTTTACAATCACATTCATTCAAATTTATAATAAAACAAAACTAACAAAGGTGAAAACACATGACAAAAATAATTGGCATTGATCTTGGAACCAGTAACAGCGCAGCTGCCTTTTTAGAGGCAGGAAGGCCTAAAATTATTCCTTCAGCAGAAGGTGCAACGCAATATGGAAAAGCATTTCCAAGTGTTGTTGCTTTCACAAAAGACGGCCAGGTTTTGGTTGGTGAACCAGCTAGAAGACAGGCAGTGTCTAATCCTGAGAGAACAATTACTGCTGCTAAAAGGAAGATGGGAACAAGCTTTAAGTACAACATCAACGGAAAAGAATACACTCCGCAGCAGATATCAGCATTTATCTTACAGAAGATAAAAAAGGATGCTGAAACGTTCCTTGGCGAAAAAATAGACAAAGCAGTAATCACTGTTCCGGCTTACTTTGATGACAACCAGAGGCAGGCAACAAAAGATGCAGGTGAAATTGCAGGCCTTGAAGTAATTAGGATTGTAAATGAGCCAACATCAGCTTCACTTGCATACGGCCTTGACAAGGCTGACAAAGACTTTAAGATACTGGTATTTGACCTTGGCGGCGGTACTCTTGATGTAACAATCATGGAGTTTGGCGAAGGAGTATTTGAAGTAAAATCAACCAGCGGTGATACCCAGCTAGGCGGAACAGACATGGATAATTTACTTGTTGATTTCCTGTCAAAAGAATTTAAGGCAACGCAAGGAATTGACCTAAAAAAGGATAATGTTGCAATCCAAAGGCTTAAAGAGGCAGCTGAAAAAGGAAAAATCGAATTATCAACTGTTCTTGAAACTGAAATAAATCTTCCTTTTATCACAGCAGACGATAAGGGGCCAAAGCACTTCCTGTATAAACTGACAAGAGCTAAACTTGAGCAGATTATCGAGCCTATCATCAGAAGATGTGATGCTCCTATGGAGCAGGCAATCAAAGATGCTAAATTAAGCCCAAAAGAAATTGACAAATTAATTTTTGTTGGAGGCCCGACAAGAATTCCTGCTGTGAGGAAATTTGTCGAGGATTTTATCGGCAAAAAAGCTGAAGGCGGAGTTGACCCGATGGAATGCGTTGCAATGGGCGCAGCAATCCAGGCAGGAGTTTTGGCAGGCGAAGTCAAAGACGTTTTATTGTTGGATGTTACACCATTAAGCTTGGGTATTGAAACTCTTGGCGGGATATTCACTCAGCTAATTCAGCGTAATACAACAGTTCCTACAAAAAAATCCCAGGTGTTTTCAACTGCTGCTGATAACCAGACAGCAGTAACTATCAGAGTCGGCCAGGGTGAGCGGCCAATGTTTTCGGACAATAAGATATTGGGACAGTTTGACCTTGTGGGTTTACCTCCTGCTCCAAGAGGAATTCCGCAGATTGAAGTAATTTTTGACATTGATGCGAATGGAATAGTCCATGTCACTGCAAAGGACCTCGGAACCAAAAAAGAACAGAGCATCAGAATCACTGCGACACAAAAGCTTGACAGCGAAGAAATCGAACGAATGAAAAGGGAAGCTGAAGCACATTCTGATGAAGACAAAAAAAGAAAGGAGAAAGTTGAAGTATTAAATGAAGCTGAAACTCTTGCTTTCCAGTATGAGAAAACCATAAAGGACATGGGAGATAAGGTTGATAAATCACTGACTGAACCTATTCAAAAAGATATTGATAGGTTAAAAGAGCTCCTGAAAGATAAAGACGGAAACTATGAAGCGATAAAAAGAGCAAAAGATGAAATAACTGAAAAATTCAATAAAGCAAGTGAAGAGCTCTATAAAAAGGCAAGCGAAGAACAGGCAGCGCATCAGCAGGCAGCAGGCGGCAACTCCGGCCACGAAGGACATGAGCATCAACATCATGAGCAAAAAGGAAAAAGCAAAAGCAGTTCAAAGCCAAAAGAAAAAGTAGTTGACGCAGAGGTAGTTGACGACGACAAAGAAAAAGAAGAGTAATTTCTTTTTTTATTTTATTTAAATATTAAAATGAATATTCCAAGCAGAAAGGATTGCATGGATTTACTTATGCACGATTTCCCTCCGCAGAATATAATCGAGCATTCACTTGTTGTTAACAGGATTTCTGTATTTATTGCAAAGAAGCTTGCTGAAAATGGATTTGAAATAAACGTTCCTCTGGTTGATGCAGGTTCTTTGTTGCATGATGTGAAAAAATGGCATAATATTAAACATGATGAAAAGGCAAATCACGGTGAAGAAGGAAAAAAATTCTTATTGAAAAACTACCCGGAAGTAGCGCAAATTGTGAAAAAGCATATGCTTTATGAAATATATGATCCCGGCCTTTCTAGCTGGGAGGAAAAGATTGTGTTTTATGCAGATAAAATAGTAAATAATGATAAGATTGTGACTCTCAAGGAACGCTTTATTTATCTTAATTCAAGGTATCCACCTAAAGACGAGGAATTAAGGAAAAAAATATTTGAGCTTTGCAAAGAGCTTGAAGACGAGATATGCAAAGCGATTGGAATGACGTATAGTGAAATGATTGGCTCAATTGGCTAAGGCGCAAAAACAGGAACAAACTTTGGACTTGGTAACATCACTTCTACAGGTACACCAACATAATTAGGACCGCCCATAACCACAGCTCCAAACTGCATCGGCACATAAAAAGGTGATTGGGATGAAGATATTGGATTAAATGATGCAGTATTAAACAAACCCGACCTAATGAAACCTGGCCCAATTAGTTTTCCATCTAAATACTCTGAACATTTGCCTAATGATCCTTTTGAAACTCCTTTGCTTGCAAGTTTTGTTAGATATTGTGCGTTATTTTCTAATCCGCCAATAACTTCACCACCTACCGCAAAATGTGATCCTCCGTCAGTTGTATAGGCATAAATATTGCTTGTAGATGTTAGTTCAAATGTTGTTTTATTGCTTTGCAACCTTATTACATACCACTGATGATCAATAGGAGATTGCACTAACCCTCCATATTTTGCATCAAAAGATACAATCTTGCCATCAAAATTCAAAAGCTGATCACCGCTTATAGAATAAGCTAAACCTACACTTTCATTATAGGTAAATCCTTTCTCGTGTGCTAACGTCCTATACTGAGCCATCGTCATATTTCCAGATCCTTCCGGATTAGGTCCTCCTCCTCCGTTTCCAGCTCCTGTTCCAGGTGGAAGATGATCTTTTCCCTGAAATTCTTCAATGACTCTTTTGTAGGCATCTAAGATCTCACCTTTATCGTTATCTAATAAAGATCTAAAATACTGTCCTAATTCTTTTGGTAATCCAAATTTTTCTGAGTTATCAGCAATGCCTCTATTCCCACTTCTTAACCTAAACAATCCATTTGGTTCACCATTTCTTATTTCTACAGGAGAACCGCTATCATATCTCCATCCATTTAAGAAATCATTAACAAATTTTTGTGTCATTTCAAGATATTGACCATTTCCGTTATTAGCTTGTAATGATTTGTAAATAATCTTCATTACTTGATAAGCAAATTCTCTTTCGCTATACACTGGATTACTAGGTGATGCATATGCTCTTAACTGGCCAACAGTCAGCCCTGTAATTAAAGTAGAATCTTCTGTAATTGCAGAAGCATACTGGACAGGGATAATTAGAGTCGGAACAGGGGTAGGCTGTATAGAACTATCATAACTGGAAGCACCAGAGAGTATCCAACCGGTTAAACCATTAAAAGACACATATTTCCAGCCTTCAACACCGCTAAGTACGTTTATTGAAGAACCTGCATTAATTTTTCCTTTAGTTGCACTACCTGGCTTATTAAATACATAAGTGGGAATCCTAAGATTTGCTTTTGCAATATAACCGTTTGGGCTTCTAACAGCAGTTTTTTCGTCAACTGCACATCGGGGAATATACATTTCCTGTCCTGTTTTATCAACACCAATTCTAATCCATTCATTTGCCTGTTCAAAATATCCTACGCTTGGAGTTGCAACAGGCTCAATAGAATTAAATTCACCTTTATAATAATTTAAATTCGGCTCCGCATATAATGTCGCATCTATGCTTGCTTTTTCAATTTGGGTCTGCAACGGTGCAGCAAAAACCGCTTGCGGAGCATTTCTGATTAACTCTTCTAATCCTACGATTGCAGGAGGAACCAATTTTAAAAATTGTCTTCTTGTAAGTGGATTTGATTGTTTCATTTTTCTCACCTTTATTACTTTAAAGTAGTTAATTAAGACAAGTGAGAAATATCATTTATATATGTTTTATTCATATATTACATGTATTAGCTGATGTTACTATTGTTTTTTAGAAAAATATATAAATAACAGTTGTTTATCTCTAGAATATGAAAAGAAAAATAATGTCTTTAGGAAGAACATGCCTTGTTGTTTCACTGCCAAGCAAATGGCACCAAAAATATAACCTAAAAAAAGGAGACGAATTAGAACTCTCTGAACTGGATAATACACTAGTAATTGGCCAAACTACAAAGACTGAAAAAAAAAAGACTATTGAATTTGATGTTTACAACAAAAGCCTATTGAGAGTGATTGTCTCGCAGCTTTATCGCCTCGGCTATTCAGAATTGACACTTAAATTCAGGGAAGAGCAGCCTTATGCTGATATTCTGGATGTTGTCCATAATTTAAAAGGATATGAAATAGTTTCAAGTGACTTAAAAAAGACCTGCATAATTAGGGATGTGATGCGGACTGATATAAACATAAGTATTTCAGAAGTTGTCATTAAGATGTTCCAGAAAATCAATCTCCTATTTGAGCTTGTTATAGAAAGAATAAATGATCTAAGCAAGAATGACAATGATATAATAAAGCTCAGGGAGGAAATAATGAAAGACAGGGAATATTGCCAGAGAGAGGCAGTGCTTTTGAAGACAGATAATTCCTATGAGTATTATAATTTCATAATGTCGCTTGAAAAAATTGCAGGAGAATACTATCATATTTTTACGGCAGCTCACAAGCTAAAGATAAAAATAGGCAATGAATCAATTCACCTGCTGAAGGATCATCAGGATTTATTTAGGGAGCTGTATTCTGTTTTTTTAAAGAAAGATTTTGAGCCAAGACATATGTTTTATCTTAAAATAAGGGATTTATGTCATAAAGACTGGTATGAAAACAATTATATAAAGTTATTGAATGAAAAAAAATATGAGGAAGAAGTTGTTCTCTGCTGCGACAGGCTTCTCCAGTATTTATTGATGCTGTCATCAAGGATACAAAACCTTATAGTCTAACATAAAGGTATTCCATATGTAAATGCCATTTGTTGAATAATCTTTTCTTGTGCAAGTCCCATTCTTTGAGCATATTCACTATAAAAAGCACTTTCATGACTATCCCCTGCTTTATATAATTCATTAGGCTTTCTAATAGCTACACTAGCGCTCCTGTTGGTCCAAGCCCATACTTCCTTAAATGCATAAGACACCATTAAATCTCTTGTCTCAAAAGTAAGCTCCCGTGCATTTTGGGCGATTAAACCACCAGACCTTTTTCTTAGTTCTTCGCAGAAGTATTTCACATATGTCTGGATATTAGAATCTGCAACATTATAGCAAATAAAAAGTGATGCAAGACTGGGAGCATAATTATCACATGATCTGACTCTTTCAAGGTCAAGGAGTGGTCCAGGATTGTTTGCAATTTGAGCATTGCCTGTAACAATTAGATGTGATCCTCTTTGAAGATGATAATTTGCATCAGAAAGCATTCTCTGTAACATTGCTTTATCAGAACTAGGTATTCGCATAGAGTCAAGAATTTCATCATGGTTCATTGGCGTAACAGAAGGTGCACGTTCAACAATGTCCGGATTTTCAAGGCCAAAAAGTGCAACTCGGATAAAGTTATCAAGCTGCTGCTCAAGACTTGGAGTTTTACTAACAGCAATTACATCGAGCATGCTATTTTGGCAGCCAATCACATATTCCCCTATTTTGTAAGGCACTTTAAGGGATGATCCAGCCACTCTTCCTGACAGCAATGGAAATCTAGCCATCTCGTAGTTTAGCAGCTGTTCCCATTCACCATATTCGGCTCTTCTAAATAATTTAAGAACAAGTTTATTTCCTTCTTTATCTGTAACAAATATCGGTGAATAATTATAGCTATCTGTTTTTGCACTGAAAAGTCCAAATAAATCCTCTTTGACAAGCCATTCGCATACCGGCTCAGGTAAATTGCACTTTGTACTCAAATACTGATAAAGCTGCTCTTCATCTACAGGGTGAGATTTTTGCGTTTCAACCGAGAACTGTAATGCAGATGCTTTTGGCTGCGAAGAGGAAGACAAAAGCTTGCTGTATTTACCCAATTTCTTGAACAGGCTAGGCCAAAAGTGTTGTTCGTATGATTTAGAATAAGAATCAGAAGCAAAAAATTTATCGTGAAATAGTTGAGTTGGAACTACATTTCCAAAAAGGCACATTGAACCATTCTTATCCTGAGACATCAAATATTCTATTAATTTGTACTGAAGATTATTTTTATAATCACGGAATCGAGCAACAGTAATTTCTGTTGTCTGATCTTTTGGACGATGATATAGGATACCTTTTGTTCTGTCAAGTATATAAGTGCCTAGTAACCCAGTTTCAAAGCCTTCATCTACTTGGACAACAAAATTAGGCATATCCTGTACTGAAGCCATCTGATACTCCTTAAGTGAAAAAGGATGGAAAATCCTAATTGATTTTGTTGCATTCACTGCAAAACCTCTACCAAAAAACCTCTTAGAAGAATTGTCGGCGAATACAGATTCTATTTTAATACCCGGAGGGAGCAATGCTCTAATCACCTCAGCTTCTTGCATTATTTTTTCTCTATCAACCAATGTTACTTCACAGGACTCTAAATCGGAACAAAGCTGATCTATTGAATAAGGTTCTGTTGAAGAAAAAATTCTCTCTATCAAATTAAACTGAAGTTCATTATAAAAATAAATTTTGCTTGGTTTAGCATTAGAAACCGCAAATTCAACAGTTCTGTGATCCTTATAAAAAGAAACCCGAAGGTTATAATCTTCCAAGAATAAAGTTTTCTCTATTTCATCAGCTGGATTTTTAACCCCAAATCCGATATAATGATCACCCCATAATTCGCCGTAATACAAGTAAGGGCACTTTCCTGCGGTATATAATCCAGCTGTTCTCATCTTCCTCGTCAAACCCTCCATGATTCCTTTAACTTTTTTTCTCCTAGAATTTTCATCTAATAACTTAGGTATAATGTCCTCAGGCAAATCACCTATGGGAATCAAGGACCCTGATCTTTCCATCAAATAATTTAATACCTTAAATGACAAATCCTCTTCATTCCTGAAAGCAAGAGGCTTACTGCAAAGAATTCCTTCCTTTTGCCAAAATAAGTAATTATATTTTTCTGTTCTTCTTCTTCCTTTTCTATCTGTAAGCAAAATAGGAGATTGTATAAGAGCAAATTCAAATGTTTCTTTTTCTCGATTAACAACTGCATATCTATTAATTTCTATTTCACTTACACCATATCTTTTGATTATTGATTGTCGAAGACTGGAATAATCCGTTTCACGAAGGTTTCCTATGTATGTTTGTGGTCTATGTTCACTTACACTTTCATCTAAAATCAACAATCCAATTGAAGAAACTCCAAGATTCTTTGTGGTTTCTCTTCTTTCATAAAAGGTTTTTATCTGTACCTGCACAGGTAAATAACGACAAATTTTATGAATACGATCCATTAAATAATCCCTCTCTTTTTCAAGATCAACACCAAGATTACTGGCTAATTCTTCAAGAGAAATTCTAGAGGGAGAATTAGTCACTGCTCTTAGAATGTCATAATCAATGGACTGGGGAAAATGTATTTTTTTAATAATCGCACCATTTTTAGTTATGTCAATAGTTTTTTTATCTTGATAAAATACAAGAGAATAAGCTGTATTATCGATATGTATCGATTCTACAGGAGTATGAGATGGTTTTGCTGTTCCAACCCCAAGAAAATTCAATCCGTCATAATAATCCATCATAATAATTGAATCTAAACCAAGATGATTAAACATTTCATTAAGAGAAATTGCTGATTCCCTTATTCTTTTAATTCTTGCTTTACCAGTTCCAGATATTATTTCCAAAGGTATATCAATTGGATCAATTGATCTACCGGCATTCTGCAAAAGATACTGTAACAATTTAAAGGTGTGCATATCTTTAGTCTTTCTAAATGCATGAGGCGTATCGCACAATTTTCCCTGTGCTTTCCAATACATAAAATAATATGGAGGATCCTTTTGTCTTCTAGAAGGGATATGATCAAAAAGGTTTACTGGCAATTCGGTTAATGCAATTTCAAGAGCATTTTCTACGTTCCCAAGAGAAGCAAAAGCAGTTATATCAGCTACAGTACCAGTTCTCGCTGTAACATCTCTTTCGAATGATACTCTTGCGTCAAGATCTTTAGTTGATTGCTTGTATCTGCTCATCCTTTTTTCAAACCTATTACATAGAGACTTTTTATTTTGTTTTTTATTGAATTTTATCTTAATAAATCAGGGTTAACTATATAAATCTTTGCTTTTTTACCACTTAATAATAGTAAAACAATCAAAAATATTTTCTTTATAAAAAATCAAATACATATCCCAAAACTTTTTTAAATACCTATATTTTCCAAAACGACTATGCAAGGGACAATTGTTAATTACAGAAGAGGAAGAAAAACTCAGAACACTTATCAGATTATAGTCCAGGTAGAAGGCGTTGACAGTAAAGACAAAGCAGCAAAACTTATCGGAAAAAAAGTAAGCTGGAATGCGCCAGGCAAAAGCCAGAAAGTTTTATCTGGAAAAGTTACGGCCACTCACGGCAATAACGGAAGCCTAAAAGCAACTTTTGAAACAGGCGTACCAGGCCAGGCATTAGGCCAGAAAGTAAAATTCGAATAAAATTTCTCTTTATTTATTAAATATCAATCAAATCTGTCGGCTTATACTGGCTTGTGAGAATACTATTATGTCTAAGTAATTTATTCTGTTTAGACAATGTTTCAAAAGTATTTAACGCTAATTCAGGAGTGTTATTATTCTGGCTAAGGTGAGCCAGAAATACTGTTTTAAGCTGCTCTGAGGCATTATTCCTTACAAGAAGCCCTGCGTCAATATTTGAAAGATGGCCTTTGTCTCCGAGAATCCTCTGCTTTAAGTGATACGGATAATTTCCATTAAGAAGTGTGTCAACATCATGATTTGTTTCCAGTACCGCCGCATCCAGCTCTTTAAACGAGCTTTCGATCTTCTCAGAAGTAACTCCAAGGTCAGTAAATATTCCGCAACGTTTATTCCCGGAATTAATTAAAAATCCGCACGGGCTTGCTGCATCGTGGCTTGTTTTAAGTGTATTAACAGAAAAATCACCAATAGCGTAATCCCTCTCAAGTTCGATTAATTTTGCATTTGATAAATAAGGCATGCTTGCATAAGTTCCGGGTGTTAAATAAATCGGAGCACCATAATTTTTTGAAAAAGAAGGTATTCCTTTGATATGGTCCATATGCTCATGGCTGACAAATACAGCAGTAACCTCTTCAGGTGATTTTCCTATATAAGACAGGTTTTTTTTAAGTGTTCTTAGAGAAATACCAACATCAAATAAGATTGTTGTATTTTTGCTGCTTATACAGGTGCAGTTTCCGCTACTACCGCTTGCAAGAACGCATATTTCCATGTTAATAATAGAATAAAAAACTCAAGGCTATTAAATTTATTTTTTTAATATAGGCGGTATTGCCTTAATTGTTGCAATCATTGGCCATACATAAGGCGCTGCTGCAATAAGAAATCCTATTGCTAGAGCATGAGGAAGCTTTTCACCAATACTTCCATGGCCTTTTGTTACTGCTGCTGCTGCCTTAATTTTAAATGCAGCAAGTAATCCAATTACAGCCCTAATGCCAAGGTCATACATCATATTGCTTGTAAATCCAAGATTAAGAAGCTTGTAAACATATCCTATATTCATTGAAAGATAACTAAAAAGCAAGCAAAATGGAAGCGCATGCAATCCGTGTGAAAGCCAGCCCATTCCCGGCTCATCCTCGTGGACAAAAATCAGCTCTAAAAAACCTGCTGCAATTCCAACAACAGCTGGCGCCACGTATACAAAAGTTGATGTTGCTGCTGGAAGTGTTACCATATAAAATTTATTACGAATAATTGGTATATAAGGTTTTCGGAAATGAAAAAATTAAAAATTACTTCGCTGCCCCGCAAACCAGTTTGCACAGGCTGATTGGAATAACACCTGTCCTTCCAAGCACAAACAGTATTATCGTTGCGACAACGCCAACTACAATGCCAATTAAAAGATAGTGTATCTCTAAGCCCAGTACCTGGGGAAGGAATGCTTTTTTGTTTTTCATGATAGATAACCTCTTTTATTGATTATTATGCTCTTTGCTGCTGTGATCTTACTCTACTGAGTCGTGTTAGTTCATAATAAAATAAATTCCTAATGCCTCTGACATCGCCTGTAATCTTCTTAAGTAAATCGTCTCTTTGCTTAGTAAGGCGCTTAAACTCTTTTTCAGGGTATCCCTTTGATTGAATTGATTTCAAAATACCTGCAAGTTTCAAAACTTCATCTTTAAAGAAAATGCTAAATATTTCAATTATCATGTAATTCATCATCTGCATTAAATCTTTATAAAATATTCCTATCTTTTGCGCATAATCTTTGAAAAGTGAAAAAAATTGGTTTTCCTGTTCCTGTAATTGTAGTGCTAAAGTGGTATTTTGTGATTCACCTTGGACAGGTTGTCCTTGATCTTGTTGTTTTGCAGGAATTTCAATTTGATGCATTAGATTTAAAAGAGCAGATATTTTAGAATTAACAGCAGTCCTATCTCTTTCAAAAGCTTCAATGCTACCTATAATATAATCTGCATTTTGTAGTACTTCTGTTCTTGCTGCGTCTTCTCCTCTTATTGAATGGGCTGCACCAGATGTAGATCTAGTTAATAATCCATCTACCTCACTACCAAGCACAGTTTCTTCATCGTATGCCTTTTTTTCCAATTGGGTAATAGAATCATTCAACTGATGATAAGCACTTTCATAACCTTGATGCATTCTATCATGATGCCTTTTAAGCTCTTCATGAAACTTTTTAAGTATCTCTACATCCTTAATCAATTCATCCTGGACTTGATCTTGAACCTTAAGTCCTTCAACTAAGGTACCATATAAATCATGCCTTACAAGATATTCTTCTTGACTAACAAGCCTTCCAAAAAGTTTATCAGTGAGAGGTACGTCTCCCTGCTTTTGTGCTTCATCAAGCTTATTTATAGTCGCATTTATTTCTACTTCTTTTTTTTTTATATCTTCGCCATAAATTTTCTGTATGCTTGAAAGCTGTTGCCTATAGTTGCCTGGAGTTAATGCGAGTTCTATTTGCGGTATTATGCTGACCATTGTTTCACCTTTTGGTTGTTTTCATTATTTAATCGTATTTATAATTTGCTATGATAATTGTAAAATTATTTCGGTTCACCTGGACCAAGTTGCTTTTGTGAATAATTTTTTAGATAATCCATGTGCTGTATCAGGTTTCCAAGGCCGACTGCGAATTTCTCAAGCTCAGTTGTGAACTGAAAAATATTATTTACCCTTCCATTAACACTGGTAAAAAAATCAGTATAGCTTTTATAAAATTGTTTGTATTTTTCTTGTACAGGTACGTTTTCAATTTTAATTAGTGCCATAGTCTTATCTTCTGCTTCGGCTGCACCTTCTACAATTGGTTGTCCCTCTTTATTTTGTTCCATGAATGCAAATAAGCCGTGCGGCTCAGGAGGCTTAGGATACGCTGCCAGAAGATGCTCCTCTGCACGCGCTATTGCACAGTCGGGCAACATGCCTTTTTTGTAAGAACCATCAAGCAACGAGTTTTGAATTGCATCATATTGAGGCTCAGGAGTATCATCTGCTGGCTCAAGTATTGCTTGACTTGCAATTAAAAAATATATCTGCTGGATTGTACCTCCCATTTTCAGGTCAAATTTTCTTGCCATTTCTTTTGCGAGTTCATATGATGTTTTTACCTGTTTAAGTAATTCGATTAAACTTGTAATTATTTTTTCTCTTTTTTGTTCGCAATATGCTTTATCTTTATATTCTTTAAGATGCTCAATAATTGTTTTAAGTTCGCCCACTTCTGCATCCATTATGCCGGTCATTACATAAGTTTTATCTTGAATACTGGCATCGTTTGGTGGTTTAATCGTTGTCTGAAACTGCTGATATATCTCTTGGTCTAGTTTTAGATAATAAGCGTATTCTTCTCTTGCTTTTGGAACAAGTTCTTTATTTATATACTCAGACATTGCAGTAAGCTGTATATCCTTAAATGCCTCAACTGACTGCCCCTGAGCTAATGCTGCAAGGTCCGTAATTGAAATTGCACTTAGGAAAGGCAATTTAACCCAGGCTGAAACAAGCCCTTCATCTCCACCTGAGGCTTTGTTTGTATTGATTAAAAATCTAAATGTGCTAAGTATATCAAGTAGATTTTTTGCAGTTTTGATTAGTTGAGCATCACCTCTAAGTCCTGCAGCTGCGGCAGGAGCAACTGACTCTGCAAGTGAATCATCAGGAATTTCCGGGAGCATAAATATATCAATTTTTGTGTCAGCTCCTATTGCATCTCCTATTTTAGGGTCACAAAGCACATATGATGGATCATTTGCGCTAATGAAAGCTCCAAGCATTGTTGCCTTTCCAAGATTAAAATGTTCAGGATGGTTAAGTAATTCGGTAACAACACTATTATCATTTCCTGAATCTGCATCAGCAGCAATTGCATCCGGATTAAAGTACCTTGACAAATTGCCAAGCAGTTCACCAACTGTCATATCAGATGCCGTTGTTACAATGTATAATTTATATGTCATTTTTTATTCACTTATGGTGGTGGTTGGTTAGGTGCATTTACACCAGGGTATGCTACACCTGCTGCAGTGTGCGCTTTATTTTTATAATAATTAAACTGAGGATTAATAAACTTATACCCGCCGTATAATGTTCCTGCCTGAACTCCAGCAACAGCACCAACAATAGGTGCACCAACCTTAACTACACCACCAATTATTTTATTAGGGAAATCAAGAATACCTCCGAGTGTATTTGCTACTTGCGTAAGGGCTGGACCTCCAACTCCGGCTAATATCCCAATAAAAGGTGGCAATCCTGGAGGAGGTAATGGCGGTAGAGGAGGAGCACCGGGTACTACTGGTCGTGGAGTCATAGGAATTGCAGCTATAGCTGATGCAACACCATTTAATACTCCTGTCCATGGCTTCCAATTATATATTTTATCTCCTAATTTTCTACATAGATCTCTTATTGGAGTATAGGCCCATTCAAATCCTTTCTTTGCACCTTCTCCGCCTATAACTCTTCTCAGGAAAAACGATGCAGGCCGTTCATTTACTGAAAACCTTATGTCTTTGATAAATGTGCTTTTGTCGGTTGCAGGTAAATCCATTTCTTTTGGTGAAGGATCAAGGTATTTTTTCCTGAAGTTCTTTTCTAAATAAAGTTTAACCTTATATTTTCCCTTTGGCAAAACTGCCATGTATGCGCCTGTCCCAGATATTGGAAGGTCATAAATCTGATGCCTTCCAAAAAAGGTCTTTTTCTTGCCAAAAGATTCGTCCCAATTATTTTTATCAAATTCAACATTAGGTGAAAGCCGTATTAATTGCACTCTTATACCCGGATGCATTATTGGCCAGACTCTTAAATTAGGATTATTAAGATCAGGAAGGCTTAGATTCTTTATATCTATTGGATTTGGATTGCAATATGGGAAAACATGGCCTACCAGTGTGCAGTATTTTAAATTATCAGGAATATCAGGATTATCTTTTTGGGATTTGACATGGACATCCAGATTTACTTTTTGTGCCTTATTTAAGTATAAGTCTACATACTGCTTGTTTTTGCCACTCCAATCCCTCAAGAAACGGTGAATTATGCCTTGCTGCTTTACTCCTGCAAGAGCAAAAGTGTCTGACTGCAAGGTAAACCTATAATGGCCTGGTGGCCCGTCAAATACGAATTTTCCGGTTGCACTATCTATGCTAAGTTTAGCGTGCTTTCTACGGAAATCCACTATGTTGACTATTTTTCCAAGTAATCCCATTATAAGTATCTCTCCTGTCTGTCTAATGATATTCTAGTATCATTTGTAAATTTTACTGGTTGGCCTGCTTCATTTAATAGTTGCCCTTCAACATGCCCCCAGCTCTTAGGGTGTCCAAATTCATTTTTTCCCTTGTCTGCGTCTTTATCTTTATCAGTGCCATCGCCTTTTGGCTCTTTAGGCCCTTTTGTTTTGCCATCTGATGAACCACGCGGGCCACTGCCTCCTGGTGTATGGCCTCCGCCGCCACCTCCACCGCCTCCGCCGCCACCTAACTTTCCTCCAATGGCGCCAAGTACAGTTGTAACAAGCATCACTAATAGCGAAATAAAAACAATAAAAAATCCAAGGCCGAGCATGTTATCGTTATTTAGGTAATATCCAACCCAGACAATACCCAGGCCTGCAACTAAAAGCCCAATCTTCCAGCCTTTTTGAGCATCGTCTTTTGCAAAGCCAAAATAAACCATTGTAAATAGGCCTAAACCTATTACAACTCCGGCAAATGTACTGAACGGGCCAAGGCTTTTTACCAATATTCCCTCAATACTTGAAGTTCGCTGTATTGCAAATATACCAAGTGTTGAAAGCCCTGAAAGCCCGGTAATGAATATTTTTCCCGTCTTATTTAACTCTTCACCAAATATTTTAGTCTTCACAGCAAGTGTTGCGAAAATTCCGTAAAGCATTACAAAGTACAATATCACTGTAAGGATATACATAAACCAGATATTTCGCAGTATTGTAAATAGCGTCTTTGAAATTGTTGTAATCATTGTTACAATATTGCCAAAATTAAATGGTGCTGCGCTTGCAAATGGCATGGCAAATAAAGCAATTGCAAAAAATGCAAGCAGCACTGCTTTTAGTTTAGCTTTCATTTGCTCTCACCCAAATTTTCATTGTCCTCAATAAATTCGACATACCATCTGTTTTTTTCTTTGTCAAATTTGAAAAGAACATTATTTTTTTTAGTTAGATCTGCTGCAAACAACATTGGCATTGGAATAGTAGTTTCAAAAGAAGATCCACGCTTGTAGAGTTTTCTTTTGAATTCTACCATTTAGAAAACTCTCCGTAAAAATTTACATAATATAGACGAGAAAAATAATACTCTTTCATTCTGCAACTGTATTTTTTGGCCATAAAAAATACTTATTTTTTTACTTTTATTAATTATTACTAATATGTATATTAATATACTTATATTTAAACCTTTTGTTTATTTTTTCATCACGATAATAAAATATTATACTTATATTTAT
>JAZDLQ010000036.1:0-21393 GCA_043801855.1 archaeon | reverse complement strand
GAGACTCTAGGCAACCCAAGAGCCGAGACCCTCGAAGAAAAAATATGGGAGAGCGAAGTGCAACGAGCGAACCGTTTAATGCCTGTTAAATCCTCCGAGCCTTTAGGCGAGAGTGCAACGGGATTGCGATAGCAAAGTTTTTGCGAACTTATAAATTCCGAGCGAAGCGAGACTAATTAAATTTATTAAAAAAAGTTCGCAAAAATTGGATTTAACATGTATTAAGCGTAATAAAACTACGCTTAATAATGGAATTTGCCATAAAATGCGTAATTATATATATTTGTGGTTTTTTCAATTCACTAATGGATGAATTGCCTATTAACAAAACAGAAATAGAATCAATTGTTATCCAAGAGTGCAAGCTTAAGGGTTATTCGCAAAAGACAATAGATAATTATCTGCATCATGTTAAAAGTTATGCATTATCAGATAAACATCCAAAGGTTTTTCTTCTTGCACTTATTGAAAAAGGAGCCTCTGATGAAACAGTCAGATCTGCATGTTTTGCAATTAAATTTTATCTAAATATTATAAAGAAGGACAGCTCAGAAATTCAAGACGTTTTGGATAATTTACCAAATGTCAAAAGAGAGAAGAAACTTCCAGTAATACTTTCTAAAGAAGAAATTGAAAGGCTTATCTCATCTACAAAAAACATCAATCATAGGCTAATTATTCAAGTAGGATATTCGGCCGGCTTACGAATCAGCGAGATAATAACCCTTAAATGGCAAGACATAGATTTTGACAGAAACCTTATTCACATAAAAAGAGCAAAAGGTAAAAAAGATAGGATTGTCATGCTCTCTTTGAAAGTTAAAGAAAGTTTAATGAATCTGACACCCAATAAAGAAGGATATGTCTTTTTGACTAATAGGAACGGTAAATATACGCAGAGGACAATACAGAAAATCATAGAAAATGCAGCTATAAAAACAGGCATAAGGAAAAGCATTACTCCCCACACCTTAAGGCATTCTTTTGCAACTCATCTCTTGGAAAATGGCACTGATATTAGATACATCCGCGATCTGTTGGGGCATGCAGATATCAGCACAACTTTGATTTATACAAAAGTTTCGAACAAGAATATTCGCAAAATTAAGAGTCCCTTGGATGATTAAATTGCACTGTCAGAAATCCAGAAACAGCGAACGCAGGATATTTTAGTATTAATATTGCATCCTTCTTTCGCGCATAGCGTGCAAAAAAAATAGCAAAGAATAAATTTGCGCTTATATTGCTTAATGATTTGGGGGATTTTGATGAATAAAAAAGAATTATTGTTTCTAATAGTATACCTTCTTGCCTTTTTTGCGCTTTTTGTGATAGCATACATTGATTGGGAGCATAATGTCTTATTTGTGAGTATTGGCATTCCCTCTAAAATAATGAGTCCGATAATTATGGTTCTATGCCTTGCATCGATAGGAAAAGTAGTGTATCACATAATAAGCCATCCAGGTAATTAGCCTTATGTATTTATCTTACCAGAAAACCATATATACTGAATAGATTTTTCTTTAAGAAATGGAAACAAAATTAGTTATTTTTGACTATGACGGTGTTCTTGTTGATTCGCTTCCTGCTGTTAGAGAAGTTTATGAAATAATAGCAAAGGAATTTAACATTAAAAATCATAAGGACTGTCTCCAGAACTGGCAGTCTTTCTTTGAATTAGATTACAAAAAAACATTAAAAAAATGGAATATTACAACAGCTGAAGATATTAGCAAGGTCAATTTAATTTTCAGAAAAGAAATGTCTCTTAGGGAAATGAATGTAATGCCGTTTCGGGAAATTTCACTGGTGCTTAAAACGCTAAAAGAGAATTATACTCTGGGAATTGCATCAAATAATTTCAGAAAAGTATTGGTGCCTGCGCTTAAAAAAAACGGATTAATAGATTATTTTGATTTTATTGTCGGAGCAGAAGATGGTAAATTAAAGCCAGACCCTGACTTACTGTATCAGATAATAAAAAAAGCAGGTGTAAAAAAAGAAGAGGCTGTTTTTGTAGGCGATATGGATGGTGATATTGAAGCCGGAAAAATGGCAGGAATTAAAAAAACAATAGCTGTGCTTTATGGATGGCATGCAAAATATCAGCTTTCGGGAGCTGACACATTTATAAGCTCGCCTCTGGAATTGATTGGTGCTGTCAGATGAACTATCCGGAGGTTGCAGTTGGCGCTGTTATTGAAAATAGCAGAGGAGAAATTCTTTTCCTGCGCTCAAAGAAATGGAATCAAAAGCTGATAGTTCCCGGAGGCCATCTTGAAACCGGGGAAACATTAGTTGATGCAGTCAAGCGTGAAATTAAAGAAGAAACTTCTCTTGACGTTGAAGTCTTGGATTTAATTGAAACTAAAGAGCACATTTTTCCGTCTGATTTCCACAGAAAAGCTCATTTTATATTTTTTTCCTACCTTTGCAAAGCTAAATCGAACGACGCAAAAGCAATGGAAGATGACACTGATGAAATTGTTTGGATAATGCCGCAGGATGCAATTCTGAGAAGCGACCTTAACGATTCATCGCTTGCGCTTGTAAAAAAGTACCTTGTTGCTAAAAAAAACGCTTATTTACATGAATTCAAAAAGCTTTACGAACTTGAAAAAAAATTAAGAACTGAATGCCCATGGGACAAAAAACAGACAATTAAAACAATGCTTGAAGATTTAAAGAGTGAAATATCTGAGTTTGAAGAAGCAATAGATAAAAGCGATTTAGAAAATGTAAAAGAAGAATTGGGAGATATTTTCCAGTGCCTGATGTTAATTGTTGCAATAGCAGAAGAAAGTAATGAATTCACTATTGCAGAATCTATAAAATGTGTGATTGAAAAGATGATTAGGCGCCATCCGCATGTTTTCGGAGAGCTTAGAGGAAAGCATCTGACAGCTGAAGAAGTCACAAAAAACTGGCGAGAAATAAAAAAAAAGGAAAAGGGGCACTAAGCATTTTTTGGTAAAAACCAAAAAAAACATTATGCTAATCCTTTTCCGTTAAAGGTGGGAAGCACATTGCGGGAAGCTTCTTTACAGCATATTCTGCTGGACTGTTGCATTCCCAGAAAATGCGCTTTAATGTGTTATTTCTAATGCATTCATGGAAAATAGGCAGGATGCGTTTTTTTGCATCCATGCCAAAGTTGCCATTCTTGCACTCTATTTAGTAATTTTTTGTTTATACAAAATAATTACATAAGTTATAAACTAATATATAAAATAGTATACCAATATATAAATGTTGTGTTTTTACATACAGGAATACAAAAAATGTCCCATAAACCTTATAAACTGCTCATATTTAACAAAAAAGATGCCAGGATTAAGACTTCCAAAAAGAAGAGAAATTGAAGTAAATGCGTCAATCTGGAAAAGACTGTTTGCTTTTTTAATTGATGTTGCAATTGTTCTATTAATTACATCGCCTCTTTTTAATATCGTTTCAAAGTATGTTCCATTATCAGAAAATGAAAATATTCTTGAAACCATCACGCAATTAAATGATTATTTTACTAAAAACACAGCCGTAATCGATAAAGTCAATTCAATAAATATGGCTGTATTAATTATCGCCTATATTTACTTTGTATTGTTTGAATATATTTTATCGCAAACACCGGGAAAGATTTTTTTAAAGCTTACTGTTAAGCATATTGACCCAAAAGAAAAAAAGCTAAAATTTTATCAGTGCTTAATTAGGAACCTGTTTGTTTTGGTGAGCTTTATTATAGTTATTGATATTGTAAATTTTGCATTTAGAGGAGTTCGGTTAAGTGATTTTTTTGCAAAAACCAGAGCAGTTGAGGTATATACAGAATGAAAAATAAAATATTAGTAAGCGCTGCAATTATTGGATCTCTTTGGATACTAAGCCTGGTTACCTCGTTTTTCTTAAGCCTGCCTACAGCAAGTGCTCTTGATATGTCTGATGGAAATACTGCACTTATTCCAATAACAGGAGTCATTTCAAGCTTTGATTCAGGAGGCGTATTCGGCGATGATACTATTACTTCAGATGAATTGATTGAACTAATAGATAAAGCAGATTCAAATCCTTCTATAAAAGCAATAATTTTTGATATAAATTCACCCGGCGGAACTCCGGTTGCAACTGATGAGATAGCGCAGAGGATTAAAGAACTAAAAAAACCAAACGTTGCAGTGATTAGAGAAATTGGAACCAGCGGAGCATACTGGATTGCATCATCTTGTGACTATATAATTGCAAACAGGATGTCAATGACTGGTAGCATCGGCGTATATGGCTCATTCTTACAGTATTCAGAGCTGCTTGAAAGATTTAACGTATCATATGAAAGGCTGGTTGCAGGAAAGTATAAAGATATTGGGACTCCATTCAAAAACATGACTGGTGAGGAAAGAACCCTTTATCAGGCAATGCTTAACAAGCTTCATTATTTCTTTATACAGGAAGTTGCACAAAATAGAAATCTAACAGTTGAAAAAACAAGAGAGCTTGCAACAGGAATGATTTATCTTGGCATCGAAGCAAAAGAGCTTGGCCTTGTTGACGAACTTGGAAATAAAGATACCGCCAAAGCTTATCTTAAAAATAGGCTAAACGAAACAATAAGAATCACCAGCTATAAAAAAGAGCCTTCTTTTTTTGAAATACTAAGTTCGCTATCTTTGCAAAAATTGCCGCTGGAGAAGATTTTGGGTAGCAAATCAAGTTTTCCTATGGTTGCAAGGGTCTAAAAATAAGAAATTTTTTTAAATACCAAATTAATTTAATATAATATTCATGGATTCAATCGGGGAAGAATTAAAAAGGGAGCTTGACCCTAAGAAAAAAAAATGCGTTGTCTGCGAAGATAATATAGCAGAGTACTGCATAAAAGGAAGCACAAAAGATTGCTACTGTACAGAATGTGCAACTGAGAATTTCAGTTCTCTTGATTATCTTGAAAAATTAGAGTAAAAAACACTGTTCTTAATATTTTTAAAGTTTTTTCTTAAGTTTATCAAAAAAACTTTCATTTGGCGTAGAATCTGTGCCCATTTCTTTTGCAAGCTCTTTTAATAAGTCTTTTGCCTTTTTAGAAAGCCTTGTTGGAGTAAGTACAGTTATCCTTATTTTTTCAGAGCCTTGGCCGTATCCATCCATAAAAGGAAGGCCTTTGCCTTTAAGATTAAGAATTGTTCCGCTTTGGGTTCCTTCAGGTATTTTTATTTTAGTCGAGCCGTTGATTATGGGAACTTCTATAGTATCACCGAGCGTTGCTTGAGTAAACGAAATAGGAATTTCAACAATAATATCGGATCCCTGCCTCTCAAAAATCTTGTGGGGTGAAACTTGCACAACAACATATAAATCACCCGATTGCCCCCCTCTTTGTCCTGCATCGCCTTCGCCAGCAACACGTAATCTTGTCCCTGATTCAATTCCTGCAGGTATCCTTATCTTCAGTGTTGCATTTGTTTTTACTCTGCCTTCACCACCGCATGTCTTACATGGATTAGAAATAACAGTTCCTTCTCCCTTGCACTTTCTGCATGTAGAAGAAGTCTGAAATAGCCCAAAAGGAGTTCTTCTGACAACAGTTTCTCGTCCTGTACCATTGCATGTTTGGCACGTGCCAACATCAGCGTCATGCTTGGCTCCGCTTCCTTTACAGTCACTACAGGTCTCAAGCCGTGGCATTGAGAATTTTTTTTCTACTCCGGTTGACACTTCTTCAAGCGTGATTGTCAAATCAAATCTTAAGGAATCACCAGTAAAATCAGAGCGCCTTCTGCCTCCGGAAAAGCTGCTGCCTCCTCCTCCAAAGAACTGGTCAAAAATATCCCCAAAATCAAAATCAGCGCCCATTCCTGAAAACCTTGAAAAATCGCTGAATCCTGCCTGTGAAAAATCATAATTCGAATCAGCATCGCCATAATTATCATAATGCGCGCGCTTGTCATCATCACCTAGAACAGCAGCTGCTTCGTTAATTTTCTTAAACTTTTCTTCGGCTGCCTTTTTTTCATTAGCATCCATAAACCTATCCGGATGGTTTTCTTTAGCAAGCCGCTTATATGCTTTTTTTATATCTTCTTTAGACGAGTTTCTATCTATTCCAAGTGTTTCATAATAATCTTTTTTTTCTGCCATATTCCCTAAACTAAATCATCGAAATTAGCAGATTTATAAAAGTTTTCCCTTTAGCAGTTTTTATAACATATGTTATTTTTCTAAAATAAAATTAAAAGAGTGTGAATGCGATTGTTTGCTGAATCATTTTTTGCTTTGTTTTTAGGTATACTCATAGGTATATTCACAGGCATCTGCATGTCGATTTTTAGTTGAAATCGTTATTTCTGAGAATTGTGTCCACAACTGGACTACAAGCGTGAAATAAAAGCAGGATACATTTAGACTCTAAATTCGATATTCTTTTCGACAACAATCACCTCATTTCTAACATCCAAAACATGTGGAATTGGCAACCCGACTAGATTCTGCCAGAAAAGAGGCAAGTTAGGATGCTAATAAGGGATAAAAAAATATTTAATACCTTCGAGACTATTATGATTACAACTTATTTATAAGTAAATGTTTTTGTTAGGGATGATTTTTGGGTATATGCATTATCCAATATTTTCAATATCCTATACTCGTGTCGTTAAATATATATATATCCTAACATATAATATGTAAATAATACAATACAGTAAAAAAAAAGAGGGATAATTTTGATAATCAAGAATAGTCTTAAATTAGATATACTTTTTTTTCTGCTAATCATAATCACACTGTCATTAGGTTTTATTGCTTATTTTAGTGTATATTCAATTATTACAGCTGAAGAAAGTGCTAAACAAAGTGCAAAATATGTTCTTCAAGAACAAGCAAGGGAATTTATAGTTCAACTATCACTATCATCAGCTGAAAAAAATGATATGCTCTTTGAAAATGCACGCAAAGATGCAAGTAATGTTGCAGCGTTTGCTACAAATATATTCGATAATCCTGAGGCATTTGCAAGAGAAGCTTATTGGAAGTTTGATGACAATATTATTAAGGGGGAAAATGGGCAGCTTATGAATAGGATGGATGACTTATCTTCAGTCTTTATTCCAAATCACGTTGCTGTTGACGACGAGCTGAAGAAAAGAGTTGAATTAATCGCATATCTAAATTTTATATTTCCAAAAATTCTTGAAAAAAACCCAAACGAAGTTGCCATTTGGATGGTAGGTCTTGGGAACAAATCAGATCAAAGTTATTCAATATACTACCCAAATATCGGCCTTGGGAACATATCGCCGCCTGATGAGAAAACCCTTGAGACCATCTTTGTTGCAATAGCCAATCCAGAAAACAACCCAGAACGGAAAGTTGTTTGGACCCCAGTCTACGATGATCCTGCAGGACAAGGTCTTATGGTATCTGCTGTCGCTCCAATTTATACCAAAGAAGGATTTTCTGGAGTTATAGGAGTAGATATTACTTTAAACACTATCATTAAAAATATCGAAAAATATGCACCCGTTGAACAATCTTATTCTTTCCTTGTTGATAAAGAGGGATATTCAATTGCTCTGCCAGAACAGGCATGGAAAGAAATACTAGGTAGAGATCGAGAACAAGAAGAAAGTAGAGTAGATCTTAACAATTTGACTAATAACTTCGCTTCTGTATTGCATAAAATGAAGAATGGCATAACTGATTTTAATAGTATAAAAATCGATAATAAGCAAATATATGTTGCTAATGCTCCGTTAAAAGAAACAGGATTTAGCTTTGGTTTAGTCGTAGAAGAAAAAGTTTTGCTTAAAGCTGTTAAAAGTATGGAAACAGAAATAGATAAATCCACACAAGATTTGATTTACTTTCGTATTTTACCTATTGGCTTATTAATTCTTATTGCTACCTGTATTATTAGCTTTGTTTTCATTAGCCACCTGACCAGACCAATAAAAGTATTAACTGAAACAACCAAAGAAATATCCAAAGGCAATTATGATATAAAGTTAAATATCGCTTCTAATAATGAGATTGGACAGCTTGCCACTTCTTTTAACCAGATGACTCAAGATTTAAAAAAATCTAAAGACGAATTGGAAGATTACAGCAAAACTCTTGAGAAAAAAGTACATGATAGAACACAAGAACTGGAACAAAAAGATAAACAATTAATAACATTTAACAGGGAACTTGAAGAAGCAAATCAAAAGCTGAAGATTCTTGACTATCAAAAAGATGAATTCATCTCAGTTGCAGCGCACGAGTTAAAAACCCCATTAACAAGCATACGTGGATTTGCCCAGCTCATGAAGAATGGCAAGGTATTGAAGGACACGGAAAAAAGCAAGCATTACCTTAGCCTTATTGATGAAAACACGCAGAGGCTCTATAACCTTATTATAGACCTTGTGGACTCATCAAGATTAAATTTAGGCAAGCTGAAGCTTAACATTGAAGATGTTGATGTGAACAAGCTCTTTAATGATGCTAAAGAGAATATGTCCATTGTTATCAAGGAGAAAGGCTTGACAGGTGAATTTTCCATTGAAAAAAGCTTGCCTAAAATCAAGGCAGATTCTGAAAGGATTATGCAAGTGATAAGGAACCTCATTTCCAACAGCATCAAGTTCACAGAAAAAGGCACAATCTCGCTCAAAGTATACAAAAAAGGAAAGCTCGTGCAGTTTGAAGTGAAGGATACAGGCTATGGTATTCCTGATAAGAACAAGAAACTAATCTTCTCAAGGTTCTACCAGGTTGACTCATCCATGACACGAAAAGCTGGCGGGTCAGGTCTTGGCTTATCAATATGCAAAGGCCTTGTCGAGAACATGGGAGGCAAAATCTGGTTTACTTCAGAAGAAGGCAAGGGAAGCACTTTTTTCTTTACAATGCCTATAGCAAAATAAAGGAGGATTAAAAATGACAAAAACAATTATGGTAGTTGATGATGAGCCTGACACTATTGAGCTTACAAAAGCAATCCTGGAGATGAACGGCGGCTTTGAGCCAATTACATTTACCAGGGCAAAGGAAGCCCTTGAAGCATTGAAGAATAAAAGTATGCCTGACCTTCTTGTCCTGGATATGAGAATGCCAGAGATAAGCGGACCTAATTTCTGTGCAGAGCTGCGAAAAAGCAAGAAATTTGACAAGCTGAAAATTGTGTTTTTCACAGCTTCTAGTGATATGGATAATAATTTATTGAAGAAATATAATATTCTTGGATTTATCTTTAAGCCGTTTGATAACGAGGAGCTTATTAAGCAAATAAATGGCTATCTTAAAAAATAAAAAGTTGAAATAAAATATTATAAAAAAAATTTAAAAAAATGAAAAAAATTATCTATAAAGGTGAAAATAAATGGGAATAAAAATTAGCATAAAACTAAAAATGTTGGCTCTCTTGTTTGGGCTGATAACAATGTCAATAATAGTTGTCGGCTATATGGGCATAGTTACAATAATTAATGCAGGAACAAATGCAAAACAAACAAGCAGTGTAACACTTAAAGGCCAGGCTGAAACATTTTTAGTCCAGCTTACTGAGGCAACAGCTGAAAAAAATGATATTCTTTTTGAGAATGTAAGGATAAGCACAGGCAATCTTGCATCATACACTGAAAAAGTATTTGACAGCCCGAAATCCTTTGCAAAAGACAAATTCTGGCAGTTTGATGAGCATATTATTCTTGGAGAAAAGGGGCAGCATTTGAACGGAATGGATGATATATCTTCTGTTTTTATCCCAAATCATGTTGATATCAATGATAAGGAAGTCAGGGAAGAAGCGGAAATGTCAGCATACCTGGATTTCAATTTTCCCCAAATTCTTGAAAACAACCCTAATACAGCAGCTATATGGTATATTGGAATAAAAGATGTTTCGAGGTATTATCCGAACATAGGCTTGGGAAATATTGCGCCAGCCGACCAAGTTTCAACAAATGAGCCTTTTTTTACAGTTGCAGCGCCAAAGGAGAACCCTGATAAAAAAACAGTCTGGACACCTCCCTATGATGATCCTGCGGGACAGGGGCTGATGATATCGTCGGTTGCGCCAATTTATTTAAACCAAAAAGGCTTTTCAGGAGTATTAGGAATTGATATCACTTTAAACAACATAATTAAAACTATCGAGGAATATTCTCCACTTGAAAGGTCATATTCTTTCCTTATGGACAGAGAGGGTTTTTCAATAGCATTGCCTGAAAAAGCATATATAGATTTTTTTGGCAGGCCCAAAAACCCTGAAGAGTCTCGTGCAGACTTAAACAAGGTAAGCAACGTCTTTTCAGCAGCTTTAAATAATATGAAAAGCGGAAAAAAGGGATTTGATACTATTCAAATTAATAACAAAAAACTGTATATAGCCTATGCGCCGCTTGAAAAGACAGGATTCAGCCTTGGAATGATTGTTGAAGAAGAAGTCATGCTTAAGGCAGTATCCACGCTTGACCGTCAGACGGAAAAATCCACCCAGGATTTAATCTTTCGGCAAATACTGCCTGTAGGTGTGTTTATTCTGTTTATAGCCTTATCGCTGGGATTACTGTTTGCAAATATTATAGTCGATCCAATAAAGAAACTCACAGATACAGGAAAATTAATTGCTGACGGAAAAATTGATTCACAAATGCCTGAAATAAAATCAAATGACGAGATCCAGGATTTAAGCAATACAATGGCTTTACTCGTAGGAGCAATTAAATTCCTGAAAAAAGAAGAACACAAAGAAGCTAGAAAAAAATGAAAAAAAAATTCCAATTAATTGTTTTTTTATTTTTTTTACTGCTTATTTTCGGATGCAGCAAAAGCACTGTTCAAACAGAGGAACAACAAACAGCAGATAGGTCTCTATTGAATGTTAAGGAGAGAGGAAAGCTCGTTGTCGGCATAAGCCCGCCTTCTGAACCTTCAATCTATAAAAATGAAAGTACAGGTGAGTATTATGGGTTTGAGATTGAGATTATTAAAGAAATTGCATCTGGCATCAATGTTCCTTTTGAGCTGAAAACCTATTTGTGGGAAGATTTCTTTGAAGCTGCAAAGTCGGGAGATGTTGATTTTATTATCACCACAATTACAATAACATCAGAGAGATCAAAAGAAATGCTGTTTAGCGTCCCTTATTTTGATGCTGGACAGGTTATAACAGTAAGAAAAGATAATGAAGATATAAAAATCCCTGAAGATCTTAAAGGAAAGAAAGTTGGTGTTGGCGGAGGAACGACAGGTGAACAAATCGTATTGAAATATGTGGATAATTCTTCGGTAATAAGATTTGAAAATAATGACCCTACAATTGAAGCTCTAAAAAAAGGAGTCATTGACGCAAGGGTTCTAGATTATATGCTCTCAATGAGTGATGAAAAAAATAATCCTGAATTGAAGATTGTCGGCGAGCCTTTTACCCAGGAGTATTATGGGATTGCAACAAAGCTTGGCAATGATGCACTGATGAATGAAATAAACAGGGTTTTAAGAGAGATGAAAAGAACAGGCAAAATGAAAGAGATTAAGGATAGGTGGCTTAAGTGAAAATGAGAATGACAAATCAAAACTTGGTAAATGTATTTTTTTGCATAGGTGTTTTGTCAGTTCTGCTTAGTGCATGCGCACCAGGAGTAAAAAAAGAATCAGAAAATACTCTTACAGATAATTCATTAGCTGATATTAAATCCAGGGGAAAACTTATTGTTGGCACCTTTCCTGCATTGGAGCCTATGGTTTTTAAGGATACTAATGGTGAAATAAGTGGCTATGACTCTGACTTGGCAAAGGAGATAGCATCAAATCTTGGAGTTGAAGTAGAATTTAAAGAAATTGCCTTCCCTGAATTGATTAATTCATTAAGCAAAGATGATATTGATGTGATTATATGCGCAATGACAATAACTCCTGAAAGGTCAGAGAAGGTTTTATTTAGCGTTCCTTATATTAATGCTGGCCAGACTATAATAACAAGAAAAGAGACAGTAGACATCAATACACCCGTAGAAATAAAAAATAAAAAAGTTGGGGTGCAAAAAGACACAACATGCGAGAAATTTGCAAAGCAGTATGTCGATGCATTATACATAGTCTCTTATGAATCGTTTGACCAGAATGCAATAGAAGATCTTAAAAAAGGCAAATTAGATGCAATAGTCATAGATTATGTAGGAGCTGTATCAATAGTAAAAAATAATCCTGAATTAAGGGTTATTGATAAGCAATTCACTGAAGAGTATTACGGAATAGCAACAAAACTCGGCAATGATGCTTTAATGGAGGAAGTAAATAGAATATTAAGGGATATGAAACGGACTGGTAAGCTTGATGAGATAAAGAAAAAATGGCTAAATTAAAATAAAAGAGGTGATGAATTAATTGATAAGATTAAATTATTTTAATGGTTTTATTCTAAGATAAAATCATCCCTTATTTTGACAAAAAAATAAAAAAAATATATGATTTGAAAAAGGTGATTAATATATGAAAGCAACAGATTTCAATATGGAAAAAGACTTAAAATTCAATATTAAAACAGGAATAACAAGTTTTAAGGATACTAGGCTTGTAATTCTTAGTGCAGATTCATTGGGATTATTAAGGCAAAAAATTCTCAAGGAAATGGGTTTTGATAAAGCAAAAAATTTATTTTTTAAATTTGGATTCCAGCATGGCTATTCTGATTTTATGCAGATGAAGCTTAACTATAAATTTGATAGCGAAATGGATCTTCTTGCTTCTGGCCCAACAATTCATACATGGGAGGGTTTAGTTCAAGCAACACCAAAAGAGATCAAATTTGATAGAAAAACAGGTGAATTTTACTTTACAGGCGTCTGGACCAACTCTTATGAAGCTCAACAACACTTATGCTACAATAAACCTTCAAAAGAACCTATCTGCTGGTCATTAATGGGATATGCTTCAGGTTGGAGCACTGCATTTTTTGGCTCAACACTTATCTGTATTGAGCCAGTATGTATGGGTAAGGGAGATGACCACTGCGAATGGAAAATCCAGCCGCCTGCTGTATGGGGTAATGCTGGTAAGTCCTACCTAAATGCAATTAAAGAAGTTATGAAGAGGCGATAAATATGGGTGAAATTCTTCTAAAATACTATAAATATGTAGCTGATTTGAAAGGCCTAGAAGGAAAAATATTGCTGGCGCAGAAAACAAAAATACCTTCCCCAAACGCAGCAATAGAACCAGATAGTGCTAAAAATATTGAATTGTTTAAGCAATCAGTAACTGAAATTATTGGGAAGCCTGCACCAACTTTTACTTAATTAAATGATGAGGTGAAAAATGAAAAAAAAATATTTTTTTTGTTTTTTTATTTTAATGCTGTTCTTAGCAGGATGTGCTAAAGAAACATCAGAGAAAGCAGACAATAAAGCACAAGATCGCTCTCTTTTAAATGTTAAGGAGAGGGGAAAGCTTCTTGTAGGAACTAATTTGCCTTATGCGCCGATGGAGTATTACGATGAATCAGGAAAAATGGTTGGCTTAGACATTGATTTAATAAATAATATCGCCTCAGAGATGGGTGTCTCTGTGGAAATTTTGGATGCACCCTGGGAAAGCTTATTCGATGATGTAAAGTCAGGAAAATTTGATGTTATCATTGACACAATAACAATAACACAGCAAAGGAGAGAAGAAATGCTTTTTAGTGCGCCATATTTTAATGCAGAGCAGGCAATAATGATGCTTGCGGATAAAGAAGAGGTTAAAAGGCTGGAAGACCTGAAAGGCAAAAAAATTGGTGTTCAAAAGGAAACAACAGGAGAAAAAACAGCTCAGCAATACCTTGTTTCTTCATCCATAGAAGGATATGGTGTGTGGACTCAGGCAATTCCCGACTTAAAAACCGGAAAGATTGATGCAATTCTGGTTGATAATTCTGCTGGCCTGATTGCAGTGAAAAATGACCCCACACTAAAGCTTTACGGAGGATTATTCACACAAGAGTATTATGGAATAGCCACAAAACTTGGCAATGACGCATTGATGGGAGAAATAGATAAAATTCTAAGGGAAATAAAGAGAACAGGCAAATTAGATGAGATGAAGAAAAAATGGCTGTATTGAGGTAATGGAAAATGAAAAAAAATTATTATTACTATTTAGTATGTTTAGTAGCAATGGCACTCTTTATTGCAGGATGCGCAAAAACAGAGCAGGCAAAAACACAGGAACAAATTTCTGACAGGTCTCTATTGAATGTCAAGGAGCGAGGAAAATTGATTATTGGTATCGATCCGGATTTTCCTCCGATGAGGCTTATAGATAATTCAGGCAATCTTGTTGGCTATGATGTTGATGTAGCAAATGAAATTGCAGCACAACTTAAGATTCCTGTTGATATTAAAAGGATTGCCTGGGGTGAATTATTCGATAATGTTAAGTCAGGAAATGTTGATATTGTTATATCTGCGATTACAATTACACCCAAGAGAACAGAAGAAATGTTATTTAGCATTCCTTATTTTGATGCAGGGCAGGTCATTATTGTTGGCAAAGATAACACTGGCATAAATACGCCAGAAGATTTGAAAGGCAAAAAAGTGGGTGTTTTGAAAGGGACAACCTGCGAGGAAGCAGCTTTACAATACACAGACTCCTCTTTAATTGCAGGATATTCTTCTAATCAAGATATAATCAGTGATATAAAAAAAAATTCGCTTGATGCAATGGTAACTGACCTGATTGGCGCTTCAGGCTATGTAAAAAGCGATTCTTCAATAAAAATTGTTGGTGAGCCTTTTACTCAGGAGTATTATGGGATTGCAACAAAGCTTGGCAATGACGCTTTGATGGATGAAATAAACCGAGTTGTAAGAGATATGAAAAGAAGCGGAAAATTAAAAGAGATTAAGGATAAGTGGCTTAAGTAGTTTTGATTTATATCAAGGTGAAAAAATGAGAAACATTAAGCAATTAATTGTTTTTTTTGTATTATTTTTGCTGCTCCTTGCAGGATGCGCCAAAACAGAGCAGGCAAAAACACAGGAACAAATTTCTGACAGGTCTCTATTGAATGTTAAAGAGAGAGGAAAATTGCGTGTAGGCATAGATTTTCCTTATGATCCAATGGAATTATATACTGAATCAGGAAAAGAGGCAGGCATTGATGTAGAGATAATACAAGAAATAGCCACTGACATGGGCGTTTCTCTGGAAATGATTGATTACGATTGGGATGAGATGTTTGCTGCAGTAAAATCCGGAGAAATTGACTTAGCAATATCCTCAATAACTATAACATCTGAGAGATCAGAAGAAATGCTGTTTAGTGTACCTTATTTTAATGGCGGCCAAGTAATGGTTATTAGAAAAGGCTATGAGGAAATAAAAAGTGTGGAAGATTTAAAAAATAAAAAAGTTGGCGTGCTAAAAGATACAACTGGCGAGGAAGCAGCAATGAAATATGTTAACCAATCTCTATTGGTAAATCATTATTTAGATTCAGATGATATAATCTCAGAATTAAAAAACAAATCAGTTGATGTGATGATCAACGATTATATTGCAGGAGTTAATTTTGTAAAAAAAGAACCTTCATTAATGATTGCAGGAGAGCCATTTACGCAGGAGTTCTATGGAATTGCAACAAAACTTGGCAATGACGCTTTGATGGATGAAATAAACATGGCATTAAGAGATATGAAGAGAACTGGTAAATTAAATGAGATTAAGGATAAGTGGCTTAAATGAAAATATCCAGATAAATGAGGTTTGCGTGATATGAATAAAATCTGCGAAAGGAAGCTTGATACACTTTACAGGAAGCTGAATGTATTTAAAAAAATGTTTTTAGGATACCCAAGTGATGCTGATTTTGATTACTCAGCGCTGTATAGGTTTCTTGAGTTTCCATTGAATAATATCGGCGACCCTTCTGAAAAATCTGCATACTGCCTTCAGACAAAGGATTTTGAGAGGGAAGTGCTGAAATTTTTCGCAGAATTATTTCATATTAAAAATCATTGGGGGTATATAACAAATGGAGGCACTGAAGGAAATTTGTATGGGCTTTACCTTGCAAGAGAAATTCTCCCAAAAGCCAGCGTTTTTTTTTCAGAAGACACTCATTACAGCATAAGAAAAAACGTCCATCTCCTCAGAATGAAAAACAGTATTATTAAATCCAACAGCAATGGTGAAATGGATTATGAAGATTTTACTAAAAAAATAAAGAAACATAAATCAGCAGTTGTTGTTGCTAACATCGGCACAACTATGAAAGGAGCTGTCGATGATGTCTGCAAAATCTCGGGCATACTTGAAAAAAATAAAATAAATTACTATATTCATGCTGATGCTGCACTTTATGGCATGATACTGCCGTTCATATCTGAAGCACCATTTGACTTTCGAAGCAAAATAAGCAGCATTTCAGTCAGCGGGCATAAGTTCGTAGGCTCGCCAATTCCATGTGGAGTTGTCCTGGTCCGAAAAGAACTAGTAAAAACTCTTCAGGATTATATTGAATACATTAATGCACATGATACTACTTTATCCGGATCAAGAGATGCATTTACGCCATTGGTCTTTTGGTACAGGATAAAAACAATAGGTTTAGAGGGTTTTAAGAAACAAGTGCAATATTCAAATGAATTAGCAGAATTCCTTGTGTTGGAGCTTAAGAGAATAGGCTGGCCAGGTGTTGAGCGAAGCTATATTACAGTCAGATTTCAAAAACCTCCTGAGCAAATTGTCAAGAAATGGGAGCTTGCAGTTTTTAAGAACATGGCTCATGTGATTTGCCTGCCTCACCAAACAAAGGAACAGTTAATGGCTTTTATTACAGAATTAGAGCTAATTCAGAAAAATATTTAACTGAGTTGAAATAAAAATAGAATATAAAAAGAAAAGGAGATGAAAAAATGAAAAATAAATATTTTGCATATATCGCTTGTTTTACATTACTAACGCTTTTTTTGGCAGGCTGCACAAAAGAAGCATCGCAGAAGCCAGAACAAACAATAACAGACAAATCGCTTCAGAATATCAAGGATAGAGGAAAATTAATTGTCGGCACTTATGGTGAAATACCTTACATAACATTCCTTGATGAATCCAAAAATTTTGCTGGGTATGATACTGAAATAGCAAGGGATATTGCTTCTAAGCTTGAGGTTTCTGTTGAGTTTAGGAAGATGTCTTTTCCTGAAATGTTTACTGCTGTGAAAAAAGGCGATGTTGATATTCTGATGTCTGTTATCACAATTACTCCTGAAAGATCTCTTGAGATGCTGTTTAGCATACCCTATTTCCAGGGTGGCCAGGCATTGATGGTTCGAAAAGATAATCCTTCAATTAAGAGTATCGAAGATTTATTAGGCAAAAAAATTGGAGTGCTTAAAGGAACAACCGGTGAGTCAGCAACGCTTTCTTTGCCAAATATCAGCAAATCAACTGTAATATCTTATGAGAATAGCGCTTCAAGAAATCCGGATTTAATCAGCGGAAAAATTGATGTAGCGGTTGAGGATTATGTTGGATTAGTAGGCTATGTAAAAGAAGATTCCTCCCTGATGATTGCCGGCGAGCCTTTTACCCAGGAATATTATGGCATAGTTACAAAGCTTGGCAATGATGCTTTGATGGATGAAATAAACAAGATATTAAGGGACATGAAACGAACCGGCAGATTGGATGAGATAAAGAAAAAATGGATGAATTAATAAAGAGGTGAAAAAAATGGCACAATATAAAGCGTTTAATACACAAGTTGAGGTAAACGGAGAGACGATTTTATCGGTTGTAAAGGGAATGGTTGCACAGGATATGGCCGTAAAGATACTGGCTGACAACAAGATTAACAATCCCAAACCTGGAAACTGGTATTCACAACAAAATTGGCTGAATGCATTCAGAAACATAGGGGAAAAAATTAGTTCACTGGCACTGTTGGAAATAGGTAAAAAAATACCTGATAATGCCCAGTGGCCGCCTCAAATTAAAACAATAGATCAGGCGCTTTCTTCTATTGATGTTGCTTATCATCTAAATCACAGGCTTAACGGCAGAATTATGTTTGATCCGGCAACAGGGAATATGCAGGAAGGCATAGGCCACTATGGGTATGAGAAAACAGGCAGCAAAACCGCAAAGATGGTATGCAATAATCCTTATCCTTGTGAATTTGACAGAGGAATTATCCAGTCTGTAGCTCTAAAATTCAAACCTGAAGGCAGCAGACCCGTAGTCCTTCATGACGATACTAAGCCGTGCAGGAAAAAAGGGGCTGATTCCTGTACATATAATATAAGTTGGTAATCAAGAGTAATCCCTTATTATTGGCTAGGATTGACAATGATAATGAAACTTAATTTACACGTAAAAATAATTGGAATAGTTTTGCTTCTTTCCCTTTTATTGTTTGTTAGTTCTGTATATATTTATGTTTCAAGCTATGACAAAGACCTAAAAAACATATATATTGAAAAAGCAAAAGCTACAGCATATTCATTGGATGTGAGTATAGAAGACAGGAAAGATCTTGCTAATGTGGATAAGCTATTGTCAGTAATTCATAAGCAGATTTGGCTGGATCAGGATATTATTGACATATGCCTGATTATTCCTCAAGAAGAAGAATTCAGATTTTATGTGTGTAATGACCAAAAAAAGATAGGAAAAACTGCCGGTAAAGAAAATATTGATTCCTTTAAACGAGATATTCTTATTAATTCAATTGCCAAAACCGATGAATCAAGAACCCTTACAGTAACTACACCTATACATAGTTCCGGTAAGATTATTGGAACATACCAGATTGAAATCACATTAGAGAACCTTGATAAAAAGCTGAATGATGAATTGATAACCTCATTGTTAATGTTTCTGTTAATTATCACATTTTTCATATTCGCTCTTTATTTTGTATTAAAAAGTATAATTATTACTCCGATTTTTGAAATAAATAAGGGCATGGACGCTGTTTCAAATGAGAATTATTCTTATGTAATTAAAGTTCATTCCGATGACGAAATAGGCGCCCTTTCAAGATCATTTAACTCTATGATTGAAATATTAGACAAATCAAGTAAGACAATGAAAGACTACGCCGCCAATCTTGAGAATAGCGTAAAAGAAAGAACAAAAGAGCTTGAACAAAAGGATATAAACCTTATTAATGCTAATTCAAAGCTTGAGGAAGCTAACCAGAGACTGACTATTCTTGACAAGGAAAAAGATGAGTTCATATCAGTTGCAGCGCATGAGCTTAAGACACCATTGACGAGCATAAAAGGTTTTAGCCAGCTTTTAAGAGAACCAAAAATAATGAATGACAAAAACAAAAGAATCCATTACCTTGAATTGATTAATAGTAATACTATCAGGCTTTACAATCTGATATTAGATATTGTTGATTCGTCAAGGTTAAATTTAGGGAAGCTTAGTTTAGATATTAAAACTTATACTGTTGAGCCTATATTCAATGAGATCAAAGAAAATATGGAGGTAATCATCAAAGAAAAAGGCATTAAGCCGGATTTCATAATAGAAAAAAATATTCCAAAAATTAATACTGATTCCGCAAGGCTACTGCAGGTGTTGAAAAATCTCCTGATTAATGCTGTGCATTTTACAGAAAAAGGAACCATCTCGCTATGTGTTTCCAAAAAAGGAAAGTTTGTGCTGTTTGAAGTAAAGGACACAGGAGAAGGTATTCCTAAGGATAAGCAATCAAATATCTTTTCAAAGTTTTACCAGGCTGATGCAAGCATTACAAGAAAAGTGAAAGGCTCAGGCTTAGGATTATCACTAAGCAAAGGACTTGTCGAAAACATGGGAGGCAAAATCTGGTTTGAATCAGTTGAAGGCAAGGGAAGCACTTTTTTCTTTACAATGCCTATAGCAAAATAAAGGGGGATTAAAAATGGCAAAAACAATTATGGTAGTTGATGATGAGCCTGACACTATTGAGCTTACAAAAGAAATCCTGAAGATGAGTTTGTTAAAAAAATTCAATATATTATATCAATGAAATAGAGATACTTTTGTGGCTTTCTTAGAAATAGGCTACAAAGCATATAACGTACCAGATCATAATCGTTGCATAGAGATTACAAAAGCAAGAATTTAAATACAAATTCCCGCAGAGGTAAGTTGTATGATTTGGCAGATTTTGTTAGCTTTAAGTTTGGGTATACTCATAGGTATATTCTCTGGCTCGAGAGCATCGGAGTCATGGTCAAAAACGCCATCAAGCGACTTTGTGTCCACAAGCGGACTACAAGCCTAATATATTACAAAATCAGTTTAAAATTCTATTTTCTGCCATTTTCGAAAATAATAGATGCTATCGATTTCTAAGGTTCCTGAATTTGGCAACCTGACCAGATTCTGCCAGAAAAGAAGCAAGTTGGGTTGTCAATTTAAGATGAATGCCCGGAAGATAGAGATGATTATAGTTTCTTTGATACTGCTTCAAGAATCGGTATGACTTCACCAAATAGTTCATAGAATGTTTTTTTCATAGTCTGGATATCTTTGATTCCATCCTTATGAAGGAGTTGGACAGTTTCAACCGTAGGAAAATACTTTGAATGAGCTACAAGGTTCCTAATCTCATATAGTGTTTGTATCTTTTTCTTAAGCCCATCATATTCCTCAATTAGGCCTGACCTATTCAACACTTTCAGTTTTAAGAAGCTTGAACATCCTTCATCATTGAATAGATTGTTTGATATTTCTACATGTCGCTCTTTGATGATATATCTTTTGAGAAGTATTTCTTCTATAGCCTCATCTAAATCAATTGAGGTAGTCACTATCTCCCCTCTGATATTAATAGCTTCATCATTTCTCTCCTTTAATTTAATTTGAATCTGATGAATAATCTCTAAGGTTGGTTTGAGACTTTCATACATCGCTTTGCTCCAACCATCCATCTGAGCCATAACCCTCCTCATAGGTTCAATAGCGGAATTGATTTGTGCATTTATCTGCTCGGAGAATTGAGTTAAAGGTCTAAGTTGAGAACTTAGTGTCTCACTAAGCATCCTGTAAGATTCGATATTTTTTACAATCTTCTCTTCGTCAGTTTTTTCCGAAGTCATATTATCTTCCTCTTGATACTCGCATAACATTCTTAATCTGTGAAGTAATTAAGTAGCTTATCAATCCCGCAATATGTCCTGCGATGATTCCATAAATCAGCGTTAGAAATGCAGGTCCAAAAAGTTCAGGAAGGTTTTTGATATCCGCAATTAGCGTTATTGAAAACACAATAATTGCAACTAGAGAGGACACACAGTAGATGACCATATGTAGCAATATCACTTTATTATGCAATTATTTTAGATATTTTTAACAACAATTTTGGCAGGAGACGGTCATTTTACTGCGGTAAAATGCCCTACTCGGCACCCCGACTGGGGCATCCCCCGCCTC
>JAZDLQ010000109.1:0-4326 GCA_043801855.1 archaeon | reverse complement strand
AACTTCCATTTACTTGGAGGCCAATTATATCTGCTGTACAATTCAAGAGAATTGCAGCAACTATCTTGCAATAATCAACATTATTATTGAATTATAAGTAAATATAATGTATTAAATTAGCTTTAGCTATAATTTTTTATTAATTAACAATAATCTTTCATTCATTGATGTTAGTTCAAACAACTGTGCAAATAGTTATATTTTTAAATTGTTTGAAAACCTATTTGGCATTGAAATTTCAAAAACAAGGCCTAAAACAATTTCTCATTCTGATTTCATTGCAAATAAAGAAATTTATTTTGTTTTGGTTCAAGATGAAAGTCAGTCAGAACCAGATAATCACACCTATACATGGAGAGAAAGAAAATACAATTTAATTGATGGAACAGGTTATGATACTATGAAAAGTGAATATCTAGTATTACAAAAACCAACTACATCACAAGAGGGCTGGAGAATCGAATGGACTAACCCACGAAATGTTGAAGATTTAATTTCTAGTCCAAAACCAAATGGCTATAGGGCGCTTCATATTTCATTAATTAATGATGCTTTAGATTATGTGGTGAAAATTGAATTGCAAATGAGAACAAACTTAATGGACGCATTGCAGGAAAGCGATCCAGAGCAAGCACATGACGAATATAAAGCAGATATGCTACGAAGAATTGATACTTTAGTGCGACATAATGTTATTTCAGAAGGACAATTGCATTTAGCCAGAAAGCTTCTCTCTCCTGACCAAGAGTATTATACTCCTGCGATAAATTAATCAATAGTCTTAGTCCAAAACCATTATAAATCCGTTTTCTTTTGTTAGCAATAATGATTTTAGGAAAAGTAGCAGGCAAGATTACAACTACAAATTTTCATTTTAAAGTTGAACAAGAAACCAGAAAATTTGAGTTTGTCCAGATACTGCATAAAGTGTATGACTGGGTTTTATGCCAAGTCGTTGAGATCGAGCGAACTGATGAGGATATCGCTAAGTGCGTTGTCATCGGATACAAAGACGACAAAGGCCGTGTTAAACCAATAAGGATTCCATTTGACCAGGGAAGCGAAGTGCTTCGTGCTGAAGACAATTTCATTAAAGACATAATCTCGCTTGGTGAATCAGAAAAAGCTGCGCTAATAGGTAAACTTGACGGCAAAAATATTGATGTATATCTTGACTTAAAAAAACTTCTTACAAAACACGTAATTGTCCTAGCCAAAAGCGGTTCAGGAAAATCATACACAACAGGGGTCTTAGTTGAAGAAATAATTGATAAAAACGTTCCGATTATCATTATTGACCCTCATGGCGAGTATACAACTCTAAAAGAGCCTAATACAGATGAAAAAGAAAGCCTTGCAAAATATAATCTAAAGCCCAAAGGTTTCAAAAACATAAATGAATATGGTGATATATCGCTAAATGCATCACTTCGACCAATCAAGCTTAACAATAATCTAACTGCTGTTGAGATTGCTCAGTTAATTCCGGGAAAGCTTTCAAATACCCAGACAGGACTTTTGTATTCAGCAATCAAGCATCTTGAATCAATTAATTTTTCAAGTGTCTTATTTGCACTTGAGACAGAAGAAAATAATGCTAAATGGACATTAATTAATAACTTAGAATACCTAAAGAACTTAGATATCTTCACAGACAGCTATGCTCCATACAATGAAATAGTCCAGACAGGAAAATGTTCCATATTTAACCTTAAAGGAATCTCACCGGATGTCCAGGAAATTATTGTATATAAGCTATTGAAAGATTTATTCGAGCTTCGAAAACAGGAAAAAATTCCTCCATTTTTTTGTGTCGTCGAAGAAGCTCATAATTTCTGTGTAACTGGAGATACAGTTATTTTTACAGAAAAAGGAAATATGAGAATTGATGAAATTAGTAATGAAAAAATATTAACATATAATCATTTAAAATCCAATATTGAATATAATACAATTAATAAATATTGGCCGTCCAGAAAAGCTCAAGTATTAGAATTGATCTCAGCAAGCAATCGAAAATTAAAATGCACACCTGACCATCCTATTTTTGAAAAAAATACTTATGTTAAAGCTGAGTCTGCCAATTATTTTTCTATTCCAATATGCCGTAATTATGATATGAATAAAAAAAGAATTGAAGCCAGGCTTTTGGGTGCAATTTTCAGTGATGGATGGATGTCTATTAATAAACAAGTTGGCTTCTCTGGTAAATACGAAGATATGGAGACCATAATTAAAGAGTTGAAATTATTAGGTATTAGATGCTCAAACATCCATAGCTTTGAAAATAAACATTACTCAAAGATAGAAAAGAAAGATGGTACTTTTTTGAATGTTTTCGGTAAAGGGTGTTCAATACACTGTTCCACAATTGCGTTTAAATATTTTCAAAATTTAGGTGCAGCAGTAGGAGAAAAAGTGATTCAGGAAGTAAGAATCCCTAAGTGGATTATGCAAGGCTCAAATGAGGTTAAATCTGAATTTTTAGCTGGCCTAATGGGTGGAGATGGTGATATAATCAGGCCATATGGTAAAAATTTTTACGCAATCAGATTGTATTTTTCAAAAGTTGATGAATTAAAGGCAAGTGCACTTGAACATGCGCATGATATTATGAAATTATTCGCAGATTTAGATGTAAAAACAACTTTAAATACTCGTTTAGGCAATATAAGAAAAAAAGATAAAAAAAGAACTACTAAATACATAATTTCAATCAATAATGATGATTCTAATTCAATTAATTTTTTTGAAAAAATAGGCTATAGGTATAATCAGGAAAAAGAAATTCTATGTTTTAAGGCATTAACATATTTCAAGATAAAGCAAAGTAATATTCAAGAGAGGATAGAATTAAGGAATAAGGCTATTAGCATAAAAGAGGAACGTGGCTGGGGAAAGGTAAAAATTGCAAAAGAGCTTAATCTAGATTCTAGCTTGGTTGCTAAGTGGATTTATAAGCCTTATAACAATAAGGATGCAGGCTTAATTAAAGGCAAATTTCCTAATTTCATTGACTGGATGCAACAAAACTGTGATGATAAATTTATATACGAAAAAATTGTAAAAAAAAGATTCATTGAGGAACAGGATGTCTATAATATAACAACTGATAATTCAAACTTTATTGCCAATAATATACTTATACATAATTGCCCTGAACGCTCATTTGGTGAAGCACGCTCATCAAAAATCCTGCGTACAATATCAAGCGAAGGAAGAAAATTCGGCCTTGGCTTGTGCCTGATAACACAACGGCCAGCAAGAATTGATAAATCTGTTATTTCGCAGTGTACAACACAGATTATCCTTAAAGTTACAAACCCTAGCGATCTTAAGGCAATAACAAGTTCTGTTGAAGGAATAAACGCTGAATCAGAAACAGAAATTATGAATCTTCCAATAGGAACAGCAATGATAACCGGGATTGCTGACATGCCATTATTTGTAAATATCAGGCCAAGAATGACAAAGCATGGTGGCCATGCCATTGATATTTTAGAGCAAAGCGAAGATAAGTTTTTTGAAAAAATAGAAGATTTCGAAAAAAAAGAACTCCTTCCAATAATCAAGCCAAAAATTACCCAAAAAGAAATTAAGCTTATGTCAGATAGAGAAATAAAGGAAATAAATACTCTTCTTATTCCGGGCTACATGTTTATTTGCAGCGAGCGAGGAAATCCAGAATTTAATCTCCTGATTGAAATGGAAAAAGGTGAAATTGTAGTTGATGTCGATACATTCTTAACTAAAGCGCTGCCTGATCTTGATAAGATGCCACAGGAAGAGATAAAATTATTGCATGCTGCGTTTAAGCTTAAGAAATTTTTAGCTGAAGATCTAATGAAAGTGTTTGGCCTTCAGGCAAAAGAGATGATTGACGACCTTGTTAACAAAGGCTATCTGATTAAAACACCTGAAAAACTAATTCTTTCAGATAAATATGTCCTATCTCAATTATCTAAATGTGTGTGCTTTGAAAAAATTCAGTTTTTAGACATTGAATATTTAAGAAAAGAGGAAAGCAAAGTTTCAATAGATAAGATTAAGGAAAAAATATCTAAATTCTGCACAATAAAGGATTTAAGGGAATGCAATATTGTGAAATATACACCTGTGTATAAATAAATTTGGAAAATCTCATACACGAATGCGTTGATAAACTGAAATCCTCGAATATGTATATACTTGACATCCTCCTCGGGCTAAAGCCTCGCCCTGCGGGGCGACCCCTCCGCTTTGCTACGGGGCGAGGATTCCGATTAATTGATTTGGCGTGATGAGCGCTCTGATTTTTCACATATGCAATAGCATAATTTATGTCAA
>JAZDLQ010000108.1:0-2841 GCA_043801855.1 archaeon | reverse complement strand
AAAATCAATGAAATTAAAAAATTGATAACATCCGAGGGCATTGACGAAATTGAAGAGCTATTTTCTTTGTTAAAAATCTTGAATGTTGATGCAGAGTTTAATGTTTCTTTAGCCCGCGGCTTAAGCTATTATACTGGAACTGCTATAGAGGTTTATTTGAAAAACAGCAAAGTAAAAAGCGCTGTTTGCGCAGGAGGAAGATATGACAACATGATAGGCTCTTTTTTAGGCAAAGGAGATTTTCCAGCAGTTGGAATTTCTTTTGGTGTGGATAGGATTTATGATGCGTATGTTGAAAAAATTAAAGTAAGACAAAAAACAGTTACACAAGTTTATATTATTCCTATTGGCACATTTAAAGAATCATTGAAAATAGCAGAAGAATTAAGGAATGAAAATGTAAATGTTGATATTGACTTAACTGGGAAAGGCCCCAGCAAAAATTTACAATATGCAAACAGCCTGGGAATTCCTTATGTTTTATTTATTGGAGAAGACGAATTAAAGCAGGGAAAGGTTAAGTTAAAAGACATGAATTCCGGAAAAGAACAGTTAATGGATGCAAAAGAACTTGTTTTGTTTCTTCAGAAAATTTAGATTAGAATTAAAATGGGTTTATTTTTCCCTGAATTCTTCCATCAAATCGCTGGAATCGTTCAAGGAAAATGTTTCCTTTTCCATTTATCTCACCTCCGTAAAATTAAATTAAAGGAGTCTATGAGCTTTATTATACGGTACTAAGTAGGGTATATAAAGCTTTCGGTTTAAGTCAGTATCTCCGAATCCCGACACAAAATAATTATTATTCCCAAGCAAATTAGGCGGTGCCAATGTTGCACCGCATTGATTTGAATACACAGCATTAAGAACAAGTTGGCATTATGCTTGAATTTCTTGCCTTACTTTCAGAACTTAGAGGATATTATAAAGCTGCCGCTATCAAATAAGCTTAATTCCATGAATTCCAAGGTAATCAAACAGTAACTTGTGCTCAACAATATCAAGATATTTCTTGTATGGCACATAATAGTGTATGTTCTTATTAACAATCCACAGCAGATGAAGCAGCAAGCTTGCCAAGAAATAGAAATATCTAATAAGGTGGGAAGTGCTTTTGCTCTTTATTCTGCCTTCATCCTCTACTCTAAAATTAGTCTCAATCTGCCATCTTCTCTTATAATGCCAAATATATTCGCACCTTGTCTTAAAATGGATATTAGTAGCAAATATCCAAGAAAAATCATCAATACCCTTGCATACTATAATCATGGTCTTGGGCTTCCATTTACTCTTTGCTTTGGAGTAAGTTAAAGTATGCTTAAACTTTCCAAGTTCTTCAGTCTGTTTAACATAGCTTTGGATGACGTCTCCACGCTCTGGAACATAAATGATATACTTTATTTTCTTGCTCTCGAGATAATCTATAAGTTCGCCAATGTAAAAACCGCGGTCAAAGACAGCAAGCCTGATGCGAGTAAATAAAGTTTGGCAGTACTCTAACAAGGCAATGGTTTTCTTTGCTGATCCTTCTCCAACCATAAGGGGCAACGCCATAAGCGGAATTTGTTTATTTCTTATGATAAGGCAAACAGTGAGGAAATGAAATTCACTATCATACTTTTTGCCTTTTGTGCCAAAAATGTATAGCCCACTGGTTTTGCCATAGAATGGCTCTTCAGTTATGTCAAATGCAAGCTTTGCAAAACTAGTCGGAATCTGCTTGAGTGCGTTTCTTACTTGTTGCTCAAAGCTTTTCTTGAAATCCTCTTCATAAGATCCTTTAATCCAAAGGTGCAATGCATCAGCATGCTCTCCAAGTGTTTCTATGTAAGTATTGGCTTTTGCACATTGTACAAGATGATAGCCTATTTTATTCAATGGCAAGATGATACTACTGCTGAAAGAAGCGAAAGATTTTTGTAGATAAGCAATTATGTTAGCCATGTTACTTCACGTAACATGGATGCTAGCATTCATTTTACTTTGAATTTTCTCTAAACTTAGAAGTAGCTATTTTGTATTAGGAGATACTGTTAAGTACTAGCTATAAGTAGTAATTCTTTTAGATTTGCATACATAACATTTTTATACACAGGCACCTATGATATTAAATAGAATGAAACCAGAGCAGGAATACAAGGTTAAAGAGTTTATGAAAACGAATGTGTTGAGAGTAACACTTGAAACTTCTGTAAGGAAAGTTGCTGAGGTAATGGCGGCAAAGCATGTCAGCAGCGCTGTGGTTTGCGAAAATAACAAGCTGTTAGGGATAATAACAGAAAAAGACCTTGCAAGAAAAATAGTAGCTAAAGGCATTGACGCAGATAAAGCATTGGCTAAGGACATAATGACTGCTGATTTAGTTACAATTGATCCGGAAAAAAGCCTTTACGATGCAATGCTCAAGCTCAATGAGAAAAAAGTGACGCACTTGCCTGTTATCAAGAACAAGGAAGTTATTGGAATATTAACATCAATGGATATATTGAGGATACAGCCTTCTTATATGGAAATTTTAGCAGGACCAAAAGTGTAAGGTAAATAATTATTGCCCTATTTTTGATACTTTAGCAATGGATCAGTCCCTTCTGTTTCCCGGTATGGAGGATTTTCTGGGTGGGTTTTTGGCTGCGCTTGCAGAGGTTTTTTCCTGAATTTGTAATAAGAAAACAATCCAAGAGCTATTATTAACAATGTTACTAGCCATCCGTACTTTTTAGCATTGCCAAATGGAGCGCCAACAACAGCTCCGGTAGGTCCTGTAGAAACATCGCCTTCTTGGGTTTTCTCTTCTTTAACTCCAATTACAAAACATGGTCCGCAAGATCCTCCGCAGTCTAT
>JAZDLQ010000068.1:0-5628 GCA_043801855.1 archaeon | reverse complement strand
ATTAAAAATAACTTAAAATATCTAATTCCCTTAGAAATTTAATTCCCTTAGAAATTTTTTATTCAACAACTACTTTTCCACGCATAAGCGGATGATACCTGCTGTTATATGTGAATATTCCTTTTTCGTAGAAAGTATATGTCCATGAGTCCCCTTGTTTTAGATAAGGAGAATCAAATAACATTCCTTTTGAATCAATCCTATGCCCTTTTTCATCCATCTCAACCCAGCGAACAGTTGCTCCTCTTGATACATAAACTGTTGACGGTTGAAACTTATCATTTGAAATATAAACGTCAGTTGTACTTATCTCATTAGTTATTGGCGGCCAGTCTGCTTTTCCTCTCGTGACTGTTAGTGGCACATAGGCTGTAGCAGATTCTGTTTTTGCACCTAAGAGTGAGCTCAAAGTCAGGTCATCAGTGCATGCACTCAGAAACACCAGCATTAACATTAGTGAAACTGTTGATATTCTCATATTACGTGGGGTAACAAGCTTATATTTAAATGTATAAGTTCAGATTGTAACTATTAAGTGACTTAAATATCATAAAAGAAGCAGTAAAAAAATAAAATTGTGATTATGTGATTTCTAGCCGCCTTCAGGAAACCATCTCTCCTCATGGGCTTCATATCCAATAGGGTCACTGATATAATAATATGCTTTTTCTATCAATTCATAATGGGCTTCTTCCTGTTCCATGAGGAATTTAAAAAAATTCTTTGCTGCAAGCTCTTTTGATTTTGTATAAAGGTCCTTATAATAGTCATAGCTTGATTTCTCAAGGTGAAGCGCAGTTTCATGTGCAATTATATCATCTTTACTTAGAGTTGATTTTTTGCTAAATTCTTTTATTGTCATATTAAAGAACTCTTCTGTTTTTTTAGAAGAGTCGCCAGCTAGTTTTATATCAGCAATGTTTTTTTTAGCATATGATTCTATTGCTTTTTTATGAAATATTTCCTGTTCAGCGAGATAGCCAAATGTTTTTTTTACAAGCTCATTTTTGGTGCTCTTAGAAGCATTTGTGTATATATCATGCCCTTTTTGCTCAAAATCAATTGCTTTTGAAAGCTCTTGTGCCAGATCCAATTGTATCACCCCATAATATTATTTACTTATATTAAATATGCTTATAAATTTTATTGCGCCTGTTTTAAAAAATCAATCTCAACGTCACCTTCTTTTTCGAGCGTGCATTGGCATGCAAGCCTCTCTTGATTGATTAATTCATAATCGTTTTCTTCCTGTGTTTTTTCAGAGAGGTTTTCCATCCCAGATATTATCTCAATTTTACAAAGGCCACATACTCCAACTCGGCAGCCATATTTGACTCCTAGTTTTTCTGCTGCATCACTAATTGCACTTCCCAGTAAAATATCTTCTGCTTTTCCCTTATGCTTTAGTTTTGGCATTTTGATATATACTGTCAATCTCTGTCCAGTTTATTACATTGAAAAATGCAGAGATATAATCTGCCCGCTTATTTTGATATTTTAGGTAATATGCATGCTCCCAAACATCAAGCCCGATTATAGGTGTTTTTCCAAGGCTTAGTGGCGAATCCTGGTTTTGGATTGATATTAATGCCAGTTTTCCTTTGTCTAAAACCAGCCATTGCCAGCCACTCCCGAATATGGAAATTGCAGCATTTGAAAACTCTGTCTTGAATAAGTCAAATGACCCGAAAGTTTTTTCAATTTCTTTATTGATTTCGCCTTTTGGTATTGAGCTTTTTTTAAGAATTTTCCAAAAAAAGGAATGATTATAATGTCCTCCACCGTGATTTCTTACAGCAGCCCTTATTTTTTCAGGGACAGATTCAATATTCGCTAATAGTTCTTTTATCTCCTTTTTTTGCAGTTCTGGGTAAGCATCAAGCGCAGTATTAAGCTTGTCTATGTAAGCCTGATGATGCTTTGTGTGATGGATTTTCATTGTAGTTTCATCAATGAATGGTTCAAGTGCATTGTAGCTGTAATCAAGTTCCGGTAATGTGTGTTTCATATTTTTACCTCGTGTTATTAATATGTTGTTAGATTTTATCAAGTCTTATTTGTAAAAAGAAAAGTAAAATGGCAGTTTGGGAAAAGAGGGGGAATCCCTTGCCGCCATTTTGTCAGCATTAATTGATTTAAAATGATTTAATGATTTTTTAATGATAACTATCTAATATGACATATTAAATATAAATGTATTTACTCTAAGATATAATTTATTTATTCATTGAAGTTATTTTTTATGCATGCCATTAGATTCCTTTGCTAAGATTTAAATCGCTTAAATTTGCTTATAATATACACTTTATATTATAATATCATAATTTAATATCTTAAAAATATGTTTATCTCATATATTATTATAAAATATAGGCAAAATGGCAATATTTAAATAGCAAATGCCTTTGCTTTTCATAAGTAACTTTAAAAAATAATTATTAAGAGGGGTTTTTATGGCAAAAAGTACAACATTTACAAAAATTGAAGAGTTCAAGAAAAAAAGCCAGTTTAATGAAAAGCTTAATCTTGATGACCGTGATAATACAATTCTTTCTCTTATACAAAAAAACCAGAATATCTCACAGGAGGAAATAGCGCAAAAAATCAAGCTTTCACAGCCGTCAGTCGGCGCTAGGATAAGGCATTTACAGGAGAAAGGCATCCTTTCAAAGATTAGCGGTGTTAATTTTTCAATAGTTGACTTATTTTTGGCAAAAGTCGATGTCAATGCAACTGATACAACTTCAATAATAAATGAATTCAAAGACTGCCCATTTTTTGTGAATGCGCTAATCACTTCAGGAAAATATAATCTGTGCCTTCTATTCACTGGAACTGACTTAAAAAGGCTTGAGGGAATTGTCAATCATCACATTAGAGGCAACATAAAAGTAAGAGAAACTGAAATGAATATTGTGATTTCGACTGCAAGAGATTTAGTTTTGCCACTTAATATTGACTACGACAATGAAAAGCAATTGAATTGCCCGCAGCACTGCAAGGATTGCTTATAAAATTATCTTATTAAATACCTGATAGTAATAATATTAAGATGAATAACGTTATCAAGAATAAATTTAGTTCTAATCTTTCAAAAATAAAGTGGAATGGTTTTTTCGCAGGATTCAGGATTTTTGTAGCTATTCAGTATGTTTTTTTTAAGCAGATGGGCTTAAATTATACTGAGATAGGGTTTTTAGTTGGAGCATTTTTTGCTGGAATGTTTTTGTTTGAAATACCAAGTGGTGTATTTGCAGACTATTACGGAAGAAAAAAATCCTTGATGATAACTTCTTTGCTTTTTATAATTTCTTTCACTCTTTTCGGTATTGGAAATACTTTCTTTGTATTTCTTATTGCAAATTTTCTACAAGGAGTGGGTGAAGCATTTACTTCAGGAAGCGATGAAGCAATAATATTTGACTCTTTGAAACAGATTGATAAAGAGAAGGAGTCTAGTAAATATTTTGGACTAAAGTGGTCATTTTTTATGTATGGCGCAGGAATCAGCTCTCTTTTATCTTCTCCGATTTCATCAATCGGACTGCATTACACTTTTTTATTAAGCATTGTTCCAGCCATAATTTCTTTGTTTTTTGCTCTTTCTATACAAGAACCACCTTTATCTAAATTAATTAGCAAAAAGCAATATCTAAAACATTTTGAACAATCACTAAAATACCTAATTACCCACAAAATTCTTAAGTTGTTATTAATATACATAATAGGAATATATTTTACAATACAAGTCTATTTTCAATATGTCCAGTTTTTATTAACCGATATTGGTTTGCCAACAGATTTTTTTGGCCTTGCTTATGCAGTTATCATTATTTTTTGCGGTATTTCATCAAGTATTGCCCATAAAATTGAGGCAATTATTGGTAAACAAAAAGTTTTATTTATAATTCCTCTATTATTAGCATTAGCACTTATTTCTCCAGCACTTAGTTTTAACATTGCCACTGTTACATTTTCAATTCTTACAGTAGAATTTATTTTTGGATTTAACGGACCAATTCTAAATGAGCATTTTCATAAATATGTGGAATCTCACAATAGAGCAACAATTGTATCAATAAAATCTTTTATTGGAGGCATTACAGTAATGGTTTTTGCGCCAGTATTCGGAAGAATGGCTGATATTTTTCAGTATCAATTTATGCTAATGATTTTAAGTGGTATTTTATTAGTTGTTTCAATTCCTCCTCTTTTGTTTTTTTTAGCAAATAATCATTAATTTATCTTTTCCCAGTATATATCCTTCTTGTCTTTTCTTCTGTTGCAAAGTTCATAAGTGCATTCACAACAACAGGTGGCCACTCCCTGCTCTTCATAATTTTTGATAGCTTAAATACATCTATCTCACAAACATCGTCATATTTGCCGAGCTTTCGTAGCGCGGCTTCTAAATATGCACGAAGAGGCTCATTTTTTCCTGGGAATTTTAAGTTATCATATGTTCTGCAAGACAATTTAATTTCTGACCCAAAAACAGTGTCAATATTATTTTCTGTGCAATAATAAAAAATTGCATCTTTTATCTTTTCAAGTTCATACTCAATTTTTTGCTTATCTCTACTCAGTTCTTCATATTTGTCAGCCAAGATAACACCGCTTTCATTTCTGTATTCGTTAGTTGGAAGATTTTCTGTATTTATTAAGTGTTTCCATCTTGGGCAGATACTCCTAAATTCACACCAATCGCAGAGTGCAGAAACACTCGGCTCAAAAACGCTCGTTGACTCAATTTTTTTTATTAGTTCAACTGTGTCTTCTTTTAGTTTTGAAAGAGCATTGTCACATCTGCTTGACTCTATGTCTTTGTCAAAGGCAAGGTAATGCCAAATTAGTTTTACTTCTTTTGCATCCCTATATTGTTCTTTTATTGCAATTGAGTATAGCGCAAGCTGTCTGTCTGCGTCTGCATAATCCTGTTGCGGAAGTGTTCCACTTGTCTTATAATCGTGTATCTCATAAGTATCCCCAGAACAGGCTAGCCTATCAATATAGCCTTGAAGTACATATTTTCCTTCAGGATCAAGCTTTATTTCAATCCTTAATTCAGTTCCAATAGTTTGCGCACCATCAAAAGGCTTATGGGACTCATAATAAGCGGCGATATATTTCTCGCCCATTTTTTTATAATTTTCCGCGTTATATTCTTTTTTTACTATAAGTATCTTATCATTGTAGCGTTTTTCCCATTCATTATTATAATAATCTAAAAGTTCCCTTATCTCGTTTTTTTTTTCGTATTTTAGATCTTTATAGAGCTTTTCTAGCGTTTCGTGTACAAGACTGCCCATAAATGCTTCAATTGACTGTTCAATTTCAGTTTCTATCTGATCAATATAATTAAATTTGAATTTCAGTGGGCACTGCTCGAATGAAGAAAGCCTTGAATGCGAGTAAATCATAAACATTAAAAAAAGTCTCTTACTTTTAAATATTATCTGCGGATGTCCAGTGCAAAGGCTTTTTTAACGTTTAGAATCAATTGATCTACTCAAAAATTAACAAAATAACTAGCAAAATTTATGTTTTTTTATTTTTGTCGTCTATTTTTATTATTTAAGTATTTAATTAATAATATTATTTTATTTATCTAGATTTTTTTTTATTAAT
>JAZDLQ010000043.1:0-11429 GCA_043801855.1 archaeon | reverse complement strand
ATTAATGAAACGAAACATTTAAATACTTGTTCTATTATATAAATTAACATACGATTTTGTATACTGAAAGCGATAAAATAACAAATTGGGTAAAAGGATAGCAGAATGGATATAGAAACACTGTTTAGCGGTACAAGATGGGAAATAATAACCCTTCTTTCTAAGCAGCCTCTTTCTCCAAATGAAATTGCACAAGAATTAAACACAACACCTGCAAATATTTCCCAGCAATTAAGACTATTAGAGCTTGGTAATCTTATAAAAAGTGAGAAAACTAAAAATTCTGAAAAAGGAAAACCAAGAATAGTATATAGTCTTGCATCTGACCTTTCCTATTTAATTTTGGCATCAGACAACTTTGCCCAAAAAAAGCTTCTTCACGTGATGCCTTATCATAATTTCATGCTAAATTCGTGGTTTATAGATGATATTGAAACTCATGAGACTCTTGGAAAACTATATTTTAGGATTGAGCCTTATCTGAAGGAAATTTTGGCAGTATTTGCAATCCAGTCAAGAAAAGAGCTTGAAGTATTAATTGTATGTGAAAACCAAAAAATACTTTCAAAAACATTATCTGATGAAAAAAAAGTGAAGCTTACAATAGTTGGCGAATCTGAACTTAAAAACTATTCCGGCAAGCAAATGATTGCTCTTTACAATCCTAATAAGCTTGCCAGAGCAAATAAGGGAGTGAGATAAATGGATGAAATACCGTTAAAAATATGGCAGATACCAATCACAACGTCTTACATACAGGAATTAACATTCAGACAGCTTAAGATGTTGTCGATAAAGTCTTAATAAAAAAAAAAAAGAAAAAGAAAGGTGGGAGGGAAATAAAATGAAAGAAAGGAAAATTATGTTTTTTACAATGCTTGTATGCACTGTAATTATGGGAACAGTTTTTGCTGTTGCAGACCCGACGGGTGCTTCAGTTACAGAAGGAACATCAAGCACAAGAGCCGGTCAGACTGCTCAGCAAGTAACAGCTGAAGCAGGCAACGTAACAGGCCTAAACATTAATCAGACAAAAGTAACTGATATATGGCAGGGCTATTATGGAAATATATCTGGCGAGATAACACTCGATAACGCAGCAAACCAGACTTTCTATGACTGGAATTATGCGACAACAACAGGAGAAGTGTATGCTGTTAACACATCTATTTCATCATGGAGTGGTCCAACATGCGCAAATCAGGCATTGATAAATACGTGGGAAACAGGACTTGGCATTACAAGCACTTGGGCAGATAGCATAAATGAGACATTCAAAGGCACATCACATCCATCGTTTTCAGTAGGTTCAACTGCTTTTACAACATGCAGATCAACTCAAGCTTATGGGAGTGGCGCAACAACTGAATATTGGAATGTGCTCGTGAACGTTGGCAATAACCTTGTATTTGCATCAGTAGTAAATTCAACATCAACTGGCTTTAATGGAAATGGAGCAGACTTTGAGCTTTTGGTTCCAACTGACCAGGCTACAAACACAGAAGTATATTATTTTTATGCAGAGCTTAACTAAGGCTCTTCGTAAAATAAGCAATTAATGGATAACTAAGATAAAAGTAACACAAAAACAAAAAGTGAACTAAAAAACAAAAAGCTGATACAAAAATGACAAAAAAAAATGCTGCAAAAAAAGGAAGCAGAAAAATCTCTGCACTGCTCTTGCTATTAATTACTGCAATTGCATTCGCTGTTATTTTCCCTTCTTTTAGCAGCGCAGATCCAACAGGCGCAGGAATTACTTACAAAACAAATTCCACTAAAAACGCAACTGCTGCAACATACAGGAATGATTCAAAAGGAACAATTACAACAATAGTCCTTGATGCAATACAGCAGGATAATAAGTGGAAGGCTTATGTTGGAAATATCAGTTCAACTTTTACTCTTGATGACAGTGCGGATTACACAATATATCAGTGGACTGTTGATTCATTCACAGGAAGAGTTTTTGCAACAAGGTCAGCAACAACACCTACATGGGGAAATGTCAATTGCAGTACGCAGACCCAAAAAGAAACTGAAGACACAACGCTAAGCCACAATTCAACAAAAAGTGATAGTATAAATAGAACATTTACATCAAGAGTCCACAAGCAGTTTTATGTGGGTGGAACACTAATCGAAAATAGCTCGTGCTTTTCAATAGCGACTTGGGTAAGCGACACAACAAATACATTAACAGAAACAACAACATTCCAAGAAGTTCTGCTTCATGATGGAACCAGAATGATATGGACAACATTTGTTGAGGCAGACAGGCAGGGCTACAGGAATGACTCTACATATGACTTTCAGATGATTGTAGCTGAAAACGGAATAATAGCAAATCCGAACAGCGCTTATTATTTTTATGTAGAGCTAGAATAAATAAAAGCAAATCTTTATAGCTTTATTTATTTTCTTTTTATTGTTAAAGATGGATAATAAAATAAATATATTTTGTTTTTTTACAATAACATTCTTTATTTATATGTCTGATTTTGCAACTGCTGCAACAATTGGCGTTTCTCCTGGAATTCTTAATTTTCCCAGCATGATAAAAAGCGGATATGCTCAAAGCAATATTCTAGTTTCTACTTCTTCAAAGGAAACTCTTGAAGGTCATTTTGAGATTGAAGGTGAGATAAAAGACTGGATATCTATAGTTCCTGCAAATGAGAAATTCAATGTATCATCTGCAAATCCTTATTTATTTACTATTATTATTAATCCTCCGACAGATGCAAAAAATGGAAATTATTCAGGCACTTTTACAATACTTACAGATCAGGTAATATCACTTGAAAGTGGAGCAGGAACTGCAATAATTGCAGCTGTGGCCGTAAAAATAAATGTTGAGATAATAGGAGATGAAATAATTTTATGCAGGGCAGGAGCATTCAGCGTAACTGACGCCGAAATAGACGAGCCAATTTATGTTGGTGGAACAGTATATAATGATGGCAATGTCAGGCTTAGGCCTGAATTTCAAGTAGCAATCTACCGCCCGCTTGATGATACGCCGCTTTTTGAAACAAGCTTTCTTGGCGAGCAAATACTTCCTACCCTTAATAAGAGAATAACAAAAGATGTGGATGCTAAACTAACAACAGGCCAGTATTACATAGATATTCGGGCAAAAGAATGTTCTCAGGGAGTAACTCTAAGCTTTGATGTAGTTGAAAAGGGAGGAATAGCTGACAGGGGAGTGTTTATAGGAATAAGAGCAAATGAATTTTCATATGCAGGCGATCTTACAAAAGTTTCATCACTTTTTAAAAATGAAGGAGTGAGAGCTGTTCGGGCAAGATTTGTAGGAGAAGTTACATCTCTTGACTCAAAAAGGATTCTTACAGCGCTTGAATCAGATGAAATAGATGTTGAGCCAGGAAGAACTGTTGATTTTGCAACTTATTTTACGCCTCAGGATACAGGAAAATACCAAATTGCGGGAAGAGTCTATTACAATAAAAAAGTTTCATTTGATCAAGCAAGCAAAGTAATTAATGTTGTAAAAAAAGATTCGCTATTTAAGCCAGGATCACTAGTCCTGATAATAATTTATCTTATAATTGGAATTTCTATTTTAATTCTGATTGGTAAAATAAAAAAGAGCAGAAAGCATAAATCAAAATTCTAAAAAATTTATTAAAATAGCTATCTAAGGCTTTTTCTCAGTTAAATTGTATACAGGCTTTTGAACTTCCTGCACCCACATAAGGCCGATTTTCATCATGTCTTTATTGAATTTAGTTGAAATCTTGTATTTTTTGCTGTATAAATCATAATCAATAATTCCCATTGATTTCATCGGAGTTAAAATCCTGTCGTAGAATTGCCTTTTGTTATAAGAGATTTTAACTTTTTTCCCCTTGTACGCCGGCTCATCAATTTCTGTAATAAGTTCTCCTTCATGCAATTTTGTTGCAAACAGGCTCATTTCAGTTTTTCCAATTTCACCCTGATTTTCTTTCATATATCGGATTAATAATTTTCCGACAATCTCCTGCTGTTTTGTTGCAAAGATAACTTCGTAAATATCATCACTAAGGTTAAACCTATCATATAGGATTACCATTGATACACCCCCTATTAAACTACTAGTATAGCTATGCCTATATATATATTTTTCGTATTACTGTATGGATTTTGTGTATATTAAACAAAGAAAAGTATACTTGGTGATATTTTTTAAGAATAAATTTATAAATAAAAAAAATAATTAACTATTCATAATATTACTTATGCTTTTTTTTCACACATTGTACTTATAGAAATTAGATAATCCATTAACTCAAACAGTTTTTTCTTATCAAATATATATGTGCTCACTTTCATTAACAGATAATTTTTTTCCGGCCTTACAATGTGCTTTGCTACAATAATATCGCATCCATTGTGATTGCCCGAGCATTTTTGAAGAGCGGCTTCATCAAATTTTTTTGGCGCTTTATATATAAGTTTAACATAAGTTCTTAGCATCCCGCCAAATTTGCCGTAGTCTTTACTTCTGTAATGAAGCTGAAAATAGTGCCCTTTATACATACCTTCTATTTTTGGCTGGTGAAATATTGATGTAACAAAATGAAATTTCATGCTTTTAGCTAGTCCTGATATTTTTTTATAAAGATATATCCTGAAAATAATAATGATGACGCTAAGCATATAGAAAAAAATTATTGGCTTAAACCAAATGAAATGTAGTTTATCCAATAGGTATGCAAGGCTTGCAGCGCAGAAAATCAGTGTAGCAGCTCCGAACACAATAAATACATTTGAAATCTCGTTTTTTTCTTCCATTTTATTTACATAATAAGTTTCATGAGGTCAGCAAAAAATACGCAATACAGGTAGCAAAATAATATATTTGTAATGCCCTTAGAAGCAGTATCAAAAGGTGACCCTCCCAGGAAATTAATTCTTACAGGCACATAAACTACAGCATAGAGTATCTGGGCAATGACTGCCACTACAGTGAGTCCTAAACCTCCAAAAATTAAGTTAGATACTATTGGTGTTGCATGAAAAAGAAAATAATTTAAAAATGAGCCAGGTGTTAGGTTTCCTGCAACCGCATCCGCCATAAATACTGCGATGAACAGGAATATTAATAGTTCACCAATGCCCCAGAATCTAACAATACACGCAGCAAAAAAAGTAAGAGGGTCAAACATTATCATATTTATTCCAAATGCTGTTCTCATCTGCTTAAGGATCATTGTTATTACAATAAATATTAGTATTAATAAGAATTTTTTATTAATTAAGTAAAGAATGCCACCGACAACACCATACATAAGGTACTTTCTAATAGCTGCCGAATCAATACTTTTTTTCTTCTTTTTTATAATCGTTTGTTTTTGTAGCATAATCCTTACTCTTACATAATGAGGATTTATTTAAATATATTCCTTGACAATTATCGTTATTTTCCTGGTTAAACAATTTATTTAAACTTATTAATAATACAATCACTAAATTGAGTAAAATCATATCTGTACTGAAAAAGTATGTATTTAAGGCTGACAGAATAAATTTCTTTTTTATAACTAACACTTTAATTGCTATACTTCTTGTGCTTTTTCTTTACGTGCGGTTTAAAACAATATGGCTGATGATTATTTTTTCCTCGATCATTTTCTTTGTCAGATGGAAGCGCCAGACAATGGGAATCCATCTTACTCTTGAGCCAGTTATATTATTTGGTGTTCTGATGCTAAAAATTGCAGGATTAAAAGAAGCAATGATTATAGTTTCCATTCCGACTATTCTTTCAGATATAATGAGTGGAAAATTTCGTACAGGTACTTTTATTAGTATTTTTTGCAAGTTTTTAACATTTTATGCAATTTCCTATTTTCCGTATTATAGCCTGATGCTTGTAACAATTATTTCATACATAATATTCAATGAAGGAATAGGAACAATTCTTGCATTAAATTCAGGTTGTCCTATTGATGAAGTGCTAACTCAGGTATTGACTTCCACAGTTATCAGGCTTGTGTACCTTAATTTGTTTTTAAATTTGCTTTGCGGTCTTCTTGGAGTAACTTGCTAGTTAAGTTTATAACCTCTCTTACAATTTTTAATCATATGCAGACAGGAAAGCCAGCGGTTTTGATCCAAAAAAAAGAGTGGGTAAAGCAGATAAACTCACTTAGAACCGGTAATTTAATAAAAGATAAAGCTCAGATTAGAGACGGAATTAATAAACTGCTTATAGATGCAGTAAAAAAAAGAGTGCCTGATAAAAAATTTGGTATAATGTTTTCGGGAGGCGTTGATTCAACACTGCTTTCATTTATCTGCAAAAAACTCGGATATGATTTTACTTGTTATTCTGTCGGTCTTGATTCATCAGAGGATTTAAAATCTGCAATTGCTGCATCAAGTGAGATTGGATTTAATCTTAAGCACAAAGTGTATTCTCTAATCGAGGCTGAATTAATTATAAAAAAAACAGCGAAAGTCCTTGGAAAAAATTATTCAAATGTAGTAAACGTGGGAGTAGGTGCAGTTGAGGTAGCCTGCCTTGAGCTTGCAAAAAATGATAAAATCATTGATTTTTTTGGAGGCCTGGGTTCAGAAGAAATTTTTGCAGGCTACGAGCGCCATGAAAAGTCTGATAATATAAATGAAGAGTGCTGGAGTGGTCTTCTTAATATGTGGGAACGAGATATGGTTAGGGATAACTTAATCTCTTCAGAATACAATGTTATTTTTTGCACACCATTTCTTGATTATGATTTAATAAAATTTGCAATGCAGATACCTGATAAATATAAAATTGTAGGTGACTCAAAAAAGCAGATACTAAGAGAGGCTGCAATAGCTTACGGTCTTCCTGAAAAATATGCGATGCGGCCTAAAAAAGCTGCGCAATATGGCAGCAGCTTTGATAAGGCATTATTAAAAATTGCAAAAATGAGCGGATTCAAATACAAAAGTGAATATTTAAAAAGCTTAGAATAATTTAGAATATAAAATTAGAGGTTGTAAAAAATGAAAAATAACTCACTATCGTTTGTAATTTTCATTTTTAATAAAATATAATAAAACAAAAAGCTGGTGAAAAAAATGAAAACATACTCACTATCGTTTGTAGCTTTCATTTTTAATAAAATATAATAAAACAAAAAGCTGGTGAAAAAAATGAAAACACTCGTAGCGTATTATTCAAGAAGTGGAGCTACAAAAAAAATTGCAGAAGACATTGCACATAAACTTGGCGCGGATATTGAGCGTATAATTGATATGAAAGACAGAAAAGGTGCGCTTGGTTTTATTAGTGGTGGAAAAGACGCTGTTCTTAAACACTTAACAAAAATTAAGCCTGTAGAAAAAGAGCCGCAAAGCTATGACCTTGTTATTGTCGGAACACCTATTTGGGCAGGAACAATGGTACCAGCAGTAAGAACATATCTTCATGAGAATATGCTATCAAAAAAAACCGCATTTTTTTTCACAGCCAGTTCAGTCGGCCAGGAAAAAGCATTTGGAGACTTGTGTGAAATGGCTCCTAAATCAATATGCCTTGCTAAGCTTAACCTATGTTCAAAAGAAATTAAGCTAGGTCCCTCTGAGAAAATAGAGCATTTCATAAAAACAATCAAGTCCGCATAATTTTTCTTTCGAGAATGAAAAACAACTTTTCAATATTTGGCTTTTTAGGCCCAATTTTTAGTAGCCTGCTTGGGCTTCTTGGCGCAATTATAGTAATTGTATTACTTAAGCTTCTAAACATTTTTCTAAATGTAGAAATTCTTTCAGATATTTCTTCTTTTTTACTAAAGGCAATCTTCTTTCTATTTGCCCTGTCTATTATAATTGGATATGCAAATTATTTTGCAAACCTAAATAGAGGGCTTAATGCATTGGCACCTTTTTTTTCATCTATTGCAGGAGCACTTATAATCATATTTATAATCCAGCTGCTTGAAGTAATAAATAATCATGTTCAGATTAATTTTTTGAAGACAATTTCAGCACTTGTTATGCAAAATATTGCTCTTGTTTTCGCGCTTCTTGTATGCATAAGCTATGCCGGATATTTTTTAGAGATGCTTGGAATAAATAGCCATACTGGAAAAGGCAGGAAATAACAAAAAATCAATTCCTTTTTAATATTTTTTTAATATCTATTTTTACTCCGTAATACGAGAGCACCATAAGCCCGATTCCTGTTCTTATCATATCTTTTGTCCTGATAAGCAGGCTTAAACCTAGCCCAAATGAGCTGCTAATATTAATCAGTTTGTTAACGGATAATTGCCCTGCCTCAAGAACACCTGCCGCAAAAGGAACAGGAAGAAAATAAGCCATTCCAACAAATGCTATTATTAAAAATATTTCAATAAAATTAGCATCATGCCCCATCAGCAAAAGTGCAAGCTTATATTCAAATATCATCATCAGCCATACAATTATATTTATTATGATACAAAAAACAAAAGCCCTAAGGTTGTGCCTAAAAAACATATACATTTGCTTTTCAACGTCTTTTGTACCTTTAGCTGCTTTTTGGAAGAATTTAATTTTATTAAGCATAAAAATCCGAAATATTGGTGTAATAAAAGATTTCCCAGACAGCATCCTATAATAAAATATGCCAAATCCAAACCCAATCAGGCATGAAAATCCAAGCATAATTATTTTAAGGTTAGTCGGCAGCGCAAAACCTAGGATAATTAATAAAACACCTATTATACCTACTATTGCGTCGGTTGTTATCGTCATTGCCCTATCTACAAGAACAGTTGAGAGGCTTTTTTTAACATCAACTCCGTCTTTTTTCAAAAAAAGAATTCTTGTTGACGAATCACCAATATGCATCTGCGGAGTTATATATCCTACAGCGTATCCTGCTTCCTTATACAAAATAAGCTTTTTAAACGAAATATCAATTTTATGGGCAAGAAGAATCACTTTCCACCTAAGAACTAATAGTATGTCAATAATAATTACTATTGCTATGTATAGCGCAATAATAAGAGGGCTTCTTCCTTTGAAATTTATTAGAACTTGTTCTATTCCTATTTTTGAATATACAAACGCTATTATTGCGATTCCAATCACAATATAAATTATTGACCCTTTGTTAATTTTCACAGAGTTGGGATATTTTACTCTTTTTATAAAACTTTTTAAAGATAAAAATAGCAGTAAAACGCGTCAATACATAGAGCATCCAAAATATTTATAAACACGCTGCTTTTTCGAAAGCCTATGGGTAGAATAAAAACTAAAGTCGTTAAAAGGACAACTCTCGAGATTCTTGAATCTCATCATGATCAGGTAGGCAAAACTTTTGAGCACAACAAAGAGTTAATTAAAAGGATAGTCGATGTGCCTTCTAAGAAAATAAGGAATAATATTATTGGTTATCTTACTAGAAAAGCAAGAGAAGAAAAAGAGATATAAGTTTATTTTTTTAGCATTTGCTTCTAAGAGCAGCGGGGGAAGTGAAAATGGGAGATGACAACTGTATCTTTATTGGCAACAAGCCCTTTATGAACTATGTGACAGGAGTAGTCATGCAGTTTACAACTAAAAATGAATCCCAGGTAATTGTAAAAGCAAGAGGGAAATTCATCAGTAGGGCAGTTGATGTATCTTTGGTTTCTGCAAATAGGTTTCTTGAAGGCCATGTTGAAGTAAGCGATGTAAGAATTGACTCTGAAGAATTCCAGAATAAAGAGGGAAAACAGGTAAGAGTCTCAACAATTGAAATCCTTCTTTCAAAAAAGTAATTTTTCAAGTATTTTTTATTTTTCAAGCGCTTTTCTAATAATTCTAGAACCTTTTCTTTATCTTTTTTTCATACAATCTGTAAAATAAGTATATTTGTATTCTTTTAAGATCAAGGATAAATCATGGCTTTTAAAATCAGGGCCGAGTATTGCTCTTATTTCCATCAGAATTTGATTAAGCTCATCACCAGTTTTTAATCTAATTTCAAAACCTAGATCATTTTGTCCTATTAATTCATATACATATGCTATATTTAAGTTTGTAGTTAAATAAGATAGAAGCGTGCTTTTTGTGTGTTTTTCTATTTGTTTATATCTTAAAAGAACCAAATACCAGCTATAACCCATAGATTTACTTCCTGACCATGCGCTTGGCCTATAGGTAATAATGACTTTGCTTTTTTCCAGTTTATTTAGATGATACTTTATAGTGTCTCTTGGAATTTTTAATCTTAGGGAGATATCTGATAATTGCATTCTTGAGTTCTTTGAAAGCAGCTCTAATATCAGAATATCTATTTTTGTCATATCGATCTTATCTTCATTTCTTAATGTCAACAGATATGGCTTAAGTGGGCTGTAAAGATATGCAACAGGAATAGGCAATTCATTATCGACAAAATCAATAGAAAAATCATCGAAATATGAAAATTTTTTTTCCAACTCTTTTAACTGGCTATTTAATTCAAAGTTATCCTTAACAAAAAATTTCAGCACTAAGTCATAATTTCCGATACATTTTATTACCCAGGCAACATTTGGGTGATTACTTAGTTCATTAATAATCTGGTTTTCTTTTTCATTATCAACATTTTTTAGTTTAACATATACTAAATATATCTTCCAGCCAATTTTTTTTATATCATAGATAGTATTAAAACCTATAAGCAAGCCTTTCTTAATCAGATTATTGACTCTATAATGCACAACTTCTTTACTTAAGCCAATCTTTTTTCCGACAATTGAAAACGCCATCCTTCCATTTCTAAACAATTCTCTTAAAATGCGTTTATCTTTCATATCTAGTACTATTTCTGAGTTCATATATTATCAAATAAGTAATTTTATATATAAATATTATTGTTTGTCAAAAAAAATGATTGAATATTTTATATATTCTGGGAACTACTATTTGATAATAACAAATTAATGATTTAAAATAGGAAAAAAGTGAAAGAAATGAATAAAATTTTGAGTTTGTTGAATAGAATGAAAAGAAAAACACATTCTGCAAAAGTAGGAAAAGTTGTTAATGCTAATTTTAGTCATTTAGATTATATCTTAGGTTATAATAAAGATGAAAGAAAACATGAAGATACTTTTCAATTATATATAGATAATATTGTTAGAACTACAAGAAAAGAATATTTAATCCAAAGTGAAAGTAATGCTATAATTAGGGATTATATAATGCAGTTGCTTGATGAGGACACTAAAAATAAAGACACACTTGAAGGAAAAATTAAACCAGTTGTAGATTTTAGAAAGGTAGATATCTTAACTTTGTATTTAGAAAAAGAAGGATTAACACCTGATAAAGCGATGATGGGTACTTGTTCTGGCTTTTTTAAAATGATAAAAAAAACTTCCTATGGAACAATTGCAGAGTGAGTGGTAAAAAAGTATTAAATAGAGAAGAATTAAGCAAGAGTTGTGCAACTCAAACTTAACGGTTTTGAA
>JAZDLQ010000034.1:0-11786 GCA_043801855.1 archaeon | reverse complement strand
ATATTGTCCTTTGTATCTCTTATTGCATATGTTGTTATGTCTTTATGTACATCCAATCCAATGAAAAACTTTGGTTTCATTGTTTACCACCTCATATAAGTGGAAACAAAGTAGCTTAATCAAGAATTCTCATACCATCTCTAATGCAAAATATACATCTATACCATAATGCCAACAATCAGTCAGCTTACAGATAGAATACTAGACCTCAGTGCCAGAAGTTGCGCTCCAGAAGGTCTTCCAAGTTATGGGAGATTCATGGGTCTACTAGTCAGGCTTCAACCTGCTCTTGAAGAAAAATATCCCCATGTCAAGGGTTTATTTGATGAACCTGGAAGTGAAAAAAGAAAATCACTTGAATCATTATATCCTTCTATTAGAAACTTTATTCAAGGAGTAAACTTTCGAGGATTTAAAGGCAACGGATTCCTAGATTCGGGTGTTTTTTTGCCAATGGAAAGAAATGTTGATGCATTGTATATTGCGACAGACATAGGAACCAGTCGACATCTTGATAGCATAGAGATAAAAATACTTGAATTAAATCACGCTCTTCATGAAAAGAAAGTTATTGGTCTAATCAGCCACCACCCATATGAAAATCCTTTTTCTTTTATGATTAATTTAAAGGCAGCAACCCAGGCAGAGCAATTAGGTGTTCCTTTTGAAGAATTTGTAAGTTTACAGCTTGAAGAAACTTATGCAGTCTATCAAGAGGACTTGAATAAAGGTTATTATGATAACAAAGACCATACTGTCCTTGGGAGGATAACTGGATTACAGAACCAAACAGGAAGAGAATTCTGCCTGGCATACCTACATGATCCTGTAGATACTATTGGTGCGGTTTACTTAGATTGCTTATTTGATAAAGCAAAGCAAAGAGGAGAACTTAATAATTTAACAGATTTGGTTAGATTGATGTACAATCATCCTGAATTAAATTATTTTTAGAGAACAAGCGCAAGAGTAGAGTTTAAAGTGCATTGTGGCAAACTTATAGAAGATGGCTCATATGTCATTAATCAGGAGTCTGGTGAATTAGATAAAAATTATTTATCCAAACTAGAAGATGTTAATTGTGGGGATATTGTAGTAATTCTTATGAACGGAAGGCTTCCCAATGTAAAAGTTATGGATTACATAGCAAAAAAATGTGTAAAAGAAGATAAAAATATGACCTTGGTAGGAATGAAGTTGCTCGGTTCAAAATTTGATGATTATCTAAAAGCACATATATCTGAACCTGGATTTGATAGAATCAATATTGTTAAATTAGGACATCTTAATGTAGACTCTTTTTTTATGAAACTCTGCATCGGGTTAGCCTATGGTGGGAAGGCATATATTCCAATAGTATATGGGGAGGGGATGGACTTTGTTATAGAAAATCATACTGAGGGATATGCAGGCGTTGATGTGCTTTGCGAAGATGAAAAATATAGACAATTAGGATATGTAAAGGCAATAGATTTATCAAGAATGGGTAATTTATATGATTGCACAACAAAACTTTATAAAAGGATGGGTATTTGAAGAATATTTTTTATTAAGTTTATAACAAGGCGTTATTTGACATCCTCTCACACTTTGAAAAGTGTAGATAACTAGTGAAACAGTACAAAAAGACTCAATTAATATTCTTAATACCTGACTTCGCCACTGCGAAGTCAGCAGTTGGCAGTTCTCGACATATAACTTTATGAATTTTTTTCAAGAGTAAATCTTGAAAAAAATGCACAGCTTCAGCCTAAATTCGCCACTTGGCGAATTTAGGTATTTACTAACTAATCATCGCCTTCTTATAATCTTCCCTGCATTTGCATTCGTTTAGTTCAATTGTAGGAATAGTACTAATAAGAAGCATTATAACTTTTTTAGTGTTTTCTTTAAATGTAGTCATCACTTCTTCAACTGTTACTTCTCTTCCTTCCAGAAAACTGTCATAATCAGTTGCCATTGCAATTGCAGCGTAGCAGATTCCTGTTTCTCTAGCAAGGACCACTTCAGGTACAGTTGACATGTTGATTACATCGCAGTTCCATTGCCTCCACAACCTGCTTTCTGCTCTTGATGAAAATCTTGGCCCTTCAATTGTAATAACAGTTCCTTTTTCATGAAACTGTATTTTTAATTTTTTTGCACAAAGTTTAAGCTTATTTCGCAGATACCCGCAAAATGGCTCTGCCATAGGCATGTGGCTGACATGGTCTTTTTCATGAAAAGTTGATATCCTTTTTTTAGTCATATCTATAAACTGGTCAATAAAGACAAAATCACCCGGATTAATATTTTCACGAAGCGACCCGCAGGCAGTTGTTGCGATAATATGCGTGCATCCGCATTCTTTAAGCGCCCAGATATTTGCCTGGTTTGGGACATTTGTTGGCATTATTTCATGATGTCTTCCATGGCGTGAAATAATAGCTACTGCGATATCATTAATTTTTCCTTCAAGAAGAGGAGAGCTTGGTGCGCCATATGGTGTTTTGACAATTCGCTCTTTTTGTTCTGTAAGTATTTTTGGGTCCTCAAGGCCTGAGCCGCCTATAACTCCTATTTTAATCATAATATCACCCCTTTTTTAAATATCCAAGTGATTTAAATATATTTCTTTTCCAAAGAAAGTTAACAATCAGTTGTTACTAATCTGTTAATATTTTTTTTACTTACATAATTAAAGTAATGAAAGTTTCTAGAGAAAGATAATAAATAACCTAATCTAATAAAAATGAATTTCAAATCGGATTTAATTGTAGACAGGAAATTTCTAGAAAAAAAGAAAAATTTACTTTGGAGTAACTGCCAGCCTTACAACAGCAGGGCTCGGCGAAAAGACAGCAACATATTCTGATGGAGGCTGGCTTTGCAATTGCTGCAGGTGTCGATCAAAATTTTCTCTCATCGCATTTCTCTCTTGAAGGAAAAGATCCCTGTTAACAAGAGGATCAGCAGTAATAGGATACTCTACAATACTAAATCCTTTGGAAACCAAATATCCTCTCATTGAATCCAGATGCGTCTGGAATGCTGCGATATCTGTACCAGCATATAATCCCGGTCCTTCTCTCCATGTTGCACCTTCTGTCTGTTGAAATGTCTTCATGGAATGGTCCTCAATACCTAAGAGAACTGCATCGTCCGGCCCAAAAATATATATTTCGGCTGTGCTGGTCAACCTTGAAGTTAACTCCATTTTTCTGATTCCCGTTGAATCAAGAGGTAAAGCGAACTTACGATTATCTCCAATTGTAAAATATAATCCTCTCTCACCTGGTTCTGCTCTGAAGGAACTATACAATCCCCATGGTCCAACCACGAGTTTCGCTCTATCAGATATCTCATAACCGTTGGCTTCTCCAGCATTCATAAACCTCCCAAGATGGGACGAAGGATCCTCAAACTCGGAGATAATAAGGAGATTTTCCGGTCTGATTGCCTCTCTGATATTTTCAATAGTTACTGGCTCATCGCCGATTGTTCTTTTTACTGCTCTATTATATTCACCAAGAAGAGTGGCTGCATCAGAATTATCAATCAGTTTTGTTAAAAGGCCTACGTTCAATGCTTTAAATCTCGCGTCCAGAAGAGCAGTGCCAACATGTTTACCCTGCATATCCTTGTAAACTGCATCACCAGAGAAGTAGACTACTCCTAAATCATTTAATGGATTATTTGTATTCGTGACAATCTGGGGCTTCCATTCGATATTTGCTGTGCCAAGCACCTGATCGCTATCATCAACTATCATTACTGTGAGTGTTGCTCTCTGCCTCTTGTATTGTCCAACATTCCATTCAGAGGTGAAAATGCTCCTGTTCAGATCAAGAATCTGTGGAAAATAACCATTTTCCAGCATCATATCGGGGGACATGACTATAGCTCGTGCATGAGTCCCGTCTTTCAGGGTATATTCTCCAATATTTTCAAAAATATGTGATCTGGCGACTTCTTTAGTTTCCAGCATTCCTTCCAGGGATGCTTTCTGTTTTGCTATCACATCCGCTCCAACTGATAACGGTCTTGTCATTTATTGGTACCTCATAAGATTTTTTACTGTATTATTTACATCTAATATATAAATTTATGTTTATTTACTACTAATAAATGATTAATAATGATTGAGCTATCTGTTTGATAAAATTTAATAACACAAGAAGGTTTTTTCATTAGCTATTATGAACTACGACGTTTACGGTATAGGAAACCCTCTTATGGACATTAATGTTTTTGCAAGTGACTCTGACATTGCTGCGCTTGGCCTGGTAAAAGGCTCAATGAATTTAATTGACCTTAATAAGAAGAAGAGCATTAATTCTTATATAAAAAATAAAGGTTTAAAGACAGTTATGTATCCGGCAGGAGATTGCCCAAATACAATAATGGGAGTTGCTGCTCTTGGCGGCACTGCTGTTCTTGGCGGCAAAGTCGGAATTGATTCTGAAAGCGAAGTATATATCAAACAAATAAAAGAACTAGGTGTGTATTCTGATATTAAAAAGGGAGAGGGACTTACTGGCTCAAGCAATATTTTTGTAACTCCTGATTCGCAAAGGACAATGGCAACATTTCTTGGAAACTGCCAAAAATTTTCAAAAGCAGATGTTGATGAAGAGATTATTAAAAATACAAAGTTTCTTTATGTGACCGGATATATGTGGGATACTATCAGCCAAAAAGAAGCGACTTTAATTGCATTTTCACTTGCAAAAAAATATAATGTAAAAGTTGTTTTTAATCTTGCTGACCATTTTCTAGTTAAGAGAAATATAGACGCTTTCCCTGAAATTATCAAAAAAAACGTGGACATTCTTATCGCAAACAATCTTGAGGCAAAGGAAATTTCTGGAGAACTTAACTTATCTGAACTTTGTAAAATAAACATAATTACATACGGGGAAAACGGCTCAATTCTTACAGACAACAGTAAAAAAGAAAAAATAAGTGCTTATCCAGTGAATGCTAAAGATACAACCGGTGCAGGCGATATGTATGCTGCAGGGTTTTTATTTGGATTATCAAAAGGTTACAGCCTTAAAGATGCAGCAACACTTGGCTCGTATTTTGCTTCAAGAATAGTCCAGAAAAATGGTGCTTTTATAACTCAGGAAATAAAGACAGAAGTAATTAATTTTAGAAATAAATTAAGACCTATCTAAACTCTACCTGCAAATCACACCCAGCTTTTTTTTATTTTTCAAAATTTATAAATATTATCATTTTCTCGTATATAAATTCAAGGGGAAATATTAGATTAGAATACTATAATCTATACTCCTTGAATAAAAAGGGATAATAAAATATATTAAGCAATCAAGATTAATTAAAATTCAAAAATGACAACTGTTTTTGAGGAAAAAGTATATTCTGCGCTTAAAAAAATTCCAAAAGGAAAAGTCTCAACTTATAGCTTAGTTGCACGCGCTATTAGCGTGAATTCGCCAAGAGCCGTTGGAAGCGCTCTAGCAAAAAACCCTTATGCACCTGTTGTGCCATGCCACAGAGTTGTGAAATCAGACGGTACAGTTGGCGGATTTAACGGAAAGAAAAAAGGTAATGAGATTGAGCGGAAAAAAGCGATTCTAGGAAAACCTGGCAAAAGCTCAGATTCTCTATAGCCGTCTGCAAAAAGACAAATTCCTTTGCTGTCAAGGAAGGAATATAAAAGCTGCGCGCTTGTTGGACCAAAACCGCGTATAGGGTGAAAATGTGCCCTGCTTTCTTTTGGAAAACTTCCTCCTATTATTCTAACTAGTTTTACTGTACAATATTTGCTACCTTTGCGTTTAGAACCTAAATAGTTAATATAGGCAGATTGATATTCTAACAAATCCTTAACAGTTGTTTTGTGCGACGCTTTTAATGCACCTATTGTTTTTGTAATATTTTGCGGATCTGCATCATATTTTTTGGCAAAAGAAATAAATTCGTCACGATCAATTTTTTCCTCTAATCTTTGGCTTAAGGCAAGATACAATTCACTTAATTTACCTAGACAGCATTCATCTTCCTGTCCTGGAGTTCCTTTCTGGCAACTAAATGGATCTTGTAAGCTCTCGCCAGCTGTTGCCAAATAATCATCAAGAGCTCCTCTTTCAAAGCCTAATGGAGCACAATAAGTATCATATAATAAAATAAGCCTATCCTGTAAACTCAATTCTTTCTGCTTTATAATCACTAATAGAAAAAATAAAGATTAATATTTAAATCTTCATAAAAAATAAATGAATATAGATTTCCCGATCGTCAAATTAAACGACTTGCAACAGGATTTGTTCCTATTTAGCCTTCTTCTTAAGCTTTTTTATATCTTTTTCCAGTTCAAGCTTATCGAGTAATTCCTTATAGCGGTTCCTGATTGTTACTTCAGTAACTCCAGCAATATCCGCAACCTCACGCTGTGTTCTTTTCTCGCCGTTAATCAGCGCAGCAACATAAAGCGCAGCTGATGCAATTCCTGTTGGCCCTCTCCCGCTTGTTAGTTCTGATTTCTGGCACATCTCAATTATTTCAACTGCTTTTGATTGAGTTTTTGGCGTTAATTTAAGTGATGATGCAAACCTTGGGATATAATCACCAGGGTTACTTGGCAAGATAGTTATAGCAAGCTCTCTAGTGATAAACCTATATGTTCTTCCGACTTCTTTTTTCTCTATACCGCTGGCTTCAGATAATTCTTCAAGAGTTCTTGGAACTTCATGCCTTCTGCATGCAGCATAAAGTGAGCCTGCGACAACAGATTCCATTGACCTTCCCCGAACTAAGCCGCGCTGAACAGCAAGAGTATAAATTCTTGCTGCCTCTTCTTCGACTGATTTTGGCAGCTTTAAGTAGGATGATACTCTTTTTAATTCAGCAAGCGCAAGTTTTAAGTTTCGCTCGATTGCAGTTGAAATTCTATATTGCCATTTCCTTAATCTGAAAAATTTATTCTTTGATTTTTTTTCAAGGCCATATAGATCTGCTTTTCTTCCGACTTCAGTTCCTAATCCCTGATCATATTGAGTATAAGTAATTGGTGCTCCTGTCCTTCTTCTTTTTTCAGCAGCTTCTCCGTCAAATTCGCGCCAGTCCTGACCGAAATCAACCATCTTGTCTTCGACAACAAGCCCGCAATCCTTGCAGATGACTTCTCCTTTGTCTTTATTCCAGAATAAGTTAATGCCGCCGCACTCAGGGCATTTTTTTACATAATCTTTCACTAGCACCACCCGGTTGTTTTAGCTGTTTTCTTCTGAAAAAAGCATAAATTTTATAAAGAAAAGAAGAAGGAAGTATTTAAAGCTATCTAATGGCTTTTTTAAATGTTTCGAAAACATTAAAAATAACTTTTTTCAATTACATTTTTTTATATAAGATAAGCTTAAATATTTTCCTAATTTACAAAAAAAAAGAATTAGTGTTAAAAATGATTCCTGATAAAGAAATAAAGAAATTGTATAAGCCTAAATTCTGGGCAGAGCCTGACAAATACTATCCAACAGATGTTTTAAAAAAAGACGGATTTACACGAAAATTCTGTGCAAAATGCCACAAGCCATTCTGGAATATCGATATAAACAGAAAAGTATGTGGAGACCCTACATGCAGCAATATTGAGAGCTTTTCATTTATAGGAAAAACGCCGGCAAAAAGAGCGCTTACTTATATCGAAGTATGGCAGGAATTTTCTAAAATGTTTAAATCATTTGGCTATACTCCTGTTAAAAGATACCCACTTGTTGCAAGATGGAATCCTACTATGGAATATACTAATGCTTCAATTGCAGCGTTCCAGCCTTTTGTAATATCAGGAGAAGTTGAGCCGCCTGCAAATCCGCTTGTCATTCCGCAGTTCTGCTTAAGGTTTGGCGATATTGATAATGTAGGTATTACTATGTCACATATGACCTGCTTTAACATGATTGGCCAGCATATGTTTGTTAGCCCAAGAGAGTGGGACCAAAATAAAGTGTTCATGCACATAAAAAAATGGCTTAATGATGGCCTTGGCCTGCCGGATTCAGAACTAACTTTCCATGAGGATGCATGGGCAGGAGGAGGAAATCTTGGCTGCTGCATGGAGTTTTTCTCCAGAGGCTGCGAGATAGGAAACCAGGTTTATATGCTTTATGAGCAAACAGAAAGCGGCGTGAAAGATTTGAAAATTAAAGTCCTTGATATGGGTATGGGAATGGAGAGAAACGCTTGGTTTTCCCAAGGCTGCAACACAATCTATGATGCAACGTTTCCTACTGTAATAAAAAAATTAATTGAAAGGACAGATGTTAAAGTTAATCCTGAAATAATAAGAAAATTTGTTCCGTATGCAGGGCTATTAAATCTGGATGAAATTGATGATATAAATGTAGCATGGAAAATCGTTAGCGCTAAAACAGGAGTATCAGTTGAAGAATTAAAACACTCAATCACACAGATTTCTGCAGTTTATTCAATTGCAGAGCATACTCGAGGTCTTCTTATTGCTTTAAGTGACGGGGCGCTTCCCAGTAATGTAGGAGGTGGGTACAACCTTCGCCTAATAGCAAGAAGAGCTATGAATTTTATTGAGGAGAATAACTGGAATCTAACACTTCAGGAAGTGTGCTGTTGGCATGCAGAGTATCTAAAACCTCTATTCCCTGACCTATCAGAACATCTTGATGATGTATCAAAAATACTTGAAGTTGAAAAACGGAAATTTATTGAAACCAGAAATAAGTCAAAAATAATTGTATCAAACCTTTTGTCAAAGGGAAAAATAAGTGAAGAAAAGCTAATTGAAATATATGACAGCCAGGGAATTTCTCCGGAACTAGTAAAAAAAGAAGCTAAGGTTCTTGGAATAGAACTTGATATACCACAAAATTTTTATGCAAGAGTATCAGAGAGGCATGAGGCTAAAACAAAATTAGTTGAACGAAAAGTTGAAATTGATTTGCACGGGCTTCCTGACACAGAGATTTTATACTATAAGTCTTTTGATGTTGTTTCATTTGATGCAACAGTTCTTAAGGTAATCGGAAAAAATGTTATTCTTGACAGGACTGCCTTTTATCCAACTTCAGGCGGCCAGGCGCATGACTGCGGAACTCTTGGCGGTAACCCTTTGGTTGACATTTACAAGCAGGGCGCAGTTGTTGTGCATGTTCTTAAAGATGAGCCAGGCTTTAGGCAAGGAGAAAAAGTGCATGGAGAAATCGATTATTTAAGACGATTGCAGCTTGCGCAGCATCATTCAGCAACACATATAATAAACGGTGCATCAAGAAAAATTCTTGGAAACCATATATGGCAGGCCGGCGCACAAAAAGATGTTGACAAGGCAAGGCTTGATATTACCCACTATGAGGCTTTAACTGATGAAGAAGTTAAAAAAATAGAGGAATTATCAAATCTAATGATTGATAAAAATATTCCAATCTTTTCAACAATCATGGATAGAGGCTTAGCTGAAGCCGAATATGGAACAAGAATTTATCAGGGAGGAGCTGTTCCTGGTAGAAAATTAAGAATAGTCGGAATAAAGGATTTTGATGTTGAGGCATGCGGAGGCACTCACTTAAACACCACAGGTGAAGTCAAAAAAATAAAAATTTTAAAAACATCAAAAATTCAGGATGGAATTGTAAGAATTGAGTTTGCCGCTGGAAACGCAGCAGCCAAATTCCTGACAGAAGAAATGGATGTAGCGCAGTCAGCCGCAAGATTCTTAGAATGCAATGTTAACCAGGTTCCTGGCCGTGCAAATGAGCTTTTTGTAAAATGGAAGGCAGCAGACAAGGCATCTAAAAAAAAAGAGATGCTTGACGAAAAATACTATCTACTTGTGTCAACAGAAGAATATAAAGGAGAAGATATTCTCTCAGGAACAGCACAGATTTTAAGGACACAGCCGCAGCACATATTAAAAACACTTGAGCGCTTTAAAAAGGAATTAGATGCAAACAGGCAAAAAATTTACCAGTAGACTTTACTAACAAAAATGAAATTTCAATTCATTTCATCAATTATATTTGCATTATTGCTTGTTTATATGGCGACTAATGAATCTTTTAATGCCAGAATCATTCTATTAATTCCTTTGCTTGTGTTGTTCTATCTTTCAATAATCTTGTTTGGCATTGAGTTTGACAGGCAATGCAGCAATGTAATTAAGTCAAAAGTAGAGCATGCAAAAAAAGAAGCATATGAATCGTTTGTGCGTGAGAATCATAAAAAGAGCAACTAAATTTATTAACTCTTTTGCCTTTCTTCAAAATTAATATGCAGGTAACTATTGACATATCTAAATCAGTTGAAGAAAATGCTGGAATCTACTTTGATAAAGCAAAAAAGCTAAAAAAAAAAGCACTTGGCGCCAAAGAGGCTGTTATTGAAAGCGAAAAAAAGCTTGCTGCCCTGGATAAAATTATAAAAAAAGAAGAATATAAAGAGATAGAAGAATTTTCAAAAAAGCCTGTTAAAAAAGAATGGTATGAAAAATTCCGCTGGTTTATTTCATCAACCAATTTTCTTGTAATTGCTGGAAGAGATTCAACAACCAACGAGATAATAATTAAAAAAAATGTCGCAAAAGAGGATGTTATTTTTCATACTTCTATTTCAGGAAGCCCTTTTGCAGTAATTAAGTCTCTCGGCAAAGAGATTGATGCAGCAACAAAACAAGAGACAGCTGATTTTACAGCGAGTTTTTCTTCAGCGTGGAAACTAGGAATGAGTTCTCTTGATATATTCTATGTAAATCCTGACCAGGTGACAAAAGAAACTCCATCTGGCGAATACATCCAGAAAGGAAGCTTTATGATATACGGCAAAAAAACAATTTTGCCTGCAAAATTAAACTTGTTTATTGGCAAGCTTGAAGACGGAAGGCTTATGATTGCCCCTAAAAGTGCAACTGATTCACATTGCAAAGAGTCAATTGAAGTATTTCCCGGAAACGAAAAATCAAGTGAAACAGCCAAAAAAATAAAAGCAATTCTAAAATATAACAATCTTGATGATATTATAAGGATTCTTCCAAGCGGAGGATGCGTAGTCAAATGGAAAAACAAAAACTAAAAGAGTTAAAAGAAAAAGCACTTGCAATAGAGCCAGTAATAAGAATAGGGAAAAATGGCCTTAATAATAATATGGTTGCTGAAATTGAAAAGCTTATCAAAAAAAGAAAACTGATAAAAATAAAAATATTAAATAACTGCCCGGATGAAAATAAAACAGGGATAATTGATGCTATTTTAGAAAAAATAAATGCAGAATTAATAGAAAAAAGAGGAAATGTTTTTGCTATTTATAGAAAATAAAAAAATAAAAGCTATATCAAAAATAGTTAATCTTCTTCAATATATTTATCTTTAACCTCTATATAAAAGACTATAAATATGATTGTTAGGATTATCATAACTAGATTTAGACTAAAGAGTAGCCCAAGTGATAATACCTTATAATTGGCATCCGGAATCTCATCGACTGAAAGAATCTTCCCGAAGAGTACAATCCCTATGATAAATAAGAACATAAATATTATAGAAACCAGGCCTGTGTGCGGCTTATGTGTTTTAAGTATCTTATGTCTTTTAGCAAATTTGATCATGAATTCACCTCTTTTGCAATGTATAATGTTATCAATCTTATATAAATTTTTTTATTTTATAGTCTCTTTTGGGTGCATGTAATTAGAATCGGTAAATTCTAACATTATCTAGACATATATGCTACAAAATACAAATCTTTTTATATTAATAATCTAGTTATATAACTAGATAATAAAAAGGTGTAAAACATGGGCTGTAAAACAAAAATTC
>JAZDLQ010000031.1:0-53936 GCA_043801855.1 archaeon | reverse complement strand
GACTTTGCGCAGAAATTAGTGTTGTTCATCCCAGAAGTCGAACTTAGCAGTAATGTTTTCTACATTTCCTAAATATCTGATTACTTTTTGATTTAATTTTCCGTTCTTATCATATACGCCTTTAACAATATAATAATAAGGTTTTCCTTTGATAATTTTCTTTCTAATATATGCCATTTTTATTATTAGGCACATTTAGTATTTAAATATTTATATTCTATAGTATAGAAAAAAATAAATATTAGTTAGGCATATATTTTTATCTTTAGAGGTGATTTGATGAGTTATCTACCAAATAAAGAATTTAGGCAGATGGTGCCGCTTCTTAGGGAAAAGAATTTTTATGAACATGAAAATTCTAGACAAATCTCTTGGCCAGAATATAGCGCTAGCCAAATTGAAGAAGCAACAGAAATATTTGATTTCATCAAATATTCTGTTGATATTTCAGAATATTGGAAAAGAAGATCAACGGTTGGAAGACCATTAACAGACCCAAAAGACTTGGCAAAATCAATACTCATTTGTGAAGCACTTGGTTTTCCAGAAAGACAGGCTCAAGGTTGGCTAAAAATTTTGGGCCCTGTGGTTGGTATTTATAACGAAATAGATGACAGAGTATTAGGTGAAGGCTACGACAGAATAGAAGTAGCTTACATATTGCGGCAAGTTTTTGAGATATCAAAAACATCAGATGGCAAGTTGTGTGGTGATGGAACTGGGCTTGAAAAAAGTCGTAAAGATAACTATGAATCTGCAAAAAAATATGCATCATACATGATTAGCATTGTAGATTCAAGAGAAGTAGTCCAAGCCTTTGAGCTTGGAAGTAGCGGTGAATGCAAAGTAATGAAAAAGCTTATTGATGAAGTTAAAGGAGATAGCATTAGATTAGATGCTGGGTTTAATGATAGGGAACTTGTACAAAAAATTGCAGAAAATGAGATGATACCTTACGTTTTTCCAAAATGCAATAATAATATTAATGGAAGTTTTGCATGGAAAAAAATGTATCTTGAATTATATTATGATGTAATGACTTGGCTTACAGAATATCATCAAAGAAGCCATTCTGAGAGCTTTCACTCAAGTTTTAAGAGAAAAAACAAGCCGCTTATGAAAATTAGACCGTTGGCGCAGCTTTGTCAAGTCATGGCAAGAATAATTCTTCATAACAAAAGAAGAACTTCTTATTTCAACAGGCTAAGCAAAGCCTGTTAATTTCTGCGCAAAGTCTACAAAAAGGATAAAAATATATGTGCGAGGCTAAACATAGATTATATGCAAAAAAATGAGTGTTTAGGCATTAATTTTTTTCCTTCTTATTCAGATAAAAAACAGTTAAAACAATGTATTCAATTAATAGATAACCTAAATTCAGGATGGGTACGGCTGGATTTTGATTGGTATTCAAACCTAAATATTGATTATTATGATGAATTAATCCTTGAATTAATAAGGAAAAAAATTAAAATATTGGGTTTAGTTTATGGACTAATTCATGGAACATTGAAGAGTTTTCTGTTTAATAAAAAAAGAAAATCGCCTCTTGATAATCTAAATGATTACAAATCTTTTTTAGAAAGAGTTTGCAAACGGTATAGTTCATATATTAATTACTGGGAAATATGGAATGAAGAGAATACAAACAGATTCTGGTTTTCTAAGCCTTCTGTGGAAGAATATTCCTTATTGCTAAGAGAGTCAAATAATATTATAAAAAAAATTTCTGGCAAAAATAAGATAGTGCTTGGTGGTATAGCAGGCAATGATATTGATAATCTTCCGTTTGCACAGAAGAATTTTGTTTTATCTCTTATAAAAAACAACCAGATACAATATGTTGATGTTTTAGCAATTCATCCTTACATAATTGATTGTTTTTTCTCTTTATCAAAAAAAAAAAGAAAAATATGTTGCTGAAATAAAATCCTCCGTTGCAAAGTTCATGGAGAAATACTCCTCATTGGATAAAGAGATTTGGATAACGGAATTTGGAATATCAAAGCTTTACACTTTTTCACTTGACTATATAGATGTAGGCTACATTTATGTTCAGATGTTAAAATATGCGGCAAATAATAAGATAAAATTTTTTATCTGGCATCTTCATGATATTAACTCAGAAAATATATCTGTATTTAATCCGGAAAGGTATTTTGGAATTGTGAACTCTGATTTACAGACAAAAGAGAGTTATGAAATACTCAGAAGAGCAAATTCGCTAGAATATTCAAAAATAACAAACTATTAATAAAAACCTATTATTTCTATTGACTTATGGAAATTATTTTTTTAGGGACATCCTGTATGGTTCCAACTAAAGAGCGGAATCACCAGTCTATTTTCATTAGCTATGAAAAAGAAGGGCTGCTTTTTGATTGCGGTGAAGGAACGCAAAGGCAGCTAAAGCTGGCTGAAATAAAGCCGTCTAAAATTACTAAAATACTTTTAAGCCACTGGCACGGAGACCATGTCCTTGGGCTTCCCGGCCTGTTTCAGACATTGAACAAAAGTGATTATGAAAAAAAATTAGAGATATACGGGCCAAAAGGAACAAAAAAATATATAAAATACATGTTTAAGGCGTTTGAATTTGAAAACCGTATTGACTATAGCATTTTTGAAATCAAAAAGAAAACAATAGTTGATACAGAAGAATTTAGTGTGCTTGCATATCCGCTTGAGCATGGAATTCCTTGCTATGGATTTTCGATAATTGAAAAATCAAAAAGAAAAATTAAGCTTGCTTTTACAAAAAAAAATTATATACCAGATGGTCCATTACTTGGTGCACTTCAAGATAATAAGCAAATAGAATGGAACGGCAAAATAATAACCCCGGCAGATGCAACTTATCTTGTTCCTGGAAGAAAAATTTCAATAATCAACGATACAATACTTTGCAACAATTGCACGCTGCTTGCAAAAGATGCAGACCTTTTAATCAGCGAGGCTGTATATACTTCAAATCATGAGCACAAAGCATCTGAGCATATGCACCTGACAGCAAAGCAGGCAGCAACGCTTGCCAGTATAAACGGAGCTAAAAGGCTTATCTTGACTCATTTTTCACAGAGATATAAGACAACAGAAGAGCTTCTTCTTGAGGCAAAAGAGATATTTCCGCAGACAGAGTGCGCATATGACTTATTGAAACTTAAAATCTAATAAAATTTATTAACTTCTGTGCTTCTTAATTTTTCCATGGAAGAAGAATATTTAATATATCTTACTTGCATTCTTCTTTTGGGCACTCTTATTTCAGCTCTTGCAAATAAACTTAAGATATCAAATGTTTATTTCCTTGTTTTTTCAGGTATGATACTTGGCGGAGTTGGTTTAATTAGCTTTCCAAATAATACTATAATTATTATATCTACCCTGACTATGATCTTGGTTGTTTTTCAAAATACAGTTGAGCTGAAATTTGGGCAGATAAAAAAATACTCTCAGAACAGTGTAAAACTTGTTGTCCTATTTTATTTTTTTACTATTGTTGGCTTAACTTATGTAGTTTTTTCATTATTTAAACTAAATCCTGACAGGTATATTTCTCTTGTTCTATCTGTGTGCTTTTCTGCCCTTATTTTTGCTATTGAGCCAGATTTGACAATTGGCTGGAACAGTAAGCGAGAAAATAAAACACTTGAATTTCAAAAAATTGAAGAGCTTCTTGCAAGGCCATTAACATTAATAGCTCCTCTATTGCTGCTTAATTACCTTGATTCGTTAGTTAGCGGAAACTCTGTCAGCCTTGGATTTGAGGCAATGATATTTTTTAGGCAGATTTTTCTTGGATTAATAATCGGCTTTATTATTGGTGTTTCTATTTTATATCTGCTAAATTTGAATCTTCCAGAGAATCTTGCATACTTGATAATACTAAGCAGTTCACTTGCAGCTTTCATTATTTCTGATTATATAAATGCAAGCGGAGTTATTTCACTTACAGTTGTCGGGCTTCTTTTTGGCAACTACCATGTCAAGCATAAGATAGGCTTAGAAAAATTTACAGGCATATTAGGCAGTGTTTTTGCCATCTTTGTTTTTTTCTTGATTGGAACGATGATGCTTATTGACTTTAGCTATCTGGCTTTAGGCACTATTGTTTTTTTAATTTATATTCTCATTCGGTTTGTGTGCGTGCTGTTGGTCTTGCACAGGTCAAATTTGACTTTTAAAAACAAAGTATATATGGCTTTAAATGTCTCAAAAGGGATAGATACAGCTATAATAATTCTAATCATGATAACTAGATATAATAACATAGAGGGAATAGACACTATTATAAATCTTAGCCTTCTTTTTTCACTTTATGGATTAGTTTTATCCAATATTATTAATTTGTTTAGCCATAGCCTATTAGAAAATGAATCTTAAAAAAAAAGGAACAGATGCTGAAAGAGATTTGGTTAGCAAGCTTTGGGCAACAGGCAGCTGGGGAGCAGTTAGGGTTGCAGGCTCTGGAAGTATGCACTACCCTTCTGCAGACATTATTGCAAGCAATAAAACAAGGATTGTTGCGATAGAATGCAAGGTAACAAAAGATGAAAAAAAATATTTTGAAAAAAGTGAAATTGTCCAACTTCTGAGTTTTTGTGAGTATTTTGGAGCTGAAGCATGGATTGCTATAAAATTTGTCAGATCTGACTGGATTTTCTTTAGCATAGAAAACCTTGAGGAAAAGGAAAATTGCTATCTTGCAACAAAAGAACGCTCTGATATATATGGATTAACTTTTGAAGAATTTTTAGGATAACTGTTTTACCAGAGACATGTGATGCCTTTTCGTTTCATGAATAAATGAGTCTGGAGAATGAATGCCAATTTCAGAGATAAAACCAGAGATGTGATTCTTGTGGATCTTCTCATATTTTGGCACAGAAATTTTTTTATTTGATAAAAAATCAGCTTTATCTATTCTATCTTCACCAGCCGCAGACAAAAGATTGCCTAACAAAGCCGTTTTTGTATATTTAAGTGAATTTGCGCATACATAAGTTGGAACATTATAATGAAAGGCAATTATAGCTGTTGATAATCCAGATAGCTCACACACAGCGCCGCCTTCTTCTGTAATTGCAACAGCCCCAAGGACACAAACATCAGACGCCTCTATTGCTCTTGAGATGGCTGACGAATGAAAAATATTTGTCTTTATGTTATATAAGGTTGCTTTAGCGCCCACGCCTGCCGCTTCTGCGCAGGGATGCTCTATTGTGTTGATTATGAAATTATTTTTGCCTTGCGAAAAAGACAAGCCTTTTTCAATTTCATATGATAAATAGGGAATAAAAATAGTTGTTTTATTTTTTAACTTGTTTATAAAATTAGTTGATATGTCTTTTGTTGCTTTGCTGGCATGTGAATAAATAGCCTCTTTATTTTTTAAAAACTTTTCAGCAAAATTTTTCTGGTCAATCCCATAAAAAAGCAGGCAAATATAATTTGAAATGAGCGGGCTTTTAGAATTGTTTGAAAGCAGTGCTTCTTTTGTGTGAAGAAGGTCAAATATGTCGTTATTTTTTACAGCGTTAGCATGCGCTTCATTTAATGTTTTTATTGCTGCCTGTAGCTTAAGCTCCTGCATTTTATAATCTAATAAAGCACTTTCTTCCAATGAAATACCCCTATATAAGATAAAAAAAATTATCTTTTTTTTAGCTCTTTTTCGATTTTTAGCTCTTCTTTTTCTATCTTAAATTCTTCTCTTGCAATAGCTTTAGTCATTTTTTCAATGTTTTCATCAACCCTTGCCATTCTTCTTTCCAGAAGAACCAGTATTCTTAGGCTGTACACTATTGCTGCAAGAGTGCCTAAAATGATACATAAAATCACTTGTTCAATGCTAATCATACATAGCCACCTCTCTTTTATTAATTAGAAATAGAAAAAAGGGTTTATAAAAGTTTTGTTTTATTGTTTGCCTGGCTGGTTAATCGCCTTAGAAAGAGCACTTGTAAAATATGGTGCATTCATCCATATGCCGACTTCATAAGATGGGTGAACTTTAGAATCATCTGTCACCATAATCAGCGCTTCTTTATTGTCAACAATACAAGTTCTTGTGTCTGTATTTTGCTTGTTTTTAATTTTTACATATTCACTTAGCTTATTCACCTGTTCAGTGTGTTGTGGACCTATTGGTGCGTTAATAATAATCTCAACTCCTCTTTCCTTTGCCTTTTTAAATGCCTTAGAGAAAGCGCTTGCTTTTCTTTCAAACCCAAGAGAAGATGTTGTTATAAATACACTTTTCTGAGCGTTTTTTATCATTGATTCCATATGATTATAGATATTCTCTCTTCCTCTAATGCTTCCGGCAAGGTCCGTAGGCTCAACAAGATCTACTCCCTGTTTGAATAAAAGCATAAGCTCAGTTAGTGTCTCGCTTCCATTTAATTCTTCAAGCTGCTTTTCTTTTTGTAAAGTATCTTCATGTATTCTTTTTTTAACCCTATCAACAACCTCTTCTGGAGGAACAGCCAAGTATTTTATTGGCTTGCCAAGTTTCATGATAATAAAGCCTTTTTTTTCTAGGGATTCAAGTACATCATAGCTTCTTGATCTTGGAACATTAGCAATATCAGATAGCTCGCCGGCTGTTGAAACACCGCGTGAAAGTAGTGCTGTCCAAATTTTGCTCTCATATGTATTTAAACCAAAGTCTTTTAGTTTTGATAAAAAGTTTTTTTGTACTATCATTATTAATCCCTCTTAAGTAATTGTATCTTTTAATTACTATTACGTGATAACTAAAAAGGAGTTTATATTTAAATCTTGCGTTTTTGGTCTTATTACCTACTTGAATGTGTTTAATCAATTTTTTAAACAAAAGGTTTTTACCATAAAAAAAATGAAAAAACTTCCTATTACAAAGACGCAGGCAGCTATTATTCTTGGCGGAGTTTACATCTTTTTACAGATGACTGCTGATATTGCAGCGACCAAAGTTATAGTCCTTGGGAAAATTGTGATGGATGCTGGAATTATTTATGCTCTCACATTTACGTGGAGAGATTTAATTCATAAGCAGCTTGGAAAAAAGTGCGCGCAGACTTGTATTATTTTAGCAGGTGTAATTAATGTAATTATGGCATTATATTTCATGCTTGTTGTAAAACTTCCTCCTGAAGCCAGTTGGTCTTCATCATTCTGGAATATAACAAATGTAACTATTGGAAGTAATTTAGCAGAAAGAGGGGGCCAAGCTGCATGGGAGTTTATTTTTGGAATAATGCCACGAATTGTAATTGCGTCAATTATAGCTGAAGTCTTTTCAGAATTAATTGATACAGAAGTATATCAATGGTGGGTTGATGGAATTGGAAAAAAGCGACCCCAATGGATGAGAGTTGTTGTTTCAAATGCAATATCTATTCCTGTAGATAGCTTAATTTTTCCAATAATAGCATTCTATGGGATACTTAGTGCAGATGTTTTATTCATTATGTTTTTGTCAAATATACTGATTAAAGCAATAATTACAGCAATATCATTCTGGATGATTTATTTGGTTCCAGATAAGCCGATTTATGCAAGTGAGGAATAACCTTGAACTAGGGTAGGCAAAAATAAAAAAATTAAAACAAAAAAACTATTTTTTCTTATCTTTTTTCTCGTGCTCAGATTTCAAGAATTTCACTGCGCCTGTTAAAAGACTCATTGTAGTATTTAATTCTTCTATCTCATCGCCTGTTTTAACAGCAGGTACTTCTACATCCAAATTTCCGTCAGCAATTTTCTTTCCAACTTCAGTCATATTTTTTATTGGAATAGCAATTTTCCTCGCTACTATAAAGGCAACACTACCACATACTAAAACCGCAATCAGACTTACTATGAAAAGGGTATTGCGCACATTACCAAGAGCTCCTTCTCCGCTGAAATCATCATAATATGCACTTGGGCCAATTACCCAATCCCATGCTTCAAAATATGCAAGGCCAGCAACTTTCATTCTTGCTTTTGTCTCGCCTTTGTTCAGCCAAGGATATTCAACAAATGCAGTTCCCTTGCCAGCTGCTTTTGCTCTTTTAACTGCTTCCTGGATGAAATATACTCCGTTAGCATCCTTTGACTGACTGATATCCTCTTCATCCCTTAGCCTGTTCTTTGAAACTTTGTATACTCCTTTACTATCAGTTACCCAGATATATCCTGATCTTCCTAGAACCTGTTTAGCCATAAGATCTTTAACATGCTCAATAGTTCTTTTCCTGTAACCCATGTCAACTAGGTCATCATAATATGTTGAGATTCCGGCAACCCACCCAAGTTCAGGAAAATGAAGCATCGCTGCAATTTTTTCTCTAGGTTCGGTCTCTCCTTTATTGAGCCACATATAGGAATGATACGCAATTTCAGATCCTTGAACTTCTCTTCCTTTTGTAATCAACTCTTGGATAACCATATTTCCGTCAGAATCTTTTGTTTCCCATATATTTTCTCCGTCTCTTTGCCTTCCTTTAGATAAAACATAGACTCCGTTATAATCTAGAATCCAAGTATATCCTGTTTGGCCAACAGTATTTCTGTTAAGCCTGTTAAGTATATCTTCTTTTGAAGCAGCAGGCAATTTTCCATTGTTTTCATCCAGAGCCTCATCAATTAATTCATACGTCATCTTTGCCTGCGCAGTCACAATACTTTTAGCACTATTCCTAACTCTTGTCTCTTGGCCCTGGATTTCTGTTTCGTAAGCCTCAACAAGAAGCCTCCAATCCTCTGCCTGGCCCTGAAGCCTTTCTTTTACTCCTTCTCTTACTGCTTTTTCTGCAGAATTGTAGCCAACAACCCCAAGTATTGCACTTGGAATTGCCACAAGAAGAATAGTAATCAACACTAGTTTTACATAAAGATTCATTTTCATATTTCTACCTCTTTTTTATTTATTTTAGATATTATCAAACACCTTTGCCTTTTCAGGCCCTAAAAAGTCTAATACGTTTTCTTTACACTTAGCAACACACTCTTCTTCACTCATCATTTCTACTAAATTGGCTGTTGCAGGACCAAAAAAACTGGCCATTATTTCTTTGCATTTTTCTTTTTTGGTCATAGTTATTCCTTTTAAATTTGAATTTAAATATTTATCTTCTATATTAACTCTTTAATCTCTTTAATTTAACTTTAATTTAATTATAAATTAACCTTGAAGATTATTTAATTATATTATAATACATAAACTATTTAACTGCATTATATTTAATCAGTGATAATGGACGCAATTGTTTTTCAGCATTCAAAAGGAGCGCACACCAGAAGAAAAATAATTCAGGCACTTTACAAGCAGGAAAGAGAAAATTTTTTGCACTGTGCTGCCACTCTTTGTGGAGATTTTGAAATTAGTAATGCTGCGATAAAAAAACACATTGACTATTTATCTTTAGAAGGATACGTTGAAAAAATCAATCCAGAAGGAAAACCTATTTTTTTAAAACTAAGTGAAAAAGGAAATGTTGCTGCAAAAAAATATATTCTTTTGTGATTATTTGACCCACTCTTTCTTTAACCTTGCAAATCTTTTTTTACGAATTGATTCTCTTATCTCTTCAGTTAATTTCTGCAAGAATCTCAGGTTATGGATGCTTCCAAGCCTAAAATAAAGAAGCTCATTATTGATATAAAGATGACGTAGGTACGCTTTTGAGAAGTTCTTGCAGGTATAGCAATCACAATTTTTATCTATTGGTGTTTTGTCTGCTTTGTTTTTAGAATTTTTTATGTTGATTCTGTATTTATTTGCCTTGTTTCCCTTGCTTGTTGGGGAAATGAAAAGATATCCTGCCCGTGCAAGCCTTGTTGGGGAAACACAGTCAAACATATCAATTCCTTGCTCAACTGATTCAAAGATATCTTCAACAGCTCCTATTCCAAGTAGATGGCGAGGCTTATTATTCTGTAGATATGGCATACACCATTCTAAGATATTATGCATGTCTTCTTTTGACTTTCCAAGTGAGCCGCCAATTGCATAGCCATTAAATCCCTGTGCTGCGATGAACTTAGAGCTTTCTTTTCTGAGATTTTTGTATTCGCTTCCCTGAATTATTCCAAATAGTGCCTGCTCTTTTTTTTTGTGGGCTTTTAGGCTTTGCCTTGCCCACCTATGAGTTCTCTCAAGAGAATTTTTTACATAAATATAATCATGCATGGGAGATGTGCATTCATCAAACGCTAAGATTATATCCGCTCCCAAATCTTCCTGAATTTTTATTGAAATTTCAGGAGTAAACCGATGCATTGTGCCGTCAGTCGGTGATTTAAAGGTTACTCCTTCTTCATCGATTTTAGCAAATTTTTCTTTGTCATGCAACACTTTTTTCTTTGAAATTGCTTCTTCTGGGAAGATGTTTCCCTGTTTTCCGATATTATGCTCTATCCCAAAACCAAGTGAAAATACCTGAAAACCACCCGAATCAGTAATCATGGGGCCATTCCAGCCCATAAATTCTCTTATCCCCCCAAATTTTTTTATTAATTTTTCTCCAGGAGACAAATGAAGATGAAATGTGTTTGCAAGAACAATCTGGCAGCCCATTTTTTCAAGGTCATCAGGGCCAATTGCCTTAACTGTAGCTTTAGTTCCAACAATCATGAAAACTGGTGTGTCTATTTTTCCATGGGGAGTTGTAATGACTCCTGTTCTTGCACTTTTTTCCTGTGAAGTTATCTTAAAAAACATGCTTTAAGTTTAAAAAAGAGTTTAGTTTTTAAATTGTGCTCTTCTCGCCTGATAGTAGGATAAACTTTATAAATAAAACCAATTTCCAAACCAAGTATGATAATTCCTGTAAGATGCTTTGCATGCGGAAAACCAATAGGCCACCTTTGGGAAGACTTTATGACAAAGACTGAAAACAAGAAAAAGAACGTCAAAAAGACTCTTGATGAGCTTGGTGTTGAACGATATTGCTGCAGGTCAATGTTTATGGGGCATGTTGACTTACTTGAAACTGTTGCTGAATTTAAGAAATATTAAATCTTGTTTTATTATTTATTTTCTCAACTAATTGTTGCTTTAATTACAAAAAAATAATATTCTATAATTCTATGCACTTGTCATTATTGCAATATACAAACCGCAAACCAAGCCCAAGCTTAAGAAGCGCAGAAATTATTGCCATATGCTCTTTACCTGTGCCTGAAACAAGATTCACTCCAACTTCTGTGTCATTTATCTTGTTTTCAAGTTCTTTATGGATATTAGTAATTATATCAGTAATGTCTTTACTTTCATCTATTGTAATTAATCTTGTTTTGCTATCAGGCTTAAAATTATTCTTGCCAAAATCATTTGTTATTAAAAATACACTATCCCAATTTTCTGAATTAATAAGTTTAGCAACATGGGACCATGTGCCTTTTCCGGAACTTAGGCAAGCGACAAGTGAAGTCATAAATTGTTATAAATCTCAAATATATAAAAAGATAACTTTTTTAGGCACTTAGGCATTTTTTTTATTAAAATAATCTTCCTTAAATTCTATTATTTTTTCATACTCTTTTTTAATCTCTTTTACAACAAACCCTGGCATGCAAAGAAACATTGTGTGAGTCAACTCTAGAAATCTTGATTTATCTTTTTTTCCCATGAAATATAATTTTTCTTCATCTATTTTTTTGCCAAAATCAATTAATTCTTTTTTTAGATTTTTTTGGGATTCTGGAATTAATTTAGCAATTTCATTAATTGTTTTATTTGGAAAGTATTTTTTAAATGTTATATCTCTTATCAAATGCAGCATTGCAAGATTGTAATATGAGAAATATACATCATTACTGTCAAAATCAAGCTTTGCTTTTACTGCAAAACAATAGTCAAGAAAATTGCTGTTCCATACATTTATTCCGCCTGGCTGGAAGTATTTAAGTGTTACATCAAGCATCTCATATGGCATAAACAATTCTTCATACTTTTTTGCAACAGATGTCCCTGAAAAAGGCCACAGATAGTTTGACCTGATAATCACTCTTTTGTGTTTTCTTAATTCTAAGCTTTCTAAAATAAGATTATTTATGCTGTCTTCTGTCTCAAATGGAGTAATTATGTAATTTATTATAATGGTAAAATTAAGTTTGCCAGAATTAGCATTAGATAGTTCTTTTGATAATTTTATAAGTGCATTCTTTTCATTTTCCAGTTGTTTTGTTGTTCTTGGCTGCCTGTTATAATTCCTGCCTATTTTTTCTGCTATCTCTTGACTGCATGTCTCTCTTCCAACAAAAAGATTATTGTTTGGCGCTTTAAAGTGCTTTTTAAGTATGTCTGCAATTGTATCATATTCGTCAGCGAGTGTTGATGGATCGCAGTAAAGAACAGTATTAGGAAGAGGGCCAATTTCTTTTTCATACATCTCAAAAAAAGCTATGGTATTTTCTCTTGCAGATTTGCAAAGCGGATTATTGTCATATAATGTCAAGCGGATTATCTTTGTTGTTTTATACTCTTTAATCTTTTTTATGTAATCTTCTTTTTTTGCAGTGATATTTGATTTTTCACTTGTGCAGTATCCGCAGTTATTTGGGCATGTGTTGCTTAACAATAATTCAATCTCAGTCAAATTATCATTGCCTTTGAAGAGGATAATAGGCTCGCTGAATTGTGAACAGCTTGTTCCTTTGCCAATAATTTGGTTGTTTGCCCTATAATAAAATCCGTTTGGCGCAACTTTTTTTACTTCAAGATAAAAAAAGCTATTCTCTTTTTTTAAATTATAATTTATTCCATATGATTTTATGAATTCTCTTGCTGCATCCATGCCGCCTACAATTGCTGCATCGCAAAAGCCATTTTCAATTGTTTGTTCAACGTTTTCTAAGTTTATTGCATGTCCGCCGATTATTACAGGTGCTTTTTTGTTGACATGGATATAGAGGTCTTTTGCCATGGAAAGTGAAAAAGTATTTGCTGAAACAAAAATAGCACTATATTTTGAGAAATCTATCTTTTTCAGATAGTTTTTAAAATCAAAAACCATAATGTTTTTTTTTGGATGATAATCTATATCTAATCCAATAAATGCGGTTCTCGCTGAAGATAGGGTAAATGATTCAGAAAGTAGTTCCATTCCCTGAGTGCTAAGGCTAAAGTAGCAAAGCTTCATTTATATAGATAAATTTTAATAGGATATTAAGGTTTCTTTTATCATATGTTTATTACAATTGGTGAAATTATTGATATTATACTTATGTCTTTATTTTTAGGATTTATTTTTTCAGATATGTTCAAAAAGCCTGCTGTTATCAAGGACATAACTGATTATTATAAGCAAAAGAAGAGCTTTTTTGATTGGGAAAGCATAAAAATTGCAATTATTATTTCAGCTCCGGCAATTGTTCTTCATGAACTTTCTCATAAATTCGTTGCAATGGCTTTTGGAGCAACAGCAACCCTTCATGCTGCTTATTCATGGTATATCATCATACTGTTCCTTAAACTTATCAGGTTTCCATTAATGTTTTTTGTAGGCGGCTACGTGACTCATACCCCGCTTCCTCCACTACAGTCGTCTGCTGTTGCATTTGCAGGCCCATGTGTTAACCTGGTATTATGGATTGGCTCAATTCTTGTATTAAAGTTTGTTAAGCTTAAAAAAACCCAGTTGTTTTTGGTTGCTATGACAAAACAGCTTAATATGTTCCTATTTATCTTCAATATGATTCCGTTGCCTGGATTTGATGGTTATGGTGTATTTAGCGGAATTATTGGGTTGCTTTTAGGAAAATGAAAATTGGCCTTGTCTTAAGCGGCGGCGGAGCAAGGGGACTTGCACACATTGGCGTTTTAAAGATTATTGATAAGCATAAAATTCCAATAAGCGCTATTGCTGGCAGCAGCATGGGCTCAATTATTGGAACTCTTTATGCATCAGGGCTATCTGCCTTAAAAATAGAAGATATCATGAATGGGTTTAGGAAGCGGGATTTTTACCATGTGCTTGATTTTGCTTTGTCTTCCCAAGGTCTTGTCAGAGGAGAAAAAGCCATTAACTATGTTCTTAGATTTATCAGGCACAAAAAAATTGAAAACTTGAAAATTCCACTAGCTATTAATTCTACTGATCTTCTGGCAGGAAAAGAAGTTGTTTTTAGAAAAGGAAATATCTTTGAAGCGCTTTGCGCAAGTACTTCTTTTCCTGGTGCAATAATACCTAAAAAAAAGAGAAACACATTTCTTCTTGATGGTGGGCTGGTCAATCCGCTTGCTCTTGGACTTTTAAATGAGAATAAAATTGATTTTTCAATAGTTGTTAATGTGTCTACTGGGTTTGGCAAAAACATTAACCGAAAAAATCCAAATGTGCTTGACATATTTAAGCAGGGAGTCAACATTATGCAGGATGAACTTATATCTCTAAAGCTTAAGACAACACCTGAAGATATTGTTTTAATTAAACCAAAAGTTGAGAAATTTGATATTTGGGATATGACTAATTCTAATGAAATTATAAAAAGAGGTGAAACTGGTGCAAAAAGAGTGGTCAAAACCATTAAAGAAAAAATAAAATATTATTTAGAACAACAATCTTTATAAGGTAATTATAAGATTTCTTAATAATGCACCAATCATGTTTTATCGTTTATATTTCTAGAGTAATATTTTATTACATCAAAGGTGAGCAAGATGGCTAAAACTAAATATGTTGCAGTTACTGGAGGAGTACTTTCCGGTCTAGGCAAAGGCGTTGTCACTGCATCTCTCGGTTACTTACTGAAAGCCCAGGGATTTGAGGTAACAGCAATTAAGATTGATCCTTACATCAATATCGATGCAGGAACAATGAGGCCCACTGAGCATGGCGAGGTCTATGTCACTGATGATGGTGGTGAAACTGATCAGGATATTGGGACATACGAAAGGTTCCTTGATGTGTCTCTCACAAAGAAACACAGCATCACAACAGGCCAGGTCTACATGACAGTCATACGAATGGAGCGCAATCTTGAGTTCGACGGTAAATGCGTCGAGGTCATTCCGCATATTCCTCAGGAAGTTAAGAAAAGGATCAGGGAAGTTGGGAAAGAGACAGATTCTGATTTTGTGCTGATTGAGATAGGTGGCACTGTTGGAGATTATCAAAGCGTACTCTTTCTTGAAGCAATAAGGGAGATGAGACTTCAGGGAGATGATATTTTGTTTGTGCATGTTGCATATCTTCCTGTACCAAGTAACTTGGGCGAGATGAAGACAAAGCCTGCCCAGCATTCTATAAGGGAGTTGAATGCCATTGGAATACAGCCGGATATCTTCATTGGAAGAGGAAAATATTCCATGGATGATGCAAGGAAAGAAAAATTATCATTTATCTGTAATATCAAGAAAGAGAACATATTCTCTGCTCCAGATATTTCTTGCATCTATGAAGAACCACTTGTCCTAGATCAACAGGGCCTAACAGAAAATATCCTAAAACAGCTAGGCTATCCATACAAGAGGAAATCGCTTAAGGAATGGGCTGCTTTTATTGAAAGGATAAAGAACCTCACACATGAGGTCAAGATAGGGATTGTCGGAAAATATTTTGATATTGGGGATTATGCTCTTGAGGATTCATATATATCTGTTATTGAGTCAGTAAAACATGCATGCTGGAACAATAATGCAAAACCTTTAATCCAGTGGATAGATTCAAAGGAATTCGAGAAAAAGCCGTCTGCCGTATCACGACTCTTGGAACTGGATGCTGTAATTGTCCCAGGCGGCTTTGGGAAGTCTGGGGTTGAAGGCAAGATTCTTGCTATCAAATATTGTAGAGAGAATAACATACCATATCTTGGACTATGTTATGGAATGCAGCTTGCGGTTGTTGAGTATGCAAGAAACATCTGCGGCCTATCTGATGCCAATTCAACAGAGATTAATCCTAAAACACCTCATCCTGTTGTGGACATTCTTCCTGAGCAGAAGAAAAACCTGGAAAAATCAGATTACGGAGCCACAATGAGGCTAGGGGCGCATGATGCAAAACTTAAGAAAGGAACGCTAATATGGGAACTTTATGACAAAAAAGAAACAGTTTCTGAGAGGCATAGACATAGATGGGAAATAAATCCAGAATATATAGAAAAGCTGGAGAAAGCAGGTATGGTCTTTTCCGGTTCATCTCCTGACAGGAGGCTTATGGAATTCATGGAACTTCCAAGTCATTCTTACTTTGTGGGAACTCAGGGGCACCCAGAATTTAAGTCAAGGCCACTATCGCCATCACCATTGTTTTTTGGGCTGATAAAGGCTGCAATAGTGCGAAAAAATGGGAAATCTTTATAAATATTATTTAAATCCGATAGCCTATAGGTGATATTATAAAATGGAAAACACTCTTATATGCTCATCATGCAAAGCAAGAATTACAAACACAAAAGGTGCAGTTAAGTTTCTATGTCCATCATGTTCAAAAGAAACAATTATAAGATGCGCAGACTGCAGGAAAAACGTAGTCAAATATACCTGTCATTCATGCGGATTTGTCGGCCCAAATTAAAATGGCAGATGTTGTTGTAACTCTAAGAATCATGCCTTCTGACGTTGATGTAAACTTAGAGCATGTTTTTAACGCCGCAAAAAAGAAAATTGTTGCGTTTGCAGGTATGGATAACATGAAAAAAGAAGTAGTACCTGTTGCGTTTGGGCTTAAGTCTTTAAACCTTATCTTTGTCATGGATGAAAAAAAAGGCTCAACTGATACTTTAGAATCAGACATTTCTGGAATTGATGGCGTTGAATCAGTTGAAGTTACTGACGTTAGAAGGACTATTGGATAAAAGTTTACTTTCTTAATTTTTTATTAATTACTGATTCACAAATGTTTTGAAGATACTATCTAAAGTTTTTATCAGAAAAATTTAAATATCTATTGTATCTACTGTAACTACTGTGACTACTTATGGGTATATTTTTCAGTAACCATGCAAGAGAGCAGATGATTGATAGAGGAATAAGTATTGATGAAGTTAAAGAAGCAATAAAAAGAGGCGAGAAATCTTTGCAAACGCCAGATAAGTTATTATTTCATTATAAATATTATTGTGTTGTTTCCAAAAAAATAGGTGATAATTACTTTATTATTACAGTAAAACCAAGGTGATAAATATGAAATGCCCTATATGTGAAAAAGGAGAACTTAAAAAAGAAGAAAAATCCCAAAATATGTATGGTGTAAATTTAGGCAAATTTCCTGCTCTTGTGTGCAAAGAATGCAATGAATCTTATACAACAGAAGACACAACAAAGCAAATAGAAATCGCTGCAAAAGAAAAGGGAATATGGGGCATGGGAAAAAAAACAAAATTAATTAAATCAGGAAACTCCCTTGCTATCAGGATACCAAAAGAGATTGCTGATTACTTAAAGATTAAAGAAGGAGATGAGGCGTTTATTCATCCTGATGAGAAAGGGATATTGATTGAGACGTAATGTTTATCGTGGATGTAAAGAAAGGCTCAACCGATTCCCATGAAACTGATATTTCTAATCTTGACTGGGTTAATCAGTAGAAGCGGCTGATGTGCGAAGGACGATTAGTTAATTCTATTTATTTATTCAGACAAATGTTGTGTCTACAATATTTTTTATTAATTCATCCTTATCTACAATGTCATCAGGCAAAAGAGTTGAGTATTTAATTAACAATTGACTTTTAAATAATTCAAGCAATTCCTGCTGCCTAATTGTTTTTTCTTCATCATGAATTTTTCCACTGAAATCTTTTGCTGGAGCATTTGGTCTATCTGAATATTTTACAATAGATAATCCATCAGGACTTAATTCTTCAATGAAACCAAAAGAGTCTCTAAAATTTGCTGTTGTCTCTCCTGGGAATCCAACCATTATATGAGTTTCAATAATTACTCCTATGTCTCTAAGAGCTTTTAGCACAATCATAGCTTCATCAGGACCATATGGTCGTTTCATTGCTTTTAGTATGTTTAGTGAAGCTGACTGCATAGGTGCACTTAAGTAAAATATTTTACCTGATTCAGCTAGTATTTGTATAGCTTCAATATTATCAATTAATGGTTTAGGTTCTATGTTTCTTAAATAGAATTGATGACCTTCGGTTTGTAGTAGAGCATCAGCAAGTTCACTTAAGCTTCTTTTTGGTTTTAAGTCACTTCCCCACAATCCAAGTTCATCAGCAGTTAAAACTATTCTTCTGTTTTGTGATTGTGCAATTATTCCCATAATTTCTTCCAGCGGCTTGCTTGTATAAAGGCCGATTGCACGCCAAATATCACAATAGGTACACCTGTAATAACATCCTCTTGAAGCAATTATTGTGTCTGGTGGTTCTTTTTCTCTGCCAAGCTGCAGACCTGGTGTTGTTGCCTCATAATATTCGTTGAGAGCAGAATTAATTATATATAATCTATTTCTTATCCCTAATTTGGCTTCAATATTATCTTCAGGCAGATATGCACCACTTCCATGGTTTATCATGAGCGGCCGCCTGTTTGCGCTTTGATATTCAGATAATATTTTAAGATAAGCAGGCAATTCATGACTCGATACTATTTCAACAATTTCACCAAATGTCTCTTCTAATGCTCTTCTGTTTATTTCAGGTAAACATCCTGTAATAATTAATCTTGTGTCTGGTTTTGCTTGTTCTAATAATTTTTTTAATTCTTCAATTGATGAATCTTCTCTATCTTGCTTGACACCGCAAGTAGCATAAATTATAATATCTGCTTTACTTGGTTTTTTTGTAACAGAATAACCACTATTTCTTAATGCATTTTCAGTAACGACTGTGGTTGCCCTTGCATTATAGCATCCATTTGTACCAATATAGATTTGTGTGATGTTTATTCCTCTTATTGTACTTACTAGTGGCAACTAATTTATGTTATATTTAAACCTATTTGCAAAATTAATTCGTATCAGAATAAAGCGATAATCTCTTTTATTTCTGCATCTGTCCTAACTCCTTGGCCATCAAAGTGCGTTCTTGATGCAAGAAACCTTTTTTTATGTAACCCTTCTATCAATTTCTCAATTTTAGGGATTAAGTCTATCTTATAGCTTTTTGCAATGCTTGATATATTATAAAAGCCAACTGACTTAATATCTGCTTCACAATTTAGCGTTTCTAGAAGCTTGCAGAGTTCTTTATTTTTCTTATCAGATTTCTTTAGCATTTTTTCAGTAAGTGTCTTATCCAAAAGTTTCCCAAGCCATAATTTACCAGCATAATCGAGTTCTTTTTTGCAGTTAGGGCATTGCTTTTGGTTGAATATGTTAGCAGCAGTTTTCCTAAAAAGGCAGTGTGGGCAATATAAAATATAGCCTTGCTGTTCAATTATCTCATCAACTTTTGTCTTGCCTTTTTCACACGCAAAATATACTCTAAAATAATGTTCCATCGAGTATGAGAAAATTGGTGTTAGCGCTTTTTCATATTGGCTTGCAATTTCCTGTATTTTTTTAATTAATATCCTAATTCCTGTCTCATGCATGAATTCATTAAGTATTGGTTTAGATGCATATTTGCGCTTGGTTGCGTTAGAATATGTCCCAGTAAGGGCTGATGTGTCAGTTGCAGTTACACCTAATATTCCTCCTCTTGAAATGCGCACAAGTGAAGAGTCCAGGAAGGGATTTGGGCTTCCAAACGGGTCTATATCGATATAATCAAACCCAAAGCCATTTAATAAAAAAAGATTTGCATCCATACATGATATTTTGTATTTTTCTTTTATTGAGTTTGCTTTAAGATTTTTTTTTATTAGTTTAACTGCTTCATTACTATAATCGTTTAAAAATACCTTCTTAATTTTATTTTTTTTAAGCTCTTTTAAAAAACGAATTTCACGCACGCCTGATGCAGCAAGAGGTGATGCTATCTGCATATCTTTATTATCAACACAGTTAAGAAGCAAAACAGAGATGTCTCTGTTTAATTTCATATGCGGGTTGTAGAAAACAGGAAGCTCTTTTGATACTTTTGCAGAAGAAAATACTTCTACTTTCGCTTTTCCTTCTTTAATTATCTGGCTAATTGAATCTTTTTTGTTTTCCTGCATTTTCATATAAAAAGAAATCAATTGTTGTTAAATAATTAATCTTTCCTTGCATTGGCACTCCTTTTTTTCAACTTGTTTTTTTATTCTTATAATAATAATTTTGTCAATAGGATATATAAAACAGAATAAACAACACATTACATCTGTGGAGCAAAAGCATGAAATAAATTTAATTAAGAGGAAGGAAAATGACCATAATTTTACCTAATAATTATCCCGGAAAGCGAGAACTGGAAAAAAGAAGGATTGTGTGCATTGACGAAAAAACAGCAATAAGAGAAGATATGCGCCCGCTAAAAATAGGGATAATTAACCTGATGCCAAGAGCAGATTCTTATGAATTTAACCTTTTATATCCTCTAGGCAGATCATTAATCCAGATTGAGCCTGTTTGGATAAGACTTAGGAACCATGTTTATGGAAGCACTGACAAAGATTATCTTGATTCCAATTACAGATATTTCAATGATGTAGTCAATAGTAAGCTTGATGGTTTAATCATATCGCCTGCACCAGTTGAAGATTTAGCTTTTGAAGATGTAACTTATTGGCATGAATTAGAGGAAATTATGGTTTTTGCCAAAAAAAACATTATATCCACTCTTGGATTATGCTGGGGAGGACTTGCACTTGCAAAGCATCTTGGCGTTGAAAAACAGATGTTTAAGAAAAAGCTTTTCGGGGTATTTAAAATAATTAATATTGCAAAAAGTCATATTATTACTGGTGAAATGGATGATCATTTTTTTTGTCCTCAGAGCCGCCATGCAGGAATCTCTAATAAAAATATGCAACAAATGAATAAGGCAGGAAAAATTAATCTCCTTGCCTATTCAAAGGAAGCTGGCTATACAATATTCGAGAGCTCTGATAGAAAATTTCTTATGCATTTAGGGCATCCTGAATATCATACTACCAGATTGATAGAGGAATATGAAAGAGATATTGCAAAAGGAAGAACAGATGTATTTTGCCCAGTTAATACGGATGTTAGCAATCCTATCAATATATGGAGAAGCCATTGCTTTGAATTTTTTTCGCAATGGTTATTATATATCCATAACGAACTGGCTTTTAATGCCAGATGATATTTTTATTCAGCAGCAACCCAAACCCATTTAACAATTCTTGTATTATCTCCAGTCACTGATATTCTTACAGGATAAAGCCCGAAATCATCTGGAGCAGATTCATAGACTATAATGCTTTTAGATTCTTTTTTTGGAACATCTATTCTTCCACTTACTGCGTACAAATCAAATTCCGGTGAATATATGGCTGCTTTAACATCATTAAGCCTTTCTGTACCTTCCATATTGTTGATTTTTACAATCATTTGACTATCAGAACCGCTTTCCATCTCATATGGCCTGAATGTAATATAAGATGCACTTGCAATTCCAATTAATAATGCAAACATAAAAACAGCGAAAATCAATGCTTTTTTCATTTTTTCCACCCCATGAAATATAAACCATTCAAAAGTAGTAATCATATTTAAAACTTTGTTTTGCAAAACAAGTAATTAGCACAATCTTTTTATATTTTCTTTTTTTGTTTACTATTAAATAGTGGGGGGTAATAAAATTGTCTTCAAAAAAATCAAGAGCAATACGGATAGAAAAGCATTCAAATGAATCTAATGAGCACAATATTTCGCACATTAAATCAAAGCATATGAAAAAAAGAGTGTTAAATGCATTACTTGTTTTAGCATTAATCTCTATAGTTGGGCTTAGCCTGTATCTTGTCTATACCAAGACAAATGGCTTAAGCTTTGTAAAAAAGGATGATGTCGTAGATGATAGTACAGCAGCAATTGTCAATGGCGAAGTTATTACAATGTCTGAACTAAATGCCAAGTTTGGCAGAATTCCAGCTCAGTATCAACTAATGATAACAAAAGACAAGCTTCTAGAACAGCTTGTTAACGAAAAGCTTCTTTTGCAGCAGGCAAAAAAGGAAAGAGTCAGTGTAACTGATCAAGAGGTTGAAGATAACATTGCGCAGGTTTTAGAAGGCTATAATCTTGATAAAGCCCAGCTTGAAGCTGATCTTAGTGCAAGGAACATGACTTATAAGGAATTTTCAGATTATTATAAGGACGAAATGACTATAAATAAGCTTCTTAATAAAACACTTGTTGGTCTTGAAGTTTCTGAAGAGAAATTAAAAGCCTACTATGATGAAAACATTGAGCAGTTTAGTGTTCCTGAAACAGTGAATGCAAGCCATGTATTGATCTGCCACACAAAAAGCGATAGATGTGAAAGCAATTTGACAAAAGAAGAGGCGCTATCTAAAATCCAAGATATTCAAAAAGAGCTTGAGGATGGGGCAGAATTTAGCGACCTTGCAAAAGACATGTCATATTGCCCTTCTAAAGAAGTTGGTGGGAACTTGGGATTTTTTGGTAAGGGACAGATGACTCCTGCTTTTGAGGAGGCAGCATTTAATCTAAAAGAAGGCGAGGTTTCTGATATAGTTGAAACAGAATTTGGCTATCACTTGATTTTGCTTAATGAAAAAAGAAATGCAAGTGTTGTTGATTTTGAGGCAGCAAAGCCGGAAATTGAAGCAACAGTATCTTCAACTAAACAACAGGAATTTGTTACGCAATATATAGATGGCTTGAAAAACAGTTCAAAAATAGAACTTCTATATAAGCCGGAAATAACAGAAATACCAGAATAAAATAAAAAAAAATATTTTTTTTAACTTTTTAATACTCTTCTACTGAAAACACGTTTAATGATAATTCTATCATGATTTTTTTGAATAAACCTATTATAAAAAATAAATATAAAGAAGAAATAAATGAAACAGAAAAAAAATTTGACTTTTTAAAAGTCTTCTACAGTAAGCACATATGTTGAACTTGCATCCTGCTTATTTTTGCAGTCCATGCCAATTATATATGCTACTTTTGATTTTTCAGCTGTTGTTATCAATTCCTTATCGATAACACCGTCAAAGACAATTGCATGCACTCCTGAACTTAAGCTCTTTATTGTTGATATAAGTTCAGTTACAGGCACTTTGCCTAGGATATTTAGCTTTGAATCAAGCAGGTATGCCCCCCTTGTTCCAATCAGGCTTTCAAGCATGCTTCCAAACATCTTTTTTTCATTATCTGTCACTTCTGCTTGCTTTACTTGCTGCTGCTCTCTTTCAGGTGCTTTTTTTGCAATAGGCTGCTGCTGGGAAGCTGGTGCTTGCTGTTGTTGCATTACTGGCTTTTTTGAAGGAAGCCTGTTTTCCCTTTGCATTGTAGGCTGAGGTGCTGCTTGCTGCGGCCTTTGTTGGGAAGCTGGCACCTGCTGTTGCTGCACTTGTTGTGGCCTGTTGTTCCTTCTATTTTCTGCTTCAGCTGATTTTGTCTGGTATTCCATACCTGCCTGTTCAGCAGATATCTTTGCCCGTAGTGCCTTATGGATTTCTTTTTTAGTCAATTCTTCGACTTCTTTCCCATCTTGCGCTTTACATACAAAATCAATTTCAGTAACAGCCATAAGTTCCTGCAAGATAAGGTCGCCGCCTCTATCTCCATCGACAAAAGCAGTTACAATTTTCTTATTGGCAAGTTCAACAATCTCAGGAGAGATTGATGTTCCGTTTATTGCAATAGCGTTCTTAAAGCCGTGTTTTAATAGGTTTAATACATCAGCTCTTCCTTCTACAATTATTATTTCATCTGACTCTTCGATTCCAGGGCCAGCAGGAAGCCTTGCTTTTCCGTATTCTTTAACTTCCATTACTCTAACTGAATAGGCAACCTCGTCAGATAGCTCCTGAGAATCAGGCATAACTGTATCCATAAGCTGTTTTAATAGTTCTTTTGCTCTGTCAATTACATACCTTCTTTTTGAGATTCTTACATCTTCAATTTTTTCACAATGGATTTTTGCATTGCATGGGCCAATTCTTTGAATTATTTCAAGGGCCGCAGCAACAATTGCAGTCTCTGCCTTATCAAGTGATGATGGTATAATAATCATGCCTTGCGTTTTTCCGCTTCTGGTGTCAGTTTCTACTTCAATTCTTCCAATCCTTCCGGATCTTTGCAATTCCCTTAATTCCAGCTCTGCGCCAAGTAAGCCTTCTGTCTGGCCAAAAATAGCGCCTATTACATCAGGCCTATCGACAACACCTTCAATGTTAATCGATGCGTGAATGATATATTTAGCTGATACAGGACTAATTTTTCCCATATCTAATCGCCTCCTAATTGTTTATTTATTTTATTGAATTATCAGTTCAGAAAGAGTGCCAAAATGTCCAATTCCAAAATTAATAAATGAATGATTGATGAGCATGATTTTTACACTTCTTTCCTTTATGATAATTTTGCCTAGAACAAGTATTACATTTAACTATCAAATCCAGCAAATTTGATTGAATTGTGAATGAAACAGTGAATATGATGAAATACTTGTTCTTTATTGAATGTAAGGTTGTCGCCCGTAACACTAACTCCCAGGCTCATAGCTTGAGTTTATCGTGAGCTCCCATGAGTACTCTCGTGACGGGCTGAATCATGTAAGAGTGTCTCATATTCACGGCAAAAAGCATTTTGTAGCTTTTCATGCTCGTACAAGGACCCATTTACATAATTTAGTATAGTGAAATGGTGGTCTATATTTAAGCTTTATGGCAAAATTTTATTTATTTTCAATATAGTAATTAAATTTAATATGTTCAAGGCAATTTTTAAATACTAGTATTTGATTTACACATTAATTATGATTCCAACAGACAACAAAGTTCCTAAGCATGTAGGGATAATACTTGATGGCAATAGGAGATTTGCTAAAAAACTCATGCTTAAGCCCCATAAAGGACATGAATGGGGTACAAAAAAAGTTGAGGCGCTAATTGACTGGCTTGGTGAATTTGGAATTAAGGAATTAACTTTATATTGTTTCTCTATACAAAATTTCAACCGCCCAAAAGCTGAGTTTAACTACCTGATGGAGCTTTTCAGGGCTAATTTTACAAAAATGCTAGATGATAAAAGAATAGAAGAAAACAAAATAAGAGTAAATGTTATTGGAAGGCTAACACTCTTTCCTGATGATATTTATGAAAAAATGAAATCAATTATGGATAAGACTAAGAATTATGATTCTTACATCCTTAACCTTGCGATGGCATACGGCGGAAGAGAAGAAGTAATTGATGCTGTAAAAAAGATTGCTGAAATGGTTAAATCAGGTAAAATTGCAATTGATGGAATAAATGATGATGTTTTTTCCAAATATATGTATCTTGACCATGATCCAGATCTTGTCATACGGACTGGAGGAGAGAAAAGAACATCTAATTTTTTAGTATGGCAGTCAAATTACTCTGAATGGATTTTCTTAGATAAAATGTGGCCTGAATTTGAAAAAGAGGACTTTGTTGCCTGCCTTAATGAATACGCAAGCAGGCACAGAAGGTATGGGAAGTAAAAGTTACTTTAAGAAGTATAACTAACTTTAAGTAATTTAAAGTAAAGTTAAAGTAATATATAAAATTAATTGAGAAAGAGGATTTTATTGCCCGCCTTAATGGATACGCAAGCAGGCAATGCTAGCAATCATTAATCTTTTCTCCAATTCCAAAGGGGAGTATTTTGTGAATGCCGCTTTCTTTTGTTTCTTCGTTTAGATTTACTATAATTCCTGTTTTAGTATTTTTATATATTGACATATATTTTATGATCCCCCTAAAATCTGATCTACTTAAGGTTTTTTTATATTTTACTTCAATTGGAATAAGGCAAGAGACTTTGTTTATTACAAAATCCACTTCAAAATTATTTTTATCCTCCCAGTATAATACGCTAAAATCTGAGTTTTTGATGATTTCACTAAAAATGAACCCTTCAAATAAAAAACCGCAATCATTCCTGATGCTGCATTGATTAAAGTTATTTATAAAAAAATTCCTAGCGCCATTATCCAAAAAATAGAATTTAGGCACTTTTACAAGCTCATTGTTCTTATTTGTAAAATATGGCCTTACTTCTTTTATTAGGAATATTTCAGATAATACTTCAATAAAGGATTTTAGCTCTTTAAAATTCATCTGGCTTAGTGCTGTAATTTCTTCATATTTGATTTTCCTGCCGTTATTTAATGCAAGGTATTCAAGCACTTTTTTTGCAGAGAACAGCTTATTTTGTGAGATGTAATCTAGTACATCTTTTTTTAAAAATAGCTCAAATATTCCTGCAAGAAGCTCTTTTTTCTTAGCTGGTTCATTAGTCAGTGCAACTTCTGGATATCCGCCATAAATAATGAATTCTTCCATTCGGCTATATAACTCCCTTGCAGCAAGTGCCATGTCTTTAGAGTAAACATTTGCAATATTCTCATATTGTGAGATTGCTGTCTTGTCATCTTTAAACCATAAGTATTCAAAAAAATCAAGCGTGTATAGGTAATTTATTATTTTTCTTCCTGCAAGAGATTCCTGTGCCAAATCCTTGATTTGCAAAGCAGAAGAGCCTGTCGCATAAATCTTGATATTTTGGTTGCTATCATAAATGTTTTTAAGTATTTTTGTTGAATTTGAGTATTTTTGAATCTCATCTAAAAAAACGTAAAATAGGCTTTTTTGGTTTTCATCATATCCGCTTAACCGGAAAGTTGAGATAGCATCTTCATATGTTTTAATTTTTTCAGCAGAGCTTAAAATGTCAATGTCCAAGAACAACCCGTTATATTTTTGCTTTACACAAAACTCATTATACAGCTCTTTTAGAATTGTTGTTTTGCCAGATTGCCTTGGGCCAAAAATAAGCGATATCTTTTTGTCTTTGCCTTGGCCTACCAATTGCTTGAATATTTTTCTTTTTATCATCTTATACTTAAATTGATATATTATTAGTTTTGTATGACACTATTATTAATTTATTATAAATAATGGATTACTATTATATAAGCATTTGTATTGTTTAGAATATATTTTTCCTCTTACATATGAGCCAAATGCAATAATGTCTAAAACATTAACAAATAATGCTTATTTAGATGTTTTTAAAAAGTTAAAGTAAGTTTAAGTAACTTAAAGTAAAGTTAAAGTAATACAAAAAGATAACTAAAAAAATTCAAAAGGAAAAAATTTGAATTTTTTATGTGTGTTTCATAAACTCTTCCCGTGTTAATTGAAGGTCATGCTTGACTATTTTATTAAGAAGCCCTCTGTCGATTTCTTCTCCTGCATGGTTAGGGATTACAGTTGTCCTTCCGTCAGGATGCTCAAAAAACATGTGGCTGCCTTCCTGTCTAATAAACTTAAAGCCAATCTTGTCAAGTATCTTTGCCATTTCTTTCGCAGTAAGAAGCGGCAACTTAGACATAGCTATGCCTCAATGTCAATTTGCTGCAAGCCCATAAATTTTACTTGAGGCTCAGAATTCTTTTTTACGCTTAAATATAAAGTTATTGCCTCTTTGGTTCTCTTAATAAGTTCGTCATAAGTTTTTGCTTGCGTATGGCATCCTGAAAGCTCTACAACATCTGAAATTAAATATCCATCTTCTCCTTTTTCAATAATTACATTAAATTGTCTTAGCATGTTTGTTGAGATAATATAGGAATATAATAATTTTTCTACTATTTAAAATTCATGTAGAAATAAATTGATTTTTTAAGAAAATAGGCAAATGAGGCTTGGAAAGTAAAAAGTTATTCTATTTTGCCGATGTCGGCTTTGAAGAAAGTTACAGGCCCAAATGTTAAAACATAATTTTCTCTTCTCTTATCCGAACTTATGCCATTGAAATAATCAAAATCATAATACACATCAAGCATAAGAGACATTCCTCCAAGTCTATTGCGTTCTTCATCAAAGGTATATTCATTAAATGGTATTGTAACTGTAATAGAATTCCCTATCTCATTTATTTTTTTATTAACTTCAATTTCATTAATGTATTTACTTCTTTCATCTTTCAAAATAATTCTATTTATATTGAAATTTTTTCCATCTTTTGGCGCATCTTCCATTCTAATTGTAACAACTAAGTTACTTAATTTGGTATTTATTGGTGCGTCATAATCCAATTTAATGCTAAATTTATACATAGAAAAATAATAAGTATTTATTAGTGACGTAGATTCAATTTTAAACTCGGGTTTAACAACAGACACGCAAGTATCATTAATGCATTGCCAATTGGCATATTCGTTAGCTTCTCCATTACAAGAACCACAATCTACACCACATGTACATTTATTTTCATCTATTTCTGGCTCACACACACTATTACCACATGTACATTCCGGAATAATTTCATTCGAACAAGTAAAACCAGTATCCTCTGAACAATAGTCATTTGTACAATCTAATCCATCATCACACGAATTAGGGCATTTACTGCAAGAAGTAAATAAGAAAATAGCAAATACTAAAAAATATACTTTTTTCATATTTATCTTAGTTTATTGCAGTACTGCGGTCTGTACGTTAACATTAGCGGTTCTTGGCAGTCCACTTCCCACTAGCTGATATGACAAAGTGCACGATAACTTAACCTTACTTCCCGCTTTTACTGTATTTTTTATTGTACATGCAAAATTATCAACAAATCCTGTTTGACCATTAAGCAAATTTGAACCACCTACTGTATTTAAATCACCGCCGCTTGGTTCATTAAAAAAGGCTTGGTTTGCACATGAACCTGTCGTTATAAGATTTGTTTTGTCATTCTCTTCTGTTTCGATACATTTTGTTATTGATAATATGTCAATATTTTTTCCCATGGTATTACGAACTTCCATTCTAACTGATGCTTGACTTCCACCAAGCCTAGCAATAGAAAAGCTTTCACATTCCAACGCCGCACCGGTTATCTGGCATTTATCCGGCAAATAACTCCCTAAATCCAGCACTCCAAAATAAATCAGTGCTCCGACAGCAAGCATAACTATTAATATTGCAATGCCATAGACCATTAATGATTCCATTGCAACTTGTGACTTTTTAGAAAGTTTTTTCATTTTGTATTGACCTCTTTTTGCAGATTATTAAACGCAATTACTAAAATTGTATCTCTTCACCTATTTAAAATTTTCTAATGCACTTTTCTATTTAGCTATAGTATTCTTATTATATCTTCTGTTGAAAAAACAGTTACCTCTTTCTGCTTGTTTTTCAGTTGTTTATCATTTGACCAAACAGCATATTTTAACTTTAAGGCAAGTGCTATATATGGAATGTCCTTTAAGTCGGGAGATATATTTTTTGCTTTTATTAAAAAAGGCTCTATTTCTTCTTTTGGGATAAGAATAACAGTTCTCTCAAAAATATCAAATAGTTCGTTAAAATCCTCTTCTGTTCTTTTAGTTTTTTCTCTAAGCTCATCTTTATATTTTTTGAATTCTTCAAAAATAAATTCAGGAGCATAAAGTTTATGCTTAAAAATTATGTCAGATGTGCCGCTATTCTTTATGAGAGCTGCAAAAAGAATGTTGGCATCAATTACTAAATCCATTTTAAGCCTTTAGAGTATATCTTTTTGCTAAACGTTTACTTAATTCAGCACCCATTTTTAAGGCATCTTCTTGTGTCATTGTGCTATTTTCCTTAATTTTTTTTAGAAATTCTAAGTCTTTCAGTTTCTGTGCAAATGCCTGTCTTGCTACCTCAGACCAATTCATTTCAGGAAATCCATCCATTTTAAGTTTCAATTCTGTTGGAATTGCTAAAGTCATTGTTGTCATAATTATTACCTCTGCATTATGTTCAAATAAGTATAATATGTGTAAATATTTAAAATTTTTTAATGCTACCTAATGCACTAAATTCCCAAATATTCCTGTGAAAACAAAAAGCATCACTTCATAAACCAAATAAGATATTGCAATAAAAGCAAAAACATACTTTATGCTTCCCTTTATGCTTCCTTCACGCAAATCAGCGATAATTAGCGACGTTGTTACAGAAATAATAATTATGCACCAGTGAGAATATGATATAAAATCATTTTTATTTATTGTAACACTTCCAAACGAGCCAAGCCCCTTTACAAGAGACTCACCACCTGAACTAGTTAATTTACCGCCTAAATCCTGAATAATAATCATAAGATTATATGAGAGAGCATACAATGTGGGCGCAATAAAAAGTGAAATCATTGTAATAAATATAACATAGCTCATAACATTTGCCAGAAGCTCTTTTTTTAGGTATGCTGCCTGCTTGACATTTTCAACAACCCTGTCAATTAATTCACTAATTTCTCCTCCTGACCTTATTCCGACAATCATCAAATCTATTGATTCTCTAAGAATTGGTGAATTGTATTTTGATGAAAACTCTAAAAGCGCTTCTTCAGTGTCTTTTCCTGTCATTACTTTTTTTGCGACCATATCTATTTCTTTTGATAATACATCATATTCTGGCTCTACTGCGCCATATAGTGCTTTGTCAAAAGACATTCCTGCCCTTAAATTGACAGCGACAGCCTCAAGAAAATCAGGAAGCACTTTTTCAATTTTTTCTGTCCTTTGAAATAACAGAATTTCATAATACATCCATACAAGAAGCATCTGCAGTATTAATGCTCCGATGAAAAAAATAGGTGAAAGAAAAACAGCAATTAATGCAATATATTTAAACAGAAAAAAAACAATTGCGCATGCTATTGGAAAACTTAGGAAAAAAAGCTTGCCATATAGCTCATAGTGCTCGCCGCTGTTTCCTGTCTTCATTAGGTATTGCCTTAATTTTTCACGATGATTATATGGAATAATCATTTCTCCTGTTGAATAAAAAAGCCCTCTTGCCAATTTAGCTCATTGCCTCTGGCTTTAATGCCTTAAAGAACAGTATAAAGAAAAACTGTATTATTACTAGTGTCACGATTAGCACAACAAGAAGTGTTGTCAAGGTATTTGTTCCAAGGTTAACAAATCCAATTACAAGAACAAGAATTGCTGAGCTTAGTGCCGGCATTATTGTTCCAAATATCATATACATCATAGAAAGAGGGGCAAGCTTTTTGCCATAGGCAGTTATTTGCAGCATATGGTCTTTAGTCATTGAACTAAGAGTTGATTTCATGCTTTTTTCAAGATCAGTTCCTGTTCTAAGTGAATTTTTAATCTCTTCAAGAAGCTTTGTGAATGATTTTGAAGGAGAGTCATTTATAGCAATATCTATTGCGTCTTCAATTGGTGTTCCTAAATATACATCTGTTATTATTTCGCTGAAAAATCTTCCTGATTTTGTTTCAAGCTTTGATGTGTCTATTAATGCGTTAAGAAGAGGAGCGCCTGATTCAAGCTTCAAAAGCAAATGCCTTGTTGAATAAAGGAGGTCAGATTCAAGAGTAGATTTACGGTTTATTATTGTGACATTATTCAGCCCTATAAAAACCATGCTTATCCAGATAAACGAAATCAAAAAGACAATTGGCAAAAAGACATAAGAATGCATGGGCCAGTTTGTCTGCTCTATACCTTTACTAATTATTAAAACAGCAAATATACAAATAAATATTGAATAAAAAAGCGAATATTTTGATATCTTTGCCAGATATTCCTCAGGCAAATCTTTTTTTCCGGCTTTTCGCAGAGTTTTCTCTAAATCCGGAGTTAGCTTTTTTAATATTCCTAAAAACAATTTATCACCTAAAATAATATTGCATTGTTACCTACCTGTAATTTTTCGTAACAGCGAATCTTTATCTGTATAATAATCACTCATTATCTGGCCTATGTCATTTACCGACTTCATCTTGTTTTTAACAAGCCACCTAAGTATTGCAATTTTCTCCTGCAAATCCTCATAAATCTGCTCTGGCGAAAGCCCTGAAAACAAATTGATTGTCGAAAAAAGAGACTCAGGTTCAGCAGTCTTTAGCATTTCGTCGCTGCTAAAGTCATATTGCATTATAATCTTGGGAGAGCCATCATTCCCAACTTCAGCGACCTGGAAGGTTCTTCTTGTTCCGTTTCTCCTGTTTCTGTTTTGGACGACAATTAATCCAAGTGAAGTAAGCAGGTTTTTTGGAAGATTTATTGGTGGATTTGTAAGCCTTGCAAGCGCCTCACTTACACTGCTTGCGTGGAATGTTGTATAAACGCTGTGGCCTGTATGCATTGCTTCAAACATAACTTCTACTTCTTTTTCCCTTCTTACTTCTCCAACAATTATTCTGTCAGGCCTCATCCTAAGAGTATTTATAACACAGTCAAGCATTGTTATTTCTCCTTTTCCCTCAGGATTTGGAAGCCTTGACTGCATTTGTATCCAGTGAAGGTTTTCAGGAAGCCGCAGTTCAAGAGTATCTTCAACTGAAATAATCCTTTGGTTAGGCGGGAAAAAATTGCAAAATACATTAAGAATAGAAGTCTTGCCTGATCCTGTTCCTCCAACAATCAGCACACTTAGCTCATATTGCATCGCAAGCCAAACTAATGCTGCAACTGAATAATCAAGAGTTTTGTTTTCAAGAAAATCAACTATTGTCCACGGCTTTTCTGCAAATTTCCTTATTGTAATAGTATTTCCTTTTGCAGTTATTGGAGCAAGTGTTGCATTAACCCTGTCGCCTGATTCAAGGTGTGCGTCAAGAAGCGGGGATAGCATTGTTATTCCCCTGTCCACATTTCTTCCAATCATTGTTGCAAAATGCCTGATTTTATTCTCGTCATTGAATTTTATGTTTGTTTTTAGCCACCCAAAATTCCTGTGGTATACCCATACCGGGTCTTTTGCATTGTTAATAACTATTTCTTCAAGGTGAGGATCCCTTAATATAAATTCAAGCTCAGCTAGGCCAAGGCTTGTAATTACTACATAATTTGAAAGAAGATGATATGACTGCTCGTCTATTTCAGGAAAATTCTTTTTTAGAATCTCAGTTATTTTCTTCTTGAACTGCTCTTTAATTTCTTTTTCCTGGTCTTTATTTTTTTTACTTACCAGGTCAAAACTTATTTCTGTGATTATTTTGTCCCTTAGTTTTTCTATTGTCAATTTTGTTTCAGGCGTTATATTAAGAAGGGACAAATGATAATAAGGGACAGGATGGCCTTTTTGGGCATAAATCTGTATCTGCAGCGGAATATCACTTACAGTAATAGAATAAAAGTCTAGCGTCTTATTTTCCATACTTACCTCTTTTTTATATTGGTTGTATCTTTACGTGAATTTAAATCTTTCTACGAAAACCCTATTGTAGAAGCAAGATAAGCTAATCTTATGCATATAGCTGCCTAATTTTTTGATAGAGTTGTATTATTTTTCCTTTAAGAAGCATTTTTTCCTCGTCAGATAGAGATTCTTTTGTAAATTTAGAATATATTTCAGAATACAAGTCATTTACATTTGAGGCATCGCCAATATCTATTAAGGTTTCGGCTTTTGCAATTAAGGATTCGATTTCATCATACACAGATGCAACGCTGTTAGCTGCTTGAGTTTGCTGTAAATTATTTTGAGTAGGAAATTCTTTTTCATCTTTAGGGCTTTGGGCCTTGTCAAATACGCTTTCGCTGTAATCTTTTTTTTTGTAATAGGTATCTTCTTCTTTTTCCTCTTGATATTTTTCTCCAGTTTCTTTCTCTTCTCCTCTTTTTGCGCTGCTATAAGATGAATAATAATCGCTGCCATTTTTTTCACTTTTAGGAGCCTGGATATTATTGATTACAATTATTTTTGGCTGTTCTGGCTCTTTTTTTTCTACATGCTCACACTGCTGCGGTGTAATTTCTTTTTTAAACATAGAGCTTTCAATTTCTGTGTCGTCTAATATTGCATATTTCTTATCTGACAGTTGCGAAAAATCATCTTCCTGGTCTTTTGTCAATTCATTCATATTACCTGAACTGATTTTATCATTTAGGATAAGATATGGCCTCATTAACTTGTATTCAATTCTTACCAGCCCTTCGTCTTCCATGTTTTCTGCAGTATTCATCACAGAATCCTGGGAAGTACCTATTTGTTGTGCAATTTCAGAAACAGGCATCTCTTTTTTTGTTCGTAGAATATCCAGAATTTTGTCAATATTTGTTTTAAGCATTACATCATCATAACAAAGGAGCCTATTTAAATATTATGTTTTAAATTGCACTGTCAGAAATCCAGATACTTAGTATACTGGTTGAATGGCATTGCTTGGCAGTGCAATTTGAGTAAGGTATCCTTTGGAGGAAAACATGGGATACGTAAAATGGACACCGAGATTAAGGCGATACATTAACCACCGATAGATACTGTAATAATTACTACGAGTGAAATAGCTAGAATAAAAGAGTGCCAAAGAGAATAATTTACTATCTGCAAAAAAAATATAGACTTGATGAATTAGGTTAGTTAGCAGGTAAAGGTTTAGAAAATTTTAAATATGATGAAAAATTAAAGAAAAAACAATGATTGAAGAAAATATGCCAAAAATTGTAAGAATATTAATGGAGGTATCAAATATATGCAATTATAGCTGCGAATTTTGCCCAAGCAGAGTATCAACTAGAAAAAAGCAGTTCATGGATTTTAGTTTATTTAAGAGAACTTTGCAAAAATCATGTTTTGCATTCAGAGCAAAAGCTATCTCGACGTTAAAAACACATTGCAAAGTTATCTATTAGGAGTTTGCAGGTTTTTTGCAAACTTCTCTTAAGAAAACAATTGATGAAATAGCTTTAAAAAAAATTGCTAAAAATATCTCTTTTCATATTTTAGGCGAACCGCTGTTATATCCTAAATTAAACGAAGCGATAAAATATGTCAAGGAAAAAGGGTTAATTGCAGAAATAACCTCAAATGGTTCCTTGCTTACAAAAAATAAATTAGAGACATTGATAAAATTAAATCTTGATGAAATTGTTCTATCCATTCCAATTGATATCAATGATAGTCGAACAAAAAATAAAACTTTTAATTCTGAAAATTCCTATCAAAAATGGATTGAAATTGCTAAAACAATTTCAAAAGCAGAAAAAACTAAGCTAAAGTTTAGAGTAATGAATTACTTTACAAAGAGATTGTTTGGCGTAAAGGATAGTTTACCTATATGGACAACGCAGAAAAATTTCAGGAATAAATTTACTCGTCTTATTACTGACTTTTCATCTGGGCTTGGTATCAAAGCTTCAGATATAGATATTACAAAAAAAATTAACAAGCTTGACACAAATAACTTATTGGAAATATGGATAAACGATTATGTAGGTATTGAAATCAGGATATTTGCTGACTGGTATAACGCTTTCTCAAGAGATAAAGTCCCTGCAAAATTTGGATTTTGCGATATAGCATTCAACAACATAGGAATTTTAAGCAATGGAGAAGTAACAATCTGTTGTGTGGATTTTGATGGAAAAACCAGCCTTGGAAATGTTAATTCAAATTCGCTCTATTCGCTCATTAAATCTCCTAAATCTCTACAAATTGCTGATGGATTTAGGAGGAAAAGATTGATACACCCTGCCTGCCAGATATGTATAGGAGGAAAAAACAATTTTGAGTCTTTTTACAGGAGTATTGCCACGTTATTGATTTACAAGATATATCTGCCTAACAATATAAAAAAAATTCATTTGTTTCAATAATATTTATTTTTTTCCATATCTGAATTTTTTGGCTCATTTCCTAAGTGCCTGGACAGGATGCAATTTTGATGCCTGAATTGCAGGCAGAGTTCCTGCAACCTTGAATGCGAAAATTTTCGAATAGAATGTAACTGAATTCTTTACCTACTTTATTTGTTTTTATATATCTACGCATTCAGCCAAGTTATTATATTGGCTTTTATCTGTTACTGTAATATTGTTTCCTTCTATTGTAATATTGCTTAATTTATTTTCTTTATTTTTTAAGACTGCAGATATGCTTACTATGTCACCTTTTGATAATATCCTTCCAGATGTATATGTTGATGGTGGTGTACAATTTTCCGAGGGTGGCCTTCTAAAACAATCACTATATCCCTTACTCCTGCTATATGATTCAAAAAAATATTTTTTATTATTAAATTCAATTTCAACACATTGTTTATCATCAATTCTATAAGGAGAACCTATATCCCCTTCCTTGATATCTATTATGGTTGCATTAAAAAATATTAGCTTACTATTCTTATCTATATTACGTATTGTAACATAACTTGAATTGTGTTGGCATCCAAAACAAAAGATTATGAAAAACAGCAAGAAATAACCTAATTTTTTCATTACTTTTCGAAAGATTGAGTTATATATCTATTTTTCGAAAAACAAATCTATTTCCTAAGTGCCTGGACAGGATGCAATTTTGATGCCTGAATTGCAGGCAGAGTTCCTGCAAGCGTTCCAACAATAAAGGAAAAAGCTAGCGCTCCAAATATCAAAATCGGGCTAAATGATGCTGAAATCAATGTGTTTCCAAAATAGCTTGCAGCAATTAATTCAACAGATTTACTCATTGAAAGGCCGATAATAATCCCGATGATTCCGCCTGCCATACCGAGCAATCCAGATTCAATAAAAAACAGCCAGAATATATTTGAGTTTCTAGCCCCAATTGCCTTCATTATCCCAATTTCTCTAGTCCTTTCAAGAATTGAAGTATACATTGTGTTCATTATTCCAATTCCTCCGACAAGAAGTGAAATTGCCGCAATTCCAATTATTACTCCTGTTACAATATTAAAAACAGTCAGAAAAGTGTTTAAAATCTGCTGGGGTGTGCTAACCCTAAAATCCTCTTTTCCCTTTTCGACATTTCTAAAGCTTCTTAATTTTTTTTCTACATCTTCAGATACTTTATTTATATCTTCTCCTTCTTGTATTCGAACAGCAACAACACTCACTTCTTCATCTTGCATCTGCAATAAATCTCTTAATACTTCTTTATTTATAATAAGTGCGCTGTCAATAAAAAATACTCCGCTTTTTTTAAGTATTCCAACAACTTCAAATTTACGGCCGTTAATTTCAATGCTATCTCCTACTCTCACTTCTTTTTTGAAAGTGTTTCCACTTGCTTTATAGTCATTTCCTATCATTACTTTTGTCTTATCTGAATCTTTTATAAATCGTCCTGATTCAATATCTGTAAACCCTGTTCCTTCAAGAATTTTTAAGTCTTCAGGCATTACATTTAGCCCGGCAATAGCAGTATAGGTTGTTATATCATTAAACATAACTTTCCCAACTCTAAGAAGCCTTCCTGAAACAGCATCCACTCCTTTTACTTTTTTAATTGCATTTGCATCTTTTTCAGTAAGTTTTGCAGCAGTAAAACTAGCTGATGGGTCTCCCATTGATCCTGCAAGCTGAACTGTTAATTTATCTGCGCCAAGCTTCTTAAATTGGTCAGTGATTCCGTTTTGCAGCCCTTGTGAAAGTGATATCAATGATACTACTGCAGCAATTCCAATAAATATTCCAAGCATTGTAAGCCAGCTCCTTAATCTTCGCTGCCTTATGCTATTAAATGCGATCTGAAAATATTCCAAAATCATTTTATTCATACCTTAATGAGTCAACCGGGCTCATTCTTGATGCCTGATATGCTGGAAGAACTCCTGAAAGCGCGCCAACAACAAATGAGAACATAAGGGCGCCAACTATAAGATACCATGGAAAATATGACTGAAAATAATCAACGCCAAGAGCAGTTCTTGCGCCAAGTGCAACTGCTTCACTTAAAAATATTCCAAGTATAACACCAATAATCCCGCCAGCCATTCCAAGAAGCCCTGCTTCAATTAAAAAAAGCTTAAGGATGTCTGAGTTTCTAGCGCCAATTGCTTTCATTATTCCAATTTCATTTGTCCTTTCAAGAACAGCCGTATACATTGTATTCATAATTCCAACACCGCCAACAATAAGAGAAATTGCTGCGATTCCAGAAACAACAATTTGGACAATATTTAATATTGTATTAAATGATTCAACTATCTGCTCAGATGTCTGTACATATAAGGAATCTTCTCCATCTTTTTCACTGCGTGATTTTCTTAGGTCTTTTTTTACAGTTTCTGCAACAACACTTGGAACTGCATTATCCTGTGTTTTTGCCATTATTCCGCTGTATTCATCTCCTATTCCAAATATCTCTTTGAATGTATCAACAGGTATCCAGACTGAAGAGTCATCATCAGGATTGCCAATTTTTCCAAATACCTGGACTACTTCCATCTCTTTTCCATTGATAAGAATTTTATCCCCAAGCCTGATTTGCCTTTCAAATACATCTTTATACCTAAGGTCATAGCCAATTCCTACTTTGTACTTATCCCCTTTTTTTAATTCTCGCCCCTCAGAAAGCCCATAATTGTTTAGATATGTTTCTTCCATCAGTTTTTTCTGGTCAGGGTCAAGAGGCATTCCAAGTGCCTGTACATATTTTATTTCATCATTAAATTCAAGCCTTGCACGGCGGTATAAATATCCTGTAACAAGAGACACTCCTTTTGCACGCTGCACAATTTTAATGTCTTTATCTGTTATTTTTTCAATAGAGCCACTCCCTCCAGGTGCATTATTTTGCTCAGATTTAAGGCCAATAAAAAGCTTATTTGCTCCAAGAACATTAAATTGCTCATTTATCGCTTTTTTTAATCCTTGCCCAAGAGAAATCATAGAGACAACTGCTGCTATTCCAATAAATATTCCAAGCATTGTAAGCCATGTCCTTACCTTTCGCTGCCGAAGCGACATTACAGATATTTTTACGTAGTCTGAATACATTTTGTTTTATTTTCCTGATACTTGATTGCTGATAATAAAAAGTTTAAAAAACAAAAAAATAATCACTTTTTCTTTGAGTTTCTTCTCTTTATGAATATAAAGCCTATTACCAAGACAACAGCAATGATTATTATTCCAAATGGATTCATTCCGTTGCTTCCGCCAAGCTTATTTTGGTCATAAAGAATAACATCAAGCTCGGTTTTTTTACTATAAATGTTGTTGTTTGAATCTTTATATTCATATACAACAGGAAGCTTAATACTGATGTCTCCGGAAGCCTTCATATCTGACTTTACATATATTTTAAAGTCAGAAGTTTCATAATCATCGCTATCGACATTTCCTATGTAATAAGTATTGCTTGACAATAAGTCAAATGCATCTGATTTTTCAAGCATAACATTTAAGAATTTTACATTTTCAAGCCCCTTATTTACAAATTTTATATATACTTCTCCAGATGCTTTTAATTTTGTAAGAGTTGTCTTATCAATTGTTACCTGAAGGTCTGGCTCTGAACCCACAATTAAGCCAACAATATCATTTTTAGTTATTTCATTTGATAGCTCATCCCTATATTTTATCTGGACAGGAATCTTGTATACTTTTGGAGTTGCATCAGGGTATGTCAATATATCATATGTAAAGACATGTGTTGCGCCAGGTGAGAGAAGCCGTACTTTCTGTTCTGTTGCTGATTTTTGAGGTGCAAATGGAACCTGATCGTATAATGAAAGCGCAGAAATTGTTGCAGGAAGAGTAACAGTTGAGAGCCCAAGATCAAATTTTAATGAAACATCTTCCATAACTGAGTCTGCCATATTTTTTATTGTAATTTTTATTTTAGCGCTATCTCCTGGAACTAGTTTTGCAGGCACACTTTCAACTGAGTCAATTGCAATTGTTGCATCAATTGTCTGCACATTTATTGTGTATTCTTCAGTTATCCAGGGTGAATTCCCTAATTTATATCTTAAATTAAGAATGTTTTCGCCTTCAACTGCGGTTTTGTCTATTTTTACTTTATATTTTACAACCATTATTCTTTTACTGTTGCCATATCCTGGAATTACTCCAAGTGTGCGCGTTGCCTCTTCATTTGCATCAAGGAAGAAAGGATATTGCGGCACAAGCTCTAAGATTACATTTTGTGCATCAGTTGTTCCTGAATTCATTATCTTGAATCGTACATCAACATATCTTCCTGGGCCAACAGGATCAGGATCTTGGTTCATAAGTGTTACATTGACTTCTGGAATGGATTCTATTCCTCTAACGCCGATCATACTGACAGCAAAAGATATTGCCAGTAAAAATATTATCACATAACCTTTTTTTTTGTTTTTCATTTTTTCACCTTTTTAATCGCATTTTCCCGTGCATCTGACTACTTTGCCGTCTTTTAGATATTCTATTCTTTCAGCATGCTTTGCCAGATCATCGTCGTGAGTTACCATAACAATTGTTTTTCCTTTTTCTTTGTGCAATTTTTTCAGGAAATTTATTACATTAAGGCCAGTTGTTGAATCAAGAGCGCCAGTTGGCTCATCTGCAAGTATTACATCAGGGTTATTGGCAAGGGCTCTTGCTATTGCAACCCTTTGCTGCTGGCCGCCTGAAAGCTCGCTTGGCTTATGGTACATTCTTTCACCAAGCTCAACTAAATTAAGAAGTTCTTCTCCTCTTTTTTGACGCTCATTTCCAGACATCCTCTGAAATATCATTGGAAGCATCACATTTTCAATCGCTGTCAATGTAGTGATAAGATTAAACTGCTGGAAAACAAAGCCAATTTTTTTACCCCTTATCTGTGCAAGATCGCTTTCCCTAAGTTTTGATATATCTGTTCCTGCAAGATATATTGTGCCTTTTGAAGGTATATCAAGGCAACCGACAAGATTCATTGCAGTAGACTTTCCGCTTCCAGAAGGACCCTGGATTGCAATAAATTCTCCTTCTCCAACAGTTAAATTCAATCCGCGCAGTGCGTGAACCTCAACATCTCCCATCGTATATGTTTTCCATACATCAACAAGCTTGATTATCTCTTTTTTTTTCATGATAATGACCTTATTTGCTTAGCTGTTCGCTTTAATATCTTCTTGACTTTTTCCTTATTTATATCTTTTTTCAAAATAGCGTAGTGCATAATTGTGCTTTTAAGTTCAGATAGTTCTGGTTCTAGGTGCTGAAAAGGCATCTGCCCACTCTGCATTTCTTCTTTTATTGCTTTTACAAAAGCAAATTTCTTTTCGCCAAATACGTTATCAAGTAGGACAATGCTTTCATTGATCTTATCTACTATTTCATCATGTTTATCATAAATCAGTTTTATTTTTTCTTTTCCTTTTTTAGTAATAGAATATATTTTTTTCCGGCCGCTTCTTTTAATAGCAACCAGTGATTTTTTATTAAGTTGTTCTAATAGCGGGTAAATTGAGCCAGAACTTGGCTTATATCCCATTAGCTCTTTTATTTTTTTCATTAGCATGTAGCCTGATAAAGGCTCTTTTGATATAAGCTTAAGTACCAGTATTTCCAGATGACCGCGTATCATTTTAACAGTTATTAGTTATTTTTTTACTTAATATGTCGTTATTGATATATCGGAGACGATATTTGTTTAAATATATTATTGTTTTAAAATATAAATTGAAATACTAAAATTATTTAAATATTAAATTGCACAAAATTTACTATGCTGTTAAAAAATCTAGCATTTATTGTCTTTATTTCAATTATTCTTTTTAGTTCGCCTGTTTTTGCATTCACTGGCACAATTTCATCTACTTTTGAAAAAATTTTATCGGACTATAAAGCAGATAAGAATTCAATTGCAATTATATATGGGAATGATAAGAATTTTGATGATTTTTTTTCAGCTGCAAGACTCTCCAGCTCTATTGCTATTGAAACAGATGATAAATCGCTGCATTTTCCATTGATAAAAAGCGCTTCAGATATTCAAGAAATCAATCAAAACACAATACTTATAGGCGGCCCATGTGCAAACCAGCTCAGTAAGCTAATATTTGTTGAAGAAGGCATAAACTGTGAAAACTGGAAATTCTTTGACGACACAGGCCTTATTATCTCTAAGCAATATAATAATTATTCAGTTATTCTAGTTGCAGGCACTCAAAGCAAGGACACAAAACGGGCAGTCGATCAACTTTTAAACTACAAAGGTCAGAGGCTGTTAAGTGAAAATTCCAAGGCATATATTTCTAGAGAGATGTCAGTAAGGGAAGCTCTTGAAAGAATAATTGATGATTATAAATTGTATGATAACTTGATAATTGCATTTGGAGATGATAGCCTTTCATCTGATGTTGACCTTGCTATTGATTTATCTAGGTTTATCAAGGAAGAACTTGGCAACGACACAAACTCCTATCCGCCAATCATAAGTGCTAGTGAGTTTAAGGATTACGGAAGATATAATATCATCTCAATAGGCGGCCCGTGTGGAAACTCAGTGACTGAAAAGCTTACAAATGAGTTTGGCTTAAACTGCAATGATTGGGAGCTAGGAAACAGCGAATCTGTCATAAAAGTGTTAGAATATGAAAACAAAATAGGATTGATACTTGCAGGAACTAACCAGAACGAAACAGATAGACTAGTTTTAATGGTCCATAACTATAGTACGAGTCCTAGTTTTGAAAAAGGCAATAAGGTGATTATTGGTCAATCAAAATCAATATCAAGTTCATTTGCGGAAATAAAATCCAATAATCTTCCTACATATATTGTGGTCGGTATAAACTCTGATGACCAAGAGGCAGCATTTAATCTGAAAGAATTCTTAGGTTCTGAGAATATATTTATCAATAATGATACCGCCCAAATCTTAGAGGAAAGTAATTTAATTTCTATTGGAGGACCTTGCGTAAATACAGTTACAGAAAATTTTATTGATGAAGAAGGATACAATTGCAATGATTGGAGATTTAAGTCAAATAAATCTGTTTTGCTTAGGGTTGATAAGGAAAATGGCGTTGCATTGGTAATTGCTGGAACAAACCGGCAAGATACCTATCTAATCACAAAAAACCTATTTCAAATAACCAACCAAGCAAGTTATTATGTTGATGGCTTGATTGTAAGCGATGACTTAGATACAACGGATTGGAATCAATATAAGAGTGAATGCACAAATTTCCTTTGTAAAATAAATAAGCAGGCTGACAAGAGTCTTGTAAGAATGGATTTAGGACATGAAAAGAAGGTATTTGGTGATTCTTTTGCAAATCCTTCTTTGCAAACAAATAACTGCTTTGAATGTTTCCTACAAAATATGAATAGTAATTATCTCTATTTATTGATAAACCATATTGGCGGAATGAATCTTGGAAATGATTTTTCTGAAGCTGAAAAAAGGGTATTGATTGGAAGAATCACTGATAATAATAAGTTTATTTGCAGTTCAATTCCTTTCTATCTTGCATTCCTGGATAAGCCATTAGATAGTGAGACAAATCTCATTGTCTATGAAGACTTGCTTATGCTTTCTTTTGAGTGCCTTACACAGAAGGAGCAGTTTTACTATGGCATTAAAGCAATAGAATTATCAGAGAAATTGGGGTACAAAGATAAGGCAAAAGTATACAAGCAATTGATTTCAAAGAAGAAAGTTGATGTTGATGACTCTTTTCAATTTGACATTAAGAGCAAATTAAAAATTCCAAATAATCCAAAGTATATAGTTATAGGAAAAAGCTTCATTAATATCTCGAGTGACTCTATTATTACGGGCCAGATTGAGAGAATTGTAAGGGATTGGTCTTCCCTGAACCTGAAAAATAGTCCAAGGTCAAATATTACATTGATTAAAGATAATCTTGCTGAGAATGAGGTTTGGACAGGTTGGCCTTATATGGAAGGTATGATATTAAAGGATATCATAAACTATTCTGGCGCTTCTTTTACACCAATATGGAATACTGTTGTAGTTCAGAAAGGAGTTTTGAATTATTGGTATGCCTCTGATGATGAAGGTAATTTTATGTTTAGAATTCTGGAAGATAAAATACAATATCCAACAACAAAATGCGCAAAAAATGTCTGCCTTCTTTCTGACACCCATGGCATTTCAGCCCTTGTCAGCAAGGCAATTAAATATAATTCTTCATTGGTAATAGGATGTGGAGATTATTATGATAAAATGTATGCAGCATATTATTTATCGAAGAAAGGCATAAATGTTCTGACTCCTCCGGATAGATATATAGGTATGACAATCGGACATGACGGAAAAGGCGTTATTCTTGGTTCAGCACCTGTTAACAAAGTAGGCGATTCTGCTATTATAGGAGACCAGCCAATAAAAATAGGCATTACTGAAAAAATAATTGTTCAAACAACAAGCAAGCCGTATCCTGCGCAGTATTATGACGCACCGGAAAGATATTTTAAGTCTTTAGAAAAAATAAGCGGATTCAACCTAGATTTAGTAATTGTGGATACACCTGACATCAAGCAAACATATAAAGTAATAGAGAAAGCAAAATCGCTTAATGCACATGTAGTTGCTGTCAGAGTAGGTTATGATGAAGATTATGAGGCAATCAAGAACTGGCTTATTGAAGATAAGAATAACCGTGCTGTATTATTTCATAGTTCACCTTATATATCAGGTTATAGGCTTTTAAAAGAATTTTCTTCACAGACTACTTTTGGTGACCCTCAGCCAATCTTTGAATAGGTTTTGCGGTAATAACATATAAATAATCCTTCTAATTTCTATTTACAAATGGAAAATTTGCTTTTATCTCTGAATAAAAGGGTGATGATGCTTGACGGAGCCATGGGTACAATGCTTTTTTCAAGGGGATTTACTAAAGGATGCTCGGATTTACTTAACCTGAATAATCCTAAGATGGTTGGAGAGATACATAAGGCGTATTATGATGCAGGTTCTGATATGATTCTTACAAACACATTTAGTTCCCACAGAATAAAACTCAAAAAATATGGGGCAGAGAACAAAATAAATGAAATAAACAAGGCGGCAATTTCAATTGTGCGCAAATACTGCAAGGGAGCCTGTGTGATTGGTGATATTGGGCCAATTGGAGAACTTATGAAGCCTTATGGCGAGCTTGATTTTGAAGATGCTTACAATGCATTTCGTGAACAGGCAAAAAGCCTAAAAACTGCAGATGCAATAATAATTGAGACTATTTCTGATATTAGAGAACTTAAAGCCGCAATATTTGCTGTTCGAGCAGTTTTCAGTGGTCCGCTCATTAGCTCAATGACTTTTAGTGACGGAAGAACTACTCTTGGCACAGATGTTTTGACCTATGCTACAATAGTTGAACCTTTAGTTGATATAATTGGGGTTAACTGTTCTGATGGTCCTGCAGGTATGTACGAAACTGCAAAAATACTTGCAAATAATACAATTAAGCCTCTTTGTATACAACCAAATGCAGGTATGCCAAAAGAGATTAATGGAAAAACAATATGGGACACAGATCCAAAAAAATTCAGTGAGTACGCTATAAAATATGCAGAGCTAGGCGTTAATATTATAGGTGGATGTTGCGGAACAAATCCTGACTATATCAGGGCAGCAAGCATTGCAAAAAAAATTACCCTTAAAAAAAGAGATATTAAAATTGGATCAAGGCTTTGTTCACATACAAAGACTTACCTGATTAAGCCAACGTATGTCATTGGTGAAAGAATAAATCCAACTAATAGAAATGAATACACTAATGAGCTACGAAGCTCCAAAACAGATTATATAAAAAATCAGGCGTTGCAGCAGACTATGGAGGGTGCCTTGATTCTTGATATAAATGTATCTGCTCCAAAGGTAAATGAAAAAGAAATGCTTTTAAAAGCTCTTGAGGCAGTCCAGTATTCAGTTGATGCAGCAATTTGCATTGACAGCCAAGACATAGAAGCACTTGAAGCTGCGCTTAGAAAATGTGCAGGAAAGCCATTAATAAATTCAGTTAATGGAACGGAAAAAAGCCTTGAAACTATAGTTCCTTTGGCAAAAAAATATGGCGCCGCAATTGTCGGCTTATGCCTTGATGAATCAGGCATTCCTAATAGTTTTGAAGAAAGAATAAAAATTGCTGATATCATAATTGAAGCAGCTACTAAAGCAGGTATAAGTAAGGATGATATTTATATTGATCCACTTGTTATGACAATAGCAACTAATCCTGAAATCAAAGACCTAATTATTAAAACTATATTTGAAATCAAAAATAAAGGCTGCAAAACTATTGTTGGAATAAGTAATATTTCCCATGGATTGCCTAATAGAAGCGTTTTAAATCAAAAATTTTATTCAGAATTAACTAAAGCCGGACTTGATCTTGCTATCATGAATCCTATTGATAATATTATTCATGCAGATACACAACTTAGAGTCAATATAATAAAAGTAAAAGATATTGATAAAGATACAAAAGAAAAAAGTTGTTCAAAAAAACTCCATAATTCAATATTATACGGAAATTTTGAATCTGCATCTGATTTCGCAGATGAATGCCTCAAACACAATACTGCTGAAAATGTCAATGCTATTTTAGTTGGAGCAATGGAAGAAGTTGGTAAAAAATTTTCAAATAAGGAATTTTATCTGCCAAATGTATTGTTATCCGCAAAAGCAATGAAAGCAGCATTTGCACGCTTAAAACAGGAATTCAAGGCAGGCCATTCTTTTAAGGGAAAAATTCTATTTGCAACTGTTGAAAACGACATACATGACATTGGCAAAAACATTGTAATTGCACTTTTAGAGAGTAATGACTACCAAGTTATTGATTTAGGAGTAAATGTTAAGTTAAAGAGGATAATCGAAGAAGCAAAAAAACATAGACCCGACGTAATTGCACTTTCAACCTTACTAACCACTACAATGCCACAGCTAAAGCAGGCGATCCTTGAACTTAAGGAGAATAATTTAAATATTCCAATAATAATCGGAGGTGCTGTAATTACACCTGATTACGCAGATGATCTTTGCGTTAGCTATGGAAAAGATGCAATAGCAGCAGTTAGTGAGATTACAAAAATAATACAATGGAAAAAATCACAGATTTATTAAGCAAAAAGTTTACTGTTTCAGTTGAAATAGTTCCGCCAAGAAACGGAACAGACCCAAATATTATTCTAAATGACATAGGAAAACTGAAAGATAAAGTTGATTTCATCAGTGTTACTAAAGGAGCAGGCGGAAGCTTAAGAGGAGGGACATTACCTTTAACTGTAATTGCAAAAGAGAAATATAATCTTCTTCCAATTGCACATTTCGTATGCAGAGAGCACACAACTCATGAGATTGAAAATGAACTATTTGACCTGCATTATTTTGGGATAAAAAATATACTCGCATTGAGAGGCGATGCGCCAGCCGGTCAGAAAAGCCTCGAATGGGAAGGTGACTACAAATATGCATTTATGCTTGTAAAACAGATAAGCGACATGAATAAAGGTTTGTACGTTCCTCGTGCTAATGTTGATAATGGCCCGCGTGTTGGAATTAAAACAGATTTCTGTGTACTTGTTGCAGGCCATCCAGAAGATCCTATAGAAGATGAGATTATACATATGAAAATCAAAGCTGATGCTGGTGCCGGTGCAATAATTACACAAATGATATTTGATTTTGAAGAATACAGGAAATATGTTACTTCGCTTAGGAATGCAGGCATTACGTTGCCTGTTATTGCAGGTGTAAGGCCGCTAACATCACTTGCCCAGGCAGAGTCACTTGAGAAATTTTTTGGCCTTATAGTACCTCAGAAATTAAAAAAGGGATTGGCTGGTGATGAAACTAATTTTGGAATTAATTATACCTTTGATATGGTTAAAAAATTAAAAGAATTTGGCGCTTCTGGAGTTCATTTTTTTCTTGTGAATGATATAAATTTATTTATGAAGATAACTGAAAAATTATTAGATTAGTCGTTTATTTGATATACAATCTCTTATATGTTGGTCCGTCACTTTTTAATATACGATCATATAAAGAGATTGACGAGTAACAGAATTTCTTTTTTTCAATAGCAATTGAAGAATAGATTTTTTGAAAAGAGTTTTTGTCAAATATCTCTTTTACTCTTCCTATGGTTATGTGCGGATGAAAATTATTTTTGATCTTATTTTGTGTTAATTTTAGGTATGCAGAAATTTCCTTGGAAACGTCAATTGAGATAAATACTCTCATAAGAAAATTAATAAAAAAATAAAATTAGAAGTTTTCAGTATCTTCTCCTAAGTCTTCGCTATCTTCGTCGAATTCTTCAGACTCTTCATCTTCAGAGCCGCCAAGCTCTTCAGAAGATTCCTCTTCTGATTCTTCTTCAGCATCCTCTACTTCTTCTGAATTTGACTCTTCTTTTGCTTCGCCCTTTCCAACAACTTCAGCGAAGCCAACTCTTCTTAGGACTTTAGTAACCCTAACTCTTACTTCATCATCTTTATGAGTATTAGGAATGACCAGCACAAAGCCGTCTTTTTTTGCAATGCCGTCGCCTTTTTCGCCTATTGCTTCAATCTTCACATCTATTTCGTCCCCAACTTTAACTGGGGAGAATTTTTGAAATCTTTCTCCATACATATTTATTTTTCACCTATCTATTTTCGAAACCAATCCTGCATTTTTTTTAATAAGCATTTATGGATTAATTCCAGATATACAGGAAAGCAATTTTCTATTTAAATGTATTGGAAAAAATTCAAAAAAAAGGAAATTAATAGAGGAAAAAAGGTTAAATTGCACTGTCAAAAATCCTTAAGCCCGTCTTCTTCAACAATAAATATTGCTTCAGCTTCTTTAAGGTTAGGCGAATCTACAAGCTTTGCAACCCTGCTTGATTTTTTTCCTTTTCTCAAGTAAACCCTAAATGTTGAAGAGTGCGCAACAACATGGCCGCCAATTGCTGCTGTTGGGTCGCCAAAAAATACATCTGGTCTTGACATAACCTGATTTGTGACATACACGCACAGATTATAGCTGCCTGTAAGTTTTAGCAGAGTATGCATGTGCTTGTTTATTTTTTGCTGCCTCTCAGCAAGTGTTCCTCGGCCGATAAACTCTGCCCTGAAATGTGCTGTTAGTGAATCAACAATAACAAGCTTCACATTAAGGTTATTTTTTGTTATTAAGTCAAATACTTTTTCAGCTAAAAGCATCTGATGGTCTGAATTATAAGCCCTTGCAACTTTTATATTTCTTAGAACCTTATCAGGGTCAAGCCCTGCTCCTTTTGCATAATCAATAATTCTTTCAGGCCTAAATGTGTTTTCAGTATCAATAAAAACAACAACAGCACTTGGATCTTGTTTTTGTACATTAACTGCCAAGGTCAGTGCAATCTGGGTTTTTCCAGAGCCATATTCACCAAAACATTCAGTAATTGCACCAGTTTCAAATCCGCCACCCATAAGCTCGTTTAGGTTGTTTGAGCTGGTCTTTATCTTCATAATATTTGCCCTTTTTTTAAGGATGTCTTCGCCTGACTCAAAATCCATCTCCATTGACGTTCTTGCTGCCTGTATTATTTTTCGAGCAACCGCTTCACCAACTCCTGACGCTTCAGCAATCTCTCCAGGAGATGCGACAGCGATTGCCATAAGGTTAGAGAATCCTGCTGATTCAAGCTTTTCAGCAGTTGCAGCACCAACTCCGGGTAGGTCCATTATTGGAATTTCTTTTCTTAATGTTGAAAGATTAAGATTAGTTGGTTCTTCTTTATTTTGGATATCTTCAGTTTCAGTTTTAGTTTCAGTTTTAATTTTAGCCATATTATTTCACCATTGATAATTTCATTAATATTATAATCCTTAATAATAAAAAAAGAAAATTTATAAAATATCCTCTTCAGGAATAGTCGTATTTTCAGATTCCTTTAGAACAAGATATTCAAATGCCTTATTTAGGATAAGGGTAGCTTTTGGCAAGTCGTTTGCTCGAAAAGAATTCGTGCTTTGCCATGCGCCTGACTTATCTGTATACCTGCGCTCAAAACTGACTGTTCGGTATTCAACAGGCTCTGGTTTTTTTTTATCTTTGCTAACAGTTGAGTTTTTCCAAACTGTTGCAACTATTGCACCTGCCCTAAATTTTTTTTCAGGCATGTTTTTACTTTGTGTCATCAAAATCGCCTCCATTGCTTTCGCATTTTATTTCAAAGTGCCCTTATTTTATGGGCGAAGGTGGGAACCTTTTTAATTGCCCCAGGCACCGGAGTTTTTGTTGACCTCCTGCTTTTTTGCTAAACAGGATTGAAATAGATTAAACGTTGGTTGTTTATATACCTTCTCTGCGGTTGTCCAGTGGTACATTATGCAGTTTTAAAGTCGTGGAAGATACTGTCCAGTGCTGTTATGAGAATTCTTTTATAAGGCAGGCAGCTACAAATTTGTATAAATAAGGTGATATAAGTGTTTGACATAGCACTTGATTTACATCTAGAAAACACAAGGAAGAGCAGTGGGATGCAGGTAGTCGCGCTCGCCACTTTGATTGCTTATACGCTAGTAAAAATTGCTGCTAAACAAATTGTCATGCCTGTTCGAAAACTGAAAACAGTAGGAGAAGTGTGCAGGTATCTATCGATTATTGCACACAAAGGAATGAACTTGATTAACGCTAAAATGAAAAATCCGACGGAGTTTGAAAAAATGCTAAAAAAACATGTCTTTGTAAAAAAAAAGTTTAGGATTACAATATTTTATATACTCTAAAATATTTTATTAAGAGGAAAAAAATGAAATTTGATAAAATAATTGTGTGCCTGATTTTAATAAGTGTTTTATTCTCGTTGTTTGGCTGTACACGGTCAAGTGTAACTACACCAAAACCTACAGCAACAGCGCAGCCAGCGGTTTTTCAAAATGATAATGAGGATGGCGATTGGTTTGACAAGGGAGATCTAAGTTTATACAATAGCTGTTGGGTTACTACCGAACCTAACCACAATGCTGGTATCTATCGAAATTTCGGAGGTATTTTAGTAGTTCAATTTAATAATGGATATACAATTTCTGCTTATTTATCTGATGTCAATACAAACAATCAAAATAACATTAAAAATGAAATAATCATTCATGGAATGTATATGGGCGGGTCTCATCTGAATCATTTTGAATGCAATGATAATTGCCCGACAATTCCCAATAATGACCAGCTTGATTCTGACGGAGATGGCATTGGAGATGCATGCGACAACTGCATAGATGTTTCTAATCCGAAGCAGGACTGCGATGCTGGTAATAAATTATGCAATGATAATTCTTTGTCGCCTATTGTATTTGATTCAGGGAAATTGGAATATGTCGGTGACAAAACAAATATTGGAAATGCTTGTGATTTTGATGGAGACGGTGTTTTAAATTGGTTGGATGTATGTCCAAAGGAAGTGGGAACATCTGCAAACAATGGATGCCCTGAACCTAAAATCACAAGTGTTTTTCCTAATCCTGTAAAGTTTGGAGATATTGTGACAATATCTGGAACAAATCTTCCGGTTTTTACTGACGAAACACAGTATAAAGATAATCCATGGTATTATGTTCCAAGTGAGATAGACTACATTCAGATAATTTCACATGATGATAAAGAGATAAAGTTTGTTTGGGTTACAGATGTATCGGATAAATCCACATTTTTCACAGGTGAAGGTTCTCAGAAACTGGAAAGCCCTGAAGTTACTTTTGTATCCGGGACAGACCATGTAATTAAACCTATAATTTCTGAAAATAATATTCAATGTAAAAAAGGTGACATAGTCACATTGCATGTTAGTAATCTTCCACTTATTGGAGAAATTCGATTAAGTAACAATAAAAATGGAAAAAATGATGTTCATTCTTCATATAGAAAATCAGAAGTTCCTACTTGGGATACAACAAATGGTTTAGTCGAATTTTTTTGCCCAACAATAGATGAGGGAGAATATACACTTACAATTAACTGGTATAATCTATATATTAAAGAAGACAAGTATAGCAATGCTGTGACTTTGAAAATAATATCTGCTCCACAAAGTACAACCTCACCACCAGCCACGTTTGCTTCAGTTTCATCTTCAGAATGTACAGAAGGAGTAGACACAGTGACAATTTTTGGAACAGGATTTAAAGGAAAATTGCTTTTTTTCAGGCAAACGGATAATCTTGGAAATCCAACGTATTCTCAAATAGCAAATACCAAAGATGATGATAATACATTTACTTTTACCTGCCCTAAACTTGATTATCCAAAGTATAATTCGCCTATTAAAGTATATATCTATAATAGCGGCGCTCCAAGCGTAATTCCAGATACAGCACCTTCTTTTGAAATAACAATTAAACAGCCAGCCTCAACTGTACCTGTGCCTTCTCCCCCAGGCACATCATTGTCTGATACTGAAAAACAGCAGGTAACAACAGCATCTGAGCTTTCACAAAGATTCCAGAATATGGATTTTACAAAATACCCTGACTATGTTCCATGTAACATTAATGCTTTTAATGCAGGAAAAGGACAAACGACAACTGTAGCTGCTCCCCTAAAAGGAATCAGTGTTTTTTCCATTGATGATGATGATAAAAAAGAAAACAAGGACGCTAAAGGCGTGCTGTTAAGTGATAAAGTCTCTAATGCAGAAATGTTTGTGATGGAGACTGCATGCAGCAATGACGAGAAAACCATTTATTTGTGCACAGCAGACAGAACAAATACAAAAAATGCAAATTCATACCCTTATTATGGGATTGGAATACCAGGGCGATATGAGTATCCTGATGCGCAGGGTAAAAGCGGCAAGGCAAGAGCATACGATGGAAACTGTTATGATGAAAGGAATATGAAGTGTATGATGGAATATTCAAAAGTCCCTGTTTTTGAAATTAAAGAGGGTAAATTGTCAGATACAGGAAAAAAACAGGTAGATAATCTTGCATTCTGTAAATGTGACCTTGATTGGCTGAGCCAGAGAGTAAGCAATCCATATAATAATGAGGCATATTACACTCCAACAGATGAAAAAATTGCTGCTCTTAAAAAACAGGCAGTTGAAGTTGGACTAAGCATTAAAACTGATTTTGAAACTTCATGCCCTGCTTACTGCGAGATAGTTGACCCTTACAATAATAAGCTGCTTATGAATATAGGGACGTTTGCATGCGGCAAGATTCCTGATGCAAAAAAGCCAAAGGACACAAATGGAAATCCAACAGCAGATAAGGCTATTTACTTTTGCCAGCTTGGAAAAAAAGGAGAAGGTGTGCCTGTAATTTATAAAACATGCACAGACGGGACAAACAACCTACAAGGATGTCCTATGCTGGATGAAACCAAAAAGGAAGTTGCACCTTTTTCAATAACATCAAATGCAGGTGTCGAGCCACTTGGCTATCCAATGAATTATAAAAAGGATGGCAAGATTTGGAATTATGTTTGCGTTACTTCAGTTTGAGGAAATACTCTTTTGTAATTTTTTTAGCAGGATAAATTTTTGTTGTGCCCGAATAGCATATACTTTCGTTAAACAAAAGCTACTCTGTTTTATTGTAGGTGCTGTGCCATGAAAAATCTTCTTTAGTTATTGGAAATGTATCTTTATATAAGGTACTCACAATGGCACTACCCGAACTTAAGAAAAATAATATTAAAACAACAGCTATATTTTATAATTGTCTTTAAGTCTAATCATTGCTAAAAACAACCAAACTAAACTATAAGTTATAACAATATAACCTATGGCAAGTATTACTAGTAATATGTTGATATTTTTTTGAAAGAGTTGATAAGTCAAATAAATAAATGCAGAGTTGCTTAAAATTATATAACTATAAAATAAAAATATAAAACATAAGACAATAATTCCTTGTGTAAGTCTATCTTGTTTTTGAAAGGTATTTAATTTTGATGTAATACTATTGATTACATTTTCAAGCTTTTTTAGAAAATTTTGCTTCATTTTATTCAGTTAGTATATTCTTTTATTTAAAAACTATTAAAGATTGATTCTGTCTTAGTAAAAAGATGATGGGTACTTACGCTGGTAAAATAAACTGAGTCTTATAAATCAGTGCTGAGATAAGAAGTTCTGTGGCATCCTGTATATCTTTAGATATGTTTAGACTCTCTTTCCAGAGTGCATCTGTTTTATTGACAGCTAGCCCATTTATAACATTCCGAACGCCATTCTTAGTTTTATATCCATGTTTTATATTTTCTGGTTTGGTCTGACCAAACCACTGCTCGCA
>JAZDLQ010000005.1:0-3652 GCA_043801855.1 archaeon | reverse complement strand
ATTACAAACCTCAATCTAGACTGAGATGAACTTTAAGAGATTAGCTTCTCTTTTCAGAGTTGCATCTCATTGTATTCACCATTGACGCGCGCGTGTAGCCCAGGAGATTCGGGCTGTACTCACCTAACGTAGCCCGCACTTTCATCCTTGTTACCAAGGCAATCTGTATATTGTACACTTAGTAAATATACATGCGGGTCTTGCCTGTTACCTGATTTAACAGGTCACCTCACGGCACAGGCTGACGTCGGCCATGCAACTCCTCTCAGCATGTCAGGTAAGCCCTTTAGACTGACCTTCATTCTGCTATCGCTCCTGGTGAGGTTCACGGTGTAGAATCTAATTGAACCGCACGCGTCACCCGTTGTAGTGTCTCCCCGCCAATTCCTTTAAGTTTCGGTCTTGCGACTATACTTCCCAGGTAGCACACTCTTCGACTTCTCTACAGCACCAATACCTCTCGAGGAGGTACTAATGTTTAGTGTGCAGTGTTTACTGCTAGGACTACACGGGTATCTAATCCGTTTTGCGCCCCTAGCCTTCATCCCTCACTGTCAGAACTGTCCTCGTAAAGTGCCTTCGCTGTTGTTAGTCCGATTAAGATTAAAATATTTTACTACTACCTTAATCGTACTCTTTACGTCTTCCAGTCTCTATATTGACAGTACTTTCTGCTCGCCTCATACTTGAGATATGAGATTTCACAAAAAACTTATCAACAAAGCTACGGATGTTTTAGACCTAATAATGATGGCTGCGACTTGGACAGCTAGTATTACCGCGGCGGCTGGCACTAGTCTTGCCCAGTCCTTATTCATCGATCTTTTTAAAATCGATAAAAGCTTTTCATGTAGAAAAGCACTCTGACTCGCTTTGTCACACTTTCGTGCATTGCAAAAGATTCTTGACTGCTGCACCCCGTAGGGCTGGGAATAGTGTCTCAGATTCCCTCTCAGGGCTTCTCCTATAAGAGCCCTTACTGATCAAAGGCTTGGTGGGCTATTACTCCGCCAACAACCTAATCAGACGCAGTCTCATCCTAAGGCCCGAGTTTCAAAGATATTCATTTCCAGGATATATCTTTTATTATGTATTAACGTCAGTTTCCCGACGATATCCATAACCTTAGGGTAGATTAACTACGTGTTACTGAGCAGTTCGCCTTCTTTCGAAAAACTTGCATGTCTAAGTACAAATCAGATAGCCGCAGCCTCTAGCAGGATCAACTAGATTTGAAAAATTTCATTTTATCGTCGATAAACGATAATTAATTCCGCATTTTTGATACAAGATGCAAAAATACTTCACACAAATCCTAACTATTGACTTATTGGCTTGATATTATTAAGAACTACATTCAGATGACTGCTTTTACATACATCATACCTTAATGCTATTTTTAAGTATGCATATATTTAAGGCACTCATCTTAATTACGATTATCTCAAAAAAATCTCATTTATAAATGTTTCGTCGAATAATATGCAAAAAATCCGTCGGAGAAAGCATAAATTTCTGGAAACAAATATTTATAAATATAATTTCTCATAATGAATTATTAAAAATCTGGTGAAAAAATGAGCGAATTTATTCATGACAGGCAGAAGATGCAGGAAGAGATGCAGAGGAATGATGCTGTTCTCGACGCATTTTCAAAAATAGTTTCTGGAAAAGCAGGTTACAGAACTGTAATAGAAAAAAAACCAGTAATAATAAAATGTGCAAGTTGTGCAACAATTCTTGATATAAGCCAAAAATTCTGCCATGAATGCGGGACAAAAGTGGAGAAGAAAGAGGGTAATTAAAGATTTTTTTGTTAATCTGTAATCATTTCCAAAAAATTGTAGAATACATCTAAATAAATTATATTACATAACCCTAAGAAAGCAGTTCTCTCTAGGGTATTTTTAACTTCCTTTCTATTCTGTAATCCTTTAAGATTAAAACCCTTATTACCTATTAAAGTGTTCACACCTTTTTTAATTAATCCATAATTTCTTGTTGCATAATCCCATAATCCTGTTACAGGAATGTAATCTTCATTAATTATTTCGTTTAAATCTTTCATTTTTTTATATTTAAATCAATTTATTTAAACATTTTTATACTATAAAGTATTAATTAATTCATGCCAACATTTGTAATTCACGAACATCATGCAAGCCATTTGCATTATGATTTTCGTTTAGCAATGGACGGAGTTTTAAAATCGTGGGCCTTGCCGAAAATTCCTCCAAAGACAAAAGGCACAAAAAGATTGGCAATTCAGGTTGAAGATCATGCAATAAGTTATGCAAAATTTCAGGGAGAAATTAAAGAAGGATATGGAAAAGGAAAAGTATCAATATGGGATAATGGAAAATACAATTTAATTGACAAAACTCCAAGCAAAATTGTTTTTGAACTTCAAGGAAAAAAACTTCATGGAAAATATGTTCTTGTAAAAACAAATTACGGAGAAAAACCAGGAAAGAGTTGGTTGTTTTTTAAAATATAAAAATTTTTGAATAAAATTAATAGTTAAGTGAGATTTGCTATTTTTTGTCTATTGATAATTATTTTGTTAATCAAAAATTAATGCGGAGAAATCTGCTGAAAGCAATTTCGAAGCAATATTAATCAGCGAGCCCTATAGGCGAGCGTAATATATAATAAAGAATAATATCAAATCACAAAGCCTCTTCTTTCTCCCACTCTTCTAAATCCGGAATCTTGGCATTTATGTCTTTTGCTTTGGCATATTCCCTGGCAAGAAGATAAAAAATCAACCCTAAACTTTTATTGTGCTTGTTATTTCCAATTATAATCTGGTCTGCATTTTTTGAATGATTGTTTGTGTCGCAAATCAATAAAATTTTTTTATGAACTTTTTTTACGTCAGCAAGGGCATTTTTGTCAAGCCAGGAATCACAGATTACTGCAAGTTCTATTTCAAAAAAGTTTGGAAGTTCTGAATTTGTCAGGATTCCAGCAGGATATTTTTTTGTAAAAACTCTTATTCCAGTTATTTCAGAAAACATATTGACTGCTTTCCATCCTGCCTGTCTTTTGCATACAATAATTACATCTTTTGGGTTGAATTTTGAAAGATATTCTGTTGCTTCTCTTAATTTGTCATCAATAATATCTGTGTTGAAAATTGCAAGCCCATCTGCTCTTCTTCTATAAACAAAAGGCCTCATATCAGGAGTCACAACTTTAGTTCCAAGATAAATTCCGGATTTTACATAGTCGTCCAAAGGAACAAGAGTATCTTTTTTCTTTTTTTCTTTGACTTTTTCTTTAAGTTCCTCTGTTATTGTAATATCAACTTTCTCAGCAAGCTTTTTTGCTTTTTCCAGCAACTTTTTCTTTTTCTCTTCAAGAGTTTCTTCTGTCTTTAATGATTCAGCTTCAGCCGCTTGTTCAAATTCCTTGCCGGCAAACTCTTCTACTTTTTCGCTTTCTTCATTTACTTCTTTCTTTGTTCTTGGCATAACTTATCTTTAGAAAAATTGATTTTTAAACTTATCTCAATAATATTTAAAGAGTCTTTATTAAAATTATCTAATATGGAAATAATAAAATTAATCACCCAACTGCGTGAAAGATATAATAAATGCAATTCAGAAGGCCATTTAAAACCAGATAAACAAAATAACTATTGTAATCA
>JAZDLQ010000107.1:0-32205 GCA_043801855.1 archaeon | reverse complement strand
TATGATAACTCTGTAATAATAGAATCTTTCTGTCACCTCAGAAATGAAAATAGAACTTTTTACCTTGATAGGATTAGAGATGCGGCTGTTTACAATCCACAGGGATTCTGTTTATGAGTTACCTCATTACAGATGGTATCTCAATTTCCCCCGCAACTTTTAATAACCCAATCACCTACTCTAATTCTAATGTCATACATCAGTTGTACAAATATCACAAAGTCCTTCGGAAAAAACAAAGTCCTTGACGGGATTAGCTTATCTATTGAAAAAGGCGAGATTTTCGGGCTTATCGGGCCATCGGGCTGCGGCAAGTCTACTCTTATGAAAATAATCCTCGGAATCCTGCAGGCAGATTCAGGCACTATTTCTATAGAAGGGGAGAATCTTTCAAAAAACACTTCAAAAATTAAAAAGTTAGTTGGATATACTACCCAGGAAAACAGCTTCTATGAAAAATTAACTATTGCTGAAAACATGAAGTATTACTCAAATCTTTACGGGTTGTATCCAAAAGAAGATTATATTGATAATATACTAAAAGATGTTGAACTGCTTAAGCATAAAAAATCCCTTGCAGGAAATATTTCCGGCGGAATGAAACGCCGACTTGATTTTGCAATCTCACTTATCCATGACCCTAAGATTTTGATTTTGGATGAGCCTACAACAGGGCTTGACCCTCTTCTTGTCGAGCAGTTCTGGGCAGTTGTACAAAAAACTGCTGCCAAGGGAAAAACAGTAATTGTCACATCACACATTTTTTCAGAGATTGATGCCAATGTAAACAAAGTCGGAATAATGAACAAGGGAAAATTTGCAAAAATTATTGACCTTGATAAATTGAAAAAATCAAAAGAGAACCATGATTTACTTGCAATATTCAAGCAGGCAGTGCAGAAATAAAAATGATAAAAAAATTATTTTTTGAGGTATGGAAAAATCTAAGCCTAATATTCAGAAGCTTAAGTTCTTTAGCGCTCCTTGTTATTGGCCCGCTTATTCTAATATTAATTATAGGATTTGCATTTTCAGGAGATACTGTCCATGATATAAACATTGGAGTTATCAGTAGCGACCCAGAGTCCCTTGGTCCTGTAATTGCAAATTTCACAGGCATCGGAATTGTACGGCAATACGACAATGTCACATTATGCATTGATGATGTGGAGCTTGAAAAAACCCATATATGCATTCTTTTCGGCGATAATTTCATGCAGGTAAAAGAAGGAGAATTAATTCCGAGCGGAACATTGACGTTCTATTACGACAATACAAGAAAAAAAATAACAACAGCAATCCTAAACCAACTGACAGATTATCTCGGCACGCAATCCGAGGAAATAAGCATTGAATCTGCAAAGACAATCCTTGGGAATATTCAGACACTAGTTGTATTTCTTGACCGGAGAAATGATGATATTGATGCGCTAGTAAATGAGTCATATAATATCAGGGAATCCCTTCTTGAAAGAAAAGAGCGCATGATAAAATTAAGGAGTGAATTTACTCCTAAATATAAGGCAATAAAAATACTGCAGACTAACCTTAATGCAGCTTTTAATGATTTCAATGAATCTTATGGAGAAGTGAAATCACTTGAAAACGAATTGTCTGATGAAATCGTATCGTATCAGGAGTCAGTATCTACTTTTGATTTTAGCGATTATGATGTTATTGAATTTAATAACAGCTATTATCTAATTGACTTAAATACAACACAGATTGAAGAACTAGAAGAGGATTATAATTTTACATTATTTAATGAAAGCTTCTTTACTCTTGATAATATTACTCTTGTTAATTTATCAGGAAATTTTGTGAATAGGTCAGTTGTTCCTTTAAGCACAGAGCAATACCAGAGCCTGCTCTTGAATTCCATCAGCGCAAAACTAGTAAATATTGAATTCTTGGTTGGCAGAGCGACATCATCAATGGATAAATATTATCAAGATGCTGTTTCCTTAAAAACCCAGTTTGACGATGGAATAGAGCAGCTTGATGAATTCAAGATAATGCTTGATGATGAAATTGAAAATGTTGACATCTATGTTGAAAAAATTGATGGAGCTGTAGTCAATGTGCTTGCGCTTCAGAAATCTCTAAATGAAAACCTTAAATTACTTTCAAAACTTGAGCCTTCACTTGCAGAAAAGCTGATTAATCCTGTGCTTGAAGCATACGAGGCAGTGTCGCCGGGGCTTAAAGATATTACTCTTGTATTTCCATCGCTTCTTGCAATGGTTATTCTATTTATCAGCATACTTTTTGCAAATATTGTAACGCTGTCTGAAATCAATAACAGGGCGTTTTTAAGAAACATGATCGCACCGACAAGCTCACTTATCATGACAATGGGGCTTGTCATAACAAATCTTATTGTAATAATGTTTCAGGTATCAGTTCTTTTGGTTGTTGCAAAGACAAAGTTTGATATCGACATAATTGCAAACCTGCCTTCAATATTAATCGTATGCATTCTTTTGTCTTTGATATTTGTCTTTGCAGGAATGATATACGCATACTTATTCAGAGTTGAGCAGACAAGCATTTTGATAACGACTTTCACAGCAATAGGTTTTTTCATGTTTTCTGATTCAATCGCGCCGCTTGAGACAATGCCGCTTCTTGCGTCTGCGATTGCAGCAATGAACCCGTTTGTGATAACAACTGCAATGTTTAAGAAAATAATAATATTTAATGTGCCACTGCAATTGTTGCAAAAGGAACTAGTGATTCTTGGAGTGTATGCAATTGTGTTGATGATTGCATTGGCATTGATTTCGGTGAAAAAGAATAAGGTGAGTTAGATGACAATAAATAGGTTTATATCTGATAAAGTTGATTTTGAAAAAATATTAATGCGATTTAAATAAATGTGATGAAATAAAATTATTCATGACATCTTGGCAGAGATATAACAAATACAATTATTTTATAATCTTTATATCTTATTTTTTTAAGATGGTAATTCTTCGCGGTATTGCTATCAGTAAAGTTAAAAATTATAAAATACACTTGCTTCATAATATTATATGTGTCCGCTTTATTAATATACTCCTTCAAACGATTAACCCCTTTTTTTAAATAGGATGGACCATTATTAATTTTAAGTTCTAATAAAATATGTTTGTCTTGTTCGTTTCTTTCTCGTGCTAATATATCCACAAAACCATTTCCAATCAATAGCTCTTCATAGGTATAAAATTTTGAATCTAAAAAGCTTGTGAGCAAAGTTTTTGCAATATTTTCAGGTTCTTTTTTTATCTCTTTTTTTTTAGTCCAAAAAGCAGAATAAGACCTTGAGTCACAATGTTTTACAAAGGATGAAACAATCTTTAGATTATTATCTTCAAAACCATCAAGAGGTTGATATCCAGCAATAAGCGCCTTTGTTGTTTTCTTATCTAAATAATACTGATGTAAGTCTTCAGGTTCAAGATTAAAATTAATGGATTGAATTATTGCATTAAATTTTATTGGTGTTATATGTTTAAAATCACATATTTGCATCGTCATAATTCGCTCTTTATTTTGGGTGAACTGATTAAAATCCTCTTTTTCCAATATAGCTTTTCCAGAATTTTTCTGCCATTCTTTTTCAGGGTTGCCAATAGTTGGGGGGGTTTTCAAATAACCATATCCCATAATCTCTCCTTTAATTTCATTTTTTGAAGGTAATACGAAAAAAAAGATTATAGAGTGTTGACGTAAATTGTGACCTATCTTTGCTCCCTTATAATAAACAAAATTTTTTTTATTAGTTATATGATTATAATAATTCTCTTTAAGTTCAACAATCATACCACCTATGTCACGTTTTGAATATGAAGGTAAATTCAATTTTCCAGAATCAGAACAAATTTTTCTTTCATCAAAATAAATTAATTGGTTTTTGTCTAAATATTTTTTTTCACTCTCATCTATTTCTTTTATTAAATAAATTGTTAAGTCTTTTTTCTCTTTCTTACTCTTATCAATAGACTGCTTTAATTCATTAATATCACATTTTGTTAATACATAAGCTCTACAGTTAAGTGTCAATCTAAAACACGAATTATTTGTGCAATTGGAAATTTGGATATCCTGTTTGAAATCTGTTACACCATCATTAGATAAATCCAATTTGAAATTTAATTCCTTTTCCTCTTGTTCAATATTATATGCTTTAAGATAATTAGTAATAAACCAAAAACATATTTGTTCCCAATCGAAAGGGTCTCCTTCAAAGAAAGGTAATAGTTTTTTTTGCATTCTTATTCTAGGTTGGCCAATTAAATATATATCTTCCTCATTAATTACTTTATAACCTTGTCTTAAAAAAATGGATATGGTCGCAATATCAGAAGAGGATACGCTAGTCTCAATTTTTCTTATACCATGTTTTGCACAGTGAGTATGAACCATATCAAAAAGTTTGTAAGAATACGAATGCTTTCTATCTTCAGGACAGATAAAAAAACTCTTTAATTCAACACTATTACTTGTACTTAGGTTAATTAACGCTGAACCAATAATCTTCTTATTTAAAGTTGTTTCCTCTTTTGGAATACCCTTAAATAATCCAAAAGCAAGTCTCCAATTACCAATTTCATTTTTTTTCTCGGCTGAACCAATAATTTGAGGAATAATTTTTCTTATCCATTTTGGATAATCTGGAAATTGGTTTTTAAGCTCCGCCTGTTTAAGCAAAAACTCTCCAAGTTGATCTATTTCTTCCTTTCTAAATAACCTATAAGCAATAACTGGTTCATCAGCTATTGGTTCTGTAGCCATATTCAATCATTACTTATTTTGCAGTGTAAATTGATTTAAATCTTTTTGGGGTATAAATTCATTATATAATTCAATTAAATAAACATTCAAATTGCAATAAGATTGTGGTGGAATAAAAGAGCCATTTAGCCTTAAATCATCCAATCCTAGCATTTTAGAAAATTTTTGTATTTTTTTAAATACAATAGCAGTACCTAACTCACAATTTTTAAAATACTCGTTAAATTCTTCATAAGATATTCCTGCAACTGTTTTAGTTAAATCCCACAACTTTTTTAATGAAGTTCTAATTTTTTCTTTTACTATAAAATAACCTGTTATTTTCTTTACGGGTGCACTAGTATATATTAAACATAGTTCACCTTCGTTAACATTTACATTCTGTCTTCTGAATTCAACAAATTTTTCTTTTGAATAAATTCGATCTGAATATTTTTTTTTAATAGAAAATAATTTCGCCATTTTGTACCTCTCAACTTGGTTTAAGTACTTGGTCTTTAATAATCTTTTGATTGTGTCATAAATTTACTATTAAGTGCATATCTGTTTTTGTATCTCTCAATATTTTTTCGAAATCACTTATTGTTATTTTTACAAATCCCCTTGGAGCATTTAACACATCAGAAATTATCCTTAGTTCTATCAATTTATGCAAATTTAGTCTATGAGGAAATGAATAAGAATAAAGGAAATTCACTATAAACGGTCGGTTGTATTTCTGATACTCCCACTGTTTTTTTAACTCATTGTCAGGAAAAACACTCCTTTTTCTACATTGCATAATGAAATCATCTTCATTTTTAATATTTAGAATAACATTATCTACAATACCAATACTTGTAATTACACTGGAATAAATAGCACTCTTTTCAGGCTCTTTGGTTCTATAAAAAACAATGATATCTCCTCTTTTCAAATTTTTTTCAAAGGAGCGTGAAATGTACACTTTACTAATTGCATTTCTGTGTGGTTCATTGTCTATAAATTCTTCAGGAGATTCAGTATTTAGGATAGAATCGGGTAGAAGATCTGTATGATATGAGGGTCGTATAGGTACAATAAAGATATTTGTATGTAATGAAATATATGGAAAAGTCAATTTTGGGTTTTCAGCATCAAATGATTTTGAAAAATTTCTTACATAAACCAATTCTTCACCTGAAGGTGTTGTTTTTATACCCCAATAATTGAATCCCCAATCTTCTAATAGGTTAATAAGTCTTTCATGTTCAGCACTTTTTTTAAAAATGGTAACATATATTTCATCCACTCGTTGTTTTAATGCATTATCAAATACAATTTTAAGAAATCGTTCCCCTAACCTATTTCCGTTTAAGTCAACTTTGAATGTTCCTATCTTTAACCTTTTTTTTTTTGAAAAAACAGGTTGAATGTCACCATAATTCTCATCAACATCTTCTCTTTTTAAATAAAGAAATGCTAGTATTTTATTAGTGTCAGAACATACATATGCAAATTCATTTGCTTTTTTATTAAACCAAGTGTCAAACCCAATATAATCTTTTCTAAAAGAATCAAAAAACGAATCAGAAAGATTAATTTCTCCACAATATTTTCTTTTTACTGAAAGTGTTTTGTATTCTGTTAAATCGGGATTTTCTGCAACAATTTTTTCAAGGAAAGACTCTATTGAAAACACTCTGGCTTCAATGTTAAGTAATTTGGCCTTTTCATGTATCTTTTTATCTTCTGTAATTAAGAAATCAACACGATTATTCACTAACTCATTTATTAATTTAGTGTCGTTAATATCATTGGTCGATTTATCTATATTGCTGCATATCTTTGTAACTAAAGGGTCTTGTGGTGCTTCTGTTTGAAGAATTACATAACAATTTAATTTCACTTGGAAGGTTTTTACGATTTCCTTATCTTTATGGTTCTCTATCTCTTTAATAGTAAATGGATGTATACATTTTTGATAGTGTAGTTTGTCAATCCAATAAAATAATGTAGCAATGTCTTTATTTCGAATATAATTTGCTTCACGATTTATTACAATATTTGTATCCAACAACACTTTCATTTTTGAATAAAAGTCATAATATTAATAGGAATAACAGGTAGTTATATATTAAATTTTATAAAAAATTCTTTTTTTACCTTACTAAAGGGAGTATTTTTGTAATTTATTACCTACTTTCCCGCAATATTTATATTCTCCAATCATTAATATTATAATGTGCCTCATTTAAAATCATATGAGAACTATCCCTGTGGGATTATTTTAATCTCTAATCTTGTGTCAATTGTAATCTACTCAATAGGCGCATATATCCTAAGCCAGTTAGGCAATATCATCGTGCTGTTCTATATTCTATATTTGATTGCATTGGAGATTAACTTGATGAAAAGCCATTGCGTCAATTGCTATTACTATGGAAAGTTTTGTGCTTTTGGTAAAGGAAAGTTAAGCGCTGTGTTTTTCAAAAAGGGTAATTCCAAAAAATTTGTCGAACACAAGATTACCTGGAAAGAATTACTACCTGATTTACTTGTTTCATTAGTTCCAATGGTTGCAGGAATAGTATTATTGATATTGAAATTCAATTGGATAATGCTTGCATTGATTATTTTATTGGTTGTTCTGACAACTGTCGGGAACGGTTTTGTCAGAGGCAATCTGGCCTGTAAATTCTGCAAGCAAAAAGAATTAGGGTGCCCTGCTGAGCAATTATTCAACAAAAATAAAAAAACTTAAAAAATAAATTTACCTTCTCCTAAATCCACTGCTTCTTCTTGGCTCACTTCGCCTTTGATGGCCTTTAAAGCTTCCCTGCCTTCCTCTCTGGGCTTTTGGTGGTGGGCGTGCTGCAGCGCCAGTTGCGTTCTCTGCCCGAACAGAATGATATTGGTGCTCTATAACTTCAAGCTTTAGCCTTATCAGTTTTTCGATGTCGCGTAAAAAATCACGCTCATCAGCAGCGCAAAATGAATATGCGGTTCCTTGCGCTCCTGCTCTTGCTGTCCTCCCAATCCTATGCACATAACTTTCTGGCTCATTAGGAAGCTCAAAATTTATTACATGAGAGATATCATCAATATCAATGCCTCTTGCAGCAATATCTGTTGCGACAAGTACTTTTGTTTTGCCTGCTTTAAAGCTTGCAAGAGCCTGTGTCCTTGCACCTTGTGATTTATTGCCGTGGATCGCTTCAGAATGGATCCTATGTTCATTTAGATAATAGGCAACTTTATTTGCGCGATGCTTTGTCTTTGTAAATACCAATACTCTTGTCAGATGCTTTTGCAACAGAAGCTCTAAGAGAAGTTTTTCTTTAATCTGCGAATCAACAAAAAAAACACATTGCTTGACAAGTTCAACAGTTGTTGCTTGCGGTGCAACTTCAACCCTTAAAGGGCTTTTTAGCATCTGATTTGCAAGCTGGCTAACCAAGGGCGGCATTGTCGCTGAAAAAAATAATGATTGGCGCTTTTGCGGAAGTTTTACAATTATTTTTTTGATATCATGGATAAATCCCATATCAAGCATCCTGTCTGCCTCATCCAGAACAAAGAACTCAATATCTCTTAGATTGACTTTGCCCTGATTCATCAAATCAAGCAATCTTCCAGGTGTTGCAACAGCAATATCAACGCCATGGCTTAAAGCCTGTACTTGCGGCCCCTGGCCAACACCGCCAAAAATTACTACTTGCTTAAATTTTAGATATTGCCCATACGCTGCAAAACTTTCACCGATTTGCGCAGCAAGTTCTCTAGTTGGTGCAAGAACAAGTGTTCTAAGTTTCCTTGATTCCTTTTCAGCCATGCGCTGAAGGATAGGAAGAACAAAAGCAGCTGTTTTACCAGTTCCTGTTTGTGCAATACCAATTAAGTCTTTTCCTTCCAAAAGGCTTGGGATAGCTTTTAATTGAATAGGAGTTGGTGTAGAATATCCTTGTTTAATAAGCGCTTTTTGAAGCGGCTCAATCAGATTGAGGTTTTTGAATGTCATGTTTAAATCTTGGTAAACACACTTTACTTTTAAAAGCATTGAATTGGAATATTTCTACATTCAATTAATTTTACAACCATGATAAATCCATCATTCCACAACAAAATTTATATAATCCTATTGCATATCAAAAAATATGGCAAAAGTAAAATATTTCTGCAAAAAATGCAATTATAAATTTTCAAGAGACGAGAACATTTCCTTTAAGCAGTGCCCGTATTGCGGAGCAGCAGGGTCAGTTGAAGTTGATACGCAAAATACAGCAAAAAAGCTTATTGATGAAGTAAGTAAAATTGATAGGATGAGGCAGAGATAAGCCTTTCATCAGATTATCGCTCTGGCCGCTTCGGGAGTTATTATTCTTATTTCTTTATATTGTTTTATTTTTAAAAGATGCTCATCATATGTTATAACATATTTTGATTCAGAAGCAACAGCACATGAAATTATGGCATCATCATCTGAGTCGTCAAATACAATCTGAATCTTTTCTTTAACTTCAATAATTGTCACAAAGCTATAAACTGTTTTTAAAATTGTTGCAACTTCCCCTTCAGCATATTCAAAATCGCGCTTCAAAACCTTCTTGTAATCATCCAGTATCTCATTTGATACACAAATTTTTATATCTCCTCTTCGTATCAAATCAAACAAAAGCTTCTGAGAAACACTTCCATCCCATAATGTAGATGATAGAAGCACATTGTTGTCAAACGTGACATTCATTTTTTCTGTAAATCTGACTCGCTGATCCCTTTTTTCTGCAATCTTGTTTTGCCCTGCTCTGCAATAATTTTAAGCTGGCTTATTAGCTCGTCTTTAGTAGGTATTTCTATTTTTTTTAATACAACTGTGTCTTTGCTGTTTGTTACTGCAAATATTGTATCTTCATTTGCACCAATCATGTCCCTAATATCTTTTGGTATGACAACCTGCCCTTTTGATGACATTTTTATTGTTTCAACAGCCATTTTAATCCTCTAAATTTCATTTATTCTTATTGTAAGGAATACTTACTTAAATATTTAATTGTTTTGAATAATACTTATGCGTCAATCTCGTCTTTCGCTTTTCTTAAAAAAATAACAAGTTCTTTTTCCCATACAAAAGGAATTGTCCCGTTTAAAAAATTAGTAAGCCATGAAATAAATGAGCCTGAAAACCCGCTTCTTTCACTGTCAATCAATCGTTTTATTGCAGCTGTTGTCTCATTCTCAAGATGCTCTTTATATGCTGCCTTATTAAGCTGCTTTAATAGGATTGTCTTCTCATCAAGCTCATGCAGCTTTTTTGCTACAAACTCTTTAAGCAACTGCGGAAAATCATCTTTTTTTTCATTGATTATATCAAGAGCTTCTTTTCTAAATTCAGTTTTGTTATCAATCATATCATAAAGCGCTTCTTTTACAATAAGAGAGACTTCCTCAAGATTGGCAGCAATTGTTTTTAATTCCTCAATCTCCTCTATTTTTTTTAGCCTTCGCTTCTCCTGCATCTCATCCCATATTGCATGATATGAAAACTTGGCAGTCTCTTCTTTTTTAGGTTCACCGTTTATTTGCGCAAGAACTTTTTCATGCATTCTTTTTAAAAAATCAGCCCTGTCTTCAATTTTGAATATATCAGAATATCCCTGTAAAATCAGGTTGAATGAAAAAGGGCTTGGGTAATCTAAAAATTTTTCAGAGATTTTAATTTTTTTATCTTTTATTAACTTAAGGACTAATGCTGCATTTTTTATATCCATCAAATCCTCTAATATTTCACGCCGCGCCTCTTTTAGAATAATAAAATCATTTGAAATTTGCCGGACTGCATTGAGCAGCAGCATTGAACCTACCTGCTGTTTTCCAACAGTTTTTTTGTGGCCGTGATAGTTTCTGATAATCATAAGCGCCCTTGATGCGCAGTGCCGAAATCTTCTCTGCAGAATCTCTGTTTTGTCAAGCGCCTGCTCCATCACTTTATCAAGGCTTCCTGCAGATAAAAGGTTAAATGCTTTGATTACCTGCAGATTTTTCGTGTATGAAAGCATAAAGCCATTGTCGTTTATTGCGATTTCAACATCCCTATGCTCTGTTTTTGCGATTGCAAAAGCAAGTGCCCTTGATAAAACATCATTGACGCGCCTTCCGTAAAGGGAGTTAAATACAACAAATTTGCGATCATCCTCTTTGAAATGCTCAACAACAAGAGTTCTTTCGCCGCCTATTTCTGAAAACTTATGCTGCTCATATAGGTATTCATAAATTGAATTTGCTCCATACTCATCGACATAAAGATATCCCTTGATAAAGTCAACAATATCCGGCTTATTTTTTTTATAGATAAATTGCTGCTCAATATTCTGGCGCAGCTTTTGTATCTCGATTGCAAGGTCAAAGCTTAACGGAAGCATCTCAGAAAACCATGATGGGACAGTTGGCGGCCTTCCTGAACTGGTTTTGGCTGTCGCAACCATTCCTCTTGCAAACTGAAACTCATAAGTATCTCCGCCAAGGACAAAGACGTCTCCTCTTTTTAATCTTTCAAGGAAACTCTCATCAAGTTTTCCTACAATTTCATCTCCTACTTTAACAGTGATGTACGACTCCTCAGGAATTGTTCCAATATTTGTCATATATAGGACTCTTCCCATCCTGCTTCTTGCGCCAAATGTCATTGTCTCTTTATCAAGCCAAATCTTTGCATAGACATGCCTGTCTTCAAGTGATACATATTCACCTGCCAGATAATTAAGCGCTTCATCAAAATCACTTCTTTTAAGACCAGAATAGCAATAGCTTCTTTTTACAATAACATATGCCTCTTCTATAGAATGTATGCGCTCAACTGCCATTCCAAATAATTGCTGTGCCAAAACATCAAGGCAGGTTTTAGGAATATCAATTTTATCAATCTTTTTTTCAATTGCTGCTTTTAATAGAACTGCGCATTCAACCAAATCATCTCTATCTAAAACAATAATTCTTCCTTTCGCAGTATCATGAAGCTGGTGGCCTGATCTTCCGATTCTTTGCATCGCCCTTGCAACAGATTTTGGGCTTCCAAGTAAAATCACTAAGTCAATATATCCTATGTCAATGCCAAGCTCCAGTGAGGTTGAACTTACAATGCATTTCAATTGGCCTGCCTTAAGCTGGTCTTCAATCATCAACCTATGTGCTGTAGAAAGGCTACCGTGATGCGCACCTATAAGTGATTTTGAATTTGCTTCGCCGGATTTTTCAGTGTATATTTTAGGATATTTGTCTTTTAATGTATGCACAACCCGCTCAGTAGCTGACCTTGTGTTTGTGAAAATTAAGGTTGTCCTATGTAGCTGAACAAGTGAATTTATCAGTTCATACATTTTGTTAATTGTTACATCATGCGGCGAATCAATAAGGTTAGGAACAGGGCAAAGAACCCTTAAATCCATTTTTTTCTCAAATTGTGCATCAACTATTGTACAATCATTATCAAGGCCAGCATCATTTTTTCCGACTAGATATTTTGCAACTTCCTCTAGTGGCGCAACAGTTGCTGAGAGGCCGATTCTAGAAAACTTTGTTATTGCTGCAAGCCTTTCAATAGATAGCGACAGATGGACTCCTCTTTTTGACGACGCTAGAGCATGTATCTCATCAACTATCATCCATTCAACCTTGGCTAATTTTTCCCTGAATCTTTTTGATGATAAAACAATTGCAAAGCTCTCAGGAGTTGTAATCAAAATGTGCGGAGGATTTTTCAGCATGCCTGCTTTTTTTGAACTTGTCGTGTCTCCAGTCCTTACTGCCACCCTTATATCAATCTTAGTATTATTCTGTTTTGCAATTTTTTTTATCCCGGAGAGCGGCTCTTTTAAGTTAATATTTATATCTCTTGAAAGCGCTTTTAGCGGGCTTATATATACGCAATAAACCCTATCTTCAAGCAGGCCCTTTTCAGAGAGAAACGTAAGCTCATTTATGATTGAAGCAAATGCAGTGAGCGTCTTTCCTGAACCGGTTGATGCAAAAATTAAAGTATTTTCTCTATTATGGATTGGGATTATGCCATACTTTTGTGGTGCTGAAAAACTAGTGAATTTGTTTTTCCACCACTCTTTGACAAAAGGGTGCATCGTAGCAAAAATCTCCTCGTCAATGTATGGTGATTTCTGGTATTTAATCATCTAACAACAAAAGAAAAATACTATTTTTAAAAAAGGTGTGCTTATAAAAGCAAAAAATTTAAAAATAAATACACACTTATACGTATATAAATGTATTCAAAAACTAAATTTATATTGAACAAAAAAGATATTTTATACTTAAATCAGCAATTTGACAGTGGAGATTTTCATAATGAGGCAAGCCTAGATTTTGCGTTAAGCTATGCAAAAAGAACTGAAAACTGGATTAAAGCACTTGCCTATGTTGTCAGGGCAATATTGCTTGACCACGTATTTATAGAAGGCAATAAAAGAACAGCTGCGTTATTAATAAAAACTTATGCAGATATCGAAAAATGCAAAACAGACGATAGCAAGCTTGCAAATACGATTAAGGAAATGCTGCTTGAAAATACAACAAGTATAAATAAGATTGAGGAAAAAATAAAAAATGTCATCAGATAACTTTTTAAAAGTCGCAGAAAAGATTGCAAAAGAAGATAAGCCTTTTTTTGATAGCTTAATTGAGTTTGAAAAAACAGGAAAAATAAGAACTAAAGATAGGGTAAATTTCACTATTGACAAATCTTTAATGGAGAAATTCAGGAAATACTGCAAAGAGAATGGCTATAATATGAGCGCAAAAATTGAAAAAGCGATTGAACAGATAATTTCTAGATAAGTTTTATATTAACTAATAATTTGAGTTTTTAATATGTTTGAGTATAGCTATTTTATAGGATGCCTAGTGATGGGTATTATTTGGACAGCTTTTTTTATTATTAAACAAAACTTGCGAAAACAGATGTTACTTATTAGTTTTCTTTGTGCAATAGCAGGATTTTTAAGTGCATTTTTTTACAATAGCGATTGGTGGAGGCCTCTTACAATTACTCATACATACATTGGAATAGAAGATTTTATGTTTGGTTTTTTTCTTTCAGGAATTGCAGCAGCATCAGCACATATATTCGCTAAAGTTGAGGCTAATAAAAAATATTTTTCTTACAATAGATTTTTTATAATTGTAGTATATGCTTATCTGTCAACCTGGTTACTTATGTCTGCAGGGTTACACTCGTTTTTTGCAGCAGGTATCACTGCAAGTGTTTTACTGGCAATAATGATATTTAGTAATTCAAAGTTAACCAAACCTGCAATTTATTCGGGAATTTTTACAATGATTTTTTTAATTCCTGCATATGTGATTCCAAGCTTGCTTAACCCGGGATGGTTTTCAAAAGACTGGCTTATTAATAATCTTATAGGAATTACTGTTTTTGGACTACCAATAGAAGATATTATCTGGGTAATTATCGGTGGCGCTAACCTTGGTATTATCTACGATTTTTGCAGCAAAGAAAACTAATAGATAATATAAATTTAATAATTAGAATGTTTTTTAATAGAAAATCATGATAGTCCTTGGCATAGAATCAACAGCACATACATTTGGTGCATCTGTAATTGAAAATAATATTGTCTTATCTAATGTCAAGAATGCATTCACAACAGATTCCGGAGGAATGGTTCCAGCAGAGGTTGCAATGCATCATGCAGAAATATGCGATATTGTGATTAAAGAAGCAATTGACAAATCAAAAAAAAAAGCATCAGAAATTGATTTGATTACATTCTCGCAAGGTCCAGGACTTGGCCATTGCCTAAGAATTGGTGCAATTGTTGCAAGAAGCATGTCTGTTGTTTTAAAAAAACCAATTATTGGTGTTAACCATTGCGTTGCCCATCTTGAAATTGGAAGGATGCTTTTTCCGGATTGCAAAGACCCTGTTTTGCTTTATGCGTCTGGTGCAAACACACAAGTTATAGCGTATGAAGGCGGCAAATACAGGATATTTGGTGAAACTCTTGACAATGGAATCGGAAATTTTCTTGATTCATTTGCGCGTGAGTTATCGCTAGGTTTTCCCGGCGGGCCAAAAATTGAAGAATTGGCAAAACTTGGAAAAAACCTAATTGAGCTTCCTTATGCAGTTAAGGGAATGGATGTATCGTTTGGAGGGCTTTTGACTAACCTTAAGCAGAAATACAATTCCAAAAAATATTCAAAAGAAGATTTATGTTTTTCACTCCAGGAGACAGCGTTTGCAATGCTTGTTGAAGTAAGTGAGCGCGCTATTGCCCACTGCGAAAAAAAAGAGCTACTGCTTGGCGGAGGAGTTGCATGTAATAGGCGCTTGCAGGAGATGTGCAGAATAATGTGCGAAGAGAGAGATGCGAAATGCTTTATCCCGGAGAACCAATATTTGGTAGATAATGCTGCAATGATTGCGCATCTTGGTTTATTAATGTATAAATCTGGCGCAAGAGCAAAAATAGAAAAAACAGAAATACTTCCTTATGAAAGGACTGATGATGTTAGGGTTAGATGGAGATAATTGTTAATTATAAATAAGATTACTTGGCTAGATTAATTCTGACGCCAGCCCAGTTTGAGCAGTTGAAGACAGAATAGTAAATTTCACTTCATCATTATACCCACTTTCACAAGTCTCATATGAATTTTCTTTCGGCTTAAAAGACGCGACTAAATAATAGAATAATACGCCACTGGTTTGCTTTGGAATAATAATATTATTTATCTTGTTATCATTTTCTATATTATATGAATCCACTGGAATTTTTACCTGGCTGTATTTGTCGCCTGAGATAAAAAACAAGCCTTTTACCTGTATTAAATTATTGCCTTCCAAATCTATTTTTGTACCTGGTTTTCCTTCATTCTTACTTAGTTTAGAAATAACTGGGATATCAAGTTTAAAATCCTCTTTGTTCTCAAGTTTGTATACCTTTGAATTACTCAACCCATTGTTAGTCTTAACATAAATATCATAATTCCCATTCTTAAGACAAAAAGGAGCTGCCACACTTGTAATATCGCTGTCACTTATGTACATAAGACTATCTGATGATCTATAATATACTAGCCTGTATTTAGTCACTTCATTGATATTTCTACTTTCAATAGTTTGTGATGGTATTATAAATAATTCTTCTACTTCTATTCCAAAGTTTTTACCCTTAATATCTAACTTTGTGTATGAATCTCCATTTGAAGGTATGATTTCGATAATTATTGGAGTGAGTGATACCGGTTCGTCACTTGCTTTACTTTTTAGATTAATAATAAAATTCTCGCTATGACAGATTGACTCAATATCGTTACTTTTAATAGTTTTTGTTGCTATTAAATTGTATTGGCTGTCTTTAACTTCATCGGCAATAAAAAATGAATATCTTGTATAATCATTAGGTGAACTTATATAATGACAATAACTCTGACCCTTTGTAATTGCTATTATTTCTTCGGTACTATAAACACATTTTATAGATTTGGTTAATTCAAACCTCTCATTATATAAATCAATTGAGGATAGTTCCATGTTTTTTCCTGAAATTGTGTAAGCTTCATTTTTCATTATTGTATCTTTTTCCTGTACAATTTTACCTTCTTTAGCTCTTATTTCTACAATATTTGGCGGACTATTAACAGCTACTGATCTAACTTTTTGCGCTTGAAAATCTTTTTTAGCTTCGCCTTTTGTTGTCTTAATTTTTAATTCATGCTGTCCAGTATCAATGCAAATTGGTAAAATTAAATTATCAATTGTCATTAATTCATTCTCAACAGAGATCTTACTGCTAAGAGTATCAATAAAGTAGGTTTTCATGTATCCTGCCATGTTGAAGGTAATTGACAATATATCCTCTTTACTTGTCCCAAGATTTTTTACCTTAATAGAGAATGACTGTTGTGACACAACCGGAGATGGACTAATTTCAGTAATTTCAGGTGATGTAGACTCCGTATCTGCATTTGGCGTTGGTGTTGCAGTCGGCTGTGGAGTAGGAGTTTGCTTATTACAGCCATACATTAAAATTAGAATTAGAAAAAGAGCAAACATTATTTTTCTAGCCATTAACTAATTATAATTAATTTGCATTTAATAAATTTTTTAGTTTTTTAATGCATTACTTTACGCGTGGCTAAACATTTGATTTAGCTCTACCAAAAACCTTTTATATATCTCGATAATTCTTAGAGAATGTCCCGAGGGGGTGCCGGAGTGGCCAAACGGGATAGGCTTAGGTATGATGAGCAAGAAATTGCGATGACCATTAAGATACCTATTGGCTTAGTGCCTACTAGGGTTCAAATCCCTACCCCCTCATTCATATTTACTGATTATTTAGACTACAAAAATGATTTTTACCAAAATCGTATGTATAATTCTTCATTATTTTTTAAAAATACAGATGAGTTTAAGCAATGGGTAAGTATTCAGAATTATTGCCAGAATCATTTAAACCACATTAAAAGCTATTTCTCACGCACACTAGATTCACGCCAGTTTAATACGCCATTAGAATTACAAGCTTATATCTTTTCTTTGGCTAATGGAACAGCTAATTCCTTAAACACTGCAAGAGTATATTTAAAATACTTAGAACAGACCGAAAAGCTTCCATTGGAAATAATAACTAAATACCGTAAAGTGCTTAAAATAGTCAAAAGCAGAAAGGATTTCTTTGTTCCAGATAATGAAGCTGTTTTACTTAATTATAACAAAATTAAACGAAATGCAGCATTAGAGCTAGTTTACCTAGTCTTGGCTACCTCTGGCATAAGATACGGTGAGTGCCTTAAATTCCTTAAAACCTTTCAAATTGATAAGTTTACAATTAACGGCAATATCGCTTATTATAATGTCTCGGAATTGAGGAATACTAAAAATATCAATAATATTTATCTTCCTTTATTTGTATATAACAAGCTAAAAACTGTAAATAACACCTATAACGGCTTAAGGCAACGCTATAAAGAAAAAGAATGCACTTTCTCATTAAAATACTTAAGGAAATGGCATTATAACTTCATGTTATACAATAATGTGCCTGAATCAGTTGCTGACTTTATCCAAGGTAGGGCAAATAAGTCAATATCAGCTAATCATTACCTGTCAAGGGCGCAACAAGCTGCTTTTTGGTATGGGAAGATTGTAAAAGAGTTGGAAAAAGTTGTTAAATCTTAATTAAATTATTTGTTAAATTCCTTTTGCAAGCGTTAGCTAGACGAAGAGCGCATAAGTTAATGTTTTTCGACCGTTTTTAAATATAAGATATATTTTCTAACTCCTATGAAAGCACAAGGGAAGGTTTGGCATCGAGACAGAATCGATGAACTTAAAACCAAAAATGAAACAATTAGATGGTTGACTGCAATTTGGGTTACTTGTCTTTTGGGATTATATTCTTTAGCATATATTGTATATTATAGATTAATTGATGATAAACAAGATTGTCTAAGATGGATTCTTGTGATAATTATGGTTTATTTAACTTATAAAATTGGAAAAGAGATTAAAAAGTTAATTTATGAATCCAATAATACAAGTGAGACAATAAGAAATAATTTTGATGTTATTCTAGGTCGAAAAAAATAAATTGAGCATAACTATTGTTATGCCTTTTTATACAAAATCTACCTGATTTTTGAGAGACAGTGAAATACGAATTAATCGACTTTACATGAACTATTCTGTTAGTGTTTCCGCCTCCCTTCGGATGTTACAAAGGCTTTTAAAGGAAAGCATCCTCAAAGGCACACCTAATAAAGTGACAGCTCAAAACCCACTAATATTTTTACAGCGACCTAAAGCGATTTTGGGCGAGGCAGTAGTATTTTTATCTTAAACGGAGGTATAATAATGAGAGTTACAATAAGATTTAACGAAGCTGAAGAGCTTAAACTTAAAGAGTTGCAGCAGTATTTACATGAGGAAGATTTATCAAAAGTCGTTAAGTTTGGCTTAGATACTGCTTTACACCATCTAAATTTTGTCACAAACACAGCGGTAAGTCAAAACTGGAATGTTATCTTTACTCAAAAACGTAAAACAATTGAGCAAAAAAGAAAAATATATTAGTTTTTTTCTTCAATTTTTATCAAATATTGTCACAAGTTTAATGGCTTTTGTCAGACATTTCAAGGAGTTTAGCTAATTCTTTTTGTTTAAGCTTACTATTTAATTTTTCACATATTTATAATGGATTCGAGTCAAAGGAACTACTATTAAAATAAGTTATATAGTCCCCTTAGAGCTAATTTACATTCTCTTTTTAGTTTGTCTTCTATAAATATGGACATAACACAAAAAAATAGGGTATATCGGGCTATCTAAAAAATACTTGGTTTATATGCCATTGCTATACTATTTTATATGGGTATTACTGAATAATACACACTTACCTTATAAGTTTTATATAGTCAAAACTTAATACAAAAAATGTAGTGCTAATGGTATATGTCTTATACTGTAGATATACGCCTAAGTTGTGTGTATCGTCTTTAATTGTTGTATGGTATGAATGGTTATACGACAGTTATTTCAAAGCCAGTCACTTGAAAATATGTTTCTCGCATTACTCGTTTAACATCATCTATATGTTGTGAAGGGCATATAATGCTATCGTGCAGGGGGCAACCATATATTTCTAACTCTTTCAATTTGAAAAGCACCTTTTCCATTATATTGCTATCCTCATACATGAGGTCGAGACTGGCATTTGAATTAAGGTGATGTGCGATATTTGGGTGGACTTCCGCAAAAGCTTCGATAACTTTTTTAGGCTTTATGCTAAATTCGCTAAGCGTTTTAATTACGTCTGGCTCATTCCATCGTATTGCTTTTTTATAACTATTTAGACTCTTTGCGTTTATTGCTATTAATACACATTTCTTAACAGCGTCCCTTAATGCACTATTTTCTGAGCCTATAAGTTTAACAACAATAGGCATATAAGTGTCACCAACAAAACAAGGTAACCTTTCTTTTGCATATAATAAATTAATATGCATTCCTTGATAGTCAACTTCTGCTGTTTGTTGACCGTTAATTAGTAAGTGCGACCTATTCTCTTTTTTTATATTTTGATAAGAAATCGAATGCTGCTGGAAAAACCTGCCACAACCCAATGGTGTAAATATTCGAGTTAAATAAATATTTCTAATCATTTCCTTTTCAATCTCTGAATCAAAACCTAAAGTAATATTGTTGAAGTATTCTGTATTTAAGAGATATGTATTCAATGCAATCTTTCTAAAGTTTGATGAGTCTGACAATGGTAAATTTAAATTGCATGTCTCTGGTGAATTATCTCCATCAACTAGCTTATAAGTTAATGTCGTTTCATTTCTATTTAATATTTTTATTTTTATGTTATTAATGTAAGATTCAAAAGAATATTCATCAGGTATATTTTCAGGTATAACAGCTTCCCTGTAAATAAGGTCAAAACATTCGTTACTATCCAACTTTAAAGATATAATCTGTATTGAACCAAATTGCCTGTCAAATTCATCTGTTTTTACAAGCCGAGATGCAAAACCACTGATATAGCCTGGTCGTGCATTACGACCTTGCTCATAAGTAACAAGTCCCTTTGAAATTAATAAATCCTGAGATTTAATAGCTAAACGGACACTGTGCCAGCACTTAGGGATATTACGCTTAAACCACAATCTATCACGAGATACTGCGATTTTACCATTAGCACTACAAATTAAATTGATTATATACAAAACTAAGTGTTTTTTTGTCCTATGATTTTCTAACGGAAAAATAGACTCGACTTTGTCTTTTACTTCGGTAAAATGCTCTAAATCAATAAATGGTTGATAAAATCTTTGTTGGTAAATGTCGTTTGGCATATTGAATAATAAAATTAGATTTTATTTAATTCTTCTGTATTGATTTGAGTCAATTAGTTTATGCTATCCTTGTCAACCTAGAGCACTTCCTCGAATATTAGATGAATATGACTCGTAATGAAAAATCGTGTCTAGGATGACATTCTATCTATGTTTATTTATATATAAAACTACAAAAAAATAGCATTAGGAATAAATTAATAATATTAATATTAGAAGACATTATCTGATTTCGATTGAAAAATAAAATTATTGACAAGATTCCCTTATTACTAGGGTTTATGATGGAGTGTTAAATTTCTCTTAATCTATAATAACACCTAATCTTTTTAATTTTGTAATTAACATTGATTTTAGGTCAGGAATATCTTGAGGAATTATAGAAATAAAACGCTGATTTGCTTCTTTATACAATCTCGTTTTTTTATCCATATTTACATCATAATCCTTATCACCCTTCATACCCCAATATTCAATGATTAAATTAAATTCTGTAAGATAAAAATCAGGTCTACACCATGAAGTATCGTGTCCATTCATCTTTTCTATACCACGCAAAGTAATTTGTTTATCATAATCGTAACTAATGAAGTGGGCATCTAAAAATTCAGCGATATATTTTTCTCCCATACTTTGAACCTTTAAACCTTTTGAAGTAGTAATTACTTTCTTTTTGTCAACTTCATTATCAAACTCTTGTAAATTATCTTCGTTATTTGTGTTTCCCTTTGAGTTTTTTCTATTTTTGTCATCACTTTTGACTATTTTTTTAAATTCATCTGATTTAATGAATGATTTAACTCTGGCTTCTCTTTCCTTTTCTTCTTGTTCCTCAAGTACTTTTTCGAGCTTAGCTTTGGTTTCTCTTTCCCTTTCTTCTTCTTCCTCCAATTCTTTTTCAAGTTTATTAATAACTGTTTTAATTGTTTTTAACTTGGCAGAAATTTTAACAGAATTGTCTATATCATTCACTTTATCATAATAACCTTTTAAATTGTTAAGTATATCTTCATGAAGAAAAATATCATATTCACTATTAGGACTTTCAGTCCCTAATGTTTTTTCAATATACTCCAAAGCTAAAATTAATTCTTTTGCTATCTCCCCTATAGATTCAGTTTCAATTATATAGTAATTTGCATAATTACGATGAACAACTGCGTTGAAATAATTTAAAAAATTTTTTGCATATTCAATCAGGTCTTGATTGTCATTAGATAATTCTAGTATTTTTTGTTTTTTGCATACATCTATATCCTTAAATAAATCATCTGCCTCTTCTAACCCTTTATTAGCGTATAATTTTATTTTTGTCCTTATAGATTCTATTTCTACCAATTCATATTTATACTTATGTTCAAGGGCATCAGAAAATTTTTCTGTAACACCGCCCAATTCTTCTTTAATTAACTCTAAATCTTGTATCTTTTGTGGTATTCCTTTAAGAATACAATTGATTTGTTCAATTTTATTTAATTTATTGTCTTCTTTTATCTTCTCAATTTTATTTTTGATATGAGCACCAAATTTTCCAAACAGTTTTGCCATGCGTAAACCCCCTCCTATTAAAGAACATAGTTAAATATAAATATTTTTCCTCAATAACGCTCAATTTTCCCAATAGGTTCTAAATACTTTTCAATTTGGGATAAAATCGGAAAACAAAATGATTTTATAGTTTGATTTCTTTTTGTTTTATATATGAAAAGAGATAATTTTCAAGAAGATTTTCCAGATGATATAAATGATGCTAAAAATATTAATATCTCATTGGCTACGGGTGTTTTTGTTGTAATTCTTATTACGATAGTTGAGTTACTAGGTTCAATAATTAGAGCATATATACCTTCATTTACATTATGGCTTGAAAAATTATTAATTCTAGTTTTATTAATACTCTTTTTTAAATGTATAAACAAACGTCATACATTTATTCAAGAAGTAGAGGGATACCTTGCTAAAGTTAGCAAGAAAAAATAATTTTTCCTCGGACACAAGGCTTATAAACTCTTCTTCTCCTCTAATTTATAGATAAAAAAGGTGTATGTTTTTGCAAAAAAGATGAAACAAAGATTAAATTTGTGCATTGAAAAAGAAGTTTATAATTTTATCAAAGCTAGAAGGATAAATATAAGCCGCTATGTCGAGAAATTGCTAATAAATGATATGTTAAATAAGCAGCCAGAATCGTTTGCCGCAACTAAATCTATTGGCTTAGTGCCTACTAGGGTTCAAATCCCTACCCCCTCATCTATTTTTTCAAGTATACTTCATGTTTAATAACAAGGGAGGGATTTGAACATGCGTTCACTTTGTTCACGCACAGTTCGGTCAAGACCTCACTGAATCCCTACCCCCTCATTCATATTTTTTGTGGGATTGAGTGTTAGCGAATGTCCCACCATCCCCGCGAGTGCTGATAAGGCCTCATACCTACCCCCTCATTCATTTTTCTAAACATTCCGTTATTCGACACCAAATTGTCATGACATAAATTTTATATACTCTGAATCTAATGAGAAAAATGGTGATATTTTATGAATAAAAAATTATTAGTTGTTATTACACTTTTGTTTTTAGCTGCATGCAGCAAACTAGACCCGTTATCTCTTGTGAAAGCTAACTCGCAGGTAAAAGAATTCTTAAAAGAATATCCTAATGCTGATGTTCTTCTTACAAAAATCTCAGCTGAACAGATAGCAGAAGAGAATACTTTTGTCACATCAATATGTGAATCCGGCCTTGCGGAAAAAGACTATTACAAAGTCAAAATAATGGATCCTGACTCTGATTTGCTTATTTATGCATATATTGATATTCAGACAGAGGATATCGTCTGTCTAAGGAAGATTGGAAAAGAAGTTACTGAAAAAGAATCAGAAAAAGTAATTGAAAAAGAGACTGAAAATAAAGACTTAAAGGAAAAAGAGAAAAGTGAAACAGATGAAAATAAAGAAGATGTTGCAAATGATTGCCCTGATTCACTAACTTTAAAATCAGATCTTAAAGATGACACAGTTGTTCTTGAATGGGATAAGTTTGACTGCAAAGATTTTGAAGGATACAAAGTTGTCTGGTCAAAAGACAAGGCATCACCTAAATATCCTGAAGACGGCTATGTAAGTTATATTACAGACAAGAATGCTAATCGCTTTGAAGAGAAATACAGAGGACCAAAAAATAATTACGGAATAACAGTGCTCCTTAAAGGAGGAGCTAAAGTATATAGCAATGCTGTTTCGTTTGAAGCAGACTATGAGAAGCCAGTAATTGAAAGCTATGATATAACCTTGGATTATGAGTTAACAGATGGTAAAATCAAGCTGAACTGGAATCCATATACTGGAGATGGTTTGCAGTACTATAAGGTTGTCTGGTCACAAACTAATTCAGATCTAATGTATCCGAATGACACTTACATCTCTGTAATCACAGATAAGGGCGTTTCTGAATTTGTTGTCCCAGATGAAGATTTTAAAGAAGGCACAAATTATTATAGGATTTCAGCAATCTTTGACGGATTCTATGATGGGAACGACCTTAAAAGGATAAACAGCAATGTGGTTAAAATAATAAAATAGATTTTTTATTTTTTTTATATTCTTTTTCTTGTTGAACCTAAACTAATATAAACAAAAGTAATGTCTTATATTGGATGGATGGAGTTTATGGGCAACGCTTTAGAAAGAGCATCCCTTTTATTGCATGGATTTCTTTTTCGCTGCTTGTGCTAGGGATAATCATACTGAGCCTGTTAAACCTGCAGCATGAGATGTGGCTTGTCTTGTATTTCTACATTATTATATACGTCTTAATTCTGATAATAACAGCTTTTGTCAAATTCAAGAATGCAAACTTTTTAAAAACCCTGGAAGGAAAGCTTTTTGGTTTTGTCTCAGCTATATTGCTTTTGATATTTTTGTGTCAGGTATGCTGGATTGTAATTAATATAATGGCAATCAATAAGACAAGCGCAGGTGCGCTTGCTTTTAGCAATGCTGCATCATACATCTCTTTTTTTATGGGCTTAATGAGAGGAATAGTTTACTTGATGGGAATCTTCCTGATAGTAAAAGCTGTTAAGTCTTATGAAATCAAGCTGACATTCAGGCGGCAGCTTGCATTCCTTATTTTGGCTGCAATATTCATTTTTTCATTTGACATGCTCTTTGTGCATCCGCTGCTCTCAAAAATATTTGCAAGTGCAACAGCTACAAGTTTTGCTTTAAATCTGATTGATACCATGCCTCCATTCATGAATATAATCCTTCTTCTTGTTAGTTTCTGGATATTTATGATCCTTATAAAAAACAAGGAAGCAAGACCTACTCTTAGAGTAGTTACAGGGATATTCTTCGCAAGTTTTATCGACTTGATTTTTGTCGCATTACTGAATACTAATTACTACAATGAAAATTTAAGCTTCATTACAGCGACAGGATTTGCTATACTCTTTGTAATACTTGCCTACACTGCAGCGCAATATCATCTCAAAAAAAAGATAGACTTATCAAAAATTATACATGACAGGTTTAACCTTATAATCTTAAACTACATAAAATCAAATCCAAACTGCATCAAAAAAGACATAACAAGACAATTCAATATTACAAGGGTAACAACAGATGAGCGGCTTAATCGGCTTTCCGGAACAGGTCTGATTAATATAAAAAAATCAGGAAGAACAAGGCCGATAAGTTTATCTGAATTAGGAATTATTTACTTAAACAGCATAAAGCAATGATAAAATAACTATTTTACCCTTTACATATTCTTTACATTTATTTATAAACCGCCTGAAAAATAAGCTTGATTATGGAATCAAGAGAAATTAAATCTGAAGATAGAAAACCAAACATATTATTGTCAAGTGTCTTTGGGCCTTATGCAGTTGATGATGAATATGGAAGCAGAAAAAATAATCCTATGGAATTATATCATAATCAGGTAACAAGAGTTCAGGGCCCTTTTTCACTTAGGGTGTTTCATCCGTCAGTGGGGCTTAGGCTTATTGCTGCAAATATTGATGCGCCATGCACAATACTTGATTTTCCTACATTAAACCGTTTTATTCATGAGATCAAGACAAATAATTATGACATTGTTGGCATTGGCTCAATTACAGTAAATATTTTCAAAGTAAAAAAAATGTGCGAATTAGTAAGAAAATATCTTCCTAACGCTAAAATTGTAATTGGAGGAACTATTGCTAATATGGAAGGACTTGACAAAAGAATTGATGCGGATTTTATAGTAAAAGGAGATGGCTTATCCTGGTTTAGGAAATACCTTGGCCTTGGCGCAGAAGAAAAAATTCGGCACCCTGTTGTTGAAGCAACATTTGGAACACGCGTCCTTGGCATTAACATTAATGATACTCCAAAAGATAAATCAGCATTCATCGTTCCTACACTTGGCTGTCCCATGGGCTGCAATTTTTGCATGACTTCAGCAACATTTGGCGGAAAAGGAAATTGCATTGTATTTTATGAAACGGGAAAAGAAATTTATACATTGATGGAAAAAATTGAGCATAAGCTTGGAACAAAATCTTTTTTTATAATGGATGAAAATTTTCTTTTGCATAAAAAAAGAGTAATGGAACTTCTATTCCTGCTTAAAAAAAATAATAAAAGCTATTCATTAGGTGTTTTTAGCTCTGCAAATGCAATTAATAATTATTCAATGGATGAGCTTGTTAGCCTTGGAATTTCTTTTATATGGATTGGTCTTGAGGGCGAAAAAAGTGACTATTCAAAAATAGGCGGAATTAATACTAAAGATTTAGTAAAAGAACTTCAGGATAATGGAATTATGACACTTGGCTCAAGTATAGTCGGGCTTGAAGAGCATGCGCCAACAAACATAAATTCTGCTGTTGACTGGGCTGTCAGCCACAGGACAGATTTTCACCAGTTTATGCTGTATACTGCCCTTCCGGGAACACCATTACATAGGCAATATGCAGATTTGAAGAAGCTGTATAATGAAGAAGAGTGCCCAATACCTGATACTCATGGTCAATACAGATTTAATTACAGGCATGATAATATAAAAAATCAAGATGAAACAAAGATTCTGACTGATGCATTTATGAAGGATTTTATTGTAAACGGCCCAAGCCTTGCAAGAATGATAAGAACAAGACTTAAGGGATATAAAAAATACAAAAACCATCCTGAAACCAGGTTAAGGCAAAGAATACTTAACGAATCATCTTCATTATCAGGTAATCTATCTGGAGTAATTTGGGCAATGAAAAAATATTATTCTAAAAATTCTAAGATGAAAGAAATGCTTTCATGTATCTTGAATTCATTATATTCTGAATTTGGAATATATACAAGAATTTTTGCGCCAATTGCAGGCACTTATATTTTGAAAAATATATTTGCTGAAGAAAATAGGTTAAATAATGGGTTTTCAATTGAGCCAAAAACATTGTATGTAAAAAATAGCTATGCATATTATCCAAGTGATAAAAAAGCAACGCTTCTCAGCTGGGTCATGCCATAAAGAGAAGTTTGCAAAAAAACTGCAAACTTCTAATATAGCAAATGGATAAATTCCTTTGCTATTAGGAAAAGCGCAATTTTCGCGCTTTGAGTAAAGATAACTTTGCATATCGACGAGACATTGAATGTAGCTTTGATGAAAAAATAATTTTTACAAAGTTCTTCTATGAGAATTCCTCTAAAGAAATTATAAAATCTAATTAGTAAAAAATAGTATGATGAAGTAATATTTACTCCTTAAAAATAATAAATTTTTTATATAGATATACTATAAACTTCTAATTTTGAGATAATTTCAAGATGGAAGAGAGTATTTATACCAAAAAACGTACGAAAGTTCAATTAGATTTTTCCCATTACAGACATCTAATGATAGTTTTACTGATATTAGTTGCTCTTTACCTAATAAAAAAGGAATTACTAGTTGTAATAATATTTACGTTGCTAGACTTTGCAAAGAGCATACTTAAAGTAAAATTCAGATTTGTTCCTGTAGATTTATGTTTTGTTTTTGGGTTTTGCGCAGCATATTTTTACAACCCAATATATAGCCTTGTAATTCTAGTTATCGCAGACTTTAACCGATTTGTTTTTGGATTTTTTGAAGAAAGGCATTTTATCGGCCATCTTAGGGATATAGCAGTTTTTTTAATAGTTCCTTTTTTTAGATTTTTGCCATTTGCAACAGCAGGTATAGTAATAGTATTTCTTAAATATTTTCTAAATTTTTCGCTGCAATTTATTTTTTACCAAAGATTATATATCACTAAATTGCATTTTTATCTGATCAATATAATGGCATCCCTAGCATTGATTTATTTAATCGACATGATTAAATTCATACTTTGCAATTAGATTAATATAAAAGATTCATAAAAAATAAAATGGGCCCACAACGATGAGCGCTTCAATGAAGTCCTCGGGGCAAAACAATAAGAAGAGCATAAAGCCCTCCGATTAACAGAAATAACAATAAAAAATAAAGTGGGCCCACCGCGATTCGGTGAGGTGGTAACCGAACCGTGCGGGAACGATTAGTGACCGCATGTTCAAATCGAGTATCTGCATTTAGATTAAGTATACATGAAAAATAATGGGCCCACCGCGATTTGAACGCGGGACCACTGGTTCTCCTAGAAATTGTTGCCAGTAGCGGTCATATAAGACCAGCGCTCTAACCGAGCTGAGCTATGGGCCCAAATACGTCTCATGAAAAGGTATTTTGTATATAAAGGTTTTGAATGAAAACGACTAAGATTAAGTTTTAATTGCTTTTTAATATTTTACTGCAAACCTATATGTGAAAGGCTTTGCATCCAGGCCAAGCGGAGTTGTTATAGTATAAATTAATGTATTCTCATTTATTTTTTCTAATCTTACAATAAGCTCTTCGTTTGATAATATTTCTAAATCTATCCATTTTGGGTCATTCTGCGTTCTTTTTACAATTTCTCTGGCAAGATCAAACGCCTTGAAAAGCTTGAAGCTTATAACTGCTTCAAAATCTGCTATTGTTTCTTCTCTTCCTTCTTTTTGTAATATAATAGGATATTTCATGTTTACAAACACGTACTGGTCATCAACTGACACAAAAGCATATATTTTATCTGCATAAGAGAATGTAATGTTTTCATCTTCATAATATTTTTCTTTGATAATATCTATACAATATGGCAGGTTTTCATTAACATGTCTTGTCAATTCCTGGCTTATCACGTTCATGTTTTGCGGAACAAAAGAAGTACCTTCATAATATAAATATGCAATTTTAGTATCATTAGTTTCCATGTATAAAGGAGGGTATATTCTTCCCTGTTTGCCTAGGATATTTAGCCCATCATATGTCGTTTTCTTTATGCAATCAATAATTTCATCGCTAATCTTATTAGCTGTTTCGCTTTTGATTTGTGTATTTTGCCACAGTGCTTTTCCGTTTAAAACCGCTAAAAAACCAATTATCCAAATAATAATAAGCGCTCCTCCAAGAGCAAGCAGAACAGCCTCTTTTTTTTGCATCAGGTATTATTATTCACAATGAAATTATTTAAAAGTTTCTATTAACCTAATGCTTAGCAATTTTGTTTTTAGGTAATTGTCTTTAACAAGCGCCCTTGCAAGTAAAAGCGACTTAGCATATTCTCTTTTTACTTTTGCATAGAGCTTGCCCTTTTTTAGAAAAGCATTCTTATATTTCTTCTTAAAAGACAAGCAATGCTCTTTTAGTTCTATAGGTGGACCGTCAATAACTATTGTATTGCTTAGCTTTTCATTTTTTATTATAAGCCAAATTATGGCTTCTTTAGTTTTGTCCCATTCCCAACCGGAATTAATAACTGAAAAACCATATCTCTTAAAAGATAATAATATGTGCTCATAGCTTTTTAGGGCATTACATCCTTGGACATCTGTTTTTCCAATATTTGTTGTTGCGTTAAATATAATAAGAGTATTTATTCCCGCCTCTTTTTTTAGCAATCCCAATGTAATTTTCTTTTTTATAAAAAAATCAGGTGAGGGTTTTTGTAAAAACAATTCTGCCTTTTCCTGGAACAATAGTAATTTTTCCAGGCTTAATGCAGCTGCAGCATTCCTGTTTGGCAAAATTGGGTCAATAACAATTAACGGCCCTAGTGTCTTTGACTTATTCAGTTCAAAAAAAACATCTTTTTTCTTATAATATCCAGATATGTCAATGATTACTTTTGGCTTCCACAACTTAGCTTTTTTTAAGAATTCAATAAAAGAGCCGTAGTATATAATCAATATATCAGTTACATGGCCAGAAAAGCCGTTTATGTAGCTTTCAGCGCCGTAAACGCCAATCGACTTGAAAAAGGCTTTGGTGAGCCTTATCTCATCAGCAGTTTCTTTTTTTAGCCTTTTTTTGGCCCACTCAACATGCAAAGGGCTCATGTCTGTTACATTCATTGCTTTTTTTGGGTCACTAATATCAAGCACAGGCACTATTTCAAATGTGAAAGAATCCGTAATTACCTGAAAATAGTTGCGTGAGCCATGGAGCATCTCTAGGCCTTTCATCCCACTCAAAGCTTTTTTTAGCAGGCTTGATATTTCCTTATCCTTGTATGAATAATCAAATTTTGCAAATATATCTATATCATAATCGTCTTTAATGAATGTTGATTTTGCAACGCTGCCGCCAGGAGCGCAGATTGCCTTTATTTTTAGTTTCTTAAGATTTTTATTTATCTTTTGGCAAAATGAATTTGATATATTGATAACATTATCATCTGGCCTAAGCCTGTCTTTTACTTCTTTAAGAAATGAAAATTTTTTGTCCATGCAAAGAAAGCTATTGGAGTAGTGTATAAAAAAGTTTCTTTGTGGCATTTGCATTTTAAATTACAGCTATAGCAACTTTTATATAATTAAATGCAAATTAATTTATTATGGATGGGCAAAAAGTATTAGTTGCTATTCTCTCAGCTATTAATTTTGGTCTATGCGTCCTCGCGTTTTATATCACATCCCCCAGTATATCAGGTGCTGCTACATTAATATCATTTCCTTTAGTTATTGGACTAATAATTTTTTTATTATATAAGCATTTTAAGAAGTCTGATAATATAAGGGCGCTTAAGTATGCGGATATTGCTTTTTTAGTAATGTCATTGGTTTTAGCTGCATTTCTTTATTTGAAGCTATCAAATGTATCTATACGGGCATTATAAGATTTTGAACTCGTTCCAAGTTGTATTTGGTGAATTAGTACGGGTTTTTTTCAAAAAACATTTAAACTCTTTTGATTAATCATTTTTTTATGTCAACAAAAGTAAATGCATCCCACATTTTAGTAAAAACAGAAGCAGAAGCAAAGCAGCTCTTGGAGCTAGTCAATGCAGGGAAATCCTTTGAAGAGCTTGCACATGAAAAATCACTCTGCCCTTCAGGCAAGAAAGGCGGAAGCCTTGGCTGGTTTTCACACGGCCAGATGGTTCGCGAATTTGAGAAAGTTGCATTCTCAATGAAAAAAGAAACTGTCTCTGCCCCATTCAAGACTCAATTTGGATGGCACATACTCAAAGTAAATGACTCCTCAGGCTAAATTATTTTGTAATTTAAAATGGTGTTTTTTGAATTTATCGATAGTTATCCTGAATTTCTAAATATTACTAAAAAGCTCGCTAGCGCTGATGTTGCAGGAGTTGATATAGAATGCGAGAATAATATCTATCATTATGGTGTATATCTTTCACTTGTTCAAATAGCAGTTAAAGATAATACCTATGTAGTTGATGCAATCGCATTAAAAAACCTTGAGCCACTGAAAGCTTTTTTTGAAAGCGAAAAAGTTGAAAAAATATTCCATGATGTAAGCTTTGATTTTAGAGTCATAAAAAAGCACTTTGGCATTGTCCCGAAAAATATATTTGACACGCAGACTGCTGCTAAACTAATTGGAGAGAGTGAGATTTCGCTTTCTGATTTAATGGAAAAATACTTGGGGATAACAAAAAATTCTACATTCCAGCGCTCGGACTGGTCTACAAGGCCTCTCGATAATGAGATGATTGAATACGCTGCAAAAGACGCACATTACCTTTTGCATTTGAGAGAGAAGCTTATCGAATTACTTGCCTTGCAAAAAAAGCTTGCCGAGGCAAAAAAAGCATTTAGTTCTCTTACGCAAAAAGATTATATATTAAGCGCTCCTGATTACAGAAAAATCAAAGGTGCAGGGCAATTGACCAATAATGAATTGAATAATCTAAGGCTTCTTTCTATTGTGCGTGATAAATACGCTAAAATTGCAAATCGGCCGGCTCATTTCATTATTCCTAACAGGATGCTTATTGCTTTTTCCAAAATGCCGCCAGCAAGTATTTTGGAGTGGCAGTCGCTAAGAGGAGTGCATCCTATTGTGAAAAGGAATGCGCCTGAATTCTATAGGGCATTAAAAAGAATTAATCCCTAACTCTGCTTGAATTAAGCCATAGGCGATACTTCTTCTTCTTGTTTATTCTCTAAAAAATACACACAAACGAAAGATATAAATAGTAGTTCATATTACTTAATTAAGCAATATGAAACAAACAATACCAGG
>JAZDLQ010000101.1:0-2450 GCA_043801855.1 archaeon | reverse complement strand
TCCTTATGATTGAATCCAGTTTAACGGACATTCCACCACTTGCGTTATGTTTTTTTGCCTGTTCCAGATTCATTTCCGGAACAATTTTTCCATCTTGTATATAGCCCCCGACAGAAGTTAATAAAATATACTTGTTATACTCATGTGCAAGATTTTCTCCAACCATATCTGCATTTATGTTATATTGCTGCCCATCTTTTCCATATCCAATACACCAGAGTACTGGAATTTTTCTTTTTTTTAAGTAAGAATCAATTTTATCAGTATCAATGCCTGTTACTTCTCCAACAAATCCAAGATTGACTGCGTTTTCTATTTTTTTAGCATAAATAATTTTTTCTTCCGTTAAACCAACTGCTATTTTTGAGCCGGCGTATTTATTTATCGTGCTTACTAAACCCTTATTTACTTCTTTTAGCCCTTCTACTACAGCATCTAACGTATCTTCATCTGGAACTGCCCTCAAACCATTGACTTTAATTATCTGCATTCCTTTTTCTTCCATAATCTTATCAATTTGAGAACTGCCTCCATGAACTATTGCAGGTATTATGCCTAACGCATATAAATCAGCCAAATTTTTTCCAATAGACTCGTAACCACCATTATTAAGGCAGTCGCCTCCGATTTTAATCAAAACTCTCATATCTAAAATTTTGTTTAAATTAGTAATTCCTTCATTCAGCGGAATTCCTACTTTTTGAAAATAAATACTAGGTTCTATTTTTTGGGTATATATCATTGGCATTTTAAATTTTATCCAGTAATTTCAATATTATCGCTTTCTGCATATGCAATCTATTTTCTGCTTGGTCAAAGACAATGCTCTTAGGCCCATCAATTACTTCTGCAGTCTGCTCGTAGCCACGCATTGCCGGCAGACAATTCATAAAAATAGCATCATTTTTTGCATGACTCATTAATTGTTTATTGACTTGAAACGGCTTAAATATATTTATTCTCTCCTCTTTTTGCTCTTTTGGAATATGGTAACTCATCCATGAATCTGCATAAACAATATCAGCATTTTCAACAGATTTTTTCGCGTCATTTAATATTTCAATCTTTGAGCCTGATTTTTTTGCATTTTCCTCTGCAATTTTTATAATCCATTGTTGAGGCATAAATTCTTTAGGGCACCCTACGGAAATGTCCATGCCTGTAATGGAGCATCCTAAAAGCAATGAATGCGTTATATTGTTGTTGCCATCGCCGACAAAACAAAGCTTTAAGCCCTTTAGATTTCCTTTTTTCTCATAAATTGTGAATAAATCAGATAGTATCTGGCATGGATGGAATGTATTTGTTAGTCCGTTAATTACAGGAACTGTTGCATTACTTGCCAATCCCTCAATACTCTCCTGCTTAAACATCCTTGCCATTATTATATCACAATATCTGCTAGCTGCTTTTGCTGTATCTGCTATTGATTCTTTTTCCCCAAAAGGACTATCTTTAGTATCCATATAAATCGCATGGCCTCCCAATTGAGTCATCCCAACCTCAAAAGAAACCCTTGTCCTTAAGGAAGGCTTTTCAAATAGCATAAGCATTGTTTTATTTTTTAATTTGTCAGAATAATTTTCAGGATTCTTTTTTATTTCAGTTGCATGACTAATCAAGCCTAGAATATCTTTATTATTCCAATTAACCAACGATACAATATCTTTCATTAATATAACCATAAGGGTGCGCTCTTTTAAAACTTATGCCCTATTCTGGACAAATTAGACAAATATGTTCGAAACAAAACATTTAAATATAAGTTGCGGAATTATTACTATTGAGCGATATATCTTTTTGAAACGAGTACCACAAAGATCAAGATATAGACGCTCCATATGAAAACTTCTGGAGGCCGCAAATTGCGGCTTTCAGTTCATGTTCACTATGCAAAAAGATCTTTCAGATTGGATTAATATAGCAAGTGTAGAGATTAATGATAAGGTTTCAAGAGAGATAAGTAAGTCTTTTACTAAGGAATAAATTGGGGGTTGGTAATGGTTAATATAACAAAGATTACAGAGAGCTATATAGCAGAACATCCTTTTGTAAAAGATTGTTTGAAAAAAGGTTTGATTAACTATTCTTCTTTAACAAGGCAGATATGTGCAGATTTAGATTTGAGTGGGAAAAATTTTGATGCTATTTTAATTGCATGTAGAAGATTTTACAGAAAAATAAAGACTGAAGCAACTATGGAAAAGAAAATTCTTGATATCCTGAAAAGCACCAAGATAGAAGTTAAAAACAAAATTAATGCTATTGTTTTGGAAAAGGATATTATTGTTTCTAACTTGATCAATATTGAGAAAGAAGCAAAAAAATCTTTAGAAACCTTTCATATTATTGAGGGAACAACTGCAATAACAGTAATAACTTCTGAAGAATTTGGGAAAAAAATAAAACAGGTTTTTAGGAATAAAGTAATTAAGGAAAATACTAATTTA
>JAZDLQ010000098.1:0-66488 GCA_043801855.1 archaeon | reverse complement strand
ACTAATATATAAATCTTTCTCTTTAAAATACTATCTAAAGTTAGGTTATACAAAAAAATGGCATAAAAAATAAGACATTTAACGAGATAAAAACAAAAATCAATCATGAAGAATTAATAACCAAATTGGAAACTCAAGTATAATTTAATAATTTTGCATCAATTAATTTGTCGTTATTTTACCGAAAAACATCATAAGTATAATAAAATGTATAAAACTATAGAAAAATATATAAATGTGATATATTATATTTATCATGTAGTAGCCAATTTAGTATACTGTTGGCTAAAACAATAGACGCTAAAAGCGAATTATCAATGGCAAAACAAAAAAGAGTTAACATTGTCCTCGACGAGGATATACACTTAAAAGCCAAAGTGATCGCTGTTCTGAAAAACATTACACTTAACGAATTTTTTGAAAAAGCTATATCTGAAGCTATTGAAAAAGACAAAAATATACTTGACAAGATGAAAAAATGAGAGCTGAAAAAATTATCAAGGCAGTAATATTGCTTCTGATAGTTTTTACTCTCATGCAATCAGGAATAGCAGGCTCAGTTCAGGTAACATCTATGTCTCCAGTAAGTGTTGACCTATGCGGAGGCTATCCACAATACACAACGTTTTCGCTAACAGGAATAAGAAACCTTGAGAGTGTTCCACTAACTTCTGTTGCTGCAACATTATATGTAACAGGAAACAGCGGCCTTTCATTCATAACTCCTCAGTCAATTAACATAGGCGACATAGCAGTAAACTCAGTGTCAGGCACGGTTCCCACCTGGATATTGCAGTGCAATAACCCGCATGATGGGGTTTACTACGCTTATGTCAATTTTACAAGCGCAAACGGCTATAAGGCAACAACATTAGATAATAATGCATACTCAACAGTAATTGTGCATGGCCAGGCATTATTGCTTGTGAATGCAACTTTAATTGAAGGCGCAAGGATAAATTCATCAGGCAGCGAAAGCGTTCCAGTCCTTCTTGACTCAACACCAACAATAAAAGTAACCACAAACAAAGATTCTGTATGCAAAGGCTCTCTTGATGCAAATGAAGCTTATGATGCCATGGACTTTATATTCTATGGCGCAGCAACAACTCACGAGTATACTTTCCTTACACCTATCTCGCAGGGAGCGCATACAGTATTTGTACAATGCAAAGACAGCCAGGAAAACCTGCTTCCAAATGCAATTGAACTAAAATTCATAATTGACACAACAATTCCTGAAATTCAAGTGACTTCTTCACTTACAACAACAACAGATTATACGCTTCTAAGCATAACAACAGCAAAAAAAGCAGAGTGCAGATATGGCACTGACAATGATAAATTTAGCGATCTTGATGAATTTGAAAATTCAGAAGAGACAAGCTTCAGTACTGTAGTTGAAGGCCTTGACCTTGGCGAAAATGAATATTATATTTTATGCAAAGACTCTAACGGCAATTTTGCAGAGCGTGAAATTATTATTAAATATGAAAAAGCACCTGCTGCAAAAATAACCTTAAGCGACATATCGCCAGTAAAAGCTGGAATAATTGAAATAAGGCTTGACACTTCAAAAACACTGCGCTCAATCCCAAAATTAAGCTATTCATTTACTGATTCAAATACATTCACAAGGGAAATTTCGTTAATAAAGGCTTCAGGATATTATTCTGGTTATATGGTTATTGAAAAATCAGACCTGCCAAGAGTTGGCGTGTTTAGCTTTAGCGGAACAGATTTGACAGGAATAGTTGGAACTGAAATAACTGAGGGCAAAAATTTCCTTGTTGATACAATTCCCCCAACAGATGTCAGAAGCATCGATGCACAGGCAGATAGTGATGGCAATATTCAGATTAAATGGTATTACGATGGGGAAGAAGAGGAGAATTTTAATGTGTATAGGTCAGCCTCAAGCGGGGTTGACTATATACATTATTTCAAAAAAACAGCAGATGATGAATTTACAGATGAAGAAGTAATTGCAGGAACCACTTATTATTATAAGGTCGCAGCAGTTGATAAAGCAGGAAATATCGGCCCATTGTCAAGGGAAGTATCAAAGCTTGCTGCAAAATCAGGCGCAGCAACAGCTGCATTAGCAAATGTTGATGTTCCAAAATATGATACGCTAATAGATTTCAATAAGACATTAAAAAGTATAGAAAAGCTTGAGATAGATATAAACTGGGCGGAAAACGCGCTAAATGAGCAGAAAGGAAAAGAGTCAGCAATTGATGAGCTTGCTCTTGTTAAAAAAGTATTGGATGCAAAAGGAGAATTATCAAAACTAAAAGCCCAGTTTAAGGATATCAATCCATTAACTTACACAAATGCTGATTTATTACAGCACATTTCGCGCGCTAAATCAATAGTTAATAACCTGCAAAAAACAACTCCTCAAAAGCTTGATGTAGTTAAAAAAACTGAACTTGTCCAGCCAATATCAAATGCAGATGTCGATGAAGCTGTTGCAGAAGTGACAAGGGACACAAACTATACAAATTCACAATTAAAATATTATAAGGAAAAAATCTATGCATTTTCAGGAAATATCAAGATAACTTCAGAAATAAAGACACTTTCGATTGTTTATCTGTTTGGCAATACAGAAGGAAGGGTTCTTGTCACAAAAAAAGTGACTTATGAAAGCCCTGAAGAGCTAACTAATGTAAAGCTCCTTGAAATAATCCCAAAAACTGTTGCCTCAGACCTTGGGACAGTTGATATAAAAACACCAGATTATGTAATAATTAAGCAGGACCCTATTGTTGGATGGAATCTTGTAAAGCTTTCGTATGACCAGTTTGAAATAAAGTATTTTATTCTGACAGAGGATACAAGCGAGAGCGCTAAAAACACAAAAACTGTTGTGCTGCTTCGGCCTGAATCTGTAATTAAGCCATCAAGCAATCTGGTGACTGGGTTCGTATCGCAGATATCAAGAATATCTCCTTATGGATTAATGCAAACACTATTTATGCTTGCAGGCGTAGGCCTTCTTGTTTCGCTCTTGCTATATTATCTTGTAGCAATCCAGGAAGTTAAATTTGGAAAAGTAGGAGAAATAATGGCTAGATTTATTCCAAACAAAAAAGGCGAGCAGGAAGCAGTACCAGTAGGTCAGGCTTTGTCAAATGAGCAAAAAACATTTGTTCAGGAAAAATTAGTGCCAATTCAGCCGCCGGAAATAAAAATCGAAGTGCACGAAAACAAACAAACGCCAAGTGTTGCGGGAAATATTGCAGCAGCGCAGTCATTAAATCATATTGTGCTTGACTATAATCTTATTACAAGCCCAAGCCAGTATTTTTTCCTGAGCAATGGGGATGTAATAAGAAGCATTGAGGAGTTTTTCAGTATTGTGCCTGAGCTTGATGAAGCAACATTTTACAATCATGTAAATAATCAGAAAAACGATTTTGCAAACTGGATTGCAAGCGTATTTCATATGCCAGGCCTTGGCGAGGCAATACAAATGGCAAAAACAAAAGAAGAATTAGTTACAATCATATCGTCAATAAAAAAATAAAATAAAAAATGAAAAAAATCAAAATAGAAAAAATGGAGGGGAAATCAATGAAAAGGAAAAAAGACTGGAAAACCTTATTGTCTATAGTGATGCTGGGGTTTGTATTTGTAATATGGGTGTATATACTATTTATGCCTGAAATATCGATTGCTGCAAACGGTGCTGCAGTGAATCAAACACTAAATACTACGGTGAATGTTACAAATTCAGCTCCAGAAGTGAGATCAGTTGTATGCCCCTCTACAGTTGACCTTGATGCTTATGGAAACACCACTGTTTTATGCAATGTCACAGTATATGACTATGATAATAATACAGCTAAAGTAAATGCGACATTTTATTATTATTTGAATAGGACAGATCAGCCGAATGATAAGAACACCCATTATACTAATGTTACGTGCTCTAATGATACGCAGCAGGATTTCTACATGAATTTTACATGCGGATTTAATGTTGCGTATTTTACCAATAACGGAACATGGTATAGCAATGTAACAGCAGAAGATGTAGGGACTGCAACAGGAGATAACAGGTCTAGCTCATTAAGGATCAATCCACTTATCGCGCTTTACATACCAGATAATACTGTGCTTAATTACGGTGAGATGAACTACAACGATATCTCAACAGATAAGCTTGCAAATGTAACAAACGCTGGGAACATCAGGGTTAATGTAAGTATCCAGGGTTGGGGTACAACAAGAGGAGATAACTTAAGCATGGTATGCAGCTATGGCTCAATTCCTATCGGATACCAGAAATACCATATCAACCCAAACCAAAACTACGAAACAGTAATGTTAGGGTTAAACTCAACAAATACTCTAATCCGAAACTGGAATATAAATAAGACAACAAATGAAAATAGCCCAAGCATGAATACGACATACTGGAAGCTTAAGATTCCAACTGGAGTTGGCGGCATCTGCCAGGGAAAAGTGATGTTTACAGCAAGCCTTTATTAAGGATTTTTTTTATTTTTTTACTTATAATTTTGAAAAAGAAAGTTGTTGAAAAAAGAAATCAGTTATCAAACACTGCAAGAAGGCATGGGTGGGTTGGCTGTTATTTTTTAATGCAGACAATTCCGACAGACGCAAAAATTCCGATAATAGAAAAAGGGATAATTGTAGAAAGGAAAAAAGTCTATGAAAAAGTAAAAAGATTTTCCTTCTTAAAAGATATAAAAAACAATCAGGTAAGCTGGATTACAGATGTTTTAAATTGTATTGAAAAACTTAATAAAAAAGAATTTGAGTTGAAAGAATTATATCATTATAAAAAAGATTTTGCAGTATTACATCCAAATAATAGCCACATTGAAGAGAAAATCAGGCAGCAGCTCCAAATATTGCGTGATAAAGGAATTATTCAATTCATGGGGTGAGGCATCTATAAGAAAACTGATCATTGATTAGTAACAAGATCATATTTATAAGGATCAATGATCCGATCGATCTGATCGTGTCGGGTCATGACTTATTACTCGGATGATAGTTTTGTTTTATATGAGGGAGACTGCCTCCTCATTCTTCCTTACCTTAAAGAAAGATCTGTCAACATGATATTCGCGGACCCGCCGTACTTCCTTTCGAATGGCGGAGTAACATGTAAAGCAGGAAAGATGGTTTGCGTAAATAAGGGCAATTGGGATAAGTCAAGTGGCCATGAAATTGATTTCAATTTTACGATGAGATGGCTAGATGCTTGCAGGAAAGTTTTACATGATGATGGCACAATATGGATATCCGGAACACATCACAATATCTACAAGGTAGGCTTCGCCCTTGAAAAACTTGGATATTTTATAATGAATGAGGTTGTCTGGTTTAAGCCAAACGGCCCGCCTAATCTTGCTTGTAGGTATTTTACGCACAGCCATGAGACCGTTCTGTGGGCTAAAAAATCAAAACGTTCCAGACATACATTCAATTATGGATTAATGAAAAATTGGGATGTAAGCAAAGATAAGATAAATAATCCAGGTAAACAGATGAGAAGCGTTTGGTCAATACCAATTACTCCGCTTTCTGAAAAAAAAACCGGAAGGCATCCAACACAAAAGCCTCTAGAACTATTGAAACGAATAATCTCTTCTTCTACAAATATTGGCGACTTGGTTTTGGACATATTTAATGGCTCTGGCACAACTGGAGTAGCAGCAATAAATCTAGGAAGAAAATATATTGGGATTGAAAAAGAAAAATCTTTCTTAGATATAACAATTAATAGAATAAATGGTAATAGATAACTAAAATCATAATATCTATCATGTTCGTTATTTCCATAATATTTATTAAGGGGTTATGCATTTTAGTTAATAGGGGGTTTGATTGCATTTATTATTTGTGCAATATTTAAGTTGCAATTTCATTTGCATATTATAATAGTTATTATAAATTTATAAGTGCATCAGCCTATAATCGGGGGGAGTATTTTGTCGAGGGGAAAAAACTATATCTTATTTTTGATGTCTTTAGTTTTCATTGCACTGCTATGGCTGTCATTATTATTCAGCCCAACATTTGCGTCAGCCGATGTTAACCAGACCCTTAACATGACTGTAAATATCACAAACGCTGCGCCTGATGTGAGGTCAGTTGTCTGCCCGTCAACTATCAACCTTGAAGCATATGGCAACATGTCTTTTATCTGCAACGTGACTGTTTTTGATTATGATAATAACACAGAGTCAGTCAATGCGACATTTTTTTATTTTCAAAACAGGACAAATGAGCCTGACAACAAAAATACACACTATACAAATACAACATGCACAACAAATGATGAGAATGATACAGAGATGGAGTTTGCCTGTGGCTTTAATGTAATTTACTTTGCAAATAACGGAACATGGCGTGCTAATGCGACAGCAATTGATTCTAACGCAGCAGCTGCAACAAACATATCAAATGCAGTAACAATTAATCCACTTGTTGCAATTTATATTCCAGTAAATACAGTGCTTCGCTTCGGTGACTTAACTTTTGGAGACACATCAACAGACAAGGAAGCAAATATAACAAATGCAGGAAATATTGCTGTCAACTTATCAGTATCAGGCTATGGTTTAGCTCTTGGAGATAACCTTGCGATGGTTTGCGAAGAAGGAAATATTCCTGCAACATATGTAAGGTATAACATAACCTCAGGCCAAGACTGGAATATAGGTATGACTCCGTTGACAGGATCAGGAGTTATGATGCGTGATTTATATGTCTCAAAGGCAACTGATGAAAACATTATAAGCCAGAACACGACTTTTTTTAAGCTAAAAGTTCCATTAAGTGCTGGCGGCGTTTGCCAGGGTAACCTTCTTTTTACAGCTAGTTTAAGCTAGGAATCTTTTTCCTGTTTTCTTTTTTGCATTTTTTTTGTTTTTTCTTCTCTATTCTATCTCATGAAAATAACAAGTTTTATAAGCTTGGTTTCTTTTAAAATATGAGGGGGAATGGCGAGAGAGATTTGCCAATTTAGTTTGATGTGTTTTTTACATAACAAAAAAGCATCAAAGCGAGTGTTTGCAAAGAGATAATAACCGTTAGTAACATCACTTTTTGCAAAAGTTAGATTCTATCACTCAATAATTGGCAGTCTAGATTTCAATGTCAAAAGAGGGAGAACATTTTTGTCAGCCAGAAAGATATTTAAATTTTCAATTGATAAAAAGTTTGCATATAGGATTTCTTATCTTCTTATAGCAGCGCTGTTTTTTGTTGCAGCTATTCCTGTTTTTTCATCTGATGGCAATCTTCTGACAAGTGAAAAAGAAATAATTGCAATAGGTTATGATAATCTTTTGCAGGGTTCAAATATAAAAATAATATTAAATCTGCCAGAACTTCAAAATATTTCATTAAGAGTAATATCTCCAAACAGGGTTTATCGGTTTGATTCTATTCCTGCAATTGAGTTATCTCTTCCATTGAAATCAAGTGGTAAATACATAATCGAAGCATTCAATGGAACAATTCTCATTGACTCAATGGAATTCTATACCTCTGGTACATCACAGCAAAAATTTCCTGATAACAATTCTATTAATAAGCTTGATGGCAAGCCTGATGATGATAAACCTGATGATGATAAACCTGATGATGAAATTATCATGCAGGCAGAAATTTTAACAGATAAGCAAGAGTATAAAAAAAGCGAAACAGTTTTTATCTCTATAAAATCAAATAACCTATCTGATACAGAACTAGTCATTAGCTCATCATCTAGAACATATAGGATGGAAGAATTATTTGAAAGCATTAGTTTTATTCCAAAAGACTCTGGTTTTTATGAGCTATCATTAATAAAAAATAATCTGATGATTGCAAATGCCTCATTTTATGTTGGAGAAAAAACAGAGCCAATAATTCCAGAACAAGATGATTCTGCATTAAGTATTAACAAAACAGATGTTGCACTTGACAATGAGGCAATTAATCAAAGTTTAAATGAAAATAGTTCAATCGAAGGATTAGTAATTTTGCCTAATGTAACAATTGGCAACACTTCAGACATTAATGTTTCTGAAAAAATAATATTGACTGACGCATCTGGAAAAAATATCTCCTTTGAAATCAATTATGATCCTTTAATGGATACTGTAGGCGGGAGCGATTTGGAATTAGAGCCATTCCCTCAAAAATCGGTTTCTATATCCGCGCTCCCTCCTATATTTTCTGGCAAACGAAATTTTACAATAAAAACAGATGCGATCAAAGGCATGAATGTAAAATTTACTGGAGTTGATTCATCAAAAAGATTTAACCTTAAAATTGACAGTTTGCCAAAAGGCGCATACAGCGAAAAAAGCAAGTTTAGCCTAAGGGAATTTGCAATCGACCCAACAGAAGCTAATTTTGAAGAGGCAGAGATAAAAGGAGCTGCACTTGGCACACAACTTTGGAAATGCCCTGGCTGGAATTTTACAGAAAGAACGTGCTATGGAAGCTGGCATAAGATAATGGATTTAATTCCCGGGCAGGAATATTCAATAAATATATCACACAATGATCCTGCGTTTGTTGAAGTAGGCGTTGCCTCAATAAATACAGAAAAATCACTCTATCACCCAGGTGAATCTGTAAAATTAACAATTGTTGCCCTTGATAAGTTTGGCTATCTTTCTGAGAATGCAAATGTTACATTATCAATAATTTCTCCAAACAATATAACGTATGAATTGTCAACTGATTACGGCTCAATAATTAAAAAAAGTAAAGGCATTTATGAGGCAACTTTTTCTGAGCCACAGATTATAGGAGAGTATTCTCTTTATGTATTAGCAACAGGGCAAAACCTAAACCAGACAGTGCTAACAAATTTTGAAGTCAGAGATTTTTTTGAGTTTGATATAATCAGAAAAATGCCGCATGTGATTGATCCATGGCATGGCACATATGAAGCTAAATTGAATATCATTCCAAAAATCGATGTTTTGGAATATTCAATAAGAGAAAAAATACCTGAATCATTTGATGTGTTTGAATATGGAAATGCAGTTTTAGAAGCAGGAAATGGCAGCACTTATCTTATATGGAGCAATCTTACAAAAAATTCTTTAGTCTCATACCGCTTTAATTCTCCAAAAGAATCTCCTGCGCTTTATGAAATAGGTCCATCTGAAATTTCATATGGAAATAACATTTTCGAAGAGGCAAGGCCATGGTTTATCGCAATTGACCCACGCGCTGTTTCAGCAATTGTTGTTTACAAAGACACAACAAATGCTAACATAATAAAATATGCATTATGGAATTCATCAGACAATACAATGGGTATTGAGCAGTCAGGCCCAAACTTAAATAGCGTTCCTGCATGGCAAAAAATCAGATGCCTGCGCGATAGGCCAGAGTGCTTATACTTAAGCAACCAACTGGACAATTCAATTGACTTTTTAATATACTACGAAAACAATAACTCATGGAGCAATAACTTAACACTTGGAGTAGTTGACAATAACTATGTGCAATTTGATGTTGAGTGCGAAGATTTATCGGGAAATTGCTTAATTGTCTATGAAACAGTAGCTGGTAACAATAACCAGTTTTCATATAGGATTTATAATGCAACAAGCGGTGTATTGTCAGGAGCAACTGCAGTAACTGTTAGTGATGCTTTTAATTTTGAATTCAGGTTTATAAATCTCTATCCTAAATACGGCTCAAATGATATTGGAATCGTTTTGCAAAACGAGCAGACAAACGGCGGAGAATATGAGGCAGCAATATGGAACGGGACTGCATTTGACAACTGGCAGGAATTATTTAATGATAATCCTGATGTGGCAAGGCAAACCAGTAGCTGCGCATGGGAAGGAGTAAGCGGGGAGCTTATGTGTTTCTTAGGAAGAGATGCAGTTGACGGGATGTGGGCTTATGAATTTAATGGCACAACCTGGAATGATTTAGGCAGAATATGGAATAATACTGACCTTGGAGCTGAAGTAAGGATAATTGATACCTGCGGCGAAACGCCTGTAACAGGAAATCTGCCGCACGATAAGATAATTGTTATGTCAACTGACCAAGATTCTGATAGGGATGGAACTTACTGGAATGGCACTGAGCTAATTGTTGATGGCGCGCCATCCCAGGACTCATCAACACTTCTCGGAATAGACTCTAACGCAGCCTGCCAGTGGGAGCATGATGGAAATACTGCTGTATTGACATGGGCTGATGCTGGAGCAGAAGGAGTGACACCTGAATGGGGAAGATTCTTGGGAGCAACAGATAGGTTTGACTTCGCTGACTGGCAGACAGGAGATTTAACAGGAATGTCTAAAACAAACAATCTAACATCTTCAATGAGGTTAATTTTAAACCCTGAAAATGACCAGATGCTTTTTACAAGCTTAAGCTTAAGCTACGGTGCGGTTTCGCCAACACAGTTTCATTGTACAAGATGGACTGGGACAACATTTGATAATACAAGCTGTGGTATGATTGAGCCAACTGTAACAATTGACACAGCCGGAAACAGGGAATATTACGGATATGCTTCGCTTGATTATTCAAGATACAATGCCCCTCCAAACATAAGCAGCCTTAATTTTCCGCAAAACGGCTCAAACATTTCTAGTATGCCAATCAACTTTAATTTTACAGTCTCAGATGATATAGGGCTTGCAAACTGCTCAATATATTTGAATAATTCAGGTTGGTCAATTATTGCCTCAAGCAGCAATATTGAAAATAACATACCGACAAATATAAGTTATGCGATAGGGACAGACGGTGCATACGAATGGAATGTGTTTTGCATAGATAATTCAAATCCTTCGAAAAGCGATTGGTTCACATACAATTACACTTTTACACTTGATAAAACTCCGCCAATTGTGCAAAGTATTCTTTTTTCTTCAGTTGAATCAATTATTAATACACCTGTAAATATCAACGCAACAATTGTTGATATGCTTGGCATTGATAGAGTTATTTTTTCAGTAACACTCCCTAACAGTACAACACTTAACTATTCAATTTCTGATCCAAATTTTGATAATGTTTATCTTCTAAGCTTTGCAGACACAACATTGCTTGGGACATATAATTTTTCAATTTTTGCAAATGATACCCTAGGCAATTCCAATATCACTGAAAATTTATTTTTTAATGTGACTCTTGGAGCTCTTGGAATCGCAACAGACAAGCCTCAGTACGTAGAGAATGAATATGCAGTCATTACAGGAAGAGGGTTTATTCCAGGCAATAATATTAGCTTAAGTATTTTTGACCCATCAGGAGACCCGGTTTTAGGTTACCCTATTAATGCAACGGTTAATGCAACTGGGAATTTTGAAGAGAACTTTCTTGTTGACGCAGGATTTTTAGTTGGAATATATGCTCTTAATGCAACAGATTTAATTGACTCATCTTTTTCAGCCAACGCAACCCTTGAAGTTGTTCTAGCTGTAATTGAAGCAAACATAACAATAACAGAGCAAGGCTCATGGATAAATATATCTGGATACCAATGGGACCCTGGAGAAATAGTTGAAGTTAATATAACTAATCCAAATGGGGATATTGTGTATGGCCCAAGTAGCCTGAGCGCAGATTTAGGAGGCTTTGTCAGTGAATTATGGTTCTTGGATTTTGATTATATTGTTGGTGAGTATACAATATTTGCATATGAGCCAAATGATCCAGGAAAATATGACCAATACACTTTTAGTATCACACAAAGGCAGACATTTCTGCAATTGGATAGAAGCTGGGTAAGGAGGAGGCAGCTTTTGAATGCAACAGGCAGCAGGTTTTCAAACCTTACGTCTTTAGAGTTTAATGTATATGATGAAACAGGCGCAGTCATGCCAGATTATCCAGTCTATCTTCAGACAAATGAGTCTGGCGAATTTAATTACACAATAAATACAGATGGATACGAAATTGGAAATTATACGATAAATGCAACTGATGCAACCTATGAGCATTTGTCAAGTGAGGTTTTTTTTGCAGTTGTTGGAGTAAATATTTCAACTGATCAAAATGTATACGATGATTTGGAAACAGTTTTAATAAGCGGGCTTTATTGGGATAGTTCTTCAACAATAACACTTGATATAATTAATTCATCAGGCAGTTCAGAATCAGGTTATCCTAAAAATGTGACTGCAAATGCAGAAGGTGTTATAAGTTCGTCATGGACTGCAAGGGCAATTGGTTTTGCAGCAACCAGTTTTAATGTTTCTGCATATGATTTTAACAACCCAACTGATGCAGTTTCACTTAATATTACTGTATTAAAAACAGCGACAATTGCTACTGATAAAAATTATTATCTCTCTCTTGAGCTTGTAAATATTTCAGGCAGGTCATTTTCTCCAGATAATAATGTGTCTGTTTCAATTTTTTCAGTTGACAATGGAGGCATTGCACGCGGATATCCAAGGCTGATTCAGACAGACGCAATAGGCCAGATGAATTTTACATGGAATATCAGCGAATACTGCGGCGGCACATATAAAGTTACAGGAACTGATGTTGTATACCCAAATGTGTTGAATGCTTCTGACACTTTTGTTGTGCGGGACTGGTGGAATTCATCATGGGAAAAAAGAAAGCCAATATACCTATCAAATGCACTTTCTGAGCCAAAAATTGATATGCCTATTTATGTAAACATTACTGGCCTTGGCGGATATATTAGAAATTGTGAAAATGAAACAAGAGTTGTCTCAACAATAACAGGTGTAGCAGTTCCATTTAATATTTATGGGGGAGATAATTCAACATATTGTGACATAATATTTATCGGAAATATATCTGCGCTTGCAATAAACGAGAGCAATTATTATTTTTACTATAATAATAGTCTTGCATCAAACCCTAATTATACTCAAATTCCACTCCTTGAAATGCAATTGATGTATGAAGATTTTGAAGATGCGCCATGGGCAAGCCCGTTAAGCCAGGTAAGGCTAGCGACATGTACAACTGGAGATAATTGCACCAGATACAGTCCATGGAGTGATTTTAACGGATGCGATAACAGGGGAACTGATTATTTTTTATGCTCAGAAGACAGCGCTTATGCAGGAACAGCAGCCTTTCAGATGGAGGATTGGGATACATTTGATGCAGCAAGGGGCCTTTGGTACACTTTTGATCCAAGAATTGCGTGCAGTGGTCAGCAGTGCTTTGATGTAAAAATAAGCTGGTATGGGTTTTACGGAAGCCTTGAAGCTACTGAATATTGCAGGGTTTGGGCCAGAGACGGAACTCTTACAAATGCACAGCTTTATCAATGTGATGGTGGAGCAACAGATTGCAACTGCGAGGATGCTTCAACCTATAAAGGCTATGCATGCAACACATACGCAACAGCTCCACTTTCAACATTATATGATCCATATTCTGCAACAATTATAAATAATACTGCAATTAATCTTAATGCACAAGCAATTGAGATTCACTTAGGGGCGAAGTCAAACAATGCTGGTGATCTATGCTGGTGGGACAACTTTAACATTACAGGTTATCACCTGTGGTCTGCAAATGTAACATCATTTTCAGGAGACTTCCAGGAATTTTTTACATGCGATGCTTTTGATATCGCAGCTCCTAATACAACAATTAGCTCACCGGTTGACTATTACAACACGACAAACGCAACGCCAGTTGTTAATTTCACATTAATAGATGACATTGACATTGCATTAAGCTATTTTATTTATGTTGATGGCAGGCGTAACGGCCAGAATGGAAGCGCAGTAAATGGAACACCTGTAATTCTTGAACTTAATTCGCTTTCCCAGGGAAACCATACATACAGAATCGAAGCAGCAGACGCATTTAACAACAAGCTAAATTCAACGATTAAGAATTTAATAGTTGATTACAATGGACCAAACGTATTATTTGGCTATCCACGAAACTTTACAAATATAAGCGTCAATGAAATTATTATAAATGCAACAGCAAATGATTCATATACTGATGTTGATACTGTATTTTTTTACTACAAAGAAAACCAAACAAATGATTCTGTACTAATATGCGAAGATGGAAGAGAGCCATATCAATGTACCTGGAATACAACACTATTGCCTGATGGAAGAAACTATCAATTAATTGCAATTGCAAATGATACTGTTGGAAATATTGGGGCAAACCATACTTTATATAATATCACAATTGACAGGCAGGGCCCAGTAATTTTAATTGACTATCCGCAGGCAAACGGAAATATCACATACCAAACAATGATTGTTAATGCAACAGTAAATGACAATAATAGCCAGATTGGCGCTGTTAGGTTTTATTACAGGTTTAATTCAACATCTGCATTAAGCCAAATTTGTATAGATACAACTTACCCATATCAATGCAGCTTTTCAACAATTCCGCTTTCAGAGGGAATGAACTATGAAATAATAGCATTTGCAAACGATTCGCTTGGAAATATAGGTGTTAATGATACAGAAATAAGCCTTGCGCTTGACAAGTTTATTCCAACAGTTAAAAATATAACAATCACACCTAATCCGCAGAAACTTGGCTATAGTGTAATTATCAGCGCTAATGTAACAGATTCTCTTGGAGTTGATGGAGTAAACGCAATAATTGCACTTCCAAATGCTTCAGTTTATGAAATTGCACTTCTCGATGATGATTTTGACAGCATTTATTCAGGTATTTTTGATGGCAATATTTTGATTGGAATATATAATGTGACAATTTATGCGATTGATATTTTAGAAAAAATAAATTCAACAGAAAAAGCAAGTTATATTGTGCAGCCGCAAGATTCATATCTTTTTACAGATAAAGAAGATTATATAGAAGGCGAAACTGTAAGAATCATAGCAGGTGGATTTTCATCTCAATCTAACATAAATATAACTTTATACAATACAACTTTTGATATTGTTAGCGGCTATCCTAAAACAATCATATCAAATTTAACAGGAGACATAACTGACACTTGGCTTGTGCCAGAATTTAGCGCACTTGGGCAATACTCTCTTAATGCAACAGATGAAGCAAATACTAATCTTTCTGCAAATGTTTCATTTACTATAGTATCTTCAATAATTGAATCGCCTTTCCAATCATATCAGCAGGGAGATATAATCACATTTATTGGCTACAACTGGGAGCCTGATTCAAATGTCACAATAAACATAACTAACAACGAAAATTCAATAATTTTTGGCCCATTAAATTATACTGCAAATGCAACAGGATACTTTAATTTCACATGGCAGTCTTTGTATAATCTTTCTTCAGGGGCATATAAAATTTATGCGATAGACGCCGACATCGGGCTAAAAAATGATGACTTCACTTTTACCATAGAAAATAGGTCTGTTGAAATCTTTGCGGATTATTCCTGGTATAAAGAAGGAGATAATATTACTATTTCAGGGCATGGATTCTCATCTGATTCTGTAATTTTGCTTGATATTTATGATTCCTCATTTAATCGCCTTCCATCTTATCCAAAAGAGATTTTATCAAATTCAACTGGAAGCATAAATGATTCGCTATTAGTTTTGGAATTTGGCATTTCAAATTATACGATAAATGCAACTGATACAAATTACTCAAATCTTTTTAACACATCTGTTTTTTCAATTGTTCGCCAGGAGCTTTCAAAAAACAAGGACTCTTATGTAGTTGGCGAAACAGTTTATTTTACAGGAGCATATTGGAAAAGAAATTCAAAAATAACGTTAAACATTACTAATTCAACAGGACAAAACATCAGTGGATACCCAAAAAATGTAACTGCAACAGCAGATGGTGCAATAACTGACCTCTGGCTTACAAGAGTGTCATCACAAAATGTTGCAGAATATAATTTAAGCGCATATAATCCAAACGACCGCAAAGAAAATATCTCGATTGGTTTTACAGTTCTTAGGATTGCAACACTAGATACAAACCTTGATGAGTATGACCAATCAAATACAATAAATATCACTGGAAACTATTATACAGCAAGCGGAATTGGAAGGCTTTTGATAAGTACAATAAACAGGTCCTTATTTGCAGGCTTTTTTCCAAAAAATATTTTATTTAATAATGAAGGAAGTATCAATCATATCTTTAACACAAGTGACATCTGCGAAGGGGAATATTTTATACAATCATTTGACGACACAGTATCATCGCTAAATGCTAATGCAACTTTTAATGTAACACACCTTTACCAAAACACCTCAGCGCATAATGCAGCTGAATCTGCAAAAGAGCAGTCTTATAATATTGCAGGCGGAAGTGTCTCAAGCACATCCTCTCTTGATAATGTATACGAATACATTGGCGGCGCAGATTACGCAACTAATTTTCAGGGATTTATCAATTACACATTTAATCTTTCAGCAACAGGAATTGATGTTCCAAGAATCCAGAATTTTTCAATAACAATGGATTACTGCCACTCTGGCGCACAGCTTAATCCTTTGTGCGGCGCAGGCCTTCCGCATGAGGGCGCAACAACAGGTAGCCAGGATTTCATGATATATAATTTTTCTGCAAGTGTCTGGCAGAATATGACAAGCCTTCCAGTAAGTGATAGCAGTGATGCAAGAAGAAGATTTGAACTTAAGATAAATCGGTCTTTTAATGATTTTATAAGTAATTATACTGTTAAGATAAGGATTAAGCTTAATTTCACGCAGGCAGGTTTTTCTGATGATGCGCTTCTTATTGACTACCTTGCGATAAATGTAACACATAAATCACATCTCTCAAAACCATGCACTCCATTCACAGACAAGTACTTAAGCCTTCGAAACCTAAGGCCAGACTTAAGCGCATACTCACCTAGAGTTTTTATAAAAAATGCAACAGGAACAATTCTGGATAACGTAACTGGCGATTATTTTAGATACATAACCTTGCCTAATATTTCAGTATTATCTATATTTTCTCTTTCAAAAGGCGTATTAAACTACGAAATTTTTAATATCTCAATGTCTGCTCCAGTAAACTTAACTCCAGTTATTTCTGAAAACTACTCTTTTTCTTTGCCGCAAAATATAATAAATATCACGCCATTAATATCAATAAATGATTCATTGATCAATTATACAAAAGCATCTCTTGCAATACCAAAATCAGGGCTTGATGTAAATACAATAATGCATTGCACTGATTTTAATTTTTCAAATGGTGTTTGCAATATTTTTGAGCTAAATGAAACAAGTGAGTATCCTTTTTATGAAAACACAACTCACTTTTTAATTAACGTAACTGGCTTTGACTCATTTGGTGGGGGTGCTGGAAGAACATTACCAAATATCACATCAATTAGTGTATACAATGTAACTGGAAATATTGACTCGCATACAGGAGGAACTTTTGTAAGCCAGGGACTAAATACAACATTCACACTGATTCCAGGAAACACTTATAGGATGGAGTTTGCCATATATAATAGCGGAAGAAGATGGGCTCTTGCATCAAACGACCAAATCTATCATAGAGGATTAAATTCTTCATGGGGACTTAATGCAAGCGGAGACATATGGTATCGCTTAAGTGATGGTACCAATAGGAGCAGCGGCAATTTTTCAAATGGGAACGTTACATGGAACGCTTCAAAGGGAGGATTTCTTAACGCAGGAGCAACAGGTTACTTTTATTATGTTGTCAATATTTCAGTCAACCATTCTGCAAGGTATCCTGTCTATTTTTACTTAAATGATACATCGTATGCAAGTGGAAGTACAGATGCTTCTATTTTTAATCTTCCTGATACAATTACACCTTATGCAATAATAAATTATCCTCAAAATCATTTAAACATATCAAGAAGCTTCATTAACTTTAACTGGACACCAATTGATGACCTATCAAGTAACCTTACCTGCAACTTGACAATTGATGGGACTACTAATGCAACGATTATATCCCAGAGAAACCTGGCAGTAAATTATACGATTTCTGGATTTAATGAAGGCGGTCATTTCTGGAATGTTTCATGCTTTGATCTTTCTAATAATACTAATGCAACACAAACATATAATTTTACAATAGATTTAGCTGGCCCGCAAACAAACATTACAAATCCAGTTAATTATACAAATATAACACAAAACACTTTTGTTTTAAGCGCAACGGCAATTGATTCGTTGTTAAATGTGGATACAGTAAAGTTTTATTACAAAATATTATCAAATTCTTCCTGGGAATTTGCATGTTCTGATAACAGACAGCCATATAGCTGCACGTGGAATCTTGCGCTTGTGCCTGATGGCCTTAACTATGAAGTTATGGCAAATGCAAATGATACAGTGGGAAATATCGGCGCAAATTCAACAGCATATAACATTACAATCGACAGAAAAGGCCCGCACCATGTTGAGATAAATATAAATGATGATAATGTATCAGTAAGAATAAACTGGACATCTGCCCTTGATGCAGACTCATATAGTATCTACACAACGACAAATTATTCACAAGGATTTTCTGATACACCAGAAACATCAGAAATAACTGACCTTAACTGGACAGATTCAACAGGGATTTCACAGAAAAAATATTATCTTGTCGCTGCGGTAAGAGGAGGGCAGACCGGCAATGCAACAGAGATTGCCGGAATACAAACTCTTGAGATTGATATTGGCTGGAATCTAATAAGCATTCCATTTAACTTATCAAACTGGCTGCTTTATAATGGGACTAATAATGGAGTTGATATTTTTACTTACCCTGACAATTGCATACTATCGTTGTGGCGTTATAATTCGTCAGATAAGGCTTTTGAGCGATTAGATCATAGCGCAGATGAGTGGCACAGAGGAGTAGGCTCATATGAATTCAAAACCCTTGGTCCGCAAAAAGGGTACTGGGCAGAGGCAGATTCAGTATGCAATGTGAGTTTTGCAGGAATTGTTCCAATATACAATTTGACTGCTCCTCTTATTATGGAGTGGAATGTAGTCGGATGGCACTCTGCGAGAATACCACAGCTTTACAATGAATCTTCCTTAAACCCGATTGATGTTTCGCCGCAGCACAGTGTTACAACAATAGTCAAATACGATAACATTGCTGATCTTTTTGAGGCTGCTTTCAGGGTATATTACCCGGGATATGGCGCATGGTGGCTCCCTTCATTTTCGCTAAAGCCGTTTGAAGGATATTATTTTGAGGCAGCACAAAATGGAACATGGACGATTGACCCTAATAAAGGAACATGATAATGAAAAATAACATAATGAGGCTAACTTGTATCTTTGTTTTACTAGCAGTAGTAGCACAATTTGCCTCATCGTACCCATTCCCTTTTGGCTTAGACGGAACTGTATTTGACAGAAGCGCAAGTGCTCAGGCTCCTTCATTTGTTACGATTAATTTTACAAATTTAAATTCTGGATATTTTATATCTGGGCACATTGGCCAGGGAAAAAATACCGGGAAATATTCAGTATCATTTCCGGCTCAGGCAGGAGATGAGGTATTAATAATTGCTAGTAGCGGATATAGTGAAGCAAACAGGACAATAATATTAAATGCATCTTCAATGCATAATATTAATCTCTATCTTGATATTTCTATTCAAAATATAGCTCCAATTATCACAACAAGCCCCATAACTAATGCAACAGAATCTTTATTGTATTTTTACGATGTTGATGCAATTGATGAAAATAATGATCTCCTGACTTATATGCTTCTAGTTTACCCAGATAATATGACTATCAACCAATCAAGCGGAATAATTACATGGCTTCCAGACAAAGATCAAACAGGGCAAAATGATGTTGTTGTTGCAGTAAGCGATTCTTTGATTAATACTACGCAATTTTTTTCAATTTATGTTGAAGCAATAAATCATGTACCTCAGATAATTGGAACAACATGCATGAATGCAACTGTTGGAATATTATACACTTGCTCTATCCTTGCAAAAGATCTTGACAATGATCCAATTCAATATTCTATTATAGAATCGCCACAAAATCTTTCGATTAACATAGCAACTGGAAATCTAAGCTATCTCCCTTCTATTGAAGATGTTGGTGAAAATAATGTTACAGTAAATGCCTATGACGGGAAAAATTCATCTTATGTAACCTTCCAGATATATGTAAGTGAAAAAGAAAATAGCGCACCTTATTTTACTACATTTCCTGCTACTTCTGTGCTGGAGGATTTCTTATATTATTATGACGCAGATGCGTATGACTTAGATAATGATCTTATTTCATATTCGCTTGAAAAATCACCCAGCGGCATGGAAATTGATAGTATGAATGGCATAATTAGTTGGACATCTCTTAATGAAAATGTTGGTATTAATGAAGTGACAATCATTGCCGATGATTCAAACGGAGGAATTGCAAAACAATCATACAATCTTACAGTAATAAATGTGAATGATGCACCAGTAATCACTTCACAGCCGCTAAAAAAAGCATCTCTTTTGAGATTATATAGTTATTATGTGAAGGCAATTGATCCTGACAATGATAGAATTACATATAAGCTGCTTGAAGCGCCAAGAGGCATGCGCATAAATAAATTGACAGGAAGAATACTATGGCTTCCAGTCAATCCGTTTTATGACAGCGTTAGCGTCAGAATCCAAGCAAGTGACGGCCAGGAAGAGACAGTGCAATCTTTTGTTATAACTGTTGATGTAACACTTAAAAATCTGTTCTTATTCAGAACGTTTTCTGTTTTTGCGGCGCCAGAAAGCATTATTTCTGTTGATGAAGATTTTTCACAGACAGTAAGATTCACTCCAAATGATGTTATAGACAAAATAATAATTGAAACAAATGATAACACATCGGAAATAGGAATAATTATCGATAGCGATGAACTTAGGCCTGATAAAATATCAGTTTCTCCTGATATTTTTGTGTATCGCTATCTTGATATTTCTTCAGAAGACTTAGGTGATGATGAATCTGCAAGAATAAATTTTGTTTCTATAAAATCATACTTTAAAATTTCAAAAGAATGGCTAAATAAATATAATATTAATAAGGAAAGTATATCTTTGTATTCATACAGCAGCGGAACCTGGAATAAAAAAGAACTGAATTATCAGGCAGAGAATTCTGATTATTTCTTTTTTGAATCAACGCTTGATTCACTTGGCATTTTCGCAATAGGTTCATACACTTTACCGGATGTTTCACTATTAAGCCCTGCAATAACTAATGAGAACTTGATAATTACTCCAACTGTTTTTGTTGCAGGAAATGTATTCTACAAGGATAATAAAACACTCTCTTCACCAATTTCTTTTACTGTTAAAAATAAAAAGACAGCAGCTGCTTACAGCGGTTATACAACAGGCCCTGGAAATATAAAGAGCTTCTATTCAGCTAAAATAAATGCAGAAAAGGGAGACAGAATAACCCTTGAGTTCAGGGATGGTATGCAAAAAAAAGAAGTAGAAGTTCTTATAACAGGAGATTACCTTAATCAGGACATTTATCTTGATTATTCAAAAAGTGGCCTTGAAAATAAAAAGATAATTGGCGCTTTTTCAATATTATCTTTATTTGTAATCTTAATAGCAGTTATAATTATGGCTATTAAAAATAAAAGACCAAAATTTTTATTGTTATCTTTAATCTTATATTCGCTTTTAATTCTTCCTTGTTTACGTGCTGACCCTCCTACTCCGCATCCTTTGCAGGGATTTGTTTTTTCATCAAACGGAATTGCACAGGTTCCGATTGGAACGCCTGTTCGTGCAACAGATATTGTGAATTCATATACAATACTTATATACACGTCAGGGCCACCGATACCTGGGCTTGGAGGATTTTATGGTGTTACAATAAATGGCGTTACTGGTGACACCATTGTTGTTCGCGCATGGAATACTACAAATTACGGTGAAACATACAAGACACTTGCGCTAACAACAACTTATATCAATGTGACTCTTAACAGGACAAGGCCAAGTGAGGCAAGCGTGCGAATAATAGTGCCTGCAAATAATACAGAAGTTTTATCTGATTTCAATGTGACGGCAAATGTTACAATTCTTGGAGGAAACGGAGTAAACTGTAACGCAACAGTAAGTTTTTCAAAGCCAGGAATATTTATTGCAATTCCTTCTTATACTATAACTCTTGGCAATATTAACTTTGGAAATTCGCAAATTGCTGTATTTAATATTTCAGTAAATGGGACAGGCTCTTCAGATATTAATGTGTTTGCGCAGTGCGCATCAGATTTATTGAATCTTGAAAATAAAAGCAGTGCAACCGTTTACAATATAACATCTATTGATCTTGCTCCTCCGCAGATAAGTATCATTTCTCCACAAAACAATTCACGGCTTAATAATCCAGTTTCTTTTTTTTATTCAGTAACAGATGCATCAGAAATAAGCAATTGTACTATATTTGTAAACGGTTTGGAACAGGACACTATTGAATCTCCTCAGAAGACAGTAATTCTTAATTTTACAATTGATATAACAACTAAAGAAAACGACTGGCAGATAAATTGCACTGATGCAGTTGAATTAACCGGTGCGACAGGAAGATACAATCTGACAATAAATGATCTTCCCAGAATAAATTCAGTTTCAATGAATAATCCAATTAATCTGGTTGCTGCTTTGGATACTTTTGTATCCTGTAACGGTACTGTTTTTGATAATGATGGAATTTCAGATATTACCTCAATAAATGCAACATTCTTTAATGCGGATATGGGCTTAACCAATATCTCAGCGGACAATTCAAGCACACATTATACAAATTCAAGCTGCGTATTGACTTCATTTGACTCAAAAAATGCAGGATTCAACTGCACATTTGCACTCAAGTATTACTCGCTCAATGGTACATGGCAATGTAACCCTTTTGTATTAGATATTATTAATGCCTCTAACTCAACTATTTTGAATGTTACATTAAATGAATTAATTGCAATAAGTATTGAGCCAAGCATTCTTAACTACGGCAATCTGAAAGTCGATCAGGAATCATCTGACATTATTGCAAATATTACTAATTATGGAAATATCCAGACTGACTTGCAGTTTTTCGGTTATGCTAATTCAGAAAATGATAATTTATCTATGACATGTGAAACCGGAATAATACCTCTAAGTTATCAGCGTTATTCGCTTTCTGCCTGGGAAGTTTTCACTGACATGTTGCTGCTTGGAGGAAGGCTAAGCCCTAATGCAGTTGATTTGAACATATCTGTGCAGGACACAGCAGAGCAATCTTCTAAGCAGTTATATTGGAAATTAAAAATCCCGTTTAACACAATGGGAACATGCAACGGAAAAGTTGTTTTTATGGCTGTAAGCGGGTAAAAGATATTAAAGGAAACTAGTTTCTGCTAAACACAATATCAGCATATCTTCTTCCCCAGCCTTCTCCTTCGCCTTTTGAGGATTCTGCTGTTAAGTCAAATGAGAACTCTTGGCTGTATTTTTTAAGGTCTATTTCTCTAACAAATCCGTTTTTTAAGCCATAATATGCGCAGAGCTTGAATTCCGGGCTTTTGGCATTAAGCATATCTTCTTTATTGTAAATCATCCGAAGTAAATTGCCATCCTGGATTAGATTAAGAGTATTTTCATTGGTGCTGGCATCACTGCATTCAAAAGTTGCTTCAAGCTCAATTTTTCCGTTTTTCCTGTATAATTTTGCCTGTTTAAACCTTTTCATTTTTGATGCGATATTTGCAGAATTTTTTATCGTATCATATATAAATAAGTCAAGCCGGCATTCGATGCTTGTAACGCTAAATTTAAGCAGGATATCCCTATATTTTTTGTTCCAATCCTGAATAAATAATTTAAAACTGTCTATATTTTTTCCTGTTTTCCCGCTTGCACCTTCTCCATATGCTTCATCTATCCTGCTTGCAACCTGGAATGCCAAGAATAGGTCATGTACGAAAGTTTTAATATCCTCTTCGTTATAAGCTGAAAGAATTGGGTCAGTTTCTACTTCGAATAAGTCCTGGGCCATATTTATTATTCTAAAAAAGAGGTTATAATATAAAACTTTTGATAAGAAAAAAACAATAAGATTTCTTATAAAGCAACAATAAAAAATAATGCCTTCTGTCTTCTATTTTTTCTTTATATGCACATTCATCTGCGGGAATGGAATCTCTATCTTTGCTTTCCTTAATGCATCATACACTTTTTTGGTTGCATCAAGTTTCGCAGTATAGGCATCTCCATATTTTGCAACCCAAAATTTTGCCTCAAATTTAAGTGCAGAATCTCCCATTGCAATAAAATCAACAACTGGCAAAGGGTCATCTTTAATAGTATTTTCAATGCTTGCGATTGTTTTTAAAACTGTTTTTTGGACTTTATCAACATCAGTTCCATAAGCGACAGAAAATGGGACAACTACCCTATTCATTGGTGTTGGAAGCGCATAATTATGAATCCTTTGGTTTGCAAGAAGCCCGTTAGGGATAATCATCATTTCATTATCAAAAGTTTTTATTTTTGTCGACCTAAGCGATATCTGGTCAACTATTCCCACATGGTTACTTTCAAGCCTGATTTTATCTCCAACTTTAATATTGCCATCAATTATAATTGAAAGGCCGCCAAAAATGTTTTTTAGCGAGTCCTGCAATGCAAGACCTATTGCAATTCCTACAATTCCAAGACTTGCAAGATAAGGCTTAACATCAACGCCCCACAGAGTCAATATATACATAACAGCGACAAAGTAAAATATTACATTTGCAGCGCTTTGGAAAATAGAAAGCAACTGGTCGTCTACGTTAGATTCTGTTTTTTTAACAAATTTAGCACCAAAATGGCCAATAAGGATATTCACGATGCGGATGATAATCATAGCAACAAAAAAAATGACAAGAGAAGCAAACACATGATCTGTCACTAAAAAGAGATTCCTTTCTATATCACTTCTTAATATGTTAGTTGCATCTATTCGCTTTAATCCAAGATAAAGCCCTATCAACACTAGTAAAATTGAGATAGGATTATTGACTTTTGCGACAATCTTATCGTCAAGGTCAGTTTTGGTTTTAAGTGTGATTCTTAATATTATTTTTTCTGCTATCCAGACAAAAAGCTTAGATACAATAAAAAATCCAACTACAATTGCAGCAGCGCTAAGTATCGGCCTTGCCAAAAGATAATCTATAATTAGCTCAAACATAATTTATTCCCTCCTTTTTAAAATTGAAAAAGAAACTCAAGTTTAAAAATATTGTTGAAAAAGAATAAAAAGAAAGGTTTCAAATTACGGCTTGTCAGGATAATTAGGGGCAGCGCTTGTTATCATAACATCATGGGGGTGGCTCTCTTTTAATCCTGCATTTGTTATTCGGATAAATTCAGACATTTCATTTAGCTCTGTTATTGTTTTAGTCCCACAATATCCCATAGCAGACCTAAGTCCGCCTAGCATCTGGTATACTACTTCTGAAATTTTTCCTTTGTATGGGACAACTCCCTCAATTCCCTCAGCAACAAGTTTTTTTTCACTTGTTATTTCATTTTGGAAATATCTATCCTTGCTTCCTTTCATCATTGCACTAATTGAGCCCATTCCCCTGTATTGCTTGTATTTTCTGCCGCCAATAAATATAATTTCACCCGGACTCTCTTCAGTTCCTGCAAAGGTGCTTCCCATCATAACTGAGGATGCGCCTGCTGCGAGCGCTTTTGCAAGATCACCGGAATATCTTATCCCGCCATCTGCAATAATTGGAACGCCTTGCTTCTTTGCTGCAGAATAACAGTCTGAAATCGCAGTTATCTGTGGAATTCCTGTTCCGGAAACGATTCTTGTTGTGCAAATTGAGCCTGGCCCGATTCCTACTTTGATTGCGTCTGCTCCTGCAAGTATTAATTCTTCAGTTCCTTTCATTGTTGCAACATTGCCTGCAATAATGTCAACTTTAGGGTAATTTGATTTTAAGAATATAATTGCATCAATCACATTTTTAGAGTGTCCGTGCGCTGTATCTAAAACAATAATATCCACATCTTCTTTGGCGAGAGCTGCTGCCCTTTCAAAGTCATGCGGTCCTATTGCTGCCCCAACTATAATTCTTCCTTTTCCGTCGAGGCAGGCGTTTGGGAAATTGTGAGTGCGCACTATATCTTTGAGTGTAATTATGCCGGCAAGATGTCCTTCCTTATCTACTACTGGAAGCTTTTCAATTTTGTTTTCGTGAAGTATCTTAAGTGCTTCATTCTTTGTGACACTAACATGCGTTGTTATTGGGTCGAATACCATTGCCTCCTTGATCAGCGTAGAATCATCACTTACGCATCTTATATCTCTTTTTGTGAGTATTCCAATAAGCATATTGTCATTGTCAACAACTGGAAAACTTGAGTATCCTTTTTTTTCAATAAGTTCTTTTGCCTCAAGTATTGTATTTTCTGGGCTTATAGTTACAGGATCAGAAATTATCCAGTTTGAGTATCTTTTTACTTTGCGTACCTCTTTTGCCTGTTCTTCAACAGGAAGGTTTTTGTGGATTATTCCTATTCCTCCAAGAACTCCAAGAGCAATTGCAGTCTCGCTTTCAGTTACTGTATCCATGGCCGAAGAAAAAATTGGAATATTCATGCTGATATTTTTTGTAGCTTTTGTCTTAAGGATTGCTTCGCTTGGGACAATTTCGGATTTTGCCGGAACCAAAAGTACATCATCAAAGGTTAATCCAAGCTTTATTTTATCAAGTTTTGCCATTTTGTCTACCTCTTTATGCTCTAATTTTATCATTCCCACTCTATTGTTGCCGGTGGTTTATTTGTTATATCGTAAAAAATAAAGTCTATATTTAATTTTAAAATTTTTTCAATAATATCATCAAGAATTATTTTTTCCATATAATAGAACCTGGCAGTCATCGCTTCTTTTGACGTAATTGGTCGTAGGACAACTGACTCAAAATAGTTATCACCAATAGGAATCAAAACAACTGGAAACTGCCAAATTTCACTAGCAATACCTGCGGCTTTAGTAGTTTCATTAACAATATTATCAATCTCCCGAAGAAGTTCAATCCTGTTTTTTGTTAAGTATGCTTCTTTTGCTTTTAGTTTAGGAATTGTGTTTGAATTAAGCAGCAACAAGACCCTATTTATTTCAATTACATTATTTGTAATTTCTGTTGATATTGTTTCGAGTGTTTTAAAATCACAGTTTCCTGTTATAAAAGCAGGATTCCTGTACGTTCTTTCATCTCCTTGGACACCAACGCTTTTAATAGGCAGAATTCCACAAATCAGGTTATATTTTCTAGTTATATTATTTATCTTTTCAATTGCAATGTCTTTGTTACAGATTATTTCATTTCCCGTGCTGCAAAGGCATCTTATTGCAAGCCCGGGTCCAGGAAATGGATGCCGCTCTATTGCAGAATCAGGGAGCATAAGTTCTTTTCCGAGTTCTCTTACTTCATCTTTATATAAGTAAACAAGCGGTTCAATCACTTTTCCTTGCCTAATCATCTCTTCAATTAATGGTACACGATTGTGATGTGTTTTTATCAAATCAGCATGTTTTGTCCCGCTGCTCTCAATAGTATCAGGATAAATTGTGCCCTGCGCTAGTATCCAGTTATCAGGATTTAAACCGGATTTTTTTAATTCATCCTGCTGTACTGCAATAAATGTATTTCCTATTATGTTTCTTTTTTTTTCAGGCTCAGTCACTCCTTTTATTGCATCGATAAAAGTATCTCTGGCGTCGCATATATCAATATTATCAAAACCCATTTTCAATAAATCTCTTTTTATGTTATTTGATTCGTTTTTTCTCATGAATCCGTTATCAATATGAAGCCCAAATACTCTTTCTTTGCCAAGAGCATTATTCAGAAGCGCAAAGCAGACTGTTGAATCAACTCCTCCAGAAACAAGAAGGAAGACGTTTTTTCCAGCAGATTTTCTAATTATTTCTTTAGTTATTTTATCAACGTATGCATTCATTGTCCATGACTGAACGATGCCGCATATATTTACAGCAAAATTATACAGTATTTTCATGCCGCACTCTGTGTGTGTTACTTCAGGATGGAACTGAATGCCGTATAGATTTCTTTTAGTATCTTCCATTGCGCTGACAGTTACATCATCAGTAGAAGCGCAAACAGTAAAACCCACTGGAATTTTTTCAACATAATCACCATGGCTCATCCATACTTTTTCTTCAGTTTTTATTCCAGAAAATAATGGAGAGTTTAGTTTTATCAGATTAAGCGCTGCAAGACCATACTCCTTAGTATTTCCTCTGCTGATTGTTCCTCCAAGAACATACGCCATAAGTTGATGCCCATAGCAAATCCCTAGAACCGGTATTCCTGATGAAAAAATTTTAGGATCGCACTTTAGGCTGTCATCTTCGGAAAGATTGTGAGGCCCTCCTGATAAGATTATGCCTTTAGCATCAAGAAGCATTTTTAATGGTGTATCTGGCGAGACAATTTCAGAATAAATATGGAGTTCACGGATACGCCTGGAAATCAGATGGGCATACTGAGACCCAAAATCAAGAATATAGACTTTGTCAAGCCCCATAATATAAGAAAAAAGAATTATGTTTTAAATTTAGTGGTTTGGAGTAAAAAATGGGGTGCATGTAATTAGAATCGGTGAAAATATACTGCATCGAGTATGTCTATGCACTGCAATAATTTTATCCATAAGTCGTTACCAACTTTAATTACATGCACCCTAAAAAATGCGGCAAAATGTTAAATTAGATAAAAATAATTCAACGAAACAAATATAATTTTAGATTATTTTTAGTACAAACCTTACAAAAAATAATAATACTATTAAAGAAATCAGAACTGTGATTAAAGTCTCTCTGACCAGTCTTCTATTGGTTCTATAAAAATTTTCCAATATATTATACACATATCTTGCAGATGTAAAATAACCTAAAATTGATGTTGCTAATGAGACTATAATATATAATATTTCTAATGTATAGTTTTTTTGCCTGGGCTGCTCTGGCGGTGATGTACTGGAAACATATTTCTCTGCCATCTGTACCTCTACTGCATTTTCACCAAATTTTTGCAATTGATTCCAATGTCGGCTTTTATACTCAGTATCAAATAATAACACATAAACTTTCCATGTACCAGATTGATCTGTTTTGTAAGAATAAAAAAGTGGACTTCCATTATTCATTGTACCTTTTATATATACACTTCTATTTTCACATTTCTGATTAATACAAAAGAAATTTTCGCTATCGTAGCAATGAACATTTATTCTATTTTCTTTAAAGTTTTCACTTCTCCAAGGAATTGGTTTTTGGTTATCTAAGATAAAAGTTATTTTTCCTGAGTTATGCTGGTAAGTGCCAAAATCTGAGTATTGTTCTACATTGTTATCACAAAAATTTGGGAAAAATCCAACAACTTTATCTTTTGGATCTGCTACCAAAATATAGAAATATGGTTTTTGAAGCTTCTCTATACCTAAATCATCTACTTTTACTCTAAATCTTAAATTCTCATCAACTGTAACGGGCTTATTTTCAAAATCAATATATATTTTAGCAAGATAATCTGGAACATAAAGCCTGTTTGGCTTAAATGAGTCAAATATTGCACTTCCACTATCTAGAGAAACTTTTCCTAGCTCTGCTATAGTAATTGGTATTGGCTTTTCAGCAAAGATGTCTGTTGTAACTGTAGAAATAGTGTTATAATTCATGATAATGAATATACTTATGGCAACTATCCAACTGAAAACCTCACGTAAAGCCATGCATTAAAGAATTTGTTGTTTATATTTAAATATTGGCACGTTTTAAGTATATTAAAAGACTTATTCGTTAATTTAAAATAGATATTTATCATTCTAACTAATATGTCTGATAAAAGAGAAAAAGAGTTTGAGGAACTAAAAAGTTTTGTGAAAAAAGAACTAGATGATATAAACACAATTGAAGAGACAAGCAAGGAAAACATTAAAACGGAATCAAGGAAACTAGAAGAAGTATCCATTATCAAAAATACAATTAATGTCATGTACAATTCTATGAATGACATTTCAAAAGAAACCTTAGTAAGCATGCCTAAAGAAGATTATAGTACATATACTGGTTCAATAAAAGGAATAATTAACTTATCTCCTTCAATTTCCAAAATGAAAGAAGAAACAATAGAAGCAGAAAAGCTATTGGTCAATCATGTAGGTACTTATGGTGCAGTTGGTTCTCTTACTAGTTCAGGAACAGCATCAATTGCAAGTTTCATTAATTGTTATCCGACTTATTTTCCAAAAAAACATACTTATATTGAGGAATTTAAACAATATGATAAATTAAGAGAAGACATTAATTTAATTAAAGTTGAATTACCTAAAATGAATAATATTGCTGCTAGTGACTTTGAAAAATTTCTTAGAAGATACAATACATTTTCACCTGATGAATCAAAATACATTGAAGTATTTGGACTAAGATCTCTTTTCTTTTTCAAATGTATATTTAAAATAGCAGAGGATAACAAAATTACTTCAAATAAGGGCAAGCCATTTACAAGAAAACAACAAATTTCTTATTTTTCGACAGGAAATATAACTACCTCAGCAATAACAGAACCAATTATTAATCAAGCAATGACTTTTTGGTCTGAAATATCAGAACAAAATACAGAAAAAGATTCAATAAAAACAGGGAATGTAAGTAAGGATTATGTAGAAAGAAAATATCGAGAATTTATTAGTATATTTGCATCTTTAGTAAGTTTAAGAAAAACTTATGTAAAATAAGCTTTATTTGTAATTTAAAAAAAATAAAAAATATTTTCTCCAAAGTTAATCTTTGGATAATTTATAGATTGATTTTAGTGCAGGTACAAACACAGCCCCAGCTACAAACACACTAAAAATCGTGAATGCGGTTGTTACAATTTTGCCTGTGTCGATTGGTGTTATTGGTAATAAAGGTCCAAGTCCTGCGATTGCCATTGAGCCTGATGCAAGTCCGATAGCTGCAATAACAAAGCTATTTACTTCTTTGTCTGATATATTCATTGCGCCGACTACTATGCCAAGCAATACCATTAATCCTGATACTAGACCAAGTGTCTCGCCATTAACGCTCATAAAGCCGGTTATAACGCCTGTTGCAAGTGCAATAACAATTCCTGCCAAAAATGCATATACACCTAGTTTTTTCATTAATTCTTTTGTCATTTTAACACCCCTCTTATATATTAATAATAATTAAAAGTAATTAAAAAAGGATATTTAAATCTATTTGTTTACGTTTCATTTATTCGATCTTACAGCTCTCAAACCAATCCTTATCATAAAGGGTTTTAGGTATGCTGTTAATATGCTCTTTAGTTCCTTCAATTAGATACGTAAATGAAATCTTATGCTCTTTTTTGTCAAGATAGATATCTATTAGCTTAGATTTTTTTGATTTTACTAGCAATATATCTCTTAATTCTCTTTCAGAAATAATCTTATTTGTGTTTATAACTAATTTTCTTTGGTACGTTCCGATTCCTTCTTTCTCGAGATGGCTATCATAGAATATTACAATCCATACTACTGCGTATAGCAAAGTTCCGACAAAGTATTCTCCAACTCCTATTGCAAGTCCAAAAATTGCAAAAACCCATATGCTAGAGGCTGTTGTGAAGTGAAATATCTTATCTGTTGTTTTAATTAATGCACCAGCTCCAAGAAAACCAATGCCAGTAACAATCGCACCAAGTAGCGCAAGTGGATTTTCAGGCATGAGGTTCATTGCAGTTAGTGCAAGTGCGCATGAACCAACAGCAACAAATGAGAAAGTTCCAAAGCTAATCGGCTTGTGCGAGCGCTGCCTGTCTACTCCGTAAATAAGTGAGAGCGCAAAAGTGAGTGCAATCCTAAACAATATTGCTAATCTATCCATAAAACTATAATTTTTTTTCATCTATTTAAACCTTTTCAATGTATTTTTTCTACGATATATGCAGCAAAAAATACATGCAATTTCCATCAATTTTAAAAACTAAAGCAAAACATCTAATTATAGAACTAGGCATTGCATCTTAAAATGAAAAAAATAGCAATCAAAATAAGCAGTCTAACAAAGCGCTTTGGCTCTTTAACAGCGGTTGACTCTGTCAGCCTTGATATTAATGATGGTGAAATATTTGGGCTTCTTGGGCCAAATGGCGCAGGAAAGACAACTCTTATTTCTATGCTTTCTACTATTCTTAATCCGACAAATGGGACTGCTGTTGTGTGCGGTAGTGACATAATAAAAAATAAGGACCTAGTAAGAAAGTCAATAGGAATTGTTTTTCAGGATCCAAGCCTTGATGATGTTTTGACAGGAGAAGAAAATATGTATTTTCACGGGAAACTCTACGGACTAAGTGACGCCATAATAAAAGAAAAAACAGAGTTTCTCTTAAAGATTGTCGAACTTACAAACAAAAAAGATGTCCAGATTAAGGCATACTCAGGAGGTATGAAAAGAAGGCTTGAGATTGCCAGAGGCCTAATGCATTCTCCAAGTGTCCTCTTCTTAGATGAGCCAACAATTGGCCTTGATCCACAGACAAGAAGAAATCTATGGGATTACATAAAAAAGTTCAACAAGTCTTCAAAAATAACAATTATTATGACAACGCACTACATGGATGAGGCTGATTTTTTATGCGATAGGATTGCAATTATAGATAATGGGAAAATAATTGCACTGGATTCACCGGATAAGCTTAAAGATGCACTTGGCGGAGATATTATTATACTTTCATGCAATGAAGCAGCTAAACTAAAGGCAATTATTGACGAAAAAAAGCTTGCTAAAAAAACACATATTCTTGACAGCGCTCTAAATATTACTGTTGCTAATGCAAGCAAGACTGTTGCAAAAATAATTGAGATAGCATCTTCTAATAATATTACTATTGATTCAGTATTGTTTAAGCGCCCAAGCCTTGAAGATGTGTTTATACATTATACTGGAAGAAAAATAAGAGACGAGTCAGGAGATGAAAAATCTTCAATGCGCCTGCGGATGAGGATGCACTAAAAATGGAATTCCATGCAATTTATGTTCTTTGGCTTAGGGAAATAAAAAGGTATCTTAGGTCAAAATCAAGAATTGTCGGAAGTTTAACTATGCCAATACTGTGGCTGGTTGTAGTGGGAACTGGTATTAATTCTTCGTTCAGTGTTCCTGGTGCAAGTTACCTAAGCTTTATATGTCCCGGAATTATTGGCATGTCGCTTCTTTTCACTTCAATTTTTGCAGGCGTTTCAGTAATCTGGGATAAGCAGTTTGGATTTTTAAAAGAAATTCTTGTTGCGCCGGTTTCAAGAACAGCAATAGTACTTGGCAAAATTGCCGGAAGCACAACAGTATCACTTATTACTGCAACAGCGGTTATGATTGCAGCAGCAATTGTCGGTGCACTGCCTGTTAGCAGGCTTACTTTTGCAAATATTCTTTTTTCATATTTATTTATGATTTTAATTTCTGTATTTTTTGTTTCACTTGGCCTTGCTATTGCGTCCAGGCTTAACAATATGGAAGGTTTCCAGATGATAATGAACCTTCTTGTGATGCCGCTGTTCTTTTTATCAGGCGCGTTTTTTCCTCTTAATGAAGTGCCTTGGTGGATGAGGATAATATCATCGGCAGATCCATTGATGTATGGTGTCGATGGGCTGCGCGGGATTCTTGTTGGAATGTCAAGGTTTCCGATAATGCAAAATTTGATTGTACTTTTCTCCTTTTCAACTGTAATGATTCTTATTGCAAGCTATCTCTTTAATAACATGGCAGAATAATAATCAGATCAGATTTTTGTTATTGGATTTGGTGGAAATTCGAGAAAAAACGTCAAGGTCAACTTTTTATATACATTTAAAACAACAGTAAACTAACTGCAACAACAGCCATGCCTAGAAATATCCCTGCAATAGTTAAATGATTATTTTTCTGTTTGAAAGCCTGAGGTAGCAATTCATCAAAACTGATAAATATCATTATTCCAGCCACTGCTGCAAGCAGAGTGTAAAGAAGAGTGCTACTCAAGAACTCTTTTAATATTAAATATGCAAATATAGCTCCTATTGGCTCTGCGATTCCTGATATAAATGAAAATAAAAATGCCTGCTTCTTACTGTTTGTGGCGTAATATATTGGCATAGCCACAGCTATCCCCTCAGGTATGTTATGTAAGGCAATCGCTATCGCAATAGTCAATCCTAAGTGCATATTAACAAGTGATGAGAAAAATACAGCTATTCCTTCTGGGAAATTATGTATGGTAATACCTATAGCAATTAACATTCCGCATCTCTTAAGTTCGCACTTTTCTTTTTCAGGATTGCATGCATTCTCTGCTTCATATGAGTGAGGAATAAAAATATCGATCAAATAAATAATCAATATACCTGCAAAAAAAAGAGATTATTGCTGGCATATAACCTATCTTTCCAATGCTTTCAGGCAATAATTCAGAAAGAGAGATAAATATCATAACTCCGGCTGCAAAGCCCATTGCAATGCCAAGGTAGCCGTCTTTTTTCTTGTTTACAAAGATAATGATGAAGCTGCCAAGCACAGTAGATAATCCTGCCATGAAAGTCAGCATTAATGCATTAATGAATGTTGAAACCATACTTAAATGAAATAAAGATATTAGCAGGCATATATATTTTACTAATCAGAAGATACAATTATGTTAACTTCAGTAAATAGAAGTACAAATATTTCATAATCGATACTTTTAAATAGTTGTTTTGAATACCTATTCATTATAAGAAAATGGTACGCCCTAAAAAATACAGATTCATCGGAAGAGAACCTTCAGTTGATTACTTCAAGCCAAGAGGTATTCCTTTAACAGAACTTGAAGAAGTTAACCTGAGTTGTGAGGAATATGAAGCATTAAGACTAAGGGAAATTGAAAATTATGACCAGGTGAAAGCAGCTGAACTGATGAATATTTCACAGCCGACATTTTCACGGGTTTTTGATTCAGCAATAAAAAAGATTACTGATGCAATAATTAATGGAAAGGCACTAAAGATTGAAGGAGGAGTATTCAAATTGGTAAACAGAAAATTTAGGTGTTATAGCTGCAATAATGAATGGGAAGAAGTGTTTGGGACAGGCAGGCCGCAAAAGTGTCCAAAATGTGCAAGCACAAACTTCCATAGGGTAAATGTGGAGACAGGTGAATTTGGACATCACGGAAGAGGAGGAATGGGAAAAGGAAGAGGGCAATCTCAAACTGGTCAGGGAAGAGGACAAGGTGGTGCTGGAAGAGATCCAAGATTTTGAGGTGAAAAAAATGGAAAACTCATTTATTAATATTCAAATAGAAAAACTAAATTATATAGAATACAGGCTACAGTTATTTTTGTATTCTTTTTCAGCGTTATTATTGCCTTTGCTAATTGGACATCCACAAATAATTGTAGGAATTGGGGTTAATGCTGCGCTAATTTTAAGTTCATATTACATGGATTTAAAAGGAACACTTCCGATAATACTTTTTCCAAGCATTGGTGTTCTTGCAAGAGGGATGATTTTTGGGCCAATGAGTGTTTATTTAATTTATATGATTCCGTTTATATGGGTTGGAAACGCAATAATTGTATATGCAATGAAATTTTTTAAAGGCAAATTAAAAAGCAATTATTTTGTCAGCCTTGGAATAAGCAGTGCATTAAAAACAGCATTTCTTTTTGGAAGCGCATATTTACTAGTTAGCTTAAAAACAGTTCCAGCTTTGTTTCTTACTACAATGGGAACAATGCAATTAGTGACTGCAATAATAGGAGGGATTGCTGCTTACGGAATAATTAAAGTTAGAAATTTTTTCATTCATTTGAATTAAACATGAAAAAAATCTTACAGTACTAAAATATAGAAGACATGAACTAAAAAAAATGAAAAAAACAATACTTGTGATGAGTGGAAAAGGCGGAGTTGGAAAGACAACTGTGGCTGTCAATCTAGCGTATGCATTGGCTGAAAAGCATTTTCAGGTTGGACTACTTGATATTGACATTCACGGCCCAAATGTGCCAAAGATGCTCAATATCAACAACACTAAAATTCAGATTAAAGATAAGAAAATAATGCCTGTTGCAGTAAAAGACAATTTAAAAGTCATGTCAATGGCATTTTTACTCGAAAACGATTATGATGCAGTCATATGGAGAGGGCCAGCAAAACACGGAGTAATAAAGCAGTTTGTTGAAGAAGTTGATTGGGGAGAGCTTGATTACCTTATTGTTGACCTTCCGCCTGGAACAGGAGATGAAGCATTAAGCATTGTTCACCTGATTAATCCGATAACAGGATCAATAATTGTGTCAACCCCACAGGAAGTTGCAATTCTTGATGCTATGAAAGCAGTCACTTTTTCCCAGAAAGTAAATGTACCTGTGATTGGCGTAGTCGAAAATATGTCTGGAGGGATATTCGGAGAAGGCGGAGCAGAAAAAGCTGCAAAACAACTAAATGTGCCTTATTTAGGAAAGCTTACACTTAATCAGTTAATTGTGAAGGCAGGAGATAGCGGAAAGCCATTTATTCTGGAATCAGGCAATTCAGATACTAAGTCTTTCCTTGAGATAGTTAGCAAGATAATAAAATATTGAAGGTGAGTGAAAATGCCTAGGGGTAAAGAAGGTGGATTTGGAATGGGACCAGGAGGAGAATGTGTTTGTTCCAAATGCGGACATAAAATTCCACATCAGAGAGGAATTCCATGTTATTCTGTAAAATGCCCAATGTGTGGAAGCCCAATGACAAGAGGATAATATGAATAAAGAGCAAGTATCTATAGTTGCAGTATTGGCAAATGTAATCTTAGCTTTGTCTAAAGTTACAATTGGTTTAATCAGCAGAAGCTCTGCAGTTTTTGCTGAAGGAATACATTCAGCAATAGATATTATCTCTTCTGGATTCAGTTTCTTGGGAATTAGGGAAGCAAAAAAGCCGGCAGATAAAAAGCATCCCTATGGCCACTATAAATTTGAGGTTTTATCTGGATTATTGATAACAATTATTTTATTTGGGACAGGCTTATGGATAATATATAACTCATATCTGGGATTTATTAATCCAAAGTTAATAGAATTAAGTTTTCCTGCAATTGGAATAATGGCTTTTTCTGCAATTGTTAATGAGATTATGGCAAGAATAAAAATGCATCATGGAAAAAAAGAGCAATCACTATCTCTCATAGCAGATGGTGTTCACTCTAGAATTGATGTGGTGTCTTCACTAGCAGTGTTTGCTGGATTGCTATTAATACCCTTATTTCCTTATTCAGATCCTTTGTTGGCTTTAATCATTGGATTATACTTAATTTATGAGTCCATTGGTTTAGGCAAGGAAGCAATGGATTCATTGCTTGATGTAACTGCAGGAGAAGATATCGAGAATAAGATAAAAAAAATAATTCAAGAAGAGAACATTGAATTTTCTGAACTTAAAACCCAGAAAAAAGGTTCTGTAATAACAGCAAATATAATAATTAAACTTGAAAAATCATTAAGCGTAGAAGAAGCAAGCAAAATTTCATCCGATTTACAGATGAAATTAATCAAAGGGATTTCAAATCTTCGATATGCTGCGATCCAAATAATATCTCATGATTTAGAAAACAGCTATTATCAGCCGAGAGAATTAATTTCAGGAATAAAAATAGGCAGGAGTTTTGGATGGCAAAGGAAAGGTAAATTTGTTGAGAAAATACAGGAAGCAAAGGGATTTGGACCAGGAGGTAAGTGTATCTGTGTAAAATGTGGATATGAAACAGAACACAAAAGAGGATTGCCTTGTTCAAGCATGATTTGTCCAAAATGCAAAAGTGGAATGGCAAGAGGTTAAAATATTAGAATATACTTATAAATTAAACCAACAAGGAGGAAAACGAAAATGCCAAACGGAGATGGAACAGGACCTATGGGAACAGGCGGATGGTGCACGCCATTATGGGAAAGCGGCCAAATGCCTAGGCCTATGGGAAGAGGTTTTTTTAGAAGAGGTATGGGAAACGGCGGCGGTTTTGGCAGGGGTGCCGGTAGAGGGTATGGATTTAGGCAGACAGGCTTTTTCCAGCAGCAAAATTTCACAGGCCAGCCAATAAATGAAAAAGCATATCTTGAACAAAGATTAAATGCACTAGAGCAGGAAGAAAAAAACCTGCTAGCTGAAAAAGAAGAAATAAAAAAAAGAATTGAGCAAGCCAAACAGTAACCTTGGCATTTTTTTTATTTTTAGCCAGAATATTCCAATAATTAGTGATACTTAGAAATGAAAGAATACATAAAAAAACTATTACAGAAATATGACTATTACGATCCAGTTAAGGATAGGATGGAAGTATTAAGATTTGCAAGACTAAAAAACAGCAAAATCCTTGATGTTGGGACAGGTTTTGGACATATAGCAATACTGGCAGCAAAAGAATACAATTGCCTTGTAACAGCTATTGACAATTGTGAAGAAAAGATTATGCAGGCTAAGGAAAATGCCAGAAAAGAAAATGTCCTAGATAAAATCACATTTACCATTGCAGATGCAACTCAAATGCCTTATCCAAACAATAGTTTTGATGTTGTTATGTCTTTTAATGCATTGCATCATTGTAGAGGAGACTATAAAAAAATTGTATCTGAGATGTTTCGTGTTTCAAAAAAAAAAGTTGTAATTACAGAACTTAATGAAACCGGAGCTAAAGCATTTGATGAATTTATCCATCCTGAAGAAAATCATAGAAAGATGATTCTTAATTTGGAGTTATTGCATGGACTGCTAAAAGAAAAAAGCAAAGTAAGTGTTCTTGAAAGAAAGACAATGAATACTTATGTCTGTGAAAAAATGGAGGAACAAAAATGAACGAAGAATTTTGGTTAAAATATGGATTTAAGGAAAATGGTGAGTTGACTTGTGTGAGGACTCTTGCAAATTCAAAGCCCTCTGATAAATTTTTCTACACTGAAGAAGGGACCCATAAAGAAGTAAAAAATAGTAGTGTAATTAAAATTACAAAAAATGTTCTTGAAAAAATTAAGGAGCTAGGTGAATAAAAAATGATGTCAAATATACCAATTCGATTGGATAAGATAGGCAAAGAAGATATTGATAAAGAAATATTAAGGGCAGGAATCATAGCTGAACTTGATGCAATTAATATGTATGAGCAGATGGCTGCTTATGCCAGTGACCCAAATATCAGAAAGATTTTATTAGATATTGCTAAAGAAGAAAAAACGCATGTCGGAGAATTCCAAACGCTGCTTTTGAATAGAGATAAACAGCAGGCAGAAGAATTAAAAAAAGGAGCAGAAGAAATTAAAGAGGAAGTAGGAGAATAAGGTTGGCTTATGCTTTAAAAGATGTGCAATAAATGAAAAATAATTTTTTGATTCCTGTTGTCATTGTCCCTGCAGTTATCATAATTGGGATTGTTACATTATTTTTTTTTCCGGAGCCAGAGACTAATTTTTTTGCGTATCTGGGAACAGCATTATTCTTTATAGTTTTTGTAGTATTTTTAATAATCTTAAATTGGAGGAAACAAAAATGAAAATAGCAATAAGTTCAAATGAAAATAGTATTGATGGCAACATTGACCAGAGATTTGGAAGGTGCAGGTATTTTGTAATAGCAGAAATTGAAGATAATAAAATAAAAAGCACGCAAGCAGTGGCAAACGAAGGCTCAATACAAGGGCATGGGGCAGGGATTGCTGCTGCAAAGCAGTTAGGCAATTTAGGAGTAAATGCAGTCATCACAGGAAGCCTTGGGCCTAATGCAACTGATGTTTTAAGAGAACTTGAAATTACTGCATATCATGGAGCAGGCACTATACAGGAAGCAATAGATAATTTTTTACAAAACAAACTTGAAGAGATAAGCGAAGTATCTGAGGCACATAGTGGACTAATAAAAGCTAAAGAATCATCTAGTGAAAGAGTGTTCTTCCCCTTACTTGAAGATAATGGAATGAACTCAACAATTTCAGACCATTTTGGGCATGCACCATTTTTTGGTGTGTATGATGTTGAAAAAGAAAAGCTGGAAATCATTGAGAATAATCTTGACCATGAAGACCCAACCAAATCCCCAATAGACCAGATTGAGGAAGCTGTACACCCAACCACAATCTTTGCAAAGGGAATAGGCGGAAGGGCTATTGGAATTATACAGCAAAAAGGATTGTCGCTTAAAACAGGGCAATATAATACTGTAGGGGACGCAATAAAAAACTTTGATAAACTGGACAACCAGACACAAAGCTGTGGGCACAAGCACTAAAAGCTATCTAGGTGATTTAATTGAATTGGAAATTTGCACTACTGGGTGTATTGTTAATTTTTTCATTTGAAGTTGCAGTTGCACAGAGCAGTGTTGACCTGTTTATTTTTTATGGCAAAACATGCCCGCATTGCAATGCAGAAAAAGAGTTTCTTAATTCAATTACAACTAATTATCCAAATCTTGTAATACATGAATATGAGGTTTACGAGAATAGCACCAACGCAAAACTATTCGGAGAGCTGGCTGCTGCTTATGGAACAAGCCCAATGGGTGTGCCAATGACTTTTATAGGAGATAAATACATAACAGGTTATGGCAATGCAGAAACAACTGGCGCTGAAATTATAAGAGAAATTGAGAATTGCGCTTCCTCTGAATGCAAGAGTCCAATAGAAAAGCTTGAAATTAATAAAATAGAAAGCGAAACAAAAGGAGACTGCACTGAACAGAGCAATAATATGCCTGTTGAACCAAATCTAATAAATCTTCCATTGTTGGGTTCTGTTGACACTTCAAAAATAGGCCTGCCTCTCTTTACAATAATAATGGGCGGCCTTGATGGATTTAATCCTTGCGCAATTTGGGTATTATGCTTTTTGCTCACATTATTAATCCATGCAAAATCAAGAAAAAAGATGGCATTAATTGGCGGGATTTTTGTGCTCACTTCAGGCATATTATATTTTCTATTCATGTCAGCCTGGCTTAATTTTTTCCTTATTGTTCAATATGTAAATATCCTAAGAGTGATAATTGCTCTTTTAGCAATAATTGCAGGCCTGATAAATGTAAAGGATTTTTTCTTTTTTAAAAAAGGAATCTCTCTTACAATACCAGACTCAGCAAAGCCTAAGCTGTTCCAGAAAATGAGATCGCTTGTAAACGAGCAGAATATTATAGGAATAATTTTTGGAACAATTGTCCTTGCATTTACTGCCAATACTTTTGAGCTATTGTGCACAGCAGGATTTCCTGCCATTTATACAAGGGTTCTTACTCTTAGAAACCTTCCTCATTATGCATATTACCTATACCTGGCGCTCTACAACTTTGTATATATTATTCCGCTGGCAGTTGTTGTTGGAATTTTTACAGTGACGCTTGGCAGGAAAAAAATAGGTGAGAAAGAAGGGAAGATATTAAAGCTTATATCAGGAGGATTAATGCTTGTGCTTGGTATAATTTTGTTAATAAAACCAGAACTATTGACATTGGGGTAAATAAAACTATAAATAAAACCATTATTGTAACGAGGGATTAAATATGAATTATGAAATAGAAGTAAATGATGAAAATTTTGAAAAAGAAGTAATTGAAAAATCCAGGGAAATTCCTGTTGTTGTTGATTTTTGGGCCCCGTGGTGTGTCCCATGCCAGGCGCTCAGCCCTGTTTTAGAGGCTCTTGCTGAAGAATACTGTGGAAAATTCATTCTTGCAAAGATAAATGTTGAAGAGCATAAGGGCAAGGCGCGTGAATTTAAGATAATGAGCATTCCTTGTATTAAAATGTTTAAGAACGGAATTTTTGCTGATGAATTTATTGGTGTTATGCCAGAAGAAAAAGTTAAGATGTGGCTTGATAAAAATTTACTGACAAACAAATCACAATGACAAAAATGAAACTATATAAAATTAACAAATTAACATGTGCCGGGTGTGGAGCTTGTATTAGGGTCTGTCCTAACCATGCTATTAAAATTGAAAAAGATGGAAGAGCAAACATAGATCAAAAAAAATGCGGTAAGTGCGGATTATGCAAAAAAGCTTGTCCATTCGATTCCATACTGGAGAAAGTGTTATGATCAAAAAAATTACAATCTTGCCTGGCCTAAATAAGTTTGGCGAAAAGGAAAAATTCAAAAGAATTGATATTAAAAGAGGAGAAATTATTGCAATTGTTGGCTACACCGGCGCAGGAAAAAGCCAGCTTCTTTATGATATAGAGAGATTGGCTCAAAAAGACACTAAAAGCAGGCGCCAAATTTTAGTTGACGATAAAATCCCCGATAAAGAAATAAGGTTCGACCCAAAAAGAAAATTGATTGCGTCATTGGCCCAAAGCATGAATTTTTTGACTGATATGTCTGTTGAAGATTTTTTAAGGCTGCATTTAGAATCCCGAGGCAAAAAAGCATCTAAAGATTTACTTAGCCGGGTGATAAAAGAAGCTAACGAAATTACAGGTGAGCCGATTCATCCTAAAATGAATTTATTGCATTTATCAGGAGGGCAAAGCAGAGCATTAATGGTTTCTGATGTGGCAAACATTAGCACATCTCCGATTGTTTTAATCGATGAAATAGAAAATGCAGGTATAAAAAAAGAAAAAGCGATTAAAATTCTGGTGCAGGAAGGAAAAATTATATTGATAGTAACACATGACCCTTCTTTGGCACTAGATACTAATAGGAGGGTTATTATCAAGAACGGGGGAATCGTTAAGGTTTTAAATACTGCCATAAAAGAAAAAGGCATCGCTTGTTATCTTAACTGGGTTGAAAATTATAGTTTGGAGATAAGAGAAAGAATAAGGAGAGGGGAAAAAATTAAAGAAGTACATTTATTTTGTAAACCAATTAAAATGAGTGAGAAACCATGAAATTTGTTATTTTTGCAGGCACACCAGGCGCAGGTAAAACAAGTTTGATTAAATATGTAGTTCGAGAATTAAAAAACGATTTTAAATTATTTTTTGCCAAATTTGATTGTTTGCAAACATCTGATGATATGCGCATTGCTAAAGAATTTAAAATCCCCACTGTTAAGAAATTAGCAGGAGAGATTTGTCCTGACCATTATACTGCTTTGGAAATTCCTAAAATTATTAGGGAAAATCAAAATGCAGATATTATTATTTTGGAGACAGCCGGTCTATGTCTTCGTTGCTCGCCTTATGTTAAAGAAGGGATTGGTGTAAATGTTTTGGATATTACTTCAGGCAACCCGTCTGGCTATGGGCCGATCTTAACGCAAGCAGATATTGTGGCTATTGCCAAAGGTGATTTAGTTTCCCAAGCAGAAAGGGAAATTTTTAGGACAAAAGTTATGAAAGTCAATGCCAAAGCAAGATTAACAGAGGTAAACGGACTGACAGGAGAAGGTGTTATTGATATCGCAGAGTTTATCAGGGCATCTTCTCATGTTAAAACTAGAAAGTTTACTCTAAAATATTCCATGCCTTCAGCGCTTTGTGGGTATTGTTACGGGAATAAGATAGTTAATGATGATAAAGAACGGCAAAGAGCATTAGCAGGAAAACAATTAAAAAATTTGGTGCCTAATTTAAATTGCGGAAGATGTGGATTCAGGACATGTAATGAATTCATTCGAGCGGTTTTGGATGATAAAATCAAAAAAGCTAAATGCCCATATATCAACAAAAAGTATTGAAGTTATGTTATGAAAATATTGGAAAAATGAGCATATCAATCAAAATAAAACATTTGTAAAATGAAAATAATTATAATTGTAGAAGATACAAAAAAAGAGAATAGTTTTGAGTCAGAACATGGACTATCAGTTTACTTTGAAATCAACAATAAAAAAATCATGTTTGACTTAAGCCAAAGCAGCATGTTTTTACGGAATGCCAAGAAACTTAATATTGGTTTAAGTGATATAAATTATCTTGTTTTCAGTCACGGGCACTATGACCATACAGGCGGATTTTCTTCATTTCCTCTTAATAAGAATTTAAAAATTATTGCACACCCAGATTCAATTCTTCCCAAGTATGCTGGTGAAAGATATATTGGGTTTCCTATAGATAAAACTGATTCAGAGATTGATTTTAATGATGAACCTGTCTGGCTAACTGAGAGCTGCATTTTTCTAGGAACAATTCCTGGTGAAAGAAAGGCAAGCCTTGGTTATTACATAAAAGACAATATGGCTTATGATGATTTTTTAATAGATGATACTGCTCTGGTAATAAGAGATAAGAAAAAATTATTGATTATTACAGGATGTGCACATTCAGGCATTATTAATATTGTTAAGTATGCTAAGCAGTTTTTTAATGAAAATAAGATAATAATTATAGGCGGATTTCATATGAGTAAGTTTACTGAAAAAGAGATTAAAAATACAATTGAAGAATTAAAGAAACAGGGTGTTGCAAAAGTATTTCCAGGTCACTGCACAGGAGATAAGGCAATAAAAGCTATTATTAATTCTATTGGCGGAGAGCAGCTTTATTCAGGAAAAATAATTGAGGTTTAAAATGAAAATAGGAATTATACTAAACACAAAAGATGAAGAAAAAGCATACAATGCATTCAGGTTTGGGAATTTTTCCATTAAGAAAGGGCATGAAACAAGCATTTTTTTATTGGGAGAGGGTGTTGAAGCAGAAGAAATAAGTGGCAAAAAATTTAATGTAAAAGAGCAAATTGAGTCATTCTATAAAAATAAAGGAAACATTTTGGCATGCGGCAGCTGCCTTAAGATAAGGCAAAAAAAAGAAAGCAATGTCTGCCCAATATCAACTATGCAGGACTTAATGGATCTTGTTGAAAAATCAGATAAGCTTTTGACGTTTGGGTAAAACAAAATGAACATTCAGCCTGAAAACAGGGTGTTTCATTTCAAAAAGCATAACTCTTTGGACAGCTTTGTAAGAAAGATATTTCAAAATCCAAAAAAGATACTTGGAAAATATGTTAAAGAATGTATGACAGTAATGGATTTTGGCTGCGGACCTGGTTTTTTTACTCTTGAAATTGCAAAACTGGTTGGAAAAAACGGCAAGGTAATTGCTGTTGATTTTCAGCAGGAAATGCTTGATATCATAAAAAAGAAAATATCCGGAAATATAATTGAAAAAATAATAGTCTTACATAAAAGCAGCGCAACAGATATTGGTGTTTCTGAAAAAGTTGACATGGTTATTGCTTTTTATGTTATTCACGAATTAGATAATACGAAAAAATTCTTAAGTGATATAAGGCATATGCTAAAAAAGGATGCAATATTATTTATTGCTGAGCCAAATTTTAAGATTAGTGAATCTGAATTTAAAGAATTGGTTCGAAAAGCAAATACTATTGGCTTTAGTACGATTGAATATCCAAGGATTTTTTTAAGTAGATGTGTTGTTTTTAAAAATGGTTAGAATAATCGGAGTTACTGGCGGCAAAGGCGGAACTGGAAAATCAACAGTAGCAACAGCTTTAGCTATTGAACTTGGCAAAAGAAGCAAGGTAATGCTGGTTGATATGGATGTTGACTGCCCTAATGACCATCTGATTCTTAATATTAAAAGAAAGGAATTGCATAAAGTATACCAAAGAATTCCAGTTATTAATGCTAATAAATGCATCAAATGCGGTGCATGCGCTAAAGCCTGTAATTATAATGCTATTGTAGCTATTTCCGATAAAATCCCTTTTTTCATGCCACAACAATGTAATGGATGCGGGGCATGCAAAATAGTTTGCAAAGAAGAAGCAATTTTCTGGAACAAGAAAGAAATTGGAGTAATATATTCTGGAAAAGCATACGGAATTGATTTTTATTCAGGTGAATTAAAAATTAATGAGCCTATTGCAGAGTTTGTTGTGAATGAGCTAAAGAGAATTGTTGAAAGTAAAAAAGAAAAATATGATTACATAATAGCAGATACTGCTGCTGGAAGCAAATGCGATGTAATTTCAGCGCTTGGATTCTGTTATTTTGTTTTTGGAATAACTGAACCAACTCCACTGGGAGAGCATGACGTAGAAGTAATTATCAAACTTTTGTTAAGAATGAATAAGCCATTTGAGATAATTCTTAATCGTTATGAAAAGGAAAATGAGCAGATAATATCTGATATGCTGAAAAGATACAATAAGAGCATATTTGCAAAGATACCGTATAGTAAAGCAATTATGGAACAGTACTCAAAAGGCATTCCTGTAGAGGATGAATCAATAAAAAAGATTGCGGAAGGCATACTAAATGATAGATTTAAATAAATTTTGAGGGAATAAAGAATGGTTAAAATAACTGTATTGCACAATGAACTGGAAAAATTTGTTAATGAGGATTCTGGATTGAGCCTATTGATAGAAGCATACAAGATGAAGATTTTGTTTGATGTTTCCTATAAGGATGACATTTTCATAAATGCTGCTCAAAAAAATATTAATCTGGAGAAAATTGATTATCTTATAATTAGTCATGGGCATATTGACCACACAGAAGGGCTGATGCACATTGATTTTAGGCAAGTAAAGTGTGTATTGTGCCATCCTTTATGCTTAAAAAAAAAATACTATCAAAAAAAAGTATTAATTGGCAGCCCTTTTTCAAGTCAGGAGATTAAGCAAAAAACAAGGATTATTCTCTCTAAAGAACCTTTTTGGATTAAGAAAAATAAAATTATATTTCTAGGGGAAATTCCACGTTTAAACAGCTTTGAAGGAAAAACTTCTGTTGGCAATGTTGAAAATGGAGAAAAAGATTTTGTTATTGATGACTCTGCAATTGCAATAAAAAGTCAAAAAGGGTTGATCGTGATTTCTGGTTGTTCACATTCTGGTATATGCAATACAATTAACTATGCGATAGATGTGTGCAATGAAAAAAAGGTTTTTGCTCTTATAGGAGGTTTCCACCTTTTTAATAAAGAACAGACAGATAAAACGATTGAATTCATAAAACAAATAAATATCGAGCATATTTATCCAATGCACTGTCTTGATGAATATGCTTTTTCTGAGTTTGAAAAAATCGGCGGAAAAAAAGTGAAAACTTTAGATGCGATAAACCTATGAAACAAATAACAGTGCTTTCAGGTAAAGGAGGAGTTGGTAAAAGCAGTATTACTGCATCTTTTGCTGTTGTATTATCAAAAAAAATTAAGGTATTATGTGTGGATTGCGATGTTGACGCATCAAATTTAGGACTTGTTCTTGGACTGCGGGAAAATGATTTTTTATCTTGGAACAAGATTTCAACAAGCAAGAAGGCAGTTATCGACAATGAAAAATGTATTTCATGCAAATTATGCATAGAGAACTGCTATTTTGGCGCTATTGAACAGCGAGATAATAAAATAGTTGTCAAAGAATTTGGATGCGAAGGCTGCGGAGTATGCGAATTAGTCTGTCCAAACAATGCAGTGAAACTGAAAGATGTTCAGAACGGAAAAATAGGTACTGGAAAAACAAAATACGGGTTTGAGATTATATCCGGAACCTTAGCTGCTGGCGAATCTGGCAGTGGAAAAATAGTGCACGAGATTAGAAAACTAGCTTCTAAAAAGGAAAATATTGATTTAATATTAAATGATGCTCCTGCTGGTATAGGCTGCCCAGTTATTGCTTCTGTTGCTGGAGCAAATTATTGCGTTATTGTAACTGAACCAACTCCATCAGGCTTCTCTGATTTTAAAAGGGCATTTGGAATGGTATCTCATTTCAGGATTAAGTCAGGATTGATTATAAATAAATATGACTTAAATGAAGCCTTTACACAAGAAATTGAAGAATATGCAAAAAAACAAGGCATAGAACTCATTGGAAAGATTCAATATGATAAGTCATTCTTGTATGCTCTGGTGAATTTAACTCCTGTTGTTGAATACAATAAAAAAACAATGCCTGCATTTAAGGCTATTGCTGAAAAAATAGAATTAAATATCAAGTAAACATTAAATAATATAGGGGTGGACAAAATGGAAAATGAAAATAGCAATAGCGAGTGATGATAAAAAAACAATATCACATCATTTTGGAAGGGCATTAGGATTTGTTGTGTATGATATTCAAAATGTCATAGGCTGTGAGATTGTAATAAGCTATGGTATGGGGCAAAGAATTTATGATGATTTGACAAACGCCAATATTAATCCGATTGTAACAGAAGAGAGCACAGTTGATGAAGCATTAACTCAATTCCTGAAACATCAATTAATAAACAGAACAGATAAGCTACACTAAAATTATTTTTTGAGCATTAGATACAAGTCTTTATTCAGCCGAATCATTCTTGTCTTGCCAAGCTTATTTTTTTCCAATATACCTTTATTCACTAAAGATTCTATAATCCTATGCGCTTTTACCTTGGTGAACCCTTCCATATATGTTATTTCCAGCTGTTGTATCTTCCCTTCACTGTCAACTATTTTTTTTATTACTTTTCTTTCTTCAGGATTGAGTAGTTTCAATACAATATCAGAATTATGTTGTATAATCTGCTGTTTCTTTTCAATATCTCCACTCATTATATAATATATTAATGTTCCAACAACTATCCCAAAAAAGCCAAAGATAGGGATAAAGTAGTAAAAAGGAGCATGCCCTTCACTTTGTTTGTCATAAATATACTGGATAATCTCCTCTTTTGTCATAATCTCAAAGTCTGATGGGTCAATCTTTCTCTGTTCTTTAGTACTATTAAGAAAGAATACAACACTTATCACAAGCAAAACAAATGAGATTATGATTAGGCTTGAAATAATATACTTTTTCTTCATATGTGATGATGATTGTTAATTTCTTTTTATTATTATTTATTGGTTTCAGGAATTCAATCAATAGTTTCAGGAATCAAGTAATATGGTTTCATCTTTATGTAACTATGTGATTGAAAGTCACGGAGGAACAAAAATGAATAAACAAATAATATATGGCATTGGTGCCTTGTTCCTTATAAGCTTACTATCTTTAGGAGTAATGGCTTATCAGGGAAACCAGAATACTGTAAGACCAAACTACAACGCAGATGTGCATGAACAACTTGAAGCAGCTATTGAAGCAGGAGATTATGATGCATGGATACAAATAAGGCAGAACAATAACTTACCTACAAAGGGGAGAATCTTCCAAGTAGTAAATGCTGACAACTTTGATTTGTACATGCAATTGCACAATGCAGTTGAAGCTGGAGACACAGAAACAGCTAATGAAATCAGAGCTGAACTAGGTCTTGGTCAGTGTATGATGAATAAAGGTAGCAACAATGGTAAAGGAATGCAGGGAAAAGGAAGCAACAGTCAGAGGATACAGCAGTTTACAGATGCTAACAATGATAGAGTCTGCGACAATTATGCTTTGCATCATACAAATTAATTTTTTTCTTTTATTAGAAAAATATAAATAGTGACTTCATGATTATTATTTTTAATAATTTAAAGGCAGGTGACTCAAATGAAAAAAATATTTTTTATCTTGGTGTTTTTAACACTATTGATGTCTGTTGCTGTTTTGGCAGTTCAAGGAAGTGGCTCTGGACAGTCAGGTGGACAAACAGATACAGCAGGACAGCCTAAAATAACCAGTCAACCCAAGGATAGTGGAAATCCAGAAGAAACAGGAAGCGGTACACAAGTGACACATGAAACACAAAATCAAGGAGTAGATTCACAGATTCAGACACAGCAGCAAACACAAACAAATAATCCAGGCACAGGTGAGCAGGTAAGAACACAGGAGCAGACAAGAGTTCAAACTGGAAGTCTGACAACTGAAAGTGGAAAACAAGTACAGGTACAAACTCAAAGTAATAATAAAGTTCAATTGAAATCCGGAACAGCATCTGCTCAAACTTCTATGGAAATGACACAACAGCAGACCCAGACAGGAACTAAATTACAAGTGAAGTTATCCAATGGTCAAAATGCTGAGGTTAAAGTAATGCCTGATGCAGCTTCAGAAAAAGCATTGGAAAGGTTAATGGTGAGAGTTTGCACTGAAGAAAATCAGTGCCAGATTGAATTAAAAGAAGTAGGCAAAGGAGAAGAAGTAAAGGCAGCTTATGAGGTTAAAGTACAAAAGCAAGCTAAATTCCTTGGATTGTTTAAGACAAAAATGCAGGTACAGGCACAGGTAGATGCAGAGAATGGTGAAGTAATACAAGAGAAGAGGCCTTGGTGGTCTTTTTTAGCAAGTGATGCTGAAGAATAAATTTTTTTTCCATTTAATGTCTATTAACCATTTAATATCTAAGCAAAATAGTTGACAAGCATCAGAGAGTACTTCTGTATATGCATTTAACGTTTACCCTCGAAATATCGGTCTTTTTCAACTGTTTTTACCTCCTATGTGTTTTTTTCTAGATTCTTTGGAGGAATTACTTTCTTTTCGGAGATACTGTTTTTATGTAAAGTTATCTATGAGAAGTTTGCAGGTTTTTTGCAAACTTCTCTTTACATACTTAGTTTTATTAAAGAAGGATTTATTTCATATCGCTATCTATATGGAAGGATAACTGTAAATCTCGTCCATTTTCCATACTCGCTCTCGACAAGAATATTTCCTTCGTGCGCTATTATTATTTGCTTGCTTATCGCAAGCCCAAGGCCAGTACCACGTATCTTTTTATTCAGAGATTGGTCAACCTGGTAGAACTTGCTGAAAAGATGAACTCTATTTTCATTTTTTATTCCCATCCCGTTATCTTCTATAATTATAAATATTTTATCTCTTTCTTCTTTTAGGTCTATTGTGATTTTAAGCTTTCTGTGTTCATCCTTATATTTTATTGAATTGTTGATTAAGTTTCTTATGACCTCTTTTATTTTATTATTATCAATCAGGATTAGCCTGGAAAATTTTTCTCTTTTAAATACAATTTTTCCGTTAAGGCTTTCAATCTGCGGAGCGAATTCTTTTATCACTTCTTTAATAGAGGAGCATATCTCTTCCATTTGCAATTCCAGTTTCATTTTGCCTGCTTCGTATCTTGATAGGTCAAGAAGCTCATTTACAATACTATCAAGCTGCTTAATCGATTCAAGGATGACTTCCAGTGCCTCACGCTGCCCTTTTTTTATTTTTTCAAAAGAATCAGACAAAAGAAGCTGTGTGTAAGTTTTAAGTGAGGTAATTGGGGTCTTTATCTCATGAGATACATTTGACAAAAAGTCATCTTTTGCCCTGTCTAGCTCTTTTAATTTGAGGTTATTTTCCTCAAGGTTCTTGTTGCTCTCTAAATAATACTGCCTGTACTTATAAAGTTTCTGCATCATCTCGTTAAACCTGTTTGCAAGAGTTTTTATCTCTTCATCCGCAGTTATATTTACCATTTGAGATAAGTCGTTTGTTTCGATTATATTTGTTATCGTTTTGTTGAACTCATCTATTTTATTAACTACGTTCCTTTCAAGAAGAAAAACTACAGACGCCGTAATCACAAAAAAACCAAAGAAAAGCATGATAAAAAAATAGAAAAAAGTAGTTTTGAGCTTAATGTAATTCTCCCTATAAAATTTAACATGGACAATGCCAATAGGATTTCCAATGACATCATAAAGTTGCAAAAGTGATTCAGCATAATTTTCATTTATTATATTAAAATAAACATCCTTGCTGAGCTGCTTTGTATTATTTGTGTAGATATTTTCAATCAATGCATTGGTTTGTTCAATGGTATACTCGTCTAAAAAGTGTTTTCGTATTGATTCTAGCTGTTCCTCACCTACATATCTTGCAAAAATAAGGTATGAGTCAGATTGAACGCTCATATCTGTGTTAAAAATTGAATAAGAGGAGAACATAACATATCTGCCATTTAGAAACAACAATCCATTTGAAGATATCTGGTCTTGCTTAATGCTTGAAATATATCTAATGAGATAATTGATTTCTTCTTTGTTTTCATCGCTTAAATTTAATTCGCTGTCAGTTTCATAATCATAGTATTTTTCATAGAATACAGTTCCGTTATTATGTGCAATTATTATTGCATTTAGATTTAGGTTTGTAAACGTAACCGGAGCTATGTTAGTGCTGATATAATTATTATTGTTTCCATTAATGAAATTATATGTGTCATCCCAGGCAGCCCAGTCCACTACCATCTTTTGAAGAAAATCAAATTCCTCTTTCAGGGTAATATTGACCATTTTTGCAGAGTAAATTGCATATTCAGTTTCAGCGCCTGTTACTGTATTTTTTACAAGTAGATTTGATAGAATTATTGAAAAGATGAACGCCAGGGTTGTTGCAATAGCGATAAAAACAAATATCCTGTTGCTAAGTTTCATATTTTTATTAACTACAAAGAAGTCTTTTTACTTCTTTTGCAAGTTCTTCATTATCAAATGGCTTTGTCATAAATGCATCACAAAACTTTAGCTTATCATTCCATTTAAGAATGTCTGTCTTTGCAGTGAGTATCAATATCTTTACAGGGCTGGTTTGAGGGTCTTTTTTCAGCATCTCAAATACCTCAATTCCTGACACATTTGGCATCATTATATCCAGTATCACAAGAGATATTTTTTCTTTTTTAACAATTCCTGGCACTTTTGCTCCATCGTCTGTAATAAGAGAGCTTATGCCTTCTTTTCTAAGAATTAAGCTGATTGCTTTAGCAATGAAAGCTGAATCTTCAACAATAAGAACCTTCATTTTCACACCTTTTTTTTATCATAATTACTTAATAATCTGTTCAATATTACTTAGTTATATATTTTTTGCCTTTTTCATTTGCCAATGCTATCTAAAAATATTCGTCACTGCAAAATATAAGTCTTCTTTTGCAGCACTTAAAAGCCTTTAAATAGTACTTCATTATTATTGCAGTACTGAATATACGAGGTACTAAAATGAGTTTAATTCATGTAACAAGCAAAAACTTTGAGAAAGAAATAAAAAATTCGGATACTCCTGTCATTGTAGATTTCTGGGCAGGCTGGTGCATGCCATGTCAGATGCTTGGGCCTATATTTGAGGACTTGTCCAAAGATTATGCAGGAAAGTTAAAATTTGCAAAAGTAGATACACAAGAAGAGCAGGAATTATCAACTAAACATAATATTAGTTCAATTCCCTGCCTCGTTGTGATGAACAAGGGAAAAGAAGTTGATAGAATTGTGGGTTTTGCGCAAAAAACCGTTATGAAGCAGAAAATTGATGCTGTACTTGCAAAAATCAAGTAAATTTTTATTTTATAAAATGAAGACCAAAGAAGAGCTAATTGCATTTTATTTAAAACATGCAAATGAAAACAACATCCAGTTAAACCCTGATAAAAAAATAGTTGACATGATTCTAAAGGGCTTAATGAAAAACGGTGAAAAATTCGGAGAGAATTATTGCCCATGCAGGAGAGTAACCGGAAATAAAGAAGATGATAAAAAAATAATCTGCCCCTGCATCTATCACTTCGATGAAATAGAAAACGACGGGCACTGCCACTGCATGCTATTCACAAAAAAATGATTGATTTTGCCTGTAAGAAGATAAGTCTAGATGATGTTGTTAAATGCAGTTTCAATTTATCTAAATCCGATTATATCATTTTGAAATATTTTATGGCGAATGAGAATACATGGCTCTCAACTGATGTTATTGCAGCAAAATCAAATATGTTGTCTTTGATAAGACTGGAACAATCACATACGGAAAGCCAGTTGTTACAGACATTGTGGCATATGAAAAATATTCAGAAGAAAAAGTTTTGAAAATCGCTGCGAGTATAGAGAATAATTCAGAACATCCGCTGGCTGAGGCAATTGTAAAAGACGCTCAAAGTAAAGATATTACATTTGAAAAAACATCAGGCTTTAACGCAATTCCTGGCTATGGAGTTAGTGCCAAAGTTGGTAAAGTACCGTATTATTTCGGAAATGAAAAACTAATGAAAAATAACAATATAGAAACAAAGCATGTGCTTGAAAAAAAGATTAGCCTTGAAAATGAAGGAAAAACTGTTATGATTCTTTCGGACTCTAAAAAAATAATTGGGTTGATTGGTGTTGCTGACACAATTAAAGATACAAGTAAAGAAGCAGTGACAATGCTTTCAAAAATGCATATTGAGACCTATATGATTACAGGGGATAATCAAAGGACCGCAAAAGCAATCGCTGCGCAGGCAGGCATAAAAAATGTATTTTCAGAAGTCCTGCCGCAGGACAAGGCAAAAATCGTAAAAAACCTGCAGGAAAAAGGGCGTGTCGCTATGGTCGGTGACGGAATCAATGATGCACCTGCACTAGCACAAGCAGATATAGGTATAGCAATGGGTTCAGGAACAGATGTTGCAATGGAATCCGGAAATTTTGTATTGATGAAAAATGATTTGCTCGATGTACCAAGAGCAATCAAGCTATCACGAGCAACAATGTCAAAGATACGGCAGAATATGTTCTTTGCACTATTCTACAATGTGATTGGGATACCAATTGCCGCTGGATTATTTTTTCCATTCACAGGATGGCTGCTTTCGCCAATTATTGCTGGCGGAGCGATGGCTTTAAGCTCAGTGAGTGTTGTGACAAATAGCCTTATGCTAAGAAATGTTAAATTATGAAGTTCAATCTTATTTTTTTCTAATCCTTTTTGCAGGAACTCCTCCCCACACTTCGCCTGGAGGAACATCTTTATTTACAAAACTGCACATAGCAACAGTTGCTTTTGCACCAATCCTAACTCCTGATCTAATAGTTGAGCCTGCTCCGATAAGTGCATTTTTTCCAATAGTTACTTTTCCGAAGCGAAAGTATTCATGCGTAAATTCATGTGCAAAAATAGTTACGTTCATTCCGATTATAACATTATCCTCAACTTCAATAAGCTCAGGATAGAATGCGTCAACCTGGGCTTCTGGAGCAATAGCCACGTTTTTTCCGATTTTCATGTTAAGTACATGCCTATACAAGAACGACTTAATTCCAAGCGGTAGGCTTGAGCAGAACTTATTGACTATATAATTCCCAATAACTCTTAGCGGGAACCGCATTTTTGGCCAGTCATACAAATTATTAGAATGGCTCTTATTTTTAAGGTACAAGATTCTGTTATTCTTTTTCTCAAAGTATTTTAGGATGCGCTCCTCCATCCCATAAGAAAAAAAGGCTTATTATATAAAAGCTACTCTTAAAAACACGGAAAAAGAATATAGCATAAATCTTATTTACCATTTCATTTTCTAAAATTTCACATAATAAATAATTTCACATAATTTACTTTAGCACATCCCCTGCTTTCATATACCACATATAAAGGTCAAGTTCAGCTATTGGCATATTAAGTTCCTTTGCAACTTTGCCAAAAACCTCTTCTATTTCAAGATAATTCTTTTTTGTAAGTGTTTTTGGTTTTTCTTTGATATACTCGTTCTCCTTAAGCAGATTAAGGATGTGCCGGTCAAGGATCGCCAGGTTTTTGTATCCTACATTCCTCAGGAAATGGGATGCTTCCTTGTAGCCTAATCCCTTGATGTTTTCAACTAGCCATTCCCTTGCCTGCGCTTCTGAATGCTTGCGGACAGTATCCTTCACAATTTCCTTAATATTTGTGTTTCCCCTTGCTTCAATGATATATTTTGCTTTGTTGTTATGGAAGCGGTGCTTGTTTCTCCTTATGCAAGCAGATAAATCATCAAAACAGATGCTGCAAAAGCCTTCAGAGCCAAGCTCATTCTGTATTGCAATTGCTGTACGCGCTTTTGAATTTGCTGTCAATATGCAAAAGCAAAGTTCAGAAAACCACTCAACAGAATCCTTATTTTTATAGCTCTCAAATTCTTTTAACCTTGAATTTACTTTTTTTGCGACTTCTGTTTTTTGAAGCTTTTTGACTTCTGTAATTAGGCTATTCATCTTTTACTATACCTTTTTTGTTAATTTTATAATAACTGCAATATTTGTTTATTGGACAAGCATTACATTTGGGCCCGATCGGTTTGCATGTATTCTGGCCGAATGCGACAAATATTCTGTTGAACATTATCCAGTATTTTCTTGGAAGCAGTTTTGTCAGCGCTTTTTCTGTCTCAAAAGGTGTTTTAGTTTTCACCCATCCCAACCTGTTTGGTATCCTATGGCCGTGCGTGTCAACGCATATTGCATCCTTGTCAAAGGCAAGCGCGAGTACAAGATTAGCTGTCTTTCTGCCAACCCCTGGAAGTGAAGTCAGTCTATCAATCGTATCCGGTATTTTTCCATGATATTTTCGTTTAATGACCTGAGGAAGATTTTTTAAAAATTTCGCTTTATTCTTGTAAAAGCCAACAGGATAAATAAGCCTTGATATCTCTTTTTCACTAAGCATGTTAAGTTTGCTAAGATTATTTGCTCTTGAAAAAAGCCTACTTGCAGCACGCGCAGTTGTTTCATCCTTTGTCCTTGCAGAGAGAATTGTTGCAACAAGAATCCTGTAAGGATCATTTGAATGAAGCTTTATTAAATCAACAACAGGAACATGATAATTGATTACTTCTTTTTCAAGGATCTTAAATATCAGATCAATATTGTGCGCGCTCATCCTGAAACAAAATCAGACAGTAGCAAGGATAATTAGAGTAGCATGGACAATCGCAATTCCAAGCCCTGTTTTTGCAAAAATCTTATGCAGCCCCATGTTAAACGGCTTTATGTGCTTTCTCATGAGAACTGGCGTTGATGCTGCAAGAATGAACATAAACAAAGCAATGAACCCAAGCCATATTACAACCGGTTTTCCTAAAATCATAATATAACTTATATTTTGTAACATTTTTTCACCTTATAAGTTTTTTAGCATCAAATTTATTTTATGTATTCCTTCTTCAACTTTTTTATCCTGGTTAATTTTTAGAATATCAATTATCTTCTGTGTATTGTGTCTTATTGGGTCAAGATGCGTATCACGACATAGTCCAGCATAACTAAATTTTTCTCCGCATATAAGATCTTTGAGCCTACAGTATCGTTCAAAAACAATTTCAATACTTTTTAAAATTAACCTTGTCTTGTAAGTATCTATTTTTTTTAAAAAATCACTCTCTGATGTCTGCTTTTGCAAAAAGTCCTTTAGGTCAAGAAGATGTGATTCTAAATTTAAATACAAAATATCTATTCCTTCATCATTTATCTTGTCAATCTTATTAGCTTCGATTTTTTGAATAAAGCTTGAGATATTTACTCTATCATAATAAAGGTTGGCGCGAAGACGGTCAATCTTTTCTGTAAAAGTTAAGTCATAGAGCTCCTCAAGGATAACTTCTTCTTTTGTTGATACAAGTTTAGCAATTATTATTCCGTTCATAGTAATTCCTATTATTACTTCAAGAATAGCAAGAACCTTGGATAGGCCAAGAGGAGCAATATCTCCGTATCCCAGTGTTGTTGTTGTAATAAAGCTAAAATATACGGAATTCAATAACCCATGCCAGCCTTTTTCAACATACTCTCCTCTGTAATCAAGCCTTGATTCAACGGAGTATGACGTTAGAAAATAATATAAAACGGCAAATACAATAATTATTGATATCCAAATTACAATTAGTTTTTTATACGAAGCTTCCTGATAGAACCTCATGAATTTTTTTGTAAATGATTCTTTCATAGTGTTTTTTAAAACTAAATCATTAATAAACTTTTTGACATTAAAGTAAATGTCTCAAATAAGTTAGCAAGTTCACTTTGTGGAAAGTTTTTTAAAACCAGGCAATCTTACATTTTTCATGGATATTAAACACACAGAATGGAACTTATCGCTTCTTTACAATTCAGATGATGATATTAATATGGCTAAAGACCGCGAGGCTATAACAAAAGTAAACAGTGACTTTATAGCTAAGTGGAAAAACAGAAGCGATTACCTGACAAATCCCAGCATATTAAAAGAGGCTCTTGATGAATTTGAAAATATAATACGAAACTACGGCACAAGCGGAAAAGAGGGATTTTATTTCTCGCTTCGCTATGCGCAAAATGAAAACGATGCAAAAATCAAGGCAAAGGAAAATCTTATTGATGATTTTTCGCTAAAGCTTGACAATGAGACTCAATTCTTTTTATTGAATCTGGCGAAAATAAAAGAGACGGATAAATTTCTTTGTGCGCCTGAATTAAAAGAGTACAGGCATTTTTTAGAAAAATCGTTTGAATCAGCTAAATACCTCCTGTCAGATCCGGAAGAAAAAATACTTAACTTAAAATCCGGCGCAAGCTATTCAAACTGGGTGAGAATGACAACCAGTCTTCTTGCAAAAGAGGAACGGTATGCGATTGATGAAAACAAGAAGAAAAAACTAAGAAATTTTACAGAGCTAACTGCCCTTCTTGACTCACAAAATAAAAAAGTAAGAGACAACGCAGCTGCCAATGTTAATGACATCTTCAATAAGCTAACAGACATTGCAGAAGCTGAATTAAATTCAGTTCTTGAAGATAAAAAAACAGATGATGAGTTAAGAGGGCTAGAGCGGCCTGATAAGTCAAGACATATTGGTGACGATATAGATACGCAGACTGTAGATAAATTGATAGCTGCAGTAACTTCAGCTTATAATATATCAGCGAGATATTATCTTCTAAAAACAAAACTCTTAAAGCAAAAAAAGTTAGGTTATCATGAGCGCAATGTAATAATTGGAAGCATTGAAAAAAAATATCCATTTAAAAAATCAGTTGAGCTTGTTTACTCAGTATTTGACGGTCTTGACAGAGAGTTTGGAAATATATTTAGGGATTTTATTGATAACGGGCAGATTTATGCTTTTCCAAAAAAAGGTAAAGCCGGAGGAGCCTTTTGCGCCTCAAGGAGATTAACACTTCCAACATATATTCTGCTTAACCATACAGGAAGGCTTCATGATGTTTTAACTATTGCGCACGAAGCAGGCCACGGCATTAATAATGAGCTTGCAAAAATCCAAAATGCTTTAAACTACGGAACACCTATTTCAACAGCAGAAGTTGCAAGCACCTTCATGGAAGATTTTGTTTTGCAAAGGCTTCTAAAAGATGCAAGCGATGAAGAGAAGCTCTCTATTTTAATGATTAAATTAAACGAGGATATTGCAACGATATTCAGGCAGGTTGCATGTTATACATTTGAGCAGGAGCTTCACAAGAATTTTAGGGAAAACGGTTACTTATCTAAAATTGAGATTGGCAACTTGTTCAAAAAACATATGGCAGGATATCTTGGGAAATACGTTGACACAAAAAACTGTGAGAACTGGTGGATACACTGGAGCCATATAAGGCATTATTTCTACAATTATTCATATGCAAGCGGGCTTTTAATTTCAAAGGCATTGCAGGCTAAAGTTAAAAAAGATAAGTCTTATATTAAAAATGTAAAAAGATTTCTGGCAGCAGGCACTTCCAAATCACCAAAAGAAATATTTTTGGAACTAGGAATTGATATATCAGATGAAGCATTCTGGATAGAAGGCTTAAATGAGGTAAACCAATTAATATTAGAGACAGAGGCTCTTGCTAAAAAGCTTGGAAAGGCTTAATTTTGGATTATAATAGTGAAGGCGCAAAATAATTGAGCATAAGTATTATCAATACCGCCTTCACTTATTACGAAAAGCGCTCAGTTTTTTTGCGCTTTGAGTATAGTACTCGCACTATTATAGCGTGCGCATATAAAAATCGAAATTATTTATGCGCACGCTATACATAGAAAAGCAAAGCTTTTCTTGTACTGAAAATGTCAATAACATTTTCATGTATTGGAGCGCATATATATATTTTTACGATTATTCGTGCGCTCCCTATAGTTAGGACAGCTTGTACTAAATAGTAAATGACATATAGATATGAAAAAACATACAAAATAGAAAAAAAGTGTCCTAGTATTTATGTCATTTACTATATTACCGCTAATTTTTTATCTAGATACTACTTTTTAGTTTAAACAGTACTATTGCGGGGTGCTATAAATGAGACTAAAAATTAAAAAACAAAATAAAGATGGTTTTTTGCGCGTTGAATCAGGTGGGGATGTACAAGAGATTCTTATAAATGAAGATTTTATGCATCCCGGAAACGAATCTATTGCTCTTTGCTTTAGGGGAAAGGATTCATCAGGAATAGTTGAACTCACAACCGCTGAAGTTGAGATGCTTTATGATAAAATAAGGCCAAGATTGCATCTGATAAAGGGATTCAAAAGGCTAACTGGAAGCGGCGCTTTAATCTAATGCAGGATTCACTAGACAAAACAATAGAGTATCTTAAATTCATGATTCTGGCTGAATCAGCAATAGCTATAATCTTATTCCTGCTTATTACTTTTTTACTTGCTAATTCTGGAAGCTCTTTTGCTTTTTTTATATTTATAGTCATATTTTTACTGGTCAGTGCCTATTTTTTTTTATCAGCAATATTTAAGCACATTATCATGCTACAAAGGCTTTACAAAAAGCAGATTGCTTTGCTTAAGAAAAAAGAAAATAACGATTTAATTTACAATTAATTACAATCAAATTATTATCAATAGCTATTTTGTTCATCCTCTTCCCATTTTTCCATTTTCTCTTCATAGGCAAGCGCTTCGCTGTATCCTTTAACTGTGATGCTTGGGTGGGTTTTATATTCTGTTCCGGCAGCATCATGATGTCCTGTTACATACGCGCCAAACAGGTTTACGCTTCCGGTCATGTATGCATTGCCTATAGAACTTTCCTTAAATGAAGTATACGCCATGTCTGTCCTGGATATTTTTGTTCTGTCGAATTCTGTCCTGTAGAATTTGCTCTGTGCAAACCGTGACTCTAAAATTGTAGCTCCTGAAAAGACTGCATCAGACAGGTCTGAGCCTGAAAAATCAGAATCATCTATATCTGCAGCAGAAAAATCAAGCCCTGTTAAGTCTTTTCCCTGAAGGTCAATTCCGCTTAGTTTTATCCTTTCGCCTAGCGCGTTCTTTTCTGACATCAGGCGATTCCATGTCTCTTTATAAGAAGTAAGAAGTTCTTCTGCTTTGGATTTGTCATTCAGCGCGCTGATAAGTTCAGAACTTGTCAATTCATCAAGTTTCATTAGCCTTCAATTTTAGTCTTTTCTTGCAGCAAGGTATTTTGCGGCTTTTATCAGTGCCATAACTCCCTGGCCTGCAGCGATGATATATTGGTATTCATGGCCTGATGCGCAGTCTCCTGCTGCAAATATCCCTGGAACACTAGTATTTGTGTGGCAGTCTATTTTTATATGGCCGCAGCCTTCTAGTTCAACCAGATCTTTGAAAATCTCGGTATTAGGAAGCCTTCCAATTTCAACAATTACTCCACCAACATCTAACGTATGCTCTTTTCCTTTTTTTTCATATTTTATACTGCTTACAAATTTTTCGCCAATGATTTTTTTTGTCTTTGCGCCAAATATCACTTTAACTTTAGTGTTGTTTACAACTTTTTCAATTAAGTATTTATGGCCGTTAAATTTTTCTTCTAAAACAATCATATAGATCTTTTTTGCAATGTCTTTCATAAAGTCAACTGCTTCAAGTGCGGAATTGCCACTGCCAATTATTGCAACCTCTTTTCCTGTAAAAATAGGCCCGTCGCAGATAGAGCAATAGGCAACCCCTTTATTTGCAAACTCAATTTCACCAGGAACATTAAGCTTTCTTGGCTTACTGCCTGTTGCAATAATTATAGATTTTGTATCATACTTTTTTTTATCTGTGATAACTGTAAAATCCTTTTTTTTTCTTTTAATTTCAGATACAGTCTCTTCAATGACATTTACACCGTTGAATTTCATCTGCTCTTCCATTACTTTGGAAAATTCAACACCTGTTGTCTCAATAATTCCAGGGTAATTCAAAACCTCTCCGCTTGAAAAAAATTGCCCGCCAAATTCTTTTGCAATTATCGCAAATTTCATCTTTTTTCTTGATGCATAAATTGCAGCAGAAAGGCCAGTAATTCCACCACCTATAATTATTGTGTCATAGAGCATTTTGTTTTTACCTTTTATAAATATATTAAAAAAATATAAAAAAAATTAATGGCTAAGCGAAAGCTTATGGTCTATTTCATGCTTGTCAAAGCCGATAATAATTGTCCCGTCAATATCAATTACTGGAACTCCTATCTGGCCTGACTTTTGCATCATCTCTTCTCTTGCAGTTTCATCTGTTGCAACATTGTAGTCTTTAAATTCAACTTTATTGTCTTTTAGGTATGACTTAACCCTGATGCACCATGGGCAAGTTGGAGTTGAGTATATTTTAATGTCATGTTTTCCACTTGTTTTATTTTTAATTTCGTTTGTCATTTTGATTTCCTCCATCAAATAATATGGTATGCTTTTTATTTATTTTTTCAGCTAAAGCTTCAAGCCTTGCATAATCATCTTTTTTTGGGATTCCTTTGATTGTTATTGTATCGATTAATTCAGCTTTTAGGTTTGGCATTATTTCAATTAATTTTGGGTTAATTCCTTGCGCCCAGCCGTAAGACCCAAGAATTGCTGCATATTTTGTTTTTGGCTTTAATATATTTACAATATACGCAAGGTTTAGTGCTGCAGGGTGAGGGCCGCCAACTAAAGTAGGGGATGCAATTATAACTGTTGTTGCATCAACAAGTGCCATAGCGATTTCGCCAATGTCTGATTTGGTTATGTTAAAAATTATTACTTTTCTTTTTTTATCTGATAAGCTTTTTCCTAAGCTTTCTGCCAATAGTTTTGTGCTGTCATGCATTGAAACATAAGCAATAACTATCTCATCTTTTGTGTTTTCTGATATCCAGTCATTGTAATTATTAATGATAAACCCAGGATTACTATATACCGGGCCATGTGATGGTGCAATAAATAAAATCTCAAGTTTAGATATTTTTTCCATGTTTTTTTTTATAGGTAGCCTAAAAGGCATCATTATTTCAGCGTAATACCTCTTTGCAGCATCATACTGCCTTTTGTCTTCTTTTGCAATTTGATTATTTGTATTATGGCTTCCAAAAAAATCGCATGAAAAAAGGATTTTATCTTCTTCAAGATAAGTGACCATGGTTTCAGGCCAGTGCACCCAGGGAGTCATTATAAACTGCAAGGCCTTTGTGCCAAGAGAAAGTTTCTCGCCTTCTTTTACAACAATAAATTTTTCATCAGGAATCTCAAGATAATCAAAAAGCATTTCTTTGCACATTGCATTTGTCACAATTTTTGCATCAGGAAAATCTTTTAATATATTTGGTATGCTTCCTGAGTGGTCCTGCTCAGCATGGTTTGCGATGATATAATCTATTTTTTTAATTCCGAGTTTTTTTAGGTTATATAAAAGATCATGATATTTTGAAGGATCAACTGTATCTATTAATGCGGTTTTATCACTTCCCCTGATAAGGTATGAATTATAGCTTGTGCCATCAGGCAGAGGGATAAGCTCATCAAATAGCATTCTATCCCTATCAAGTGCTCCTACAGCAAATACATTTTTTGTAATTTCCATTGTTTTGCTCTTTTTTAATTTTTATCTTTAAATTGAAATATAAAATGAAAAAAAAAGATTTACTCTCTTTTTCCAAGTTGATGGTCAAGAGCAAATAATCCGCCTGTGCTTGGGCCAACCATCTTTAGTTTCTGGACAATCTCATCTGCATTTGCTTCTTCTTCAACCTGTTCAGATACAAACCAGTTTAGGAAAACAGCTGTTGCCTTATCTTTATTTTCATTTGCAGCATCAACTACCTTATTGATTGATTCAGTAATGAATTTTTCGTGCGCATAAGCTTCTTCAAAAGCATTCAATGGTGTTTTCCATTCTGCTTTTGGGGAGTCAATTGCTGTAAGCTTAATATTTCCGCCTCTTTCAAGCATATAATCAAATAACTTCATTGCATGTGTGTGCTCTTCATTTGCCTGTTTTTTCATCCAGTGCGAAAATCCCTTTAAAGCCTGCCCTTCAAAGTGCGCTGCCATTGAAAGGTATAAGTATTCTGAGAATAGCTCTTTATTTATCTGTTCATTCAATGCTTTTTCCATTTTTTCATTTAGTTTCATTTTTTTTGCCTCATCTAAGTTTTTTACTTATATTTTTTAATAATATTCTTTAGTTTTTTTTAAATTAATTAAAGAAAAAAATTTATTATATCTTTATAGGTCTTTTTTCCAAAGCCCATGTATATTGCAAAATTCTCTTGCTGTAATTTTTTTTGCGATTAATTCAAACTCAGCTACAGGATGGTCTTTTGGTAATAGGTTTTTTCTATATACTTTTCCATCTGCAATAACTTCAATAAACATAATATAATGCTTATCTTCCATTGGGTGGGCATTGCTTCCAACTGTTACTTTAACTCCTGTTTTTGTCTTTTCAATGACAGGAACATGCTTTTCAAGCCCAGCATCAGAGGTTTTTTCCTTTAAATGTTCCATGTTCTCGCCGCAGCATACCAGATCCCCGCCGCCTGCAAAAATGACTTCAACAATATTTCCGCATACATTGCACTTATATATTTCGCCAGTTTCAACCATATTTTAATTCACCCCGCTTATTGTTATTAATTGTTTTGTTCTTTTAAATATATGCCAATAGGCCTGCAATTTATTCATTTAGACTTGATTTTCCTAATTCTTTGCATTCTTTACATATTCCGTAAAACAGTATTTTTACGTAATCAGCGTCAAACAAATCGCTTGAAAATTCTTTTAATGCAATTTTTGCTATCTTTTCATCATATAAATCAAAAACTTTCTTGCATTTTTTGCATATCGCATGCTCATGTGAGCTTCTATGCGCATCATAATGGTACTCGTTATTTATCTCAAGCCTGTTTATCTCTCCAATTTCAGCCAAAATATTAAGGTTTCGATAGACTGTTGCAAGAGTGATTGATGGCAGCTCTTTTTTTACATGATTGTAAACTCCTTCTGCATTTGGATGGGTTTTTAAACTCGTCAGATACTTAAAGATTTTAATTCTCTGGCTTGTTGTTCTTGTTTTTTGTTTCATTTTGTTTCATCTTATTAGGGATATTCTATTAATAATTGTTATTATATGAAATTAGTTATTAAAATATAAATATGTGCATTATTGATTATAACTTTTTTTAATAAATCTCTTATATAAAATAAGTAAAATTTAAACTATTTAAACTAAATTTCAGACAAATCGCAGATATTATCGCTGTTCTGGTCAATATATAAATTGCATCTTCCAGGATATGGGTCGTTCACAAGGCCCTTTGGGCATGATGGCTGAACTTGTTCATTAGCAATGGCAGTTTTTACCTGAATTGGCTGTTCAGTTGTTTTAGCAGTCTCTTTGCCGCATGACGAAAATAATATTGCAAACGCAATAAAGAGGGCAATTCCAATAAAATTTGCCTGTTTTGGCGTCCAATAATTTTTCATCTTTTTTCGTTTCCGCATCTTATGCAATAAAACAGCGCGTCGCTACTTTTGCTATCAAGTTTTTCTTCGCATTTTATGCAATTTTCACTAATCACTCTTATCATTTTTGTTTCACCTCTTTTTTTAGGAATTCAAGGATATCTTTTGAGTGTCCTACTGGATTTACATTTTCATAAGATTTTATGATTTTTCCACTTTTATCTATGATAAATGTTGTCCTATTTATGCCTTTGAATTTTTTTCCCATGAACTGCTTTTCAGATATTACTCCATATTTTTCAGACACTTTTAAATCAGTGTCAGATAAAAGAAGTATCTTAATCTTATATTTATCGCAGAATTTTTTCTTTGAGTTAGAGTCGCCGCCAGATATGCCAATAATTGTTGTATTTAATTTATTGAATTCAGGGATTTCTTTGTCAAACGCAAGCGCTTCAATTGTGCACACAGGCGTATCATCTTTTGGATAAAAATAAAGCACCTTAAAATCATTTTTTAGATCTTTTAGTGAATACTCTTTATCATCTTTATCTAATAGCTTAAAATCAATTGCTTTGTCTCCTTCTTTTTTCATTCAAAACACCTCATATTTATCACTTAAATTTTTCCAACAAGCCCAAGCCCTGTTTTTATTGACTTTTGCCCTGGCTGCCAGTTTATTGGGCATACTTCGCCATTATGCTCTGCAACAAACTTTGCTGCTTCAAGTTTTCTTATAAGCTCTTTTGTGCTTCTTCCAATTTTATTATCATGGTATTCAAAAGCCTTGATTTTTCCTTCGGGGTCAATTAGGCATGTTGCCCTAAGAGAAAGCCCTTCATCTTCAATCAATGTCCAGTATTTTCTTGTGACCCTTCTTGCAGGGTCTGCAAGCATTGGAAACTTGATTTTTTTAATTGTATCTGAAGTGTCATGCCATGCCTTATGCACAAAAGCTGTGTCAGTACTAATTGAGATTACTTCAGCGCCAAGTGCCTTGAATTTTTCATAATTATCTGCCAAGTCCCCAAGTTCAGTTGGGCAAACAAACGTAAAGTCAGCAGGGTAAAAAAACAAGATTACCCATTTGCCGCGGTAGTCGCTTAAGGCTATCTTTTTAATTTCGTTGTTTACAAATGCATCTTCGCTAAAGTCTGGTGCAATTTCATTTATGTTTACCATTTTTTCCTCTCCTGTTATTTAGAATAAGCAATTATTGCATTATA
>JAZDLQ010000046.1:0-36152 GCA_043801855.1 archaeon | reverse complement strand
GTAATACTTCAGTAATCTGAAGCTTTTCTTGAAGTATATTCTACAGAATAGAAAAATTTATTAAGTTTTATTAGCTACTTTGTAGCTAAATGAAAAAAGAAACAAAAATAGAGCTTACTGGCTTTGAAATGCTTGAAAAGCAAGTAAATAAAAGCGGCAATTCAGGCAGAGTATATGTTCCAATTGAATGGGTTGGTAAACGAGTAAAAATAATTCTAATAGAATGACACTTGAAGAAGAAAATAACAGACTGAGAAAGGAAAATGAGCTTTTGAAAAAAGCTCTTAAGAAGGAACGCCAAGAGAAAGATAAGATTGTACAAGATAAGAAAAAACTTGAAAAAGAATTTGAAGAGTACAAAGCAAAGCATGCTCACACTGTTGAAGAACTTAAGCAAGCCCTTCATATCAAAACAAATAATTTTCATATTCAAAAACAAGCAGGCGCACAAAAAGGTCATAAGGGTTATCAAAGACATGTGCCTGAAAGAATTGATAATATTAAAGAATTAAAATTATGCAAATGCCCAGACTGCAGAACAAAACTTGGTAAAGTTCAAGAAATTCGCAGCCGTTATGTTACAGATATTAAACTTATTTCACAAGCATATGTAACTCAATACAACATTTCAAGATATTATTGTCCATCATGTAAAAAACTTGTTGAAAAACAAGTTCCAAATGTGCTACCCCATGCAAAATTTGGATTAAACCTAATGCTTGTTGTTATGTACTTAAGATTGGGTTTAAGGATACCATTTGCAAAAATAGTTTCCTATTTTTGGGATATGCACCAGATTAAAATTAGTCAGGGTGAAATTGTTTGTATACTTAAACAATTGGTTAATGTATATGGTGAATATTACTCCTGGCTGGAAAAAATAGTGAAAAAGGCAAGAGTAAAACATACAGACACAACATCATGGCGTGTAAATAGCTTGAATTATTACATATGGGTTTTTGTAGCCTGCGGTGTTGTGCTCTATAAAATTCGCAAGCATAATAATACTAAAACTGCTATGACTGTATTTGGCAAGACACAAAAAGGAATGACTCTTGTAATTGACAGGTTTTCAGCACTTCGTGCTCTTGCAGAAGCAGCTGGATTTTTAATCCAGTACTGCTGGTCACATATTTTATCTGATTCAAGAGACTTAGCAAAGCATTTTGGTGCAGAGGGAAAGTATGTGCACAAAAAACTCAAAAACATTTATCAAATGGCTAAATCATTGAATCACAAAGGAACACCTGAACATGTTGAACAATTGAAAGCTGAAATATTTCAGCTTACACAGAGACACTATAAGCATCATACTGTTAGAAAGTTTGTTAACAATCTTTATTATAGAGATGGTGAAAACCTTTTTAGGTTTGTTACAGATAAAGATATTGATTCAACAAACAACATTAGTGAAAGAGAGTTGAGGGCACTTGTGATTATCAGAAAAATAAGCTTTGGTTCAAGAAGCACTTCAGGAGCACATACAATGGCAATGCTTCTTTCAGTTATTCAAACATTAAGGTTGAATAACTGCAATTTACTTGATGGTTTGAAACAAATAGCATGTAACACTTCAGGATACTGAAGTATTACCGATTTTGCAAACATTTATATACCACTTCTATTTTATTTACTACTTATGAGTGAGTTATTGGAAACAATAAAACCAAATCTTGACGATAAAGTACTAAGGCAATTGAGTGATGCTGGATTTAGGGGAAGATTGCAGACAGCAATCGATGTAATGGATGAGCAGGCATTAATGGAAAAATCATACAACTGGTTAGATGAAATAATAAATGCTAGCAGATTAATGGCTAGTGATACTAGATTCCTTTTTGTAGGCGACGATACACGAGATATACGTAAAACTGTTCTAAATGTTGGATCATGTGCCAGATACTTAGTAGAAAGAAATGAACCTAATGCTGCTCTTGAAATTGGATATTTAATGCTTTATTGCGCTACAGCAATATATCTTGAGGAGAAAAGAGCCCGCCATTTTGAAGATCAAGCGTTGTTTGATGCTGCTACAACTCTTACTGCTTACGCTGTAAGGTCAAGTCAGCTTGTTTTAGTGCTTCAAGAAAGATTAGATAAGCCAATTCTAAACGGAGATAAATTCACAGTCGAAGATTTGTTGAACGCACCTGAATTATCCATCTATGAACATGTCTCAAAAGCTAAGGCATCTGTCGCAGAAGAACATTGTAATTACTGTAGGAGAACTATTCCCTATGTAATTGCAATAAATAAAGGGCAATTAATAATATATAAAAGTGGTACAACCTGTGATGGTTGCGGCGCTCCAATATAAGTATTGCAATTAAAAATTGGCTTTAACAGCAAATAAACCGTAGTTTAATGAAAAATGTTCATTTTTATTTGAAAGTTTTGATGCTGTTAACATTTTTTTTATATTTGCAAATAATCCAGGACTTATAATTCCATTACAAGGATTATTTTGAACATAAATAAGAATAAGAATATAATAAAAAAACAAATTTAGGTACTTTTCAGAAATTAATGGGGGCCTTATATTACCTTTATTCACACCAGTAGGTATTAATAATCCGTTATTGATAATATCCAGCATTCTTGTATTTATTGCATTTCCTTTTAGATAAGCTAAATGAGGCTCATATATTTTATAGTATTCTTTCACATAATCCATCATTTTGGCTCCTATTGCATAAGGTAGACCTATTGAAGGAGGTTGAATATAAACAAAGCTTTTTAATGCAGTGATAATTGCAGGCAGATTAGATATTACTGAACTATGCAACTTATATGGAATATTTATTGTGTTTTCTGGCGCTGATCCAAATTTATATTTTATTGTAACTGCAATGTCAGCTGTTTCCTGTGGCAATAAATGCAAGCTAAACTTATACGATTTGTGATTTGGTATGATTTGCTCGTGTAAAGTAATTTGGTCATAAGTTGGAGAGTAGCCATGTTTTACTTTGCAATCTACCTGAGTAAAATTTACACCAGAAGGATGCGCAAACTGAAGAATAAGGTCTGGCTTAGCAACAGGCATCTCAAATAATGTGCCTGGACTTGAAGTTACGTACTCACTTATTGGTGAAGTGCCATAAAATAGTTTTACGCTGCTTTTAATTGAGGGTTGCGCACCAATTTTTAAGACGTTTGTGTTTTTTGTTAAATCAGGTGTAGTTGAAGTTGTAAAGTTGCCACTAGATGGGACACTAACTGTAATTGGTTCAACTACAATAAGATATTCATTAGAAGCAATAGTGTTTGGAATTGTAGCTAGGATACATTTATCTGGAACAGAAATTTTTATATTATCATCTGGTAATTTTATAGAGGTAATTAAATCTACTATTGCTGATTTGCCACATTCAGTACAATGCTTATTGCTAATAGGATATTTATTTGGATGAGCAGCACTACAACTCACTTCTGAGCATATTTTATTATGCAAAAAAACATTAGCTCCTCTAATCATGTCGACAAATTCGCCAAAAATCATTATTTGAGACTCAATTCCTCCAATGATGGTCGGAACAACACCTTTTGCAGACTCATTAATGCCAGTTTTTATTTTTGAGATACTTATTTTGTCTATTAGTATTACCTCTATACGCTGTTTAGCAACTGCGTCCTGACCATCAATTTTGCCAGCTGGCAAAAAACTAATTTTCCCTGATTGCTGAATCATATTTAGCATATTTGTGGTTACTTCAATAGTATGTTTTAATGAGGGATTAAGAATAGGAAAAATAGCACTTTTTGGGGTTTGATTACCTCCATATAATTGCACAGTCATATTTCTATTAGGAAAAAAAGCAAATTGAACAAAATCCACTGCTTTCAAAGGCTCTGTGTCAAACATAAAATAACTTTTTGTGCCATCTAAAATAATCCCTGAATAATCATAATAGCCTGGACCACCAAATCCTGAAGCATATAGTATAAGAGGTTCATGCGTAAAAATCTTAACCAATTGTTTTTTTTTATCATGATAATGAGGTGATACTACAGTAACACCAAATGGGATGAGAGGTGGTGTATTAAATAATTTATTAAGCAATGTTACTGCTTCAGTTTTACCATTTAGAGTAAATTCAATGTAGATAGCATCCCAATGAAATTGGAGGTTAGGAAATGCAATAGACAGGGAAAAATAATTTCTAAAGCCTAAATAAGCTATGTTTTGGTTATAATCTGCAATTCCTAAAGGAGATAAAGGGGCATCTTTAGCAAACCTGACAAACGGCTTAACAGTTAAAGTATTTGTTATTTCTGTCATAACTTTGGTTATATTTGCAGGAAACCAAAAATCATATGAAAATATTCGAACAAAAAACCTATTATTACAATTACGATAAATAGGATTTACAACTTTAAAAGTAGGTGTTGGTGTTGTCATTATATATTTACTCCTCCTCCTTCGTCTGCATCAGCTACTGGTGGCGGCTGCAGTGGCGGTGGTTGCACAGGTGGTGGTTGTACTGGTGGTGGTTGTACAGGTGGCGGTGGTGGATTCTGTACTGGCGGATTTGCGGGATTTGCTGCGGGATTTACAGCGGGATTTGCTGCGGGGTTTGCTGCAGGATTTGCTGGTGGATGCAAAGGCACTGTTGGTGCAGCTGGTTGCTGTCCTCCACCCAAGGGAACTGTGGGTGCGGCAGGGTTTCCTGCTCCAGCTGCGGCGGCTCTGGCTGCGGCTGCTTGTTGGGCAGCAGCTTGTTGAGCGGCTGCCTGCTGTGCGGCGGCTTGTTGGGCAGCTGCTTGCTGAGCAGCTGCTTGCTGAGCGGCAGCTTGTTGCGCGGCTGCTCCAGCTCCAGCAGCTCCAGCACCCTGTCCAACATCTTCAATTTCATATTCTGTAGTTCCCTCTAAGCTTTGCCCATTTATTGTTATTACTACTTTTACATCCGCAGGGCCAGGCGCCGCATCAGCCGGAATTTCAAATTCTATATCTACTTCATTTTTACCTGTGCCTGTAGGTTGAGGCTGCTTAAGTAGTTGAATATTATGTGGATGGCTTTCACTATCTGTCAAAACAACATTTATGCTTACTTGAGGTTGTGGTGGGTTTGCCATATTATACAAGTTTTACTCTTAATTTTACAGTCTCTCCAGGCTTTACTGTTGTTTTCTCAGGAGTTAATACTAATTTTGTTGGAGCGCCAGGCGCTGCTCCATGAGGTTCTGTTCCACCAGGTGCTGCCCCATTTGGCTCATCTTCATGCGGCTCCGTTCCTTGAGGTTCTGTTCCATGCGGTCCTGCTCCATGCGGCCCATCTCCGTGAGGTTTATCATGGCTTTCTTTTCCGCCATGCTCTCCATGCCCGCCAAGGCTTATTCCTCCTGTAACTAACATAACTAACAGCGCAATAAATGTGATAAAATAACCCCATGATGTAATATTTGGGTCACTGAAAACATATCCAAACCAGGCAAGCATAATACCTGATAAAATTAATGCAAGCTTCCAGTTTTTATCTTCATCATCAGCTCCTTTAAATCCAAAATAGATCATTGCAAAAAAAGCAAGTGAAATTACAACAGCTGCAAAAACAGCAAACGGCCCAAGGACTCTTGCAAGCAGCTGCTCAATTCCATATTTTTGGTACATTGCAAATATGCCAAGAGTTGAAATTCCTGACATTGCAACATTTGCAATTTTTGCCAGCCTGGTTAATTTTCCTTCATCACCAAAGCCAGGAATCTTTGCAAGCCCTACTCCATAAATTCCGTAGAGCATCATGAAAAACAGGATAAGAGTCAACATAAATTTAAGATATATATTGTTTAGATACTTCCAGAAAGTCTGGCCTACAGTTGTTAAAATATTTGCAGCAAGAGCATTTGAACTAAATATTACAAGCCCGATAATCAAAATGGCAAAAATCCTGTTCTTATTCATTATTGCCACCTTCCTCATTTATTTTCTGCTGTGTTAAGAATTCAATTGCGTGGCTTCTGTTCGCAAATACTTTTTTATCTATTTTAGAGTCTATCCAGTCGAGAATTTCCTTATCAATTGATACTGTTATTCGCTCTTTCATAATTTATTACGATTACATATAATTAATTACTATTTAAATATTTGTATGTAAAAGTATACAATAATAAGTATTAGTATGTAGTAAATAAGAATTATTGTCAATCAACTATCCATAATTCAATAATTATTGTCACTTGATTATCAATAATTCAGAATAGTTAAATATTTAATTTTATAAAAGGAAATATTTATATATTAGTTTCCTTTTATAAAAGTATAATGAAAGAAATTATAAAAAAAATAATAATGGAATTCCATGAAAGAGGACTGCCACTAGTTATCAGCCGAGATTATATCCTTCCAAAAACAGATGAAATAACAGTTATTTATGGTGCAAGAAGGACTGGAAAAACATATATCCTATATGAAGAAATACAAAAGTTAGTAAACGCAGGAAAAAAAAAAGAGTGTATTTTCATTAACTTTGAAGATGAGCGCCTTGTCAAGCTAAAGGCAGAAGATTTAAATCTAATATTTGACGCATACTATGAGCTGTATCCAAATAACAAAGACAGTACTCTATATTTGTTTTTTGATGAGATACAAGAAGCTCCTTCATGGAGTTATTTTATAAAAAGATTATATGAGGCTAAAAAATATAGAATATTTATTACTGGCTCATCAGCAAAACTTCTATCAAATGAAATAGCAACACAGCTTCGCGGAAGAGCGCTTGCAAATAAAGTGCTTCCTCTTTCGTTTCTTGAGTTTTTGCGGTTTAATAAAATTACGCCCAGTGAAAATATTGAATTTAGCAGCCAGGCATATTTGATAAAGCAAAAATTATCAGAATACATTGAGCTAGGCGGCTTTCCAAAAATAGCGCTTATTAATACAGAAAAAGAAGAGCTTCTAAAAAATTACCTTGACCTTATTATCTACAAGGATTTAATCGATAGGTTCAACATAAGAAACCGCCTGCTCTTAAAATACTTAATAAACTATGCCATTATAAATTCAGCTAAAATAATATCACTAAATAATTTTTTTAACTCACTTAAAACAGAGATGAGTGTTTCAAAAGACTCTGTTTTTGAGTATTTTTCTTATTTAGAAGACATTTCATTTATTTTTCAGGTGCCTAAATTTTCGTATTCTCTTAAAGAGCAATTAAATTCAAGAAAAAAAGTGTTTTTAATTGACAGTGGCTTTAGAAAAATAAGTGTTGCAAGTAACCCGAATGATTTTGGAAAGGCTCTTGAAAACGCTATTTTTTTGGAACTATTAAGACAGAAAAAAAATGTTTTTTATTATTCATCTAAAAACGAGTGTGACTTTTTAATTGTTGAAAAAAATAAAGTAACTGAGTGCATTCAGGTATGTTATTCCCTAAACGAAGAAAATAAAAAAAGGGAAGTTAACGGACTTATTGAGGCAATGGAGGCATTTAGTGTTACAAAAGGACTTATTATTACGTTTGATCATGACGAAAAAATTGAAGTAAAAGGAAGAAGTATATACATTGTTTCTGCATGGAAATGGATGATAGGTATAGATAATAAATAAATTTAGCAAAGTATAAATACCAAAAGAGAATTATATCCTCTTTATGAAACGCCAACTTGCACTTCTGATAATTGTATTTGTAGTATTCTCTGCATCAGTTTTTTCTGAAAAGATTTTGTCGCCTAGCTCGGACATTGCAGAGACTCCATGTGGAAAATTATTGTGTGATAAGCTTAATGAGTATGTGCTAAGTCCATCAAGTCCCTGCTCTAAACCAGTTCAATACAGAGATTTACAAGGAGAAGTCGCAAAAGGAATAGAAAAAAAAGTTCGTGTTCCAGGTTTAGGTGATGCACAAAAAGCTGCTGAACAAATTAGTATAGCAGGTTGTCTTCAGGCATCAGATTTCAAGGAGTGCTGTAAATGTGATGCTACAGGTCATTATGTATTTTACAATTATTTTGATAATTCAATAGGTTCTTGTCCAACGCCTTCTTCCACAGGAGGAGGAACTCCAGGCACTCCAACCACTGGCACAACAAATCTAGACGCGGCAAACAAAGGCAGTGTTAGGTGTGACGCAACAATTGTTGGCTCTTATATGATATTTAATGAAAAAAAAGGAGACACTTATGTAACAGAATGTCTATTATGTGATTCTTCAACTTCAGGAACAGGCGCTACTATTTACAAATGGACAACTAAAGCTAAAGCCTGCGATACAATTCCTGATAATGAAAAAAACCTAATTAAAGCAGATAAAATATGCCAAGACTCTTTATCTAATATCTTTGACAAGGCAAGCTATTTCAGGCTAGATAATGATATTAAAAAAACTCCAAGCGACCCGTATACATGCTACTCATGTAGGAAGGTTTATGAGGAAGGAAACTTATTAAACAAAAAAACAAAATTTGCATGGATAAAAACATTAGGTTCTGAAGAAGATGATTGCATTTGTGGAGATAGTATTGCTAGTACTGGAGAAGATAGGTTGTCTGAATGTTTATGTAAAAAAATTATTCCTGGAAAGAAAGATAGTCTCGGTGAATATCCTAGTGCGTATATAGCTAATTTACCAATAGTTACAGCTTATGATGAAAATGGTAAACAGGTTGGTGATCTAATACAGGACACAACTTTTCTTGATTTTGAAAGCATTTTCAACGGCAAACCACTTAATGATGGAGCAAAACTTGTATATGAAGGTTGTACTTTGATTGATAAAGAAGTAGCGGGAAAATGTTCTGGTTGGTGGCCTTTTCGTACATGTGGAATTATCGATGCTTCTGACATTATTACTGTAAAAACAATAGCAGATCCGGCATATATTCATGTAAAAGGAGATTTTTCACAAGGATTCATTAATCCTCCTGAACTGCCTAAAGCTGCAGGAATAGGTAACTTTGGGAATGTATATTCAATGTTTAGGTTATGGTCGCCATGCACAGATGATACTTATTATTACAGAAGAATCAAGCTTCGAGAGCACAATACTAATATATTTGGAGATGATGAAACCGAATTAACTAAAGCAACAGCCGACTGTACATATGAACGGGACTGGATAACCCAAAAAAAAGGAGGATGGGGATTTCTTAATGTTGGTGCTAATGGTGGATTTGGAGAGCACAACTTTCTTATGAAATTTTATAGACAAAATAGTGAGAATATAATAAAAAAAGTAAGTTTACCATTGGGAATTAATATTTTAACACTCTGGGTACCTGAAATTATTATAAACATGGGAATTGATATTGGAAATTGGGGATTAGAAAACGCAAAGAAATTGTTAGAAGCGCCTGTTAGGCTAAAATACACTGTTGAATTTACACTTAAAAAACAAAAGAAAATATAATTAACTAGCGTATATTTCTTTTTATTTATTTTATTTTCAATAAAAATTAGTTATCTCACCCTTCGCCATTCTTTAACACTCAAATAACCCCCAATACAAAACAACCAAACACACAAAACCTGCGCATCACTCAAACCGAAATAAAGCGTTTCACTAAACCTGAAAAATTCAGTAATGAACCTAAGTATAGAATAAAATACTAAAAAACTAATAAAAACAAGCCCTCTTTTTTTAGTGTATTTATGTACAATTAATAATATTCCAAAAAGAAGCAGCATACTGATTCCTTCATAAATCTGAGCAGGATGCCTAGGAATGGAGTCAACAGGAAAAATAACAGCCCACGGTAAATTTGTTGGATACCCGTAATGCTCTGCATTAATAAAATTTGCAATCCTTCCGAAAAAAACAATTAATGGCATGAAAAGAACTACTCTGTCAGCAACAGATAAAAAATCTATTTTATTCTTTCTGCAATAAATATATGCAGCAAGAGCTGAACCAAATATTCCGCCAAAAAAGGCAAGGCCACCGCGCCATATCATAAATATTTGCAAAAGATTACTGCTATAATATCCCCAGTCATTAATTACATGCAATGCTCTGGCACAAATTATTGCAAAAATCATACCATAGATGACAAGGTCAAACGCCTTATTTTTATCAAGGTTTTTTATGTGCTTTGCTTCGCTTGCAAGGTAATATGAAACTCCTAAAAATCCAAGGGCGTAAACAATTCCGTAAAATCTTATAGAAAACGGTCCAAATGAGATAATATCAGGATTAATATTATGGAGATACATTTTTATTTGTAATAGAAGAGTGTTTATATTTTTTTTTAAATATTACATGTAAAAATATACAAGTAAAGCAGTTGCTGCGCCTACTATAAAGGTCATTGAAAAAACGCCGATAATCTTCCTGAAAAATTCTTTTGAGCCAAAAAAGTAAGAGATAAATATTTTTACCAGAGTATTTGAGCATGCTGCAAGACAAAGTGCAATTGCTACAAGCTTATTATCTAGACCAGTTTGCGCTAGTTTAGACAGTGTTATTGCAATAGCGTCAATATTTGCAAACCCGGAAAGAATGCTTGTTGCAAAAATTCCGGATGCTCCTAAAAATGTTACTGCATGCTTTGACAAAAAAATAATCGCTGCATAAAGCACGGCAAAACTAATTGCAGGCCCCAAGGTAAATGGGCTTTTAAAATCTATTTTTGTCCCAATCTGCTCTTTTTTCTTCCAGAAAAAAATAGTCCAGATAATCCCAACCAGAGACATTAACGCCATTGAAAGTAAAAGAGGCGTAGAAACATGGCCAGTAATAATGAATACAATAATAAGTATCCTAAAAAACATAGTTGAATTTGAAAGAACACTTGCATACACATAATGAATTGAAGATTTTTCATCACTTCTGCTTTTTGAAGCCATTGTTAAAACAAGAGGAGTGCTTGCAACAATTCCTCCTATCAGTCCGGTCAACTCTATCCCGTGACGGGAATTAACATATTTCAAAAGCAGATAGCCTAAAAAGCCGATACCACTTACAAGAACAACAATTAGCCAAGTCTCATATGGGTTAAAAGCATCAAGCGGACCAAAAAACCTATTTGGTAGAAGCGGCAGGATAACAAAAGCCACAATCAAAAATTTTAGTGTATCATAAAACTCCTTTCTATTAAGCTTTCTTACCATCTGGTGAAGGAATATTCTAAATGACAATATTAGCGCAACAAAAATAGTAACTGAAATAGCATGCTCAATTTTGCTACAAAACGCAATAATTCCGATAAAATAAGTAACTATTGCTGAAAATTCTGTAGTTAAACCCACTTCTTTTCTTGTAACATACCTAAAGTAATAAGCCATTAGAAAAAATAATGTAAAGCAGATTAGTGATACTATAGCAAACCACTCGGTAAAAAATTCAGATAAATATACAGACAATGAGCCCATCAGGCTGATAAGCATAAATGTTCTTATTCCGGCAATGTCTCTTGCTTTTTGCAGCTGCTGAGTTTTTTCTCGCTCAATGCCAATAAGGGCGCCAAGTGCAAGTGAAACGAGAAGCCTTTGAATAAGAGCAATTAATTGTAGTATTTCTTTCAACCCCTTTTTTTAAAATGATTAATTTAATTCGTAAGTATACTGTGATATATTAATTTAACGTTAGTAGGATATTGTCATCTTTTCGTGATATGATTTAATCTTGTATATTTTATTAGTTCGAAAAGTTTGTCCTGTTTGAGATTTAGCTCAATACCTGCTTCTTGTGCAGGTGTCTTTCCTTTTAGGCTCATGTGTGGATTAACATAATTTTTGATAATACACCTCAAATCTAAAAAAGCCTCTGCTCCTTCAAAGCTGCCAAAATGTCTTTTTGTCACAATTTGGTCTTTAATGTCTTGATTGTATTTCTCAATCGGATTATTATTGTGCTTTAACTTATATTTTTTACAAGCAATAGGTACTCCAAAAACAATTTTGGCAGTCCTATGGAAATAGTGTGTTGCACCATTTTTGTAATTTTCAAATCCATCACTTACGAATGTAATGAGTTTTCTTGTTTTCTTTTTTTTGTGCTTTTCTTTTTCGTATCGTTCTTTTATTTGTTTGCCACATGTTTTTTTTATTTTATGAAAGTGCTCTCTGCACTTTAACAAACTTCTAACTTGCATGAAGGTATGAGATACAACAAATTTTGTTTTGCTATCTATTGAATTAACATCATAAACCAATTCTTTACCAACATGAGTTACTTTTTCATCTGTATGGATTCTTCCCTTAATTTTTGGAACGAATTTCAAGTTTATTTCTCTCAAAAAAAAGAGAATATTTTTTGCACCATTTGGCTATTGTCCAACGAGAAACTTTTGTTTTGTCATGCTGAAACAAATGATTTTTAACTTTGCTTAGTGAAAAGCCATCTCCGTGCTGATGAATCGCACGAGATATTATTTCTGGAGGATATCTCATGCGCTCAAAACCTGTCGGTTCAACAAATGTTTTTTTGCAGAGCTTACATTTGTACAATTGCTTTACACTAGTTTTGTTATATCGTTTTCCACGCAACACAACTGAGCCATTACAATTTATGCATTTCAAAGAGGACACCTATTTCACCTCTTAAAGAAGAAAGATGAACCAATATATAAATATCACGTTAAATTGACAATATCCGTTAGTAGAAACTTTACAATAATCACATATAATAGCAATTATTTAAGTTTCTTTGTGCAATTATTTCCCCAGGATTATCATAATTAAGGGATAATCGGGACTCTGGCTTTGAGTAATCTGAAATATATGAATCATAAGTCTTAAGTTCCCTTATTAAATTATTCTTTGGGTCAACATCAAAGCATTTAATCTTGTTTGAAAGCTCAAGTATATTGAAAATGCAATTGTTTACTCCGCTGTTATTCAGGACAAAGAAAAAATCATCCATAGTATAGAAATGTGTTGTTATCCAGTGATAATGTGATTGCACAAAAACCTTTTGCCGGATTTTATTGTTCTTCATCTCCTGGATAAATTCCCGGACTGATGCGCTTCCGGGCCTGAATGTAAACGGCGATTTTGTAATTCTTCCTTCTGTATGGTTAAATAAAATTAATTTATTTGCATAAGATAACTGCCTTTTGATTGCTCCTATTAGCTCTTTAGTAATATTTTCCTGCAAGGTTGATGCTGAATCTGTTGGTACGCTACTCTCATTTACTCCGGGAATACCGGCAAATAAAACATCTTTTTCAATAGCGGTTTTTCCGCCGATGTACCTAAAATTTTTACCTTCAAGGCCCTGCAGCTTTTCCTTAAACTGCATGTACAGGTCAGGGGCATGCGCATATAAAATTGATTTTTTTATCAACGCCTCGTCGGAGTCCAAAAGAAACGATAATTCTTTTATCAGCGCATAATGGATTGGCGACTCATAATTTCCAAGATTAAAAAATGTTTTTTTGACTTCTGAAAATTTTTTTAGGATATTTGCAGCATAGGAATAGCGTTCAGTAATATAATCACAGACAATTTTGCCGAATTCTTCCAAAACAGGATGACCTTCATCTTCTTCATATCGCAAATCAGTTAACTTTGGTGAAAGTAATATTAGTTTTTCATAGTTTAATGGAGACGCCTTTGCCAATATTTCTTTTTTATTAAGTGATGCGTAAAATTCTTTTCTGTCATAATTATAGCCATAATCCTTTTTTATCTCATTAATCCCAAGAATATCGCCGTTAATAACAAAACAATCTATATTTACTCTCAGTACAAGCTGCCTAATATATTCATAAATATATTCAATTGAATCAATTGTGTGAGTATCTGAAATTATTGCAATTCGCATTTTTTACTCTTATTGCACCCCCTAAACTAATATTAGCCCTTAAATTATATAAATATTTCTATCATTCCAGTTTAAAGCTATGAAAAAAAGCAATAAAACGGGCAATATCAAAACTGTTGAAAATAGTAAAAAATATTTAATTATACCTGAAAAAATTAAAAAATATTTTAATCTAAAGCTTGCTATTATTGTGTTAATTGTCCTATTTGTATTCATAAAATACAAGAGCGCATTTTTTGTGGCATTATTTATTGCAATTAACCTGATGCTTACATATTTATCAAGAGAATTTGAAATATTCAATCCACTGAAAATTATGGATTATGCTGTGTTTATGTGCGCTTACACTTATGGTTATAAGGAATCGCTTATCCTTGCAGCTGCAGCTCTTGTACTTTTGCCATTTTCAGGAAAATTCACGGTCTATAGGCTTATTATGACGCTTGCCTTATTTTTCCAGGCAGTAATCGGAGCAAACCTTATTTTTATGAATATTGCAATTGCCGGAATAATAGTCTTAACATTTAAATTTATGATAGGTAATATTTTCAACCTGATTATTTTTCATGATTTAGGAACACCTTCAAAAATATTAAAGAGAGTGTTAGACTTTGTTTTCTGGATAGGAATATATCTATTTTTTGGACAGCAATTATATCTTTTTATGAGATGAGAATCATTTCAGCTATCACGATAGAGAAAGATATTTCAGAATAAATGATGAATAGTTGTTTTAATGCCTGTGTTTCCCGGAAATTATTAAGTGATGCGCCGGGTCGTATGCATCTTTTTCTATATCAACATATTCAAGGTTATTTACAAGTATATCCTGTCCTGCCATAAGATAACTAATAGTTAAATCTTTAATTACAATTTTATGGATACTGTCAAACTCAATAAATTTGGTTGGTACCTTATCTGTTTTGTGAGGATCATTAATATCAAAAAGATGGACAAAGATAGGGCAATTTCCTTCCTCGTCGCGTTTCCCTCGCTTTCCAATCATTGCACTTAAGGTTTTATATCTCATTACCCACACCCAATAAACCTGATAAACTTATAGTAAATTTATAAATGTTTTTGTTTTAACTTGAGAACTTGCATTACTTTAATTCTACTTGCTTTACATGATTGATAGATTTAAGTATATTAATTGCAAGCTCTTCTGTTGCCTTGTCTGGCGCTTTAATTTTAAGTGTAATCTGAATTGACTGTTTTCCAAGCTTTGCATTAATTGCAATTACAGATATTTTTTCTTTTACCATTGAATTAAGTATTGTTTCAAGAAGTCCTATTTTGTCTTCTGTTGTGATAAGAAGAGTCTTTGAATCATCATCAGGTACATTCCAGCGTACATTTACTTTTTTGGAACTATCTAAAGCATAAATATTTGGGCATTCTTTTTTATGAACTGTAATTGTATTATCTTTCATCCTGAATGCAACAATTGAGTCATCAATTGTTGGATTGCAGCATTTAGATATCTTTATAGGTGCTTTTTTTCCATCATGCACAATGTATTTTTTTATATCAGTTACTTTTTCTTCTTTTTGGGAATCTTTTCCTTCTTTAATATCAATTTCAATCCCAAGAGTTGATCTGATTTTTTGTTTTGCTCTATTTGTTTTAGCAAAGCCAAGCCAGTTTCTGGCAGGGCTTGCGTTATTTGATGTAATAATATTGACGATATCTCCGCTTTTTAGGATTGTATCAAATGATACTAGTTTTTTATTTACTTCAGATTTTACGCAGTGGTCGCCAAGCCACGTGTGGACAGCATATGCAAAATCAATAGGTGTTGAGCCTTCCGGCAGAATAATTGGGTCTCCTTTTGGAGTAAAAACAACAATCTCATCCTGAAATAAATCAACCTTAAGTGATTCAATAAAATCATTTGGTACTTTTCTTTTCCAGTCAAGAATCTGTTCAAGCCATGCGATTCTTTTATCAAATTCCTGGTCGCGCTCTGTCCCTTTATATCTCCAGTGCGCAGCAACTCCGTATTTTGCAATATAATGCATCTCAACTGTTCTTATCTGAACTTCAAGAATTGTTCCGTATGGTGTTACAACATCTGTGTGCAGTGATTGATACCCGTTTGACTTTGGAACAGCAATATAATCTTTTAGCCTTCCCGGAATTGGCTTCCATATCTGGTGAATTAGCGCAAGTACTTTATAACATTCAGGAATCGTTTTTACTATTACCCTAACTGCAATAAGGTCATAAATCTCATCAAAGGATTTTTTTTCCTGAAGCATTTTTTTATAGACTGAATAAAAATACTTTGCTCTTCCTGAGACCTCAGTAAAATAAATATTATTTTCCCTTAATTTTTCCCTGATTATTTCCATTAAACCTTCAGCGCGTTTTTCTCTGATTTCTCTTTTTTCATTTATTCTTCTCTTCAAGTCCAAGTATACTTCAGGCTCCAAAAACCTAAGACTTAGGTCTTCAAGTTCTCCTTTCAGAGAATACATCCCGAGTTTATGTGCAATAGGAGCATAAATGTCCATTGTCTCTCTTGAGATCCTTCTTTGCTTTTCCTCTTCAAAGTGTTTAAGAGTTCTCATATTATGAAGTCTGTCTGCAAGCTTGATTAGGATGACTCTTAAGTCTTTAGTTGATGCAATCAATACTTTTCTTATGTTTTCAGCAGTATAATCCTCGTGTGATGAAAAAACAATCTTGTTTAATTTTGTTTCACCTTCAACAAGATTCGCAATCTCTTCATCAAATTCTTTCTTTATTATCTGCAAATCTACATTTGCATCTTCAACACAGTCATGCAATAGTGCTGCACATATTGATGCAGAGTCAAGTTTCCACTCAATAAGAATCTTAGCTACCTCAACAGGATGCTGAAAAAACTCTCCTCCAGATACTCTTTTTTGGCCTTTATGCGCAGATTCTGCAAAATTGTATGCTTTAGTAATTAAGTCAATGTTTGCCTTTTGATCATATGACTTAATCAAATCAGTAAAAGCAACCAGCTCATCATCCATAACATATTTGTAATCATGACAGATATTAAAAGGTTTTTATAGCGAGAAAAAGCCACGTTAACTTTATAAATAATCCCCTTTTCTAAAAAAAATAATGGGTGAAAAAAAGCAAAGCCATCAGTCAGGACTACAACCTGGAATTAATGTAGGTCTTGTAGGGCATGTTGATCATGGAAAGACAACACTTACAGAAAAACTCACTGGCAAGTGGACAGATACTCATTCTGAGGAAATAAAAAGAGGCATCACAATAAGGCTTGGTTATGCAAATGTTACAATAAGAAAATGTGAAACCTGTCCTGAACCAGATTGCTATACTACGCATGAAGAATGCCCTCATTGCAAGAGAAAGACAAAAGAAGTAAGGAAAATATCATTTGTCGATGCCCCTGGCCACGAATCATTAATGGCAACAATGCTGTCAGGCGCTACAATCATGGATGGCGCGCTCTTGCTTGTTGCAGCCAATGAAAAATGCCCACAACCTCAGACAAGAGAGCATCTTATGGCACTAAAAATATGTGGAATAAAAAATATTGTAATTGTCCAAAATAAAATAGATCTTGTCACTGAAAGTGAAGCCATGCAAAACTATAGCGAAATTCAGGAGTTTATAAAAAATACGGACTACAAGGACGCTCCAATCATTCCGCTTTCTGCTAACCTTGGGATTAATATTGACCTTCTTATTAAGGCACTGGAAGAAACAATCCCTACACCAAAAAGGGATGATTCCCTTGACCCATTAATGTTTGTTGCAAGGTCCTTTGATATAAACAGACCAGGCCAGGAAATAAAAACCATAAAAGGCGGAATTATCGGCGGGGCGCTAAAACAGGGCAAATTGAAAGTTGGCGATGAGATAGAAATTCGGCCGGGACATGTCTATGAGGAAGCAAATAAAAAGGTGTGGAAACCAATTATTACAAAAATTGCAGGGTTAATGACAGGCGTTACCCCAATGAATGTTGCTGGGCCGGGCGGATCAATAGCAGCTCTTACTTTACTTGATCCTTCTATTGTAAAATCAGATAGATTGACGGGAAATATTGTAGGGCACATTGGCAAGCTTCCTCCAGTTTGGGATAGAATCAATCTTGAAACATTTCTGTTGGAAAGAGTAGTTGGCGCAAAAGAGGATTTAGAAGTTGTTCCAATAAAAGTAGGAGAAGTATTGATGCTTAATGTTAATTCATCTTCAACTGTTGGCATTGTCTCAAAAATCGGCAAAAAGATAATTGAGTGCAAGCTAAAATTGCCTATCTGTGCAACAAAAGAAGACAGAATCACAATCTCAAGAAGGATAGGCACAAGATTTAGGCTTATCGGATATGGGATACTTGAAGATTGAGCAACTTCTGCGAAAAACAGAAAATATGTTATTCCATTGCTAAAGCTTGGCAGCATATCGCTGATTTTAAAATTGTTCATTCTCACATTGGATTATATTCTAATTATTCTTTATCACATCTGCATTCACTGCTCCAACACTGCTAAAAACTTAAATTATTGGGAGCGCATTAATAATTTCAATTTTACTGTAAGCACACTATAAAACTTATGCTTAAGCAATATTTTTAATAAAATAACTATTACACAGTAGCAAAAATAGAAAGATTTAAATAATGTGAATTATTATTATTTATTATTAAGATGAATCATATATATATTAAAGGTGATAATTGTGAGTAGACAAATAGTTACTAACGCTTGGCAAGCAGAAAGTGCATTATATGATCTAACAGAACATTATAAGCTACAGCTTAAGAGCGGATATGCTGGACTTTTTGCAGCACAAATAGGAAGTGATACAACTGAAGCAAATAGGAAGACAGATGAATGGAAGATAAAGGTAGGAAAATCAACAATACGTTTTCCAATTACAGCCCGTAACGACTCATTAGAGACTCTTATTGGGCTTGCAAATGAATATGGTTTTACAGGTAAAGAAGCAGGGATAGTTGGAACTTATCTTGATTCAATGCAAAATCAGGCATTAGCAAATGATGAAGCTGTACGAAGAGTTGCAGTTGGTGTCTGCAATAGATACTTTGACCAGCATAGTGTTATAGGTTCATTAACAACAAAAATGATAGAATTAGGGGGTTTAGGTCTTATTATTGGAGCAGCCACTCTCTTAGCATTGGATAAAGAGATAGCATTAAGAACTAAAGGTTTACAGAGAAACTACAATCAGAACTTGGAGCGGTGTTATACTGAGACTCTTTCACATCTTAAAAATTGCTATCAGCAAGCTAAATAATTTCTATTTTTTTTATAGAAAGAATTCTTTTTCTATAGAAACTTTTATTAACCAATAGTGTAAATCTAATAACTAATTATTCAGTGTTATTAAAGAGGTTTTTAAGAAATTGACTAGAATTAACAAGCTTATTATGCAGGGATTTAAGTCCTTTGCTAAAAAAACAGAGATAGTCTTTGGCGAAAAGTATAATTGCATTCTTGGTCCGAATGGAAGCGGCAAATCCAATGTCCTAGACGCACTTTGTTTTGTCCTTGGAAAAACAAGTTCAAAATCTCTCCGTGCTGAAAAGAGTGCAAATTTAATCTATAACGGCGGAAAATTAAAAAATCCGGAAAAAGCGGCAACTGTAACAATTATATTTGATAATCATGACAAATCATTCCCTCTTGAGGATAAGGAAATAAAAATTTCAAGGACAGTTGTTGAATCAGGCAACAGCATCTACAAAATCAATGAAAAAAAATCAACCCGAAACGAAATTGTTGAGCTTCTATCTACTGCCAAAATAAATCCTGACGGCTATAACATAATCCTACAGGGAGATATTACAAGCCTTATTGAGATGAGCCCTGTTGAAAGGAGGCAAATTGTTGAAGAAGTTGCTGGAATTGGAATTTATGAAGAAAAAAAGCAGAAAGCAATGAATGAGCTAAATAAGGTTGAGGAAAACCTAAAAGAGGCAGATATCATTCTTGCAGAAAGGGCAACTTATCTAAAAGAACTTAAAAAAGAGAGAAACCAGGCACTAAAATTTAAGGAGCTTGACGAGAAAATCAAGCAGAATAAGGCAACAATTCTTGATATTAAAATTAATTCAAAGCAAAAGCAAAAAGATTCTTTAGAAAAGCAGATTGATTTATACAGAAAAAAAATAGAGTCAATTGCAAAAGAGATAACTGAATTAAAAGAAGAGCTTATTAAAAAAAAGCAGGCAATAAATGACATTAACAAAGAAATAGAGCAAAAAGGAGATAAAGACCAGATAAAGCTGCAGAAAGATGTCGAGCAGCTGCGCGTTGATGTTGCAACAAATAAGACAAGAATTGGAAGCGCAGAAAATGAGCTCTCGAGAATAACGCAGCGAAAAGACCAGCTTGTTGCAACCCAAAAAGAAATCAAGGAAAAAATTGAGCGGCTAAATCTTGAAAAAAGCACACTCACAAAATTAGCTAAAGAAAAAAGTGAAACCATTGCAAGAATAGAAGAAAAAGTGCAGAAACTTAAAACAAAACACAACCTTGACGACACAACTACAATTGAAAAAGAAATTGAGGAGCTTGACTCTTTTGCTGATAAAAAGCAGGTTGAAATTACTGAGCTTCGAGAAAAGCAGCAGAATTTTTTAAGGGAAAAAGACAAGATTGAGTACCAGGTCCAGACAACTGATGAAAAAATCGATAAAGTATTTGCTGTCGAAAAAGAAAATGAAGGAGAGCTAAATCGACTTAAGCAAATAAAGCAGGAATTCAAAAAAGCAACTCTTGAATTAAACCAGAGGATAAATGAAGATAGCGGGTTTTCTGCGCAGATTAATAATGCAAGGGCAAAGCTTGTCAGTTTGTCATCTGAACTTGCAAAAATAAACGCAAAGCAGATTGGCCAGCGTGAGATGATTGAAAGTGATATTGCTGTCAAAAGAATATTAGAGCAAAAAAATAAGATAAGAGGAATTTATGGAACAGTATCGGAGCTTGGGCAGGTATCTTCAAAATACGCGCTCGCTCTTGAAGTTGCAGCAGGCCCAAAATTAAAAAGTGTTGTTGTTGATTCAGATAAAACTGCTGCTGATTGTATCAGATACCTAAAGGCAGGAAAACTTGGAACAGCTACATTCTTGCCGCTAAATAAGATTAAAGGGGCTCCTCCGGCACCAGAGCTAAACAGACTATTATCATCAGGAGGAGTGCACGGAATTGCATCAGGCCTTGTCACGTATGACCTGCAGTTCAAAAATGTTTTTTCATATGTTTTTGGGAATACTCTTGTTGTTGATGATATTGAAGTTGCAAGAAAAATAGGAATTGGCAGCGCTAGAATGGCTACTCTTGACGGCGACATTGCTGAAAGCTCAGGCGCTATGCAGGGAGGCTTTCGAAGAAAATCAGCAGGAGGAGGCTTCCAGGAAAAGGAACTTGCTGATGAACTTGCTTCCCTTGAAAAACAGGAAGCCGATGCTAAATCAATAATTTCAGTAATTGAGCGAAGAAAAATTGAAAATGAAGATAAAATCGCAAAATTAAGAGAATTAAAAGCAAACCTTGAAGCAGATATTATTAAGATTGAAAAAACACTTCATCTTGAATCAGGCGACCTTGAGGTTTCAAAAAAGCTGAAAAAAGATCTTGTTGAAAAGTCAAAAGAATTCGAAAACGAGCTTAAGGGAGTCATGAATAAAGTAACAGCCTGCAATAAAGAGCTTGCTGATGCTAAAATTAAAAAACAGGCATTAAGGCAGAAGCTTGACACACTACGAAGCCCGACTGTCCTTGCTGAATTTAATACATTTGAGCAAAAAAAATCCGAGTTAAAAGAAGAATTATTAAAAGTAGAATCTGACAACAGGAACATAGATGTACAAATATCTACAATTCTGGCTCCTGAACTTAATAATTCGAATAAAATATTAAAACAGCATGAAAAAGAATTTGCTGCATTTGAATCTGAGATTAAGACATTAAGTGAAAAAATAAAAGTCCAGGAAAAAGAGCTTTTGGAAAAAGAAAAAGCAATGCAGGAGTTCTACCAGAAATATAAAGCGCTCTTTAAGAAAAGAGATTCATTAAATGAAGAAGCTGCTAAAATAGAGCGAAATATTATGGTAAAAGATGACACAAGAAGAAACGAAGAGCTTAAAGTGAATAATGTTTCACTAGATAATGCAAGAATTTCAGCTGAACTTGCCGGCTTAAATGAAGAATTCAAAGAATTTGCCGGAGTTCCGCTTTTTAAGGATAAAGACGAAGAGACAATCAAAAAAGAGATTTGGGAATTTGAAAAAATGCGCCAGGATATCGGCGCCGTAAATATGAGGGCTCTTGAAATATATGACAAAGTTGAAAAAGAATATAATGAGATAATTACAAAAAAAGATAAATTAGCAAAAGAGCGTGAAGAAGTCTTAATCATGATGAATGAGATTGAGGCAAGGAAAAAAGAATTGTTCATGAAGACATTCGAAAACCTCTCAATGCACTTTAAGAATATCTTTTCAGTTCTTTCAACAAAAGGCGATGCGCTTCTTGAGCTTGAATCTCCAGAAACTATATTTGATGCGGGATTATTGATAAAGGTGCGGCTGTCCGGCAAAAAATTCCTTGACTTGCGAAGCCTATCAGGCGGAGAAAAGACAATGACTGCGCTCGCTTTCCTATTTGCAGTGCAGGAGTTTGAGCCAGCATCATTCTATGTCCTTGATGAAGTGGATGCTGCTCTTGACAAAAGAAACTCAGAGCGCCTTGCAGAATTAATCAGAAGGTACACAGCAAAAGCGCAATACCTGATAATCTCGCATAATGACGGCGTTATTTCTGAAGCAGATAATCTATACGGTGTCTCCATGGACGAGCACGGGATTAGCAAGGTAGTAAGCTTGAGAATTTAAGATAGATTATAGAATTCTCGATACCATCTCTATAGAAATATATTCCAATAGTTTTCATCTAGTTCATTAGCACAAAAATTTATTAGAGAAGCATAATTTTCAGGATTAGTGTTAGCTAATTCGCATTTATCTGCCATTTGAAGATTGTTTAGATAAGCATGGCGGTTTTTCTTTCTTATAATTATTACAGGGTAATTAACCTTTAGCAATAAATAATTAAGAAGCATTCTTCCTGTTCTTCCATTCCCATCCATAAACGGGTGAATTTTCTCAAACTTATGGTGAAAAATTATTGCTAAAACAAATGGATGCAACTTTTTTTTCTGGCTATTGTACCAGTTAAGCAATATTTCCATGTCTGATTTAACATAAGGAGCAGGTGTTGATTCAAAATTAGCCTTAAAAACTCTTACATCAGTAGTTCTGTAACCTTTTCTTTCATCGATGTTTTCAAGAAGCATGTCGTGTATTTTACAGATTAGCTCATGGCTCAATTCCTGCTTATAGTTTAAAAAAAGCATATTGAACACAATTTCAGTATTTTGGATGTCATAAATCTCCCTAAGCGTTTTGTTTTTGGGAGTTAAATTATCCTGCAATAAATTATGTGCCTGCTTTAATGTAATTGTATTTCCTTCAATACTTGCTGTATTAAAGGCAAATTCTATTATGAAGTTTTTTAAAGTCTCATCTTTTGTCAAAGAATCTAATTTTTGGAATTGTGTATTCCAGTGTATTTTGCAAGCCTCAATACTCTCTAACTCTTCATTTCTCAAAAAAGAGTCTTTTTTCAATTTCAGCACCTTTGCTTTTTCCAGATAATAATTTGCTTCTATGAACCTATTGATAGTCTTGAATGCATTTCGTATCTCAAGAGCATACTTTGAGGGAATTTTATTTAAGTTTCCTTTTAGTTTATTTATGTCGTTTCCTAAATATTTAATATCTTTAGTAATTGTTTTTCCGTTTTTTCTTATAGATGCCCTTAGGTAATAATAAGCCCTGTCACCAATTATTTTTTTGTAAATATATACCATTTCTTATTTTATAATATACATTAATATTTAAATATTACCCTTTAATTAACAAAAAAAATATTTAAAGGGTAAATAATACTAACACAGTACAAAAACATTTAAAAACTAATAATTTATTGTTTACTCTATGTCAGGAGGCCCTCCAGGTACGCCACATCACGTTGATTATTTCTTTCATGATACTGAAGAGGATATGATTCATGCAGCAGGCAGCAGGGCATATGACCTTCCGGAATATCACAAAAAAAGCTTAAAGCAAATTGAATCTAAACTTAAAAGCGGAGAAGTTGATAAGCATGAGCTTCATGAATTCTCTCACTTTTTGGAGCATCTTTCTCATCAAATTAGAGAGGTTTTAGGCCAAGAAAAGGCAGAAGGAATATCAAATCTCGAGCTTGAAAAACACCTTCGCAAAATTGCGGCCTTGCTTAATATGATTGCCTCAAAAGATCATGAGTGAAGCTTTTGCAGTGTTTCTAATATATCCGATAGTGTTTTTTCAATAGAAAAATTTTGCAAGACAGTTTCTCTGGCATTTTTTCCAAGCTCAGCTCTTATTGCCTGGCTTCTTAAAACTTCAAGCCTTCGAAAAAGCATATAAGAGTCTTTTTTCTTAAAAATAAGACCGTTAAACTTGTCCTGAATATATTCTTTTATGTAACCAACAGGTGTTGCAGCTACAGCAAGGCCGCATGACATGGCTTCAAGAGTTGCGAGGTTAGCAGTTTCAATTAAGCTTGGAAGAACATGCACATCAAGCGCCTGAAAATATGGAACAACATCACTTTGCGGGCCAAAATATTTTATATTTGGCTTATCAATAAACAGCTTTTTTACATCATCCCTGCCATCTCCGACAATGACCAAGAATGAATCTTCATGAATTGAACTAAGGCGCTTAAATGCCCTAAATAATGTTTTTAAGTCTTTTTCAAGGGCAAGCCTTCCTATATAACCAATTGTGTATTTTCTAGGGTCCAGGCCAAGTGCCTCTTTTGCTTTTTCCTTGCTTACTGGAGGCATGAATTTAACTGAATCAACTCCAAGACGGATTATCTTTTTTTTTGAAGTAAAGCCATGCAAAGACAATAATTCGGCAACTTCAACTGAAGGCACCATTACTATTTCGCATAAATTATAAAGTTTCCTTGCAACAGCAAGAGTTGCAGTATTAATTGGGCTTGCAAGGTATTTATTGCCTAAGCTTTTAGGAAAAACATCCCATTCAATGATATGAGTCATAAGCGCTGTTCTCTTCTTATGCTTTTTTGCCAAAATTGCGCTCCATAGCCCGATAAAGCCAAAGCCTCCCTGAATCCAGATAATATCTGCTTTTTTTATTTCAGTATCAAGTGTAAATAGGTTCGGAAAGCAAGGAGAGATATCGCCCAGCTTGAAATTCATAGGCTTAAACCGAACAAGCCTTGCATCTATTTTTCTGTTAATTTCGCCAAAATCCGGGCATGCCACAGTTATGTCATAATATTCTGCAAGCCTTGGAATTATATTTTTAACAAAGCTTGTAGAGCCATCTAGCTTAGGAAGAAAAGTATCAGTTGGAATAAGTAGCTTTTTTTTCATCTTATTTTATAAAATACCTCTGCATATTTTACCCTGAATTTAAGGCCGGAAATAATGCCCTGTAAGTAAACATTCCATTTAAACTGCCATATAACAAGCCACTGGCTTTTGTGCCTCTCAAATGCCTTTATTTTCAGTTTAAATGTATCTGATATATCAACTACCAGCCTTGGAACATTTCGGCTCCGAAAATTAAAAAAGAAATTCCACACATTAAACGAATACAGCTCGCCGGGATACTTAATATTATCAAACAATGCTAATACATAATTATATACTGCCTGGTGGTCAGGGTGAGGATCATCAATAGAATGTGTAAATATTTTTAAAGGCTTTTCTTCAGTTATTATTTTTTGAATTTTTTCAGATAGGTTTTTCTCATTTATCTGCTCGGTAAATTTGCCTTCAGTTAATCCAAGGTAAATAATCTCGCTATTATCTCCGCAAATAATCTTATTTGCACTATGAGATTCTTTTACTCTTGTCTCAATTATCACTTTTTTTTTGAAATGCGGATGTGAAAACGCTCCATATGAAAATACTACTGTAATTATTTTTTTGTTTTCCTTAGCGTATTTGGCCAAAGTTCCTCCAACACCGATAATTTGGTCGTCATTGTGTGCACATAAGACGAGAATGCAATCAGGTTTTTTAACTATATTATCGGAATTATCCATGTGTATCTGAAATATAATATTGAGAATATATTAATTTATTTCTTTTTTGATTATAAGAGTGGAATAATAGAAAAGTATGCGTCGGTGCGGACATGACATGCCCAATTGAATACGTTATAGCGTGCGCAACTAAAATCGTAATTGTTTTCGAGTACGATATATTGGAGCGCATATAATTATTTTTACGATTATTACATGCGCTCCCTATACAGTGTCAAAACTTCCTATGATTATAGGATAACAATCTGATTTATTGATTGCGATTTTGAGACTAATTATTCTGATTTTGCCATTTCTTTCAAAGAAAGATACAGTGGTTGCAAATCATTTTGATTAAGATATTTTTCAAGATTGTGTGGTGTATTTATCACAATTTTCTTTCCATCTTCCCTGACTACCAAGTTTTGTTTTTTATAGCATGAGTAAAGGCCATCAATAAGAGTTTTTTCAAATGGCAGCAAATCATTAACAACATTGGAGTAATACACTAGGTTTTGCAGCAGATTTTTTGACAAATGATGATTGTGAATAAATAAATCAAGAATTTTAGCAATCAATACAACTGTTCCTTTTGCATATGCCAATAAGAGCTCGTCATTGGTGTCATTAAATGTGAAATATACGGTTGCTGAAAAGGAATTGACCTGTCTTGAATAATAGTCTATTTCAAAATGTGGTATGGATGTATCATGCACTAACGAATTAGTCGGCTTATCTTTACCAATACCCAGGCGAAATTTAATCAGATGGCTTTCTTTAGTATCTTTCTGTTTTATCCTTAAATTAATGATGAATGTATCTGAACTATCATCAAGGGCTATTGTAAAAGTATAATCATCTTCAGTAATTGGCGTATTAACCTGCGGAAAATACTGTTCAAGTTCTGATGCATTAATCATCGTAATGCAATCCTCGCTTGTAGTTATTCAACTTTTGCATGATATCCTCTTCAAAAGAGTTGTCCTGGAGGCCAAGCACTTTATATTCTTCTTTCCACGAGAAATGATCTTCAAACCTGCCATTGTGCTTAAATAATGGTTCTATCTCTTTTTTGATAGCAGCAGATAATAATTCAAAATAAGTCTTGAATTCCAATTCTAAAATATCCTTTTTTGTATTCAAACTCAGATTTGTTATATAGGAGGAAAATGGAACAGTATTTCCATCTTCAGTCACTTTGTCAATATTAATATCAAATTGATAGTTGGCGGATTTATTATAGGCATTATACGAAAAAATAATTATAAATTTATCGAAAGAATAAACAGAAGTTAATCTATTATTTTTTTGAACTTCAAGATAGTTGTTTTCTGTTACTTTTTCGCTGCTGCATTGCCTTAACATTAAATTGATGTATTCTTCATAGCTCATGCTGCCTTTAAGTTTTCTTAATCTGTTCTTAGTTCCAAGTGATATTGTGATTGTGGATTTAATTCGGTCAAGTTCAGTTTCCATATTAAACACCATTTAAGCAATTGAAGTAATGCAAAGCATTATTATTTATAAAATTATTGTTTTTTTATATTAAATGTGTTATCCTGTAATTATTTCGCATAGGATTTAATAAATCCAGAAATACTTTGTATCCTTGATAAAATCTGACTTACTTTTTGCACTCAAATAATCCTCATGCATGAAACCAACAATTTTGTTTATATCCAAACTATTTCCCTGTATGTCTTTTTGAAGTTTTCATACTTTCGTTTGCTGTTATATTGTCATTTTCTGCCATTTTTTCTCCAAGCGACGCATATACGTTTATTTATAAAGGAAACAAGTTGGCGCATACAATTAGAAAAGTATGCGTCGGCCGGGACTTTCGTAAGCCAACCTCTCTGGAACATCCGTTTAGGGGAACTTAATGTTCCCCGTAAGGTTTTTCCGAGGTTTTTATCAAAAAGCTCGCTCATTCGAACCCGGATACTCAGCTTGGAAGGCTGAAGTGCTAGCCATTGCACCACCAACGCAAAAATTGGCTAGTTTTAAAAGAAAAATATATTGTTTATAAAATTATTGCCGCTAAGCTTTTATAGGGGATTTATTTCCAATACTTATTAACAAGAATCATACGGAGGAAATTATCATGAGAACACCAATTATGGCAGCAAACTGGAAGATGTACAAAAACGAATCAGAGGCGCTTGATTTTGTCAAGAAATTTAAGCCGCTAGTATCTGATGCAAAAAATGTCGAAATAATAATAAATGCACCTTATACCTTATTATCAACGCTTAAACACTCACTTTTGAATTCAAACATCTCTCTTGGGGCTGAAAATATGCATTTTGAGGATAAAGGAGCATTCACCGGAGAAATAAGCGCAACAATGTTAAAAGATTATGTTAAATATGTAATTATAGGACACTCTGAACGAAGGCAGTATTTTAATGAAAGTAATGAAATTATCAATAAAAAAATAAAAAAAGCGCTCGAACATGGGCTAAAAGTAATATTCTGCCTCGGTGAAACTCTTGAGCAAAGAGAAAAAGGTGTTACTAATGAAGTTGTTTCAATACAGCTAAAAGAGGGATTAGCTGGTATTCATGACATGGCTAATATTGTTGTTGCATATGAGCCAGTATGGGCTATCGGCACTGGAAAAACAGCAACTCCTGAGCAGGCGCAGGAAGTGCATGCATTTTTGAGGCAGCAATTATCAAATTTATTCGGTAGCGATGTTGCAGAAGAAGTAAGAATACTCTATGGAGGAAGCGTAAAGCCAGATAATGTTGCAAAGCTGATGTCGCAAAACGATATAGATGGGGGACTAGTTGGAGGAGCTGCGCTAGAGCCAGAAAGCTTTGCAAAATTAGTTAAGTTTTAGTTTTATTTTTATATTATGGCTAAAAAATATTACTTTGATACGCTCGGAAATTCAGTGGCGCAAACGGTGGGCTTTAGCCTTCGGTAAGCCAGAATTTCCGGCGTGCTCAAGAACACGCCACGGGCTTCAGCCCGGCGGTTCTTGACACGTGCATATGGAGAGATTTTTATGAAAGCAGAGTCGGGCTAAAAGGAAAGCCATTAGGAGAATATGCTGCTAATTTATTTATGAAGACAATCATAAGAAAAAATCTTCTCTTATATTCAGATCTTACTGTGAAAGAATTAAAAATTGATTATGGCGATAAAGAAGTCACAGAGATGCTTAATTTCTTATTCCTAACTAATATCCTAAAAAAAGTTGAGATAGAAAAAGAAGATTATGTAGAAGCAAAGAAAATTGCACAAGAACATGATATCCCAACGGCTGATGCATTGCATGCGATTCTTTCTAGAAACAACAAAGCAACATTCATTTCGCAGGATATGCATGCACAAAAACTAAAAGAATTAGTTGATGTAAAAAGACCTGAAGAAATTCAATAAATTACCAACCATTCTCTTGAGCAAGATTATTCAATGCCTGCTGTGCAGTAATCTTGTTTTGCTCGTAATTGGTCTTCTTGTTTGCTTTTCCTTTAAACTTAAGAAACTCATTAGCCATTTGTTCTCTTCTTAAGCTATTTAACTTATCACGAATTGCTTCTCTGATAAATTCAGTTCTTGTACTGTAGTTGTTTTCTTTAAGACTTTTATCTATATTTTGCAGCATATTTTCGTCAAGCTTTAAGCTAAGTGCTTCCATTGTAATACTTAGTATATACAAAGTATTTTTAAACTTTTTTGTTCTAGGTGACTACATTTGAGTTAATTTGTAGTCACCTATAGAAAATATAGAAAAAACTAATTATAGTTTGCCGACTGCTTCAATAAACTTTCTATGATTTTTTACTAATTCTCTTAGCCTTAAAAGCTCCTCAGTTACAATTTTTGATTTATTTTCGCTCAAAATTTCTGATTTTTCCATTTTTGAACCACTCCGCTATTTCATCTAAAACATAGTAACCTTCTCTTATTCCTGTAAGTATATTTGCATTATCTGGAGTATCGATAATATTAATATCTCCTTTATTTTGCCTTACAAAATCAATCGTTGCAATAATTGCAGTTCTCCTGTTTCCTGAAGCAAATGAATGTGCTTTAATTAATTCAGAAAGCAGAACAGCAGCTTTATAATAAACATCACCCTCAGTATTTTTACATTTTGTAATTGATTCTTTTAATTTAGAATAGCTTAGTACTTTTGCTGAATCTGCCTTTTTAACATCAAAGAGAGTAATTGCAAAAGCGTTATATTCTATTAATAACTCTTCGCTCGGATATATAATCTCTTTCATCTACACAAATAAGTATAAGAGATTAATAAAACTATTTATAGAAAATAGTTAATACACAGTCACATAAATCTTGTGAAGGCTGCCGTAGCGGCGGGTGTAATCTCCTGCTGCTAGCGCGCCTGTGCAAGAGTTATCCAGACCTATGACATTATCTGCTGTTTTTCCGCACACCTGTACATCAAAAACATACGTCCCGTCTTTTCTTCCATATGGTACTTTTATTGAAACAGGGACTTTTGATATTTCCTTATTTTTTATACTATATTCTGCAGATGAAGTAAATGCCCACTTATTTGTCTCATCATGCCAAGTAGTAGAAGGAGGAGGAATCTCATTTCCTTGCTCATCTATTGCTTTAGTCAGTGTCACAAAAACCTTGAAACTATAAGTAGCGCCTTTAATATTTTTTATTCCGATTCCTGAAACAGCTGTTTTTCCAGGAGGCAATTCAAATTGTTTTGTCGACAGGCAATCTGTACTCTTTTGCAGACAGGAATCAAGCATAGTATCTTCAATCTTTGGTAAACCTTTTCCTACATCTCCACCTATTCCAACAACCTTTGCCAGAAAAAATAATCCAAAGCCAAACATAACAATTGCAAGAACAAGCATCACTAGAAAATTAACTGTTAATTCAATTCCTTTTTTAGATTTAATCATTTTAAAAAAATAAAAAATAATTTTATTTAACTATTTCGTATTCCTTTAACAGAATCATCATGAATACTACTAAAATAATTGCTCCGCCAAACATGAACGATAGGCTGTTAATCATTTCAACTTGCCCTGTAATCAGCGTATAAAACCCAAAAGCCATAATGCCAAAACCTAGCCATAAGAACTTGTCAAGGACCAGCTTTAGGATTTCAAATTCCTCGTGCTGTGTGAGTCGTTTTTTCATGGGGATCAACCAGTGACTTCGATTTCTATTGGTATTTGTTTTAAAATACCACCACTAGTAGCAGGACTACAATCACCATTAAAAATTAAATAATATCTAAATTGAGTTAATGCTGAATTTGCTTTTGCTTGAATATTAAATTTAGCCCAAGCTTTGCTACCAGCAGCAACTCTCACACTTGACAATGATGTAATTATGACATCATTTGAACATACTGCTGGTGGACTAGGAGGACTCACAGGAATAGCAGAGCATGTAAATGGTGCAGCACTACCAAGACTTAAGGCAACAGAATTAATATCGCAAGGATATCTATTATTGACAACGGCAATAATATTTTGTTTCTCGCCCCTTTTTATCTGAAGTTGTATTTTATCTAGACAAACTTCATCATTACAATTGGCCATTAAATTATCCATCCTATCAGTCTCTAATTTATCCAGATTCTTCAGTGTGGACTCCATTCCCTTTCCAAACATGTTCCTGATAAATCCTAGTCCCAATGCAAGCATCGTTATCGCTAGAATAAGAACAACAATTGCATTAATAGATAAATTTAAATCTGCTTTTTTTTCAGTAGAAATTTTTTTTAAAAATGGCTTCATCACCACACCTCTTTTCCTATAAGTATTATTATAACGTCATTTAAAGATGTGTTTCCTATATAAATGTTTCGAAACTCTTAAATACTATAGCTCATTATAATTAACTATGGCAACAACAATCCAAGTCAGCGAGGATTTGCAGATAGAGCTTTCAAAAAGAAAATTATCCGAAAGAGAAACCTATGAAGAGGTCATCTGGAACATTATTGAGGACAATATGGAATTAAATGAAGAGACAAAAAAAGAAATTGCAGAGGCAAGAAATGAAATCAAGCAAGGGAAATTTATTACACTAAGCGATGCTAAAAAGAAATTAGGATTGTAATTATCTAACCAGATGTACGAAATAATAATTTCTGAAAAAGCGCTAAAGCAGATTGAAAAGTTAGATAAGGAAATCCAGAAAAGGATATTTGCTTCTCTTGAAAAAATAAGAATAAGACCGCAGAGTTTTGTAAAAAAGCTTGTCGGAATGCCTGGATACAGGCTTCGGGTAGGAGATTATCGAGTTTTTTTGGATTTAGACGAAGGAAAGCTTATTATTCTTGTTATTAAAGCTGGATATCGAAGAAACATATATTTGTAAAAACAAAAAATTTATATATCTCATAAAAGAGATAATATTATCTCAAAATGGAAATAATAACTAAAAACGAGCTTAAAGTGCTGGAGTTGTTCAGAAAAAACAATTTTCTTAAAACAAGCATCAGGGAATTAATGAAAAAAATTGAAAGCAAATCATATCAGAGAGTTCATGAGGCAGTTGAAAAGCTGCGCTCTAAAAAAATATTAACATCTGAAAAAATAGGAAATACATGCTTAATAAGCTTAAGCTTGTCTAGACAGGCATTTGTTATACTAGCCTACATTGATGAGCAAGAAGGTGTAAACATTCCAAATTATTCTAAAATAATAGAAATTAAGGAAATAACAGATTATTTGGTTCTTGTTACTGGAAGCTATGCAAAAGGATGCGCAACCAAAAAATCAGACTTGGATCTGGTAATTATTACTCCGGATAAAGAAAATGTTGTAAACATTCAAAAGCTGGCTGAAAATCTTACTATGCTATTTACGCCAAAAGTTCATTTATATGTTCTAACAAAAAAAGATTTTATTGAAATGCTGCTGGACAAAAAAGAAAATTATGCAAAGGAGATTGTAAAAAACAAGATAATTTTAAAAAATGCACAAATTTTTTATGAGCTAATAAAAGAGGCCGTTAATAATGGATATAAGAGTTAAATGCTATTTTTTTTTGTCTCAACAATAAAAAGCCTGTTAGAAAATAAGGCTGAAAAATAGTTTTTTCTAAAAAATCGATTATTTTATATACTAAATGCTTATTAAAAAAATCAAGCAGAATCAATTATAAATCACAAAAAAAGAGGTTTTAATATGAAAATTATTCTTAACAAAAAGCCAAAAGCGCCAAAGATAATTCAGGGATTTCCCGGGTTTGGGCTGATTGGGACAATCACAACTGAATTTTTAATTGAGCATCTTAATGCTGTTGAAATAGGAAGCTTCCATTATGATGAGCTTCCTGCAATTATTGCAATCCACGGAGGAAAATTGGTAAACCCAATGGGAGTATTTTATGACGAGAAAAATAATATTGTTATACTTCACACAATACTAAATACACAAGGTGTTGAATGGCATATTGGTGATTCTATTATTAAAATGGCGCATGCTCTTGAATGCCCTGAAATTATAAGCCTTGAAGGTGTTTCAAGTCAGCAAACTAATACAAATGAAAGAGTTTTTTTCTATACAACAAAAGAAAGTGCCGCTGCTGCAATTGAAAAGCTTGGAGCTGAGAACCTGAAAGAAAGCATAATCCTGGGAGTAAGCGGGGCAATAATGCTGCGTTCTCATCTGCCAATTACATGCATATTTGCGGAGACTAATGTTGATTATCCTGACAGCAAGGCTGCGTCAAATATAATTAAAATACTTGATGGATATCTTGGGCTTAAAGTTGATTATATGCCGCTTTTAGCAAGAGCAAAAGAATATGAAGGCAAAGTAAAAGATATTTTGCAGCAGTCATCGATTGCCTCAAAAATAAGAGATAAAAAGCAGCTAAGTTATGTAGGATAATTTTGTTTTGTATCAATTAAGTAATGTATGGTTGGTAATTGAGAGAAAATTTTGTAATAATTCCTTTTATTTTTTCAAAGTAATACACTTCATTCATCGAGTTCATTAGTGATAAAAAAACCCGAATTTTAAAAATACCTTTTTTATCGAACAAGACCAGTGATTCATTTGACAAAGCAAATATTTCATTTATTTTGACAATTCTTTCTTGACCATTGTATTTTGTCATAAGTTGAGATAATGGTTTTCCTTCTGTGTATTCATAGTAAAATCTACTAGGTTCAAGCGTCTCAATGATTATTACATATTTGTATAAGTAGTAATAAAAAAGCAAAAAAGCGTAATAAGAACCTAATATATGAAATATTCTTGCTTCATACAAATGTTGAATTTTTTGGTGAGACTCTTCTACTTGTTGTTCATTGATATTATGCATAAGTGAAGATAATTGAAGGAATGCTGTGTCAACATTTGGAAAAAGGGCAATTCGAGGCAAATTATAAAAATAAAAAAAGTAACCGTCTTTAATGTTTGATATGAAAAAAGAACCTAATTCTGCTATACCTTCAGATTTTATATGCCTATAAGCAGTAAACAGCTTGAATTCATTTAACGTCGGCTCTCTTTTAAAGAATTTCCTTGCTAATGTAGCAACATTTGAAAAATCCACTACTGTCTGAGATGCATGCATGAGTTCATGAGCAATAACCCTGTATTCCCAAGTATTTTCGGGTAACTCTATGTCGCAAATAAAATAAAATACAATTAATTCATATAAAGGCATTTCTATTTTCCAATTATACATGGAATTATCATAAAAAGTTGGCGGTTCATTTTGGTAACTTGGTAGATAAATTAGCAAAGTAAGTGTAATTTTTTGACTAACCTGTATACAAATTCTGTTTAGTATTTTTAAAAAAAGAGTGTAAATATATCTAAATAATTCTTTTTGAATTAGCTGTGGAGATAGTTTTTGAAAATGTGTCTTTATATCTTCTTTTAAAATTGAAGAATCAAGAGTATTTATCAGTTGCATTATGTATGAATAGATTGTTCCAGAAAACCGTTCCACAAAAAATCTTCCCCAAATTACGTTGTCTTTTTCAATATTAATTCTTGACACAATATGAGTATCTAATTGGAATAAATTTGCAAAAGAAGAAAATTGAAAGTTGATCTCTTTACTATTGTATGTATCATACAAATGAATAAGTCTTTCGAAAATACTCAAATAGACCTTCATGTCCATTACAATTCCAAATCCGTTAATAATCAGCATTTTGGAATAAATCCTGTTGATATTCTGTTGATAAGAAGGAAAATGATTGTTTTTCAAAAGAATACCAATATCATGTACAATTTGCATTGTCAGATTATGGATTTCTGCTTGATGGTCAACGGATGCATTTCCAAGACCTTTATTTATCCGCGATAAGAAATCACTTTTTAATCCCTTCAGCAACTTATCTTTTTCCTTTACATCCATGTCCAAGCCCAAAAAAAATCCTGTTTCTCAATAATTTCCTGTGTTATCCTCACTATTTTCCATCTTGCTTTTCTCGATACGGTTATATAATCCTTCGCTTGGCTCGTTTTGCGCTTCCTGATAATTTAAGCTTGAAGAGCCAGTCTCACCAAAAATTATTGCATTAGAATACGCATGTTGTGGAGAAAACTGTGAGTATGATAACATTCTTGAAGGCTCTGATGCAAATCTTTGCTGCAGGCTTTCTTCTTCTTTTGGAGTAATATTCGAAAAAATTTCTTCTTGCCTAATATCAATATTAATCCATTTATTAAATAAAACAAGCAGCCTTGTTAAGCTGTCATCATTAATTCTTGAAATAAACGCAGGGTCAGACATGCCTATTTTTGCAAAAGCATCAATTATTTCGTTTATTGTATGATCTCTGACTGTGTTTGGATTTGAAAAAATAATATTCTTATTAATTTTTTCTGGCTCGCTTTCTGCATCAATATTAGGCTCACTTTCATCCAACACATTTTTGTCATCAGATTTAACGTGTCCTTCTTCTCCAACATGATTAGAACCTTTATGCTCTACTTTATTATTTTGAAAACCGGACAAATCATTTTTTTCAGCGTGGTTTTTATCTTCAATGGTCTGAATAGTATAGTAGCTTGAAATATTTCTTAAAATGATAGAATTCGAGGGCATTTTCCAATCTAATATTTGATATTTTGCCATCTCGAATTCTAGCATGCTGGATTCGATGCTGTATTTCTTAAATTTCAAGGAATTAGCATCGACTCCAAGCATAAATTCAAAAATATTTGATTCCACTGCCTTTTCCACCCAAAGAAATTATTTGACTTTTGTAGTTTTTAAATTTTTCTGGAAAAACAAATAATTATTTTCAATATAGAAGTAATAAAAATATATTAAACTAAATATTTTAATCAAAAATGAATAAATATAATAAATAAAA
>JAZDLQ010000026.1:0-3291 GCA_043801855.1 archaeon | reverse complement strand
CTACAAATGGCTGCTTAATTGTTAGAAAAAATGATGCCCGCAAAGTTAAGGATGTTATTCAAAAATATGCTGTGAAATTTACTGAATATAGCATTATTTTGAAGGAAAAGGAATTTAATTAATGAAATGGTCATCTACTGTACAAAACAACAACCTTTATATTCTATAAAACCATAATGTTAGATATGTCATACCTAAAAACATATGGAAGTATAACAATAGATGACATTAGCTTATGCGGAAAAAAATCATTAAATATTGCAGCATTATCAAAAAGCAATTTTAATGTGCCTGCAGGATTTGTCATAATCTCCAGCCTTTTCATCGAATTTGTTCATAAGAATAGTCTTTTGCCTATAGTTGAAAAAATCAGCGCCAATGTTTCTGACAAGGCAGAGATAGCTGAAGCAGAAAAGCTGTTTATGAAGGCGAAATTTTCGCAGGAAATTGAAGAAAGCTTAATTGAATCATACTATTCTCTTGGAGTTGACATTAAAAAAAAAGATGCAACATCACTTCTTGAAACAAAAGAAGTTCCTGTTGTTGTAAGGTCAAGCTACCCTGACGACGCCCTTTTTGCAGATGCAAAAAATCCTGCAATCATCAATATTTATGATGAAAAAATGCTCCTCAAGGCAATAAAGGCCAGCTATTTTTCAATTATTTTGCTTAACATTGGAAAACAAAGTGCAATTAATGCTCTTCTTGCTGATGGAATTGCTGTAATTATCCAGAAAAAAATACCTGCAGGAAGAAAAGGAGTTGTCTATTTTTCAAGCAGTGAGCATATTTGTGTTAAGGCATGGTTTGAGGAAGAAGAAGAAAAGTTTTTTGACGAGTATATAATTAATTCAAACGGGCTTGAAATTGTGAGCCGTGAAATATCTGACAGAGCGGCAGGTTTCACGCTTGACTCTTATTACAAAGATAAAGGCAAAGGAAGGCAAGTGTTGACTGACCTTGAGATAGAGGAGGCAGCAAGAATCGTTAAAAAAAGCACTAGTATTCTTGGTAAGCCACAAATAATAGAGTTTGTTGTGCATGGTTCAGATATATTTATTTTGCAGTCAAAGGATTATAATATCCATTCTGAACCTGAACCTAATTCTGATATTGAAGTTAATAGTGAAGAGCGGCAGCAAATAATGCCAATTGTTGAAGAAAAAAAAGAAGTTAACATTATTGAGGAAGCGACTTTTTTTCCGCAGAGTTCGGATGATAAAAGCAAAAACAGTACTTTTCCAGAGATAATTATTACTCAGGATGAGGCATTGTATTTGATTACTCTCTGCGACAAAGCAGTGATAAGCCGGCTTGAAAATAAGTATGTTGAAACTAATAAAGTTGAGGCTAAAAATTTTGAAGATTTATTAAGTCTCCTTAATGGCGAAGAAAATAAAGAGAAAATTAAAAGTCTTCATAGAATAAGGTTATGCGCTGCAGCAGATGAAAAAGGAATATTAAAAGAAGATATTACTCAGGCAATAATACTAGCAAAAAAATTCTCAACTTAATATTTTTTTCAAGATTATCCAAGGATAAATATGTGCCTAGTAAGGTTTTTATGGGCATATACTTTGAAAAAATGTTTTATTTTCCATTTTGTCTTACTAATTATTTTTTTCCCGTTAGCAAAATCAGGAAAGCCAACAGCCATTGCTTTTGTTGTTCCAACTGATGAATTTAAAAAATTAAAATACAGTTTTTTAAGGTTCAGTGCCTTTGTGCTTTTTCCGTATGGTAAATCTGTTACAATAAGGTTGCTTTTTTCAGTTATATGATTTGAGTCTTTTTTTGCAATATTGAAGCTATTAATGCCAAAATGTTCAAGGTTTTCCTTTGTGCGCAAAATCATATCCTCTTCTATATCATTCCCTATAATTTCGTATCCAAGAAGGCCGCCTTCAATCAATATTCCGCCTGTTCCGCAAAAAGGGTCATAAAGTTTTCCCTTCTTAATTCCGGTTAAATTAATCATTGCTCTTGCAAGCCTTGGATTAAGCGAACTGGGGTGAAGCTTTGGCCTTAAGTGCGCTCTTCTTTTGAGAAACGCCTTATCATTGTCCATCAAGAATTTTAGGCACAGCGCATTCCTGCCAATAAAATAAAAATCAAATCTTGTTTTTGGGTTTGTTAGATTCACTTTTGGATTTTTAAGATTTCTCCAAATATATCCGGCAAGCTCTTTTTCCATAAATTCTGATTTTCCATGTATTCGAACACAGAAATTTTCACTAAACACTGCTTCCCAATTGAACCTGTTAACACCTATCAGAAAATCTTTTTTTTTTGAGCTGAATAGGTATTCATATACTGTGTGTGTATATGATAGCCTTTTTAGATCTGGTTTTGTTGCGTATGCAATAAGAATATTTTTTTCCAATTTATACTCTTTAACACAAAACAAAGAAATAATCTCTTCTTTAGCAATATCAATATTCTCTCCTGACAGTAAAAATGCATGTTTCATATTTTTGAAGACTTTAGTTTATTAGCTAATTTTACCTAAATAAAAAATTATTTAAACCTCGCATGACTTAGTTATTTGAATGGGTGAAAAAAGAGGAAGGCCTTTTAATTCAAAAATCAGGCAGAATATTATTGAAATACTCTATGTCCTTGGTAAAGCGTACGGTTATGATATTTATAAGGCATACATAAAAGCATTCCCAAAAGTAACCCTTCGCTCAATTTATTATCATCTTAAAACTGGCGTTAGTTTGAATGAATTCAAGATTGATAAAATTGAACATGAGAAAGGAAATTATTCATGGGGAGAATCAGCTGAAAAAATTTATTATTCTCTAGGAAACATGGCATTGCCTCATGGTGACGCTAAGCTTAGAGAAATTCTCACAAAGGAGGAAGCAGCAAATGGCAGCAAACAATGAACTCATAGAATATATTAAAAAAGTAAAGGAAATTGGCCATTCTGATGAATCCATAGTAAATCATCTGAAAAAACATGGATATACAGATAAGCATATTGATGATGCGTATAAGTCACTTAACAAAAAATTTGATGCTTTAATTATTGTAATGGTTATGCTTATCGTATGCGCAGTTCTGCTTCTTGTAGTATCTTTAGGCATAAAAATCATTGGCTCGCTTAATCTTGGCGAGCCACCAGTTGAGTGCGAGCCGGTTCAGATTAAGAACGTGCGCCGAGAAATCCAGGTCGCACAGGCGTAAGTCTGTGCGGGCGACCGCATTTTAATGCGGGGATGATAGGCGCACAGTTAAAAACGAAGTAGCTTTTTCTATATAAGGTAAAGTGGTGAGCCTCACAAA
>JAZDLQ010000015.1:0-56839 GCA_043801855.1 archaeon | reverse complement strand
TCAAAACCGTTAAGTTTGAGTTGCACAACTCTTGCTTAATTCTTCTCTATTTAATACTTTTTTACCACTCACTCTGCAATTGTTCCATAGGAAGTTTTTTTTATCATTTTAAAAAAGCCAGAACAAGTACCCATCATCAATAAAACAATAGTTTTAATAATCATTATCTATTGAGCAATAATCAATATTTAATATGTAAATCACTTCAAACATATGATAATTATGAAGGTGTGGCTTAATGTTAATTGAATATCAGGAAATATTTCTTGGAAGTGAATGCAACAATCATTGCGTACACTGCAAATATCCTTCTGGAAAAAAAATACCTTATGAACAAATATGCGAGAAAATAAATAACACAAAAGACGTTCATAATGTCTTATTATACGGCGGAGAGCCACTACTTAGGGTTGATATTTTGGATTTCATAAACAGGCTAGGTGGAAAAAGAATCAAGATAGTCACAAATGGCAGATTGTTAAGCTATGATAAAGTTGTTGAAAATCTTATTAAACACAATGCTTTAATATATGAAATTAAAATATTTGGTTCCGATAATTTAACTCATGATTCAGAAACACGTGTGAAAAATAGCTATCAACAGATGTTACATGGCATAAAAAATATTAGAAAAATAACATACTTTGAAGGTAGAAAATTAAGGCCTTTTATTATACTTAGAAATATGATAAACAAAAACAACTATTTACAGTTGGAAGAGATCACTAGAATTGCAAAAAACCTTGATGTTGATAGATTAGTATTAGAATTAAATGATACTAATTTGGACCTAAATGCATTATGGTTAAATGTAAAGAAAGCGATTGATAGCAGCATGATTAACAGGATCTGGTGCCACACCTTAAATATCCCACTATGCATTGGAAATGAATACGAATACCATATAACTGAGCTCTTTCAAAAAAGTCCAAAAAACTACGGTTATCTGGATTTTTGCTCAGAATGTATATTTATGAATATTTGCCCTGGAATTAGAACCGAGCTTATTACAGGTGGTTTAAGATTGAATCCAATTTTAAAAAACAATAAAATTGATGAAATAATAAATATGAGATCAATTTAATGAAAAAAAAAATACTTCTAATAGGACTTAATTATATTGGGTATAACTCATTATCTCTGGCATTTCTAAAATCATATGCTCTGAAAAATCCTGAAATATCCAATATGTGCGATATTAAAATAATTGACTTCTGTTATGAAACTGAACTTCCAAATAGCATTTTATATGAAATTATAAATGAAAAACCATACATAATAGGGTTTTCATGCTATTCTTGGAATGTAGATCTTGTAACTAGATTGTGCAAGAATATTAAGCTATTATGTTCAAAAACAACTATTATTATTGGTGGGCCTGAAGTGTCATGTTATGCATCTGAATACCTAGAAAAAAACAAATTTGCTGATATTATTGTTGAAGGTGAAGGAGAGATTACCTTCTCTGAATTGCTGTCTAGCTACTTGACTAACGACAACATTGAAAAAACGAGAGGAATAATATACAGAGACAATAACGGCAAAATCAATGCAAATCCGACAAGAGAACTTATTAGTAACCTTGATGATATTCCTTCTCCATATTTAACAGGTGTAATTGACATAGCTAAAATACAACGGCTAACACTTGAATCTACGCGAGGATGTCCATTCAACTGCAACTATTGTGTTGAGGGAAACAAATATATGGGAATCCGGTTTTTCTCGTTAGAGAGAATCCGACAAGAGATTGAATATGCAGCAGAAAATAATATCAGAAACATATCGTTTATGTTTGACTCAATTGCCAATCCAAATAATAAAAGATTTGAAGAATTCTGCATGCTTTTGAAAGAACTTCAATACAAGCATAATGTTTTTTATGAGTACTTTGAACTTTTTCCAAGCGATATCACAGACAACCTGGTTTCAATTATGAAACAAGCCAAAATGCTCAATGTCCAGTTAGGATTGCAGACAATAAACGAGTACACCCTAAAAAATTGTAATAGGCCAGTATGTTCAGAATCTAAATTCGCTAAAATTGTAAAAACATTCAACAAAAATGGTTTTAATGTCATTATATTTGTTATAATTGGCCTGCCTGGAGACAATTTTTACAAGTCTGCAAGGACAATTCTATTTTCATTAAGTCTGAAATCGCATGGACTTACAATAAACACATTGCGTATTCTGCCTGGGACAAGTTTCCAAAAAAATGCCGAGAAATTTGATTTAAAGTACTCTGAGCATCCACCATATTTTACTCTGAGCAACTATTCTTTCTCATTTGATGAATTAATCAGGGCTGAATTACTAGGTGAGTGCATTGAAAAAGAATTCAATATGTCATATAATCTTGAAGGAAAATGAACAATAATCACCAAGATGTTAAAAAAAAAATACTACTAATAGGATTAAACTACTGCAGCAATTATTCCCTTTCCCTAGGTTATCTGAAGTCATATGCAATGAAAGAAAGCTTATTGGAAAAAAATGCAGAAATAATTATTAAAGACTACTGTTTAAAGCATTCTGATGATAGGGGCATCCTGTTTGATGTATCTAAGGTAAATCCGGATTTTATCGGTTTTTCAATATATTGCTGGAATTGTCTTCAATTGTTAAAAATTGCATCCTCTATAAAAAAGATAATAAACAAAAAGACCTATATAATTTTTGGGGGTCCTGAAGCTAGTGAGAGAAGCGAAGAGCTCCTGAAAAATTATGTTTTCGTAGATTATATCGTTAGGGGAGAAGGAGAGATAACATTTTCTGAACTGGTCACTGCACTAATAGATAATAAAAACTTAAAGGATATAAAAGGATTATTATATAGAAACAAAAATGAAATTATTGTCAATGAAGCAAGATCATTAATTGATAATTTAGATATTCTTCCTTCACCTTACCTAACAGATAACATTGACATGGAAAATAAGATTGTATATCTTGAATCATACAGGGGATGCAAATACAAATGTGCCTATTGTTATGAAAGAAAGAACAATAATGAACTAAGATTCTTTTCGCTGAAAAGAGTGGAAGAAGAAATCAAATATTTACTTTTTAATAAAAAAATAAAATGCTTAACTTTCACTGATCCCATATTTAATGTTTCTAAAGATAGAACCATCAATATATGCAAATTGTTGATAAAATACAACAAAAACAAGATTCCAATAAATTCTGTTGAAATAGACACTGAATCGCTGGATGATGAAATTATTAATTATATAAAAAAAGCACATATTGAGAGTATTGAGACTGGGCCTCAATCGATAAATAAAGGCACTTTGCAAATAATTACTCGAAGCTTCAACAAACAAATTTTTTGTGACAATATCAGAAAATTATCCTCTCAAAAGATTAATGTTTGTCTTGACTTAATATTTGGCCTTCCGGGAGATAATTTCTTCAAATATGTTAGGACAATAAGATTTGTCCTTTCTTTGCCATCTAATGAGATCCATATAAATCGCCTAAAAGTACTTCCGGGCACTGAAATTCATATTAGGAAAGACAAATACAACCTAAAATATGAGGACAACGGCACACATCAAATATTATCCACATCGTCTTTTGGATATGATGAAATTGAAAAAGCAGATATTCTCTCAAATAGTATTCTGCATGAATTTAACGTACATAATGGTAAAATATAAATAAGTAACTAACTTAAATAAAGAAGATGGAAAAAAAAGAGGAAACAATAATGTATATAAATCAATGCAGAAAGCTTGGATTCTCTGATGCTAGGATAAAAAACAAGTTGATTACTCGGGGATTTGATAACAAATTAATTGAGGATGCATTTAGTAAATTGAATGCTCCCAAACCTAACAAAACATTAATGGCAATAATAATAATTGTTTTTGCTCTTGCCGTATCTTTGATTGTTTTTCGTAATTATATTATCCATGCTATAGTAAATGAAGAACAAGACTGCTATGTTTTACTTGCTCAGCTTTTGAAAGAAAAAAAGATTGATTCTCCTACATGGGATTTTTATGCCAGCAATAGCAACGAGTCCAGATTCATACATGAAAAATATGGTGACTATACATTAAAGGAAATTGCTTGGGAAGGTCATGAATATCTTACGCATTATATAGGTAAAGAAAATACATTTCAGATGTGCAATTTCAATCTAATAACAGATGTGATTATATTGGAACTGCAAAACATATCGAGTTTTTGCGTAAAAAGTGCCTCAGGATTGGATTATAGACTTCAAGCAGGTACCATGGACGAAAATGGTAAATATATAACCTATCTTTCTGCCTATGCTCTAGACGGAGAATTTTATAAACAAAATATATGGAACAAGGATTGCATTTTCATAAATATCAAAGATTATAGTATCAAAGGGTAGGTTTTAAATTCTTTAACAATATGTAAATCCACATGAAGAAGGAGGAGTCATTTTGCATTCACAAGTTAAGAAACACCTGTTCGGAAAAAGAATGCATTAAGAATAAAGACTATTGGAATGATAATATATTCCAAATTAAAAATAATTCTAATACACTGAGCTATCAACACAATAAGAATATAGGTGCTGAGATTAATGATATTGGCAACATAATAACTCTAAATTTGGATGGTAAATGGATTTATATATCTCCTATTCATAATAAAATGTTTGTTTCAGATGCTAAGATAGATATAAAGAAAAATAGAATAATTGAGGATATGAAACAATGCCGATCTGATGAGATATCTAAACTAGGGTTTTCTTTTACAAATGACTGCAACCTTAATTGCACGTATTGCCAGCTTGAAAGGGGAAAAGAAACAATAGATATTGATTATATTTTGGACCATATAGAAAAGCTTACACCAAAACTAAATAAAAAAATTGAAATTGATTTCACTGGAAATGGCGAAAACACACTACGGCAAGATTACATAAAAACGATATGCACTTTTTTTAAAGAAAAAAATTTCCAGATCACTACCAGCATTATTATGAATGGTTATATCAGCAGGCAATCTCTTAAGGTTATAGAAGAGTACATTGACAATATAGCCATTTCCTTCGATGGCCTGCCTGAAATTCATGACAAATATCGGAAAACTAATAAAAATAATAAAACCAGCGATATTGTGCTCCAAAATATAAAAAAACTAATTGAACAGAATAAAGAGATTGATATTACCTGCCTCATCCACGAAGAGACCATAGAAAAATTTGAAGAGATAATAAAATTCCTGACAGATATTGATATTAAGGTAATATCATTTAAAGGGCTAAAACCTGCTGCAATAGAAACCAACTATAAGAATATAGATAACAAGCGATTCCTGTTTTTCATTTCAAGATTTAATGAATATTTACTTGAATTCAATAATCTACCGTTAAGGAAAGAACTTCTCCTTCCGAAGTATGGCTCAATTTTTCCTTCATCATGTGTATCCAAAATGAAAAATTCAGTTTACTTAAATCATAACAAGAAGTTGTCATTTTGCATTCAGTGTAGCAGCCATAAAGATGCAAATGGATTAAATTTCAATAACATAGAAGCTTTTTATGAAAATGAATTACAGATTAATAAATTTGAAAAATGCATAGACTGTTCCATAAGGTATTACTGCTTTGGAGGATGTATATTGCATAATTATGATAAAAAAGGAGATATTTATGACCTTTATGAAGAAGACTGCTTCCTAAACAAGAATAAGCTATCAAATTTTGCAGGAATTGTTTTGAATCATTATTATTACAAGAATTATCCTTTTTTTGAAATAAAAAACGATGGACTCTATCTGAGATTTAAATACTTTTCAAGGAAGATTGACAATACTAGCACTTTTTACTTCAGATTAAATAATCAAAGAGAAATTAATAAATTGTCCGAATTCATAGAAAAAATAGATACAAAAGAGATCAATATACACCCTTTTATTATTTTAGATGTAATTGGTATTTCTGCATTTTTATCAAAAAGTACAGGAGCTTTGACGAAAATCCTTGATGAAAAAAAAATCAGCTATAGATATGTATATAATGATAATTCAAGTGACAATATCTCGTCTTATAGCAAGTGCGCAAATTGTTTATATCTTTATCATAAAAAAGATCACCAAATAATGCTATGTAATGGAACCGTACTTGAAGATAATAACATAATCTTAAGAAGAAATTTGTTTAAAATTTATATCGATTCGTTGGAAGGAACTTGTCACAAAACTTTGAAATGCAAAAGGAATCCCATATTGGAATTGGAATTTCAGAAGATGTGCGATATTTTAGTATGAAACCAAAAGAATTATCCAAAGGCATATACTATCTTAATCTTGGTAAAGCAGGCAATGCTAATAGAAATTCATCTGAGTATACCGCTCTAGATTTCGTTAGCGGATTCAAATTATTTTATTCTTCAATTAACAATGATTTGTTTTTAATTACCAAGGAGGTAGAAAATCAAGATTCTTCTTTTGTTAATAATCTGTTTATTAAATCCAATTTTGAAATACGGAAAGAAAAAAAATCACCAAAAGAACAAACGGTCTTCAATCCAAACAAATTTGAATCCATAACTTTTTTTGTGACACATCAATGCAATCTGAAATGTATCTATTGCTATGCTGATTCAGGAAAAAAGAGTACTTCTATAGATCCGGATACTGCTGTGGAATTTATAAAAAAATACTTCATAAAAACAGCTTATAACAGAGTTTTTTTTCATGGAGGAGGCGAGCCGACGCTTAATCCAGAGTTTATAATAAGAATAATAAATGAAATAAGGAAGATATCCCCAAATTGTCAATTTATTTTAACCAGCAACGGAATGATTCCTGAATCAGAACTTGAACTACTGATTAATAATAATATTGATATAACTTTTTCAGCAGATGGTCCTCCAGACATACAGGATTGCCAGCGTCCTATGAAAAATGGCTCAAAAAGCAGCGCAGCATTGGAAAAAACATTCGCCCATTTGTCCAGAAGAAAGAAGGATATCAATGCATTAACTACAATTTCCAAAGAAACATGCTCAAAACAAAGGGAAATTGTTTCATATTTCAAAAAAAAATGTGTCAATTCAGCAAAAATTGAACCGTTATTTAAACTGGGAAGGGCTAGGTCAACTCAGTCTTCATACACTAATGAGCCAGATTTTCATGAATTTGCGCAAAACCTATTATATTCGATAGAACTGGGGCAATATAAAAATATTGATGTGTTTTCATCTTTTGCAAAAATTGGCTGGGGAAGAAATTATTATTGTGATGTTTCCAGACCAAGTGTTTGCATGACACCAGAAGGCTATATAAGTGCATGCTACTGCGATCCTAATCCAGTTGATTTTTCTTCTCCTTTTGTATACGGGAAAATTGATAAAATAAACAATTCTTTATTAATTGACAATGATAAAATCTCAAAATTCCAAAAAAAAGTTTCTGATAATATGAAATACTGCAAAGACTGCTTTTTAAAACTCGATTGCGCTGGTCAATGTGCATATAGGAATCTTATCATTAATAAGGATATCATGAAACCAGATCCTATTCTATGTAAGGCAACAAAATATATTGGTGAAAATTTGCTGAAATTAATTGTTGATAAGAATATACTAAATCTATACCCTAGAATATATTATCAAAGTGATAAACCTTTTATCGAAACACTTTTGTGTAAATATCCATTAAAAGAAATTGTCTATTTTTCTGACAATAATTTTATTAATATTTGTAACAGATTAATTAAATCTGATAAAGACTTCATTCCTGAGTCCATCCTTTTTAAAACGGATAGTAGTGTTTGCACAAAAGAGAAAAATGAAAACTATAAAAAAAATATCCAGATATTACCTTATCTATGCCTGATTGAAAAACAACTGGATTTCCCTTTGAATGCTAAAAGTAATTTGAGTCCCTGCTATTATTGCATCAATTTATTTCACATAAAAAACAAAGGAGAAGTATATTTCTGCGATAATGCGAAAAGCAAGAGAAAAATTGATGAATACTACTCAAGAATCCAAATATTTGAAGATTGGAAAGGAAAACCTCAATTAAGTAATATGTGCAAATTCTGCAATAAGCTACATAATAAATTGTGCCTTGGAACATGTATAATTGAACATAATTTATTAACGCCTTGAACTCTCTCTTACACAGCCGCAAGCACAATCTCCGCTGCTGTGGCTGCCGTGGCTTGAGTGGCTGCCGTGGCTGCTATGGCTGCCGTGGCTTGAGTGGCTGCCGTGGCTGGAATGGCTGCCGTGGCTGGAATGGCTGCCGTGGCTGGAATGGCTGCCGTGGCTGCTATGGCTTGAATGATGCACATGTGTTGCTGTTATAGTAACAGAATTGCTGCCCCATGAATTTGCGTTCCATGCTATCTGGTTGGCTCTTACTTCTTTTGCCGATAAAACTGATGCGACAGCAGCGCTTCCGATAAATGTACCAAGTGTAAGAAGAGACTGCTTTGAAACACTTCCTTCTTCATTTTGGATAAAAGCAGAAATCTTCTTTTTTATCTGTGGCAATAATCCTTTTTTTTGCATTGGTATCCTCTTTTTATAAAAGTAATGCATTGGTAGTTAATATAATTTATTATTTAAAAAAATCATTTAGTATATGGCATTTTATAATATTCTTATTGCGCTAGAAGCCATTTCCAGACAGGCATAATTATTACTCTCTTTTTATCAACCACATGTTCGTCTTCCTGCTCAAATGTCAAGATATATCCTTCCTTAAGATTGAATTTGTCTAAAGCTTCTAATAATCCTGCGATTTCTCTTTCCTTATTAAAATCATTAAGTTCGTAGCAAACTTGATAACATTCTCCAATGCCTGAGCCAAATTTGACTACAAAATCACACTCATTTTTATCCTTAAAGTAGAACAACTCTTTTTGCTTTGATTTTAAGCCAATAAAAACAGCATTCTCAAGAAGCCTTCCTAAATCGTCAGTAAAAGATTTGCTATTTTGGGCAATTAAGCCATTATCCACAGCGTATATTTTTTTAGGGTTTACAAGCTGCTTTTTTAGTGAATAGTCAAACTTTGAAAGAGTGAACAGGAGGTAGGATTCCTCAAAATAAGATATGTACTTTGACACGCTCCCAGTAGACCCAATATTAAACATCTTTCTTAGGCTGTTAAAAGAGAATTCTTTTGATGTATTAGACACTAAAAAAATGGCAAGATCGTGCAATTCTTTCACATTTCTAACTTTATGCCTTATCGCAATATCACGATATAAAGAGTCAATTAGCAAATCGTGCAGTATTCTTGGCTCTTTTAGTAAAATATAATCAGGGAATCCGCCCTCTGTTAAATATTCCTTGAAACTAGAAATTCCTTCTTTTTTTTTGGAAAACAACAAAAATTCAGCATAAGAAAAAGGAAATAGTTCATATCTTAGGTTTCTTCCGGTTAGTTTAGTGCCAAGCTCCCTGCTTAATAAAGATGCATTTGAGCCTGTTATTACAACATATTTATTCTGTTCCAGCAATTTTCTGATATAAATCTCCCATTTGTCCACAGACTGTATTTCATCAAAAAAATAATTCTCCGCTTTACCGCCCACTTCCATAAAAACTTTTTCTAATCTCTCAAAATCAGCCAATTCAAATCCAGTAAGCCTAGGATCATCAAAATTGATATAATTGAATGGCTTATTTTTTATTGCAATGCTTCTCATCAATGTGCTTTTGCCGCATCTTCTAATTCCAGATATAATCACTGCAAACTTATTTTGAAATTTTATCTTGCTCGATAATTCTCTTACAATAATATTTTCATTTTTCCGAAGTGTTTCTTTTTGTGATAAAACAGCATTGTGAATACTTTCTTTTAATAGCATGATCTTATAGAAACTGAACAGATATATAAATATTCCTATCTGTGCATTAGTAATGCACACTTTCGTGCAACATAATGCACACTATTGTAAAATAATAAACATTTAGCATAAAAGAGTCAAAATCAGTTATATGGGACCTTGCTTTGTTTTTTGAAAAATCCCTTATGATTTTTTTCCAAGTTTCTTCCTTGCATTATCTGCAAATCCCTCTTCAAATATTGCTTTCTCAAACAAATAAAAAAACTGCTCCTTATAGACTCTACAATTGAAATCTTCGCTAAGCCTTGGAATAAGTGTTCCCTTTGTTGCATAAGTACACACTGGACAAATTCCGCAAAAAGGCTGGTAAATGCAAGCATCGCAAAGAAGGCACTCATTAACTGATGATGCAATTAAGTTGCATGTTTTTGGCGCTTTCATTAGCTTTCCATAAGTATCATCAAATACATTTCCTAGTAAAAACATGTCATCATTAAGCATTCTCGCCTCATCGCAGCTGTAAATGTTTCCATCATAATTATATGCAATCAAACCTATTGCAGCTCCGCAGGGGCTCATAAAATCAAACATCATAGGATTTTCATTCAAAATGATTTTTCTTAAAATATAGCTGCTTGAAAGCTCGTTTATCGTCCCAAGCTTATAAGAATAATCAACTCCTTTTTTCCAGAAATTAATAAATTCATCAGCAGAATAAGAGAGACTATTCCATTGTTTGCTTGCATATCCAAGATTATTGAGTGAGCGAAGCCAGATGCTGTTAAAACCTAGCGCAATATATTCATCAATTATTTCTTCAGGATAGTTAAGTGATGCTCTTGTTGTAGACATGAGCGCATTTAGATTCCAATTTTTTTCTTTAATTTTGCTAATCCATTTAACTGCCAAATCATAAGAGCTTTGCCCATGAAAAGGGCGGTTTTTATCATGGAGTATTTTTGGCCCATCAAGAGAAGTGCATATTCCAATTTTATTCTCAATCAAAAATTCAAGTTTATTCCCATCCATAAGGCTAAGGTTTGTAACTATTGAAAATTTGAGTCTTTTTTTTTCAATAATATTTTTTTCTTTTGCATACAAAATTATTTCCTTTATAACATCGAAATTCAATAAAGGTTCTCCTCCTTGAAATACAATGGTAATTACCGGAGAAGTTGTCTGGAAAATAAAATCAACTGTTTTTCTCGCTGTTGCTATGCTCATATCATATTCTTTAGCAGAAATGCTTTTTGAAGCAGCATGGCAATATACACATGATTCATTGCATCGAAGCGTTACAACAACAACGTGAAATGAAGTTCCTTGAAATAGTTGGCATTTTGTTTTTTTATAATCTTCAAACAGTTTTTCTTTGTTCTCTTTAGTAATGATTAAGCCCTTTTCGCTGAATCTCTTATATAATACTTCATCAAGCTTGTGAGCCATGAGCTTTTTATACTCGTCAGTTGATAGTGCATCCCAGTGCCCTGAATAGGCGATTAAGAGATGCTTATCCCTAATTTTCTTCTCACGAAAATAATTAAGCTCATATTGGCTAGTTGGAGAAGTGTTAGAATATCGCATTTTGCATTAGGCTAAGGATATAATTAGCAAATTCATAATCTACATTGTCAAGTGAGACTTCTTCACTTTTTGGCTTTAGCGTAACAAGTACCTTGTCATTTAGGTCACAGTAAATAAAAATCCGACAACTATCAAGATAATCTTTACCTTTTATCAACATGCTTTTGCTCCATGTTTTTCCTAATTCTCTCTGCAAACCCTTCCTCAAATATTATTTTTTCAAACAAGTGGTAAAACTGCCCAATAAAAACCCTGCACCTGAAATCTTCGCTAAGCTTTGGTAATAGCGTGCCATTAGCAGCATAAGTGCATACTGGGCAAATCCCGCAAAAAGGCTGGTAAGCGCAAGCATCGCAAAGAAGGCATTCATTAACAGATGATGCTATAAGGCTGCAGGTTTTTGGCGCCTTCATAAGCTTCCCATATGTATCTTCAGTTACATTTCCAAGCAAAAACATATCATCATTAAGCATTCTTGCTTCATCACAGCTGTAAATGTTTCCGTCATAATTATATGCAAGTTGGCCAATTGCAGCTCCGCACGGGCTCATAAAATCAAGCATCATTGGGTTTTCATTTAAAAGAATTTTTTTTAAAATAATGTTGCCTGATAATTCATTTATTTTTCCTGTTTCAAAAGAATAATCAACTCCTTTTTTCCAAAAAGAAAGAAATTCATCAGCAGAGTAAGATAATTTGTCCCACTGCTCTTTAGCACAGCCCAGGTTATTCAAAAACCTAAGCCATATATTATTAAGTCCAAATTTTGCATATTCATCAATTATTTCAGTTGGATAGTCTAGAGTCGCTCTTGTTGTAGACATAAGTGCATTAATGTCTCCTTTTTTCTCCTTAATTTTTTTAATCCATTTTACTGCATATTCATAAGAGCTTTGCCCGTGAAAAGGGCGGTTTTTGTCATGAAGTATTTTTGGCCCGTCAAGAGAAGTGCATATTCCTATTTTATTCTCAATCAAAAAATCAAGCTTGTTTTCATCCATAAGGCTAAGGTTTGTAACAATTGAAAATCTAAGCTTTTTTTTTGCTGCCTTATTTTTTTCTTTTGCATATAATATTATTTCCTTTACAGTATCAAAATTAAGCAGCGGCTCCCCTCCCTGAAATTCAATAGTTATAGCATTAGAAGTTGTCTGGAAAATAAAGTCAACAGTCTTTCTTGCAGTTGCTATGCTCATGTCATATTCTTTTGCAGAAATGCTTCTTGACGCAGCATGGCAGTAAACGCACGACTCATTGCACCTTAAAGTTACAACAACAATGTGCAGTGAAGTTCCCTGGAAAAGCTGCTGTTTTGACTTTTTAAAATCATTAGTTAATTTTTCTTTGTTATTTTCAGTAATTATTAGTCCTTTTTCACTGAGTCGCTTATACAATGTTTCATCAAGTTTATGGGACATAAGCCGTCTATACTCTTCATTAGCCAATGCATCCCAGTGCCCTGTGTAAGCTATTAAGAGATACTTATCCCTTATTTTCTTCTTGCGGAAATAGTTTAGCTCATACTTATTGAAAAGAAGGTTTTCAGAAGATGGCATTTTGCATTAGGCCAAGAACGTAATTGGCAAATTCATATCCCACATAATCAAGAGAGACTTCCTCGCTTTTTGGCTTTAATGTAACAAGAATTTTGTCATTTAAGTCGCCATCTATAAAAACCCAGCAACTTTTAAGGTAATCCTTTCCTGCTGCAAGGATAGCGCCATACCCGTAAAAGCTAGTATCAAGAATAAGTTTAGCTTCGCCTGTATTTTTATCTATTAGGACTTCGCCCATTCTTTATTCCTCATTTAGTTTTTCACTTGTCGAATCATCCTGATTTCCATGTGTTTCTTCCCAAGGCTTTGCTATTCCAAGAGGATCATCAATATAGTTATCTTCAATATTATCAGGACTAATGTTATCATTATCACAGGCGCAATCGCTGTTTGTTTGCGTAATCTTATTAACAAAAGCCTGCCTAATATCCCTGTTTTTTTCAGACTGCTTTTGATAAACTGCATAATTAATAAGTTCATTATTAAAGTCTCTGGCAAGAATCTCTAAATCGCCATTGTTTTCCTTGTATCTAAGCTCAACAAGTATTTCTTCCTCAGGATTTCCATTTAAGAAAATATACGCCCTGTCAAGAAAAGTATAGCTTGCAGAATACACTATATCAAGCGGATAAAATTTTGGATTAACAGATAATATAGCATATCCTTCATCCTCGTGTAACTCAATATTGCCTATTATTTTTACAGAAGAATCATCTGATGTCATTAAAAACCACCCTCCTAATAAAGAAAAATAGATAGAAACACGCTATATAAAGCTTTCTATGATTTTTCTTACAGACATAAGAAGATCTCCACGAAAAATAAGTGTAAGTAATACTCCAATAAACATAAAGAGTGCAAAATAAATTTTTTCATAGATATAAATTGCATGTTCTTTAAGTTTTCCAGAGGAATGAAGGCGCTTAATTTTTATAATGTCTGCATTTGTCAAGCAAAACGAATTTGAAAAAATACTCTTTGTTTTTGAGATGGTGTTTAAAATGCTGTTAAAAAAAGATATTCCTGGTCGCATTAATTCTTTTGTATATTTGCCTTTTTCAAAAATAACATCCTCTGCAAGGCACATTCCTGGCTCCAATGATTCTATAAAAATCTGCTTTGAGAAAGCTTTGTTTCCGAGATTAATAATAAAATATCGTAGTAAGACAAATAAGACTAATTGAAATAAAAAATTAATAAAAAAAGATATTCTAAATATAGAGTTAAATGAAAAAATAATCCTTAATATTGAAAGTATCGCACCAATAATTGCATAGTTTACATTAAGTCTCTTAAGAAGAATCAAAAAAATAAATAAGACTAACACATTTGTGATGGCACTGTTTTGCGTATTGCCAAAAAATTTAAATAATATCTCATTTAAGAACGAAAATCCAAAAATAAACAATGAAAAAGAGGCAATTGATTTTGGATTAAGAGTATGCAGGAACTCCTCAAAAATATCTTTTGGCTTTAGAGAGACTAATACCTTAATCAATAAAAAAAACAGAAGAGGGGTAAAAGTATTGATTAGGAGTATGTATGAAGGGAATAAACCTATTGCTCCCCATTTGTATGTTGTCAATGGTATCAAAGCAGAATAAGCCAAAAACAGCTTTGCATCTCCAGCGCTCCAAAGGTTGCACATCCATAACATAACACCAAAAGCAAGAGAAATAGCAAGATTTTGAAAAAAAAGCTTTATGTACTCAGTACTAACTTCACCTCCTTGTGACTCATAAATATTAATCAATATAATTAATGCTACTACTGAGTAAATTAAAGCCGCCGCAATCCAGCTGTTCTTTATTTTCCTGTATTTACAATCGTAATAGCTGGTTGCAATGCCAAATAGCAAAATAAAGGGAATGTAGAATATGTCAAGAAGAGTGATTTCAATCATCAAATATTAATCTGTTACAAAAGTTATAAATCTTTCCTAAAAAAAGGAATAAACCAATCATTATCAATAATTTTAAATAATCACCTTTTTTCCAACGGGTATAAGCTAATCCTTATGCCGGAGTAGCTTAGCCTGGTTATAGCGCTGGTGTTTAAAAAACGGCGAGACTCATATGTTTGAGTGATGAGCCATAATAGGCGATGAATTTTGCTCAATACCGGGCGATCCAGATGTCACGGTTTCAAATCCCGTCTCCGGCATTTTTTTTTAAATCAATCGTAGTATCCCATTAAATGAAATAATTAGAAAAATAAGGATAGAATATTTTATCAGTTGACCGATAAATGAGAGGAGCAATGCCTTTTTGAAATTATATTTAATTACGCCAAGAATAACTGTTAGTATATCTGCCGGAAGCGGAAATATGTTGATTAATATAATAAATAGCTCATCGTGCTCTGCAAGAAAGCCGCTGTATTCTTTTTTTATCTCATGGATAAACATATGCAATATTTTTGCCCCTAGAAAATATCCAACCATATAATTCAATATTTGCGATACCATTATTGCAACCAGCATAACTAACGCTGCAACAAATGGATTATATCCAAATTTCGCGTAGAGCAAAAACAACACTTCGGCGGGGTAGGAGATACAAAAAAGAGAGCCGATTAATGTTATAAAAAAAAGCCCGTTTAATGACTTATTTGTAATTTCTATATGAACTAGTTTGTAAAGTGGTGAAACAAAATTTACATTTGAAAGAAAAGAAACGACATAAGGCTGAAGCAGCATTAAAATAGCATATATTACAAGAATAACCAGCATTGCTGTAATTATTTTATACTTAAACTTTGATGCAAATAGTTTTTTCAGTTTTGACATAAGAATCTCAGGCTTTAGTAGCTTATGCATAAGAAGGATTATATTAAGTTAACTTATAAAGCTTTTTCTCCAGAAACCTTTTTATAATAATTTGTTTTCTTTTGGCTACAATGGGCTCGTAGTCTAGATGGGAGCGCTTCAAAAGAAGCCCTCGGAGCAAGATAATAAGGACTACATTGCCTAAATCGGCAAGTAGTCCGAAAAAAACTACTAAAACATTGGGCTCGTAGTCTAGTGGCTATGATGTCGCCTCGACATAAACAACAGTGTTGAATAACAGAAAACATAGTTGTTTTCGATTCGGCGGAGGTCCCCGGTTCGAATCCGGGCGGGCCCATTACTTTACCTTTGTTTTTTTATGGGATTGAGCGAAGCGAATGTCCCATAGCTCAGTGCAGCCTGATAAGGGTGCTTTGATTCCGGGCGGGCCCATTACTTTTTTATTAGATTAATTCGGGCAGTTCACATTTTTTCCTTGTGATGTTGCCCTTGATGTGTTTGCCCCGAGAGCTTATAAAAGCGCTCCGCCAAATCGATTAATTTATATATGTTACCTAACTTAAAAAATATAATTATGGAGCATAAAATCTTAAGAAAATATATTCCTATTGCAATTTTTGCAATCTTTGGGTTTCTTTCTTTTATGCTTATTAAACCATTTGCAATATATTTGTTATTCGCAATTACTATTGTTCTTATACTGAATCCATTGTATAAAAGAATAGTTGCAATAATAAAAAACAAGACATTTTCAGCGCTTATTATGCTATTTTTTTCCATTTTAATCATAATTATTCCTTTTTTATTTGTGATAAACTCATTAATCAATGAAGCGCCAAAAGTAATATCAATGATTAGGACAAGCAATTTTTTTACAGTTGAATTTATTCAGGAAACAAGTGATTTTGTTGATGCTACCACAGGAATTGAATTTGACTTAAGATCTGCAATTCAGTCAATTATTTACTATATGCTTAACTCTGCGAAGAATTTTTTATTTGCGCTTCCCAACGCAATTTTAGGGATTTTTATTATGTTCTTTTCAATGTTTTACTTATTCAAAGAAGGAGAAGAACTTGCAAGCTATGTAAGAAAATGCCTTCCTTATCCAAATACAAATAAGGAAGCAATTATAGAAAAAATAAAGGGAATTACGCGTGGCATTTTATATGGCCATATAATCACAGCATTGGCTCAGGGAATAATAGCCTGCATTGGCTATTATATATTTGGCCTAAATGCGCCATTTTTTTTAGGCGTGCTTACTACTTTTTTTGCTGTAATACCATTTATTGGGCCTGCTTTTGTTTATATTCCTGCATCGCTAAGTTTAATTGTCAATGCAATATCAACTGAGCAGCTTCCTATGGCAGTTAGGGGAATAGGCCTTCTAATATATGGAATTGCTGTAATAAGCACAGTTGATAATATAATTAAGCCTAAAATAATTAGTGACCACTCAAAAATACATCCTCTTATAATTATATTTGGTGTCCTCGGCGGCTTTCAATTGCTTGGATTTATCGGTTTGATACTTGGACCGATTATTTTCGCAGTATTTATCGAACTTTTAGCGCTATACCAAGAGGACTTAAAAGGTTAATTTTTCCGAAAAGTTTATAATTGCAGCAGATTATTTTTATATATGAAAACGCAAGGATTAACTTGCAAAAAAAACAATAAAGGGGTGGTAAGATGCCAACAATTATGTTAGTTGATGATGATGAAGATATTCTATATAGCGTTGAAAAGTTGTTGTCAAAGAAGACAAGTTACACAATAGTCAAGGCAAATGGCGGAAAAAAATGCCTTGAAATGGTAAAAAAGCAAAAGCCTGACTTAATCCTTCTGGATATAATGATGCCAGAAATGGATGGATGGGATGTTGTTGAAAAAATCCATGAAAGTAAAGAGCTTGAAAATTTGCCGATAATATTTTTAACAGCAAAAGATGATAAGCTTACGCAAAGCGTTGCAAGCATTAGTGTAGAAGATTACATTATTAAGCCAGTTGATATAGATCTTCTGATTAAAAGAATTGACAAAGCATTAAGTAAAAGGTGAAGTAAATTGAAAAAATCAATATTACTTCCAGTTGTATTTTTGCTCACCCTTACCTTTGCATCTGCCTTTATGTCGGATGTAAAGCTACAGTCAGGCAACAGCACAATTAATATTATTGCAATGTCATTGCTTTTCATTGAAACGGTGTTTGTCCTTGCAATTTCGGCAAATCTTATTAAGTTTATAAATATTACAAAGAGAAATAAGGCATTTGTATTTGTATATGCAACCATTTGCCTGTTTTTGTTCAACTCAGTCATCAACATATTTTATTTCGTAGCAACGCTTGCTAGCTGGAGTATAGATTATTCTTATTTATATGCAATTGAAAGGCTGATAATGGTTATTACTTTTGTCATGATAACAGTTGGCTTTCTTAAATTCAACAAGCTTCTTAGGACAAGGTAAATTATAAAGTGGAAACAGCAAACGGGTTTTCAGACAGAATACCCTTTGTTTTTTCAGAAGGGATGCTTGAGCGACTCTTCAGGCACAATATTATGCCGCTTTTTATCTGTGATAAAAAAGGTGAAATTGTATCCAGCAATTTAAAATTCTCTGAATTAACAGAATATAACGAATCAGATCTTGTTGAAAAAAGAATAGTAGATATATTTGAGCCTGAAACAGAGGAAGAAAAACAGAAATTCTCCCTTATTGAGCTTGGGTTTTTCAAAGATACTATAGCTCATGATGTTATTCTTGTAACCAAAAAAAATGAAAAAAGAAACGTCCTTTTATGGATTGATGCTAACTTCGATGATTCACTTTCTCTTGCAGCAGTTGAAGATTATACTGAAAAAAGAAAGATGGAACTTCAGCTGCAAAGCCAGAATGAAAAATTAAGCAAGCTTACAAAAGATTTAGAAAACTTCAATAAAAAGCTTGAAGAAAAAGTAATTGTTAGAACATCAGAAGTATTAAAAGCAAATGAGGAAATTAAGCTTCTGCTTGAGCGGAAAAATCAGTTCATCAATGAACTGGCTCATGATTTAAGAACGCCTCTTACTCCTATTACATATCTGACTGAATCCCTAAAAACAGATATAAAAGATCCTGAGCTTCAAAAAGACCTAAAAGTTATGGAGGAAAATGCAAAATACTTAAAAATCCTTGTTGAGGACATATTAAAGCTTGCAAGGATTGATAACAACAAAGTAGAATTTGATTTTGTTGACACTGATTTAAATGAGATTGTTAACAGTGTGATTTCAAAAAACAGCGTCACTTTTAAAAAACTTAACATGAGTATAGTAAACAAGCTTCCAAATGTTCTTTCACTGGTATACATAGATAAACTACGAATTACTGAGGTCTTTGAGAACTTAATAATGAATGCAACAAAATTCATGGATCCTGGGGGCGTTGTTGAGTTTTATGCAAGGGAGAACGGCGAATTTATGGAAATAAGAGTAAAAGACAATGGAATTGGAATTGAGCAGGAGCACATAAAAAAGCTGTTCCAGGAATTTTATAAAGTAGACTCGGCGAGAAATCCAAAAAGCGGAACTGGCCTTGGTCTTTCAATATGCAAAAGGCTTGTTGAAAAGCACGGAGGAAAAATCTGGGTTGAAAGTGAAGGCAAAGGAAAAGGCACATCAATTATTTTTTCATTAAAAATTTCAAAATACATAAAAGATAAGCCAACCAAAGAAGAGCACAAAGACTCTGTTGAAGAAAAATATGAAGACAGGCTTGCAAAATTATCTGAAAAATTAAAAAAAGGTGGTTCTAAATGAAAATAGTATCAGAAGAAGAATACAAAAAACCAAGAATTCCTCTTTACATTAAAGGCCTTGATGAACAGATGGAAGGAGGAATACCAGAAGGCCATGTTGTTTTAGTATGTGGCACTGCAGGATCAATGAAATCAACTGTGAGTTTTAATATCCTTTATAATGAAGCGCTGAAATGCCAAACCTCAATATATATGTCTTTTGAGCAGCCATACAGGAATTTCCTGCAGCACATTACAAATCTAGGATATGATATAAAGAAAATAAATTTCATGGCAATAGAGGATATTTCAACACTCGATAAAGATATTGGCGCTGCAAAATCAGATAAAACAAAAGGAACTGTATTTTTTATTGATATATCTGCAGTAAGAAAAGCCCTTAAAAAGTCAAAATCAGATGGAGGAGACTGGGTTACTGTAATAGAAAACATTGCAAAAAAAGTTCAGTCTACAATTGGACTAAAACTAATGGTTCTAGACTCACTGTCTGCGCTATATATCCATGCTGATTTTAAAGAGCCGAGAAAGACAATATTCTTTATTTTTGAAACATTCAGGGATATGGGAATAACTTCACTAATGATTTCAGAAATGAAGCTTGACAAGATGAAATACTCTGAATATGAAGTGGAGGATTTCCTTGCAGATGGTATTATTGCTCTCTATCTTACAGAGCGCCACAGGAAAGTGTCCAGGGAAATATCTATAGTAAAAATGAGAGGAACAAGCTGCAACAATGATGTATTTACACTGGATTATAAGAAAGGCAAATTCCAGGCATTATACGGTGGGCAGATTCCTCTTGTAGAATAAGAATAGCAATTTTTCTTTATTTTTTCTAAGTTCTTTAGACATAACAGAATAAAAAATAAATTAGTAAAGGATTAAAAATCATTTAGCGGGCAGTTCTTATAAACGCAGAAGTTATTTAGCTTCTTGCACATATAAATAATTTCATTATTCTTCATCTTTTCAAATTTAAACTCGCAATTTGACCAGATATTGATTCTCCAATCGCCAAGTGTATATTTTTTTGCTGAAGAAACTATTTTTTTAATTACTTCCTCTTGTTCACTTGAAATTTTCTGTAAAAGCTCAAGCTGTTTTTTAACCCATGGCGGCTCTTTTTTCAGGCTCTCAACAAGAACATTTTTTAACATATCTTCTTCAGCGTTTCTATGTGCGTCTTTTGTAATCATTCCGCCTCGCAACTCCTCATTTAGAAGCTTGTTAATGTAAATAATTCCTTTGGTAACTTCTGCCTCATTGATTAATCCGACAATTACATTATTTTTTAAAACAGGAATTCTCTTAAAATTCTTGTTACGCATTAATTTAATCACTTCAAAAAAAGAATCTTCATAATCTACTGTTACAATTGGCGTGCTCATTACTTTTGACACAGGTATTTTATTATGGTCTTCTCCCTTTACAACAAGCTGAATTACATCATACTCAGTGATAATTCCTTTTGGCTTTGTATTCTCCATTGCAATTAGTGAGCTTGTCTTGTATTTGACCATTAATTTTGCTGCAGTAAGTATAGTTGCCTTATTATCGACAACAAAAACATCCTTGGACATTACCTCTTCAGCACGAATAAATTTTTGCATATATTTCACCTGAAAAAAATTAATCAAATCCCCTATATATATTTTGTGAATATTAAAAATGCAAGCACAAGTATTCTCTGTTTTGCTTCTTATCTATCAAAAAAATATATAAATAAAGATAATGACTATTAATAAAAAGCCTAGACAGCCAATGAAGATCTAATGGAGTAGTGCCCAATCAAAGGCATGAATACACTAAGCTGAGGCTTAGAAAGCTTTTAAAATAAAATATAGTTTCCTAAACCTACATATGCGGTTGTAGCTCAGCTTGGATAGAGCGGCTGCCTCCTATTTGGTCTAACGCCCAAGTTCATTTAAGGTGTTGCCTAAAAAGAAAGCAGCAGGTCGGGAGTTCAAATCTTCTCAACCGCGTATTTTTAAATTGAATGAAGTCCGAGGCTCTCCCCTACCATAAATGGTGGGGATTCACAGCTCGGACTTCAGCAAATTGCACTGCCAAGCAATGCCATTCATCCAGTATACTGAAGTATCTGGATTTCTGGCAGTGCAATTTAAACGAACTATCTGGCATAATAATAACAGATGTCTCTATCATCTGTATTTAATATTCTATCGCATAAAACCTTATTTTTTGTTCCAACTGCTATGTTATAGAAGCATCTATCTTTCATTTGTGTACCACTTACGACTATTTTGTCACAGAAATTAATATCATCTTTCTCATCTGCCAATAGAAAAAAACAGAATTCTCTTGATGAAATTCTTGTTATTTTTGAACAATCAAAATAAATTTTTGGTTCATCACTACCAATATCGAAAAGACAATAGCCAGCATCATCGGCATTATTAAAGCAATACTCAGTATTATTAATTGTCTGCCAATAATATGACTTGCAGCCACTTTTAAGTTGGTTTGAGTTCAATGAATAATCATCAAAATGCTCAGTTTTCACAATAAAATTACATAAGAAGGGCACTTTATATTTGACAGACGCAGTTCTCCATAAGCTGTTTGGCATAAGTAGGAAAATTAACATAATAATATACAAAATTATTAAAACAGATGTAAAGATTTTCTTAAAGTGTTTTGGATCACATGTTTCATTATTTATCTTTATTCTGTATAATACAATAATGAAAATGACTAGGATGATTAAAAAAGAAAATGGAATCGCTGTGGATATACTATAATCAATAAAATTACTATTAGTGTTAAACAACCGATCTAAATATATTATTTTACTAATAAAGTAAATGAGGGCAAATAATAATAATAAAATTATAAATAAGTGTGTTCTTTTATTTAATTCACATTTTTTTCGTTAAAAAGGATAATAATTCCTGTTATCAACATTAGTATAGGGAAAAATGGAAAATCGCTTGTATAATCTGTTATTTCATTGAATGATAGATAAATACTGCCGCTAATCATTAAAAAAATAATCATATAAAGAAATATTTTCATTATTTTCTTATAAGTGAGAGAGATTATTAAATTTTTTGTTCTGAAGATACGATTTATTTTAGGTATAAACTTTTTCAATATTCTCAATAATTGGATAAAAAAGAGATAGATTAATAACTTGTTTTAGAATAAATTTAAATGTAAGTCTTTGTTTATAAGTATAAAAAAGAAGGTGGTAACGAGTTGTATAAATTAAAAATAGCGTTAGTTAGCCTATTTTTTACTCTCATTTGTGCCAACAGTGCCCTTGGATTTAATGTAACACTAATTAATCCGCAATATGGTGTTTCTGCAACAGATAGCTTTGACTTAACAATCAGCACAACAGTTGAAACTACGCTATGTAAATATAGTAATTCGCCTGCCTTAAAGTTTTCTGATATACAGGGAGAAAGAAACTTTTTTTCAAAAATTGATGCATTCAGACATAGAATTGCCAATTTTACGGATATAGAAGGAACGCAAGGAATATCAAGAAAAATTTATGTAGTATGCATAACTCCACAAGGGATAACAAACGATAACAGCACAACTGAAATTGAGCTAAATGTCGATACTGCTCCTCCGATAATTAGCTCTTCATATGCTCTTCCAAAAATATCAATAGAAAGAATATCAACAACACTCACAATAGATTCAGATGATGAGATTTCATGCAAACTTGATGAATCTTATTCTGTGTTTGAATCAATGAGAACTATCTTTCCGGAAGGAAGTAATCTTGGAAAGCAGATTTACGTAAAAGACGGCACATTTTTTTCAAAAACAAGGATAATAGAATTAAATTATACTACTTTTCCTATGCTGGAAGATAAAAAAAATTATTCTATGATTTTTTCCTGTATAAACAGGGCAGGATTAAAAACAAATGCATCTACAATTAATTTTACCGTTAATCTCGCTGCCGCAAACCAAATATTGTCGTACGGGCCGTCTGGGATTTTAAACGGAACAAAAGTTAGTCTTTATGTCGAAACTAACAGGGATTCTATATGCTATTATGGCGAAAATTATGCAAACAAGCTACTCGGCGACCACAAAAAGCAGCATACTGTAGACATTTTTGATATGGAAGAAAAAAAACATGATATTCCTGTAAAATGTGTTTATGACTTAGGCGGATCTGACGGATTTAAGACAATCTCCTTCATTCTAGACAGTACTCCTCCTTATAATCTAAGCATTACACCCGAAAACTACACCTGCGAAAAAAACCAGCTTTCAGCAAGTTTCAAGGCAAAAGACAATATGGGAATAGACTATTTTAGTTACAGGATAATTGATAGCAGCAATAAGGTCTTAGTGGAGTGGCAAAGAAGCGATGGGTCTGCTAAAAAAAGAGGCTTAGATCTTGAAGAAGACAAATCATATACTTGGGAGGTAAGAGCAATAGATATTGCAGGAAACATAGGTCCTATTGAAAAAAGCCAGCCAGTTAAAGTGCTTAGTGAGAATAGCAGTGAATGCAGAAAAACAATAACTCCTCCTTCAGTAAGAGTTTCAGCTGATAACGGGACAATTGAAAAAAAAGTAACACTCGTTTGCGTTGATTATGACGGAACATGCGTTTCAAAAAAATACTCTTTGGTTGATGATTCAAATCCGTATTGTGCAGATTGCAACAGCTGCCAGATGATTCAGTATAATCTGCCTGTGCCAGTAAAGAAGACCTCTGTTTTTTGCTATAGCGTAGCAGACAACGACGGAAACACAGTAAATGGAAATTTAAGTGTTGAAATATCAGCTGTTATAACACCAGTATGTAGTTCAACTCTTGATGGCTGCTGCAGCAGTATTTCTGATAACATATGTGATCCTGACTGCGATTCAGAAGATGATCCTGACTGTGAAAGCTCAGTTTGCCCAGTACAGAAAACTCTTTGCAAAAATCAAACATGTGAAAGCGATTGCGATAATGACGGCATTCCTTTTGATTGGGAACAAACCTACAACATGAATGATGAGGATCCTGCTGATGCTGCTCTGGATTATGACTCCGATGGACTTACTAACCTAATAGAATATAATTTAAAAGAAAATTATTCTGTAAGCACAAACCCAAGATCTCAAGATTCAGATGGAGACGGATGCCTGGATAATGATGAGATAAAACAGGGAAAAAATCCAACTGCTTCTGCAGATTGCCAAAAAGAAGATCCTCTAAAAAAAGACAGCAATAAAAACGGAATTACAGATGTAAAAGAAAAAATATGTAATCCAGATTCAGTCAAATTTTCAAAAGATGATGATTACGATAAAGACGGCCTAAAAAGTTCTGTTGAGTGTGATATAGGGACAAGAGTTGATAAAGAAGATACAGACGGAGACGGATATAGTGATAAGCAAGAGAGAGATGAAGGCACAAGCCCCACAAATAAAAATGAAAAGCCGCCTCTTTCGATATTGACATTAATGCTTTTTATCATTCCGATTATTCTTATAATTGGTGGTGGAGCTTATTTCTTAGTAAGTAAAAAACCGCAAAAAAAATTATCTGCTACATCATCTCAAAAAAAAGAATCTATGCAGCAAAATATTAATGAAAGTGCCGCTGAAAGAAGGCAAGGACAGCAATTTGAAGTAAACAGCACTAACCAGCCAATTGCAAAAAGTGGTTCTTACAATAATGTCACAGGAACAAGTTATCAGGAAAGCATTCCAGAAAAAAGCAAGAAAACAATTTTACCGAGTATTATTGAATCTAAAGCAAATTGGGACATTGGGGACAATATATTCAGAAAAAAACAAGTGCTGGTAAAAAAGAAAAGAGATCATTTATTTGATGCATTTATTGAAAATAATGATGTGATAGTTCCAAAAAAAGAACAAGCTGCTGCTCCAAAACCAAAAGAAATTGTAAAAAAGCAAGAAAAGCGACCTATGACAGATAATCATAAGGCTATTGACAAATTAACCAGCTTATTGAAAAGAAATAAAACTTTTAAAAAATTAGATTTAGTGCTAAGAGGAAATAGTAATAGCGATAGTTCAATAGACGAATTAATTGCAAAAAATGAATCCACTCAAAAAAACAGTATGGATAAGCTTAATGAATTGATAAAAAAAAGGTAGTAAAATGAAAAAAAAAAGCGAAGTAAGTAGTCAGGTATTCATTTACATTTTAGGCTTTGTGATTATTGGCATTACTCTTATTGTAGGCTATAAGGCAATAGCATCTTTCAGTAAAAGTGCAGATACAAGTGTTATTAGTGAATTTCAGTCAGGCTTTAAGTCAGCTGCAAGACAATCATCAAGTGAATGGGAATCAGTCTTAAGAGAAGAATTTAGCCTTCCTGCAAAATATACGCATGTGTGTATTTTGGATAGTAAAGTTGATGATTCTATTACAAAAAACGCAATAACAGGCACAGGAGGCGCAATAGAGGGTTATAATTCTAATAGACAGCCAGGTGATGTTGAATTCTTGGCTTTATCCCTAATAAAAGACAGTGTAGAAAGCAGTGTTAAAAAAAATGTGTTTATAATAAAAGATAATAAAATTATTGTTGACTCTTTTTATGTTGATAAAATTCATGTTAAAGAGTTTGTACCACCACCACCATATACTGAAAGTGAAAAATACTTCACCTGTATAAAAAATTCTGCCGGAATTTTTCTTTATTTCAAGGGAGAAGGAACATATTCTTCTGTTTTTGAAGATACTTTGGAAAAATGAAAAAGGGAGTAATTGAAATACAGTTTAACTGGATTTTTGTACTTATTGCAGGTGCAATATTTCTTGTTTTTTTTGGGCTTGTTGCCAGAGGCATTGCAAAAAGCGGAGAGCAAAGCCTGGACTATGAAATAATCAATTATCTTGACGGCATAACAACAAGCCTTGAATCAAGCCCTCTTACAGAGCACAGCATAGAGCTTCTTGACAAAGAGATAAATGTTGACTGCGACTTTCTGTCAATAAAAGGGCATAACTTTGAGGGAATAGGCCTGAAAAATAAAGCGCTTTTCTCGCCGGATTCTTTGAAAGAAAATATAACAAGCTATACTCTTTTCTGGGAAACGCCGTTCAAAGCCTCATACATGATGTATGCAACAAGCCCTGATGTGAAATATGTGATAATTAAAGATGCAAACAACCTTTATGAAAAACTCTGGAATCCAATATATCCTGATAAGGCAGCGCTTCCAAAAAATATCAAAATAGAATTAGTTGATTCTGGTGCAACAATTGAAGGCAGCGGGTTTAGGAAATTAAGAATAATTACTTTTAGTGAAAATCTTGATACCATTAACATAAATAGGGACGGAATTAAGCCAAAAGACATAAGTGCTATTAAAATTAAAAAAATCGCAGGAGATTTTCCCAATGGTCATGGCGAAGTAACATTCTATATCTTTAAAGATAATAATTTTGAAACTAGCACAGAGAATGAGCACCTTTACTTTAACAAAGCATCATTAATTGGGGCAATTTATTCAGAAACTGCTCCATTGTATGAGTGCAATATGAATAAGGCAATAGGTAAAATGAAGCTTGTTGCTGAGTCATTGAAATTAAAATCAAATAGTTTAAATGGAAATATAAAAGCTATTTGTCCTAAACAAACTAAGACTAAAGACTATGGTGGAATAAATGATGAGTTAGATAAATTGACTGATATTGATATTACACAACTTGATCAAGTGGATAGAATATCCGATAACGTCAATGGTTTTAATAAAGATTTAATTAACGCAGCATGTCCTTTCCTATACTAAAATGAATCTTGAATCAATAATAAAAGAAGGCGAAGGACAATACATTGAGTTTAAGGAAAATATAGGCAGCGGCTTATCTAAAGAAATTGTTGCTTTTACAAATGCATCAGGCGGAAAAATAATTATTGGAGTAAAAGATTCTGGCGAAAAGATTAAGTTAAATATTAGCAACAAGCTTATCTCACAAATCTATGACATTGCAAGAAATTGTGATCCTAAAATAGATCTTAAAATCATTCAGCAGGATGGGCTTATTGTTATTGAAGTTACAGAAGGAAAAAACAAGCCTTATTCCTGCTCAGAAGGATTTTTTTTAAGGCTTGGAGCAAATAGTCAAAAATTAACACGAGATGAAATAATAGGATTTAGCATTCGAGAGAATAAAATAAAATTTGACGAGCAAATATGCCCTGATTTTGTTATGCTGGATTTTGACAATGAAAAATTTTCATATTTCCTAAAGCTTGCAGGAATAACTGATTCTCTTCTCAATCCTGTTGAGCTTTTGAAAAGCATGAATGTATACAAAGAGAATATGACTAATGCAGGCGTTCTATTTTTTGCAAAAGAACCTGGCAAATACATTAAATCATCAAGGGTGCGCCTGGTTCATTTTAGTGATGATAATAGAGTTGAAATACTTGATAAAAAGGAAATTGATAAAGGAATTATTGGAAATATTGAGTTTTCAGTTAATTACCTTAAAGAAAGAATTCCTATCAAATATAATATTAAGGGCATAAAAAGAGAGGAATATTCAGAATATCCTGCTGAAGCGTATAGGGAAATCGTTGTAAATGCAATAATCCACAGGGATTATTTTATTGATGCAGAAGTTGCAGTTGAAAAACTTAAGAGCAAAATAATTGTGAATAATCCAGGAGGTCTTCTGCCATTTTTTCCAAAAGAAGAGTTTGGAAAGCTTTCATTCCCAAGAAACAGACTTTTAGCTGACCTTCTTTCAAGAACATATCTTATGGAAAAAGCAGGAACAGGCATCAGAAGAATAAGAGAATATGCAAAAAAGAACAATAATTCTGTAGAATTCAAGCTGCATGAAAACTATTTTTTTGTTGAAATAATATCAGATGTCGGTAAAGATGTCGGTAAAGATGTCGGTAAAGATAAAAGGAGAATATATATTCTTGACAAGATAAAAAACAAAAATAATTTTACATATAATTCTCTTTCAAAAGAGCTAAGTGTATCTGAAAAAACAATAGAAAGAGACTTAAAAGAGCTAAAAGAAGAAGGTATAATTGAATTTATTGGCGACAAAAGAACAGGAATATGGAGTATTAAATGAAAAAATCCCAGCTTCAGATAATGCAGACCTCTTTTGTAATTCTTATATTTATCATAATAGTTGCAGTAGGACTAATTGTTTATGTATTTATGGCTAAAGCAGGAAATTCGCAGAAGCAAAAGGAATATGCAAAAGCTGAACTAATTAAAAAGTCACAGATAATTAATTTTTTGCCGGAAATTCAGTGCAGCTTCAATAATGTAATAACTCCAGACTGCTACGACATTGAGAAGATAAAAGCATTTACCGACGCTAATGGATTATATGCTAATAACAAGGATTATTATGATTCAATATTTGGAACAACAAAAATTGTGATTAAAAAGTTTGATTTAAAATCAGGCACATGGGAGACAGGCTGGCTAGGCGCAACTGACGGCAATTTTTTATTATACGAAAACTCTTTAAAGAAATTCAGGCAAAAGCGAAAAATCATGTTTCCTATTTCACTCTACGATCCTGTAACAAATCAGAAATCATTTGGCCTAATAGATCTGGAGATTTACGTATGAAAAATAATAATAATCTCGGCAAGAAATCACAGACAGAAATACTTGGCCTTGCTATAGTCATTGTGCTTCTGATACTGGGCGGACTTTTCATTATTGGAATGAACTCAAGAAAAACTCGTGACAGCGATTTAGTTTTTTCAGCTGATGTATCCCAAAACATTCTAAATGCAATAGTCAATACAAATTCTGACTCAAGGCTGACTCTTGCTGACTGCTTGAGAGATGTAATTGAGAGTGAGAATAAGTGCAAAGACGGAATCCACCCTAGTTCACTTGCTTATGCTCATGACGCAATTACAAAAATACTTGAAGAAACGCTTAAAAAATGGGGGAAAAACTATGAATTTACTGCCAAATTAAGCGGAGATAGAGAATTAAAATCAAGCCTGTCAAACCCGCCTTCGGATTATGGAACATTTGTGCCTATAATTAATGGAGGATGCGGGCCTGAAAAGGAAAGAGCAGCTCCAGGAAGAATATTTATTCCAGGAAGTGACTTAATTGTTGTTACTCTAATTGTCTGCGAACCTTAATACATCGGAGATTTCTGTTTTAGATTTTTTTATAGTACCACATGAAACTTCAACAACATAACTTGCGCAGCATCTTGGAAAATAAATTGTAAATGGCAGAAAACTCTCTTTTATTTCAATCACTTTTTTATTAGAGTCTAAAAAGATTACATCAATAGGAAAAAATACAAAAAACATATGCAGTTCAACACAAGTAGGCTCTTCAAAATGAAATATTAAAGCTTCATCATTGATTTTTTTAGAAAACATAAGGCCAATAAATTTTGACATTAAAGATTTGCAATGCCTGATTTTTTTAGCGACCACTGTTTTTTTACTTATATTTTCTAGCATGTTTCTTTCTCCAGCTTATTGACCTCATAACCTGACGCATCGGCAATATCAATTATGAACCAGGAAGGCATATTTTGCACATTACAGTAATTTGGAGGGCTTGTTGTTCCAAAATAAATATAATCTACTACAGATTGATTTTTAACTGAAATTCCCTGTTTTTGTAAATCTTCAAGATTTATCATGCTTTCTATGCCATAAGCAGAGGCAGATAAATTGCCTGAAAACCTCATAAGGAAATCAGGGCCAAACCCTGTTGCATTGTAATATGACATGTTCAAATGAAGCATTAGCCCTTCAGTTGAATTTGTTGCATCATCTACAAAATCAGAAACTGTTGTTGCAAAAATAAGATTTGATACTTTATCATCGGTATAGACTGTATATAATGGGTCTTCAAATCCAATAATGCTTATCTCTTTGTAAAATGTTTTGTTGTATTCGAAAGATGCAATTTTATTCTCATCCGTTACATTTATTGTAAATGATGCACTTATTCTTGTTATCCATGGGCTAATCATTTCAAGTGAAATATTGTTTGGAATAATTATTAAATCAATGTTTAGCTTATTTGCTTCTTCATTAATCCTCGAAACCCAAGAAGTTAAGTCAGCTCCTCTTCCTTCCTGGTACATCAAATCTATTGTTGTTCCATTTGCTGTTCCATTAATGAATATTTCTGAAAAAATAATTATTGGGTTTTCGATAAATCCCTCTTTTATTCTGATATATTTTTGCATGCCAAGAAGAGCGCGGTATCCTCCTATATAGAGCTCTCTGTCAAGGTCATTTTCCATATCAGTTAGAAATGTATTCATTGCTCTTACTCTGGATGTTATTGCATAGCCTTTTTGCTGGTAGCGAAAAGTTGTTTTTGTAGTTGATACACTAATGATTAAAATGACTAGAAAAATTGCTGCAAATGTAAAAAAGACGCCTCTTTTGCCGAAATTCATTTCCAGACCCTCACTTCAGTTATCGCTGGCCCCCAAGGGTATGGGATTTTTCCGACAGATAGTGCTCCGATTACAAAATTCTGATTCTCAAGATCAACAAAAATCCTATGGTCATTGTCAAGATCAAGCTGGTCCAGAAGCCGATACATTGCATCATCATAAGTATCATTCTGGTTGTATGAAACAACTGCGTTTGTATAATAACATTCTTTTGCACCGATATATCCTGGCGGTACAGCAACAGTAATATTATTCCTGTTGTCAAACTCAATAAGCCATGTGCATCCTTCAGCTAGTTCCAATACATCGCTGTATGAAACTGAAGAGCGCAGCAGAGCTGTGTAAATCAAGCTATTATTTTTTGAGCATCCTGTAAAGTTTTCATATGTGTCTCCTGTCCTTATATAAAAAGAGTTGACAGTACCGACATTGAGCGCACTTGATGGTATATTCAATACAAAAGGATCTCCTAAAGTAGTATATTCTTCATTAAAGCTGCTAAGGTTGTATATACTATTTCCATTCACAATCAGTTCATCTGTCCAATGCTCAGATGAGTAAGATGTCAGTTTAGCATCACTAATCCTTATATCATTTGGGATAGTTACATTGAATGAGCAATTATCAAATCCATCTTCCTGGACAACAACAGAGATTTCACCAAATTGGTCATCTTCAGCAGAAGTGTAATTTAGAAGAAAGTATGAGTCTCCATATATCCTGCTGTTGGCAAGACTACCTTGGGATGTAATTGTTTGAGCATGGCGGCTGGCTGAAACGATAGTTGAAGCAATATCTTGGTAGAATTCTTCAATCTCGGTTGTATTAGAGCTTTTAACATATTTTCCTCCGCCACAATCTGAGATTCCTTGAAGAGTTGGTTCATGAGATTCATTGCTGTATCCAACTGCGTAAACAGTGATTCCATAGTCCTCTCGCGCATCACATGCGGCTTGGATAGCATCATCACTATCTGTGTTAGAAACGCCATCATTATCAAGATCACCTGTGGTGCCTTGTTCAGCACAATTTTCATTTGCAACCCCATCTGTCATAACCATCATAGCCTTGTCTCTTGAATCATTTACAGCTAACAGTTCAATGTCAAACTTTGCTGATTTTTCAAAATTTGTAAGCTTGGCAGCAATAACATTGTCGCCTAATAAGAATAAATTTGATGGAATATTGACTCCATGCCTGTTCCAATACTTGCCATCATGGCTCAATTCAACATCTGTATCAATTAGATTGCCATTCAAGTAGACAACTGCCCTGTCATCAGATAGAATATTCAACACACCTTTGCTGATCTTGGAAAGGTCATTAATCCTGAAATGCTTGCGGAAGTAATAATTATCTGAAAAATTGGAAAATTGTAATTGAATATCATCAAATGTCCAAGTTCCATATTCGTTTGCCCTGTTGTTATTTTCCAGGTTCCACCATGGTCCGCATCTTTCTGAGCGAAGCTTGCCACCTAATTCAAAATAATAGTCACCCGGCCCTTCTATCCATTGGGTTATTTCCTGTATAAAGCTGGTAAGTGATGCATCACTGCTGGGATTATCCCCAGACCATATTTCAAGATCATTGTCTCCATTTGTATGTGAGCTATCATGATTGGTTCCAAGAGAATGGCTGCCTGTTGTTGGGCTTGTCCAATTTGCCTTTACCCATACTTCATCGCAGTCTTCAAGATTATTGCCATTGCCATCCCATCTATACTTTAAGCTTAGCATTGCTGTTCCATTGCTTGCCAGCATATTGTAAAGGCTATTTGTAATAGTGACTTTTATACCATAAGCGCCAGAGCAATCATAGCCGCTACAGACATTTCCAGAGCCACCGTAATTGTTATCCAAGCTTAACATTGCACCTGAGATATTGTTGTAATCAATATCATCATCAAAATCAAACGGCCCTGCACCGTTTCTTGGATCTCTGTCCCAACCATCATTTGCTCCTGCTATGCCATATGTATTTAATTGGCTGGCATTTAATCTTCCTGACGTAAAATCATTTGGCGCTCCTGGCGTATCATCAAACCTTTCCCATAAATTTGCATATGCAAAACTTCCATTGCCATTGCTTCCTATTTCAGTTACAACACTTGGTGCAACAGGAAAACCATTTGTTGCACCAAGAATTGCTGTTCCATTTTTCCATTGTGTTTCATTTTGATATACAAAGTCATACCAATGATTGCCCAAGCTGTCCAAAGGAGGCACAAAATTCACGCTTCCATTAGAATAATTCCATATTGAACTTTGATTGATAAGAAATGTTCGTGTTATTGTAGTATTCAGGATACCTTTTGCAGTATTAATTCCGCAGCAAATACAAGTATACCAATCTGTTGCATATGAATTAATTGTATTATTAAGAAGAGTTAAATTAGTTGTAGGATACACCGTTTTACTAGTTTCAGTAGCTGTACTGTAGGACACTAATCCCACTTTATTGCCAACAATGTTTAATATTTCCTGTGTGAAATTGATATCCTTACACTTTACAATGGCCAGCCTTTGAGTATCATTATTATTATTGGATAAGTTGGCAATATAAGTGCAACTATTAATTGTTCCAGGATTTTGAGGATACCCTCCTGTACACAATGATGATGGACCAGGATACGCCATTCTGCAGTTCATGCTTCCTGATACATCGGTGACAATAGCTACATCAGCATTCCCCTCATAAATGTAACCAAAACTTACATTTTCAAATCCAAGCCTCATTGGTATTGTTTTTCCTCCCATTAATGAATAATTAAGTTTTGACGAAAAATTATAGTCAAATAATGTGATATTATTTTCTCCTGTAAGATTCGTTAAAAGCATAATAGTAGAATTTCCGATTGTTAAGTAAAAAGTATTGCTTGAATTAACAGAATTATTTGCAAAATAATGAATAAAAGCCTGAACTGAATTAAGGCTTCCCGGAATATAAAAAGAAGAATAGGTATTTACAATTCCATCGACATCTTCAAGGTAATGATAAATTATCCCGGCTGTCTGTTCTTGGCGCATCAAATCCGTCCTATAATCCACTTTAAAATATCCTCCACCAATATACGCGTTGCCTATTTCAGAAACAAATACCAGTGATACATTATTTTTTGCGCCTGGAATAAGAGATGCATTGCATTCAGAAACATCCCATGCGTCAGCTGACATTTCCTCATTGTTTGGATAAAATGTTGTATTGCACCTGATTCCATTAAAGTACAATTCAAACGGCCCGCCAGCAGAAAGCTGCAGATACATCGAGGTAATTGTTGCATTGCTCGGAATGTCTTCCATAAAAGCAGATACATTACCCTGGCCGATAAATCCTCCAAAATAAATAAAAGAGGAAAACGTTTTTTCTTTAATTCCTTCCAGAAACACTTTTGAAGTTGAACCCCTTATTGGCTTTTCTTTTTCAAACCCGGAAACCATTCTCCTATATGAAATAATATCTGTTGCACTTGAATGATCAGCAGTTGCATAAATAGAATCTCCATTTACAAGCAGGCTAAACCCATATTTAGGGTTTATCAGGCTTTCTGTAATTAGCGCTGTAAAGTTTGAGGCTAATATCGTTTTATTAGAAACATAAAACTCACCTATCTGCTCAATAATTGTGCTATTTGGATTAGTAATATTTCCATTGGAGATTAGGTAAGATACGTAGCTGTCATTAAGCTCGCTCACTCTAATGCTAGACAGGCAACTTATAATATCTTCCGAGATATAGTTCATTGCGTTATTTGTATCTCCTGACTCGATATAATAAGAAAAAACTAATAATAGAGAAGAAGCTAATAGAATTGACGCAAAAATTCCGTCAATTGTGAAAAAAATTGATTTTTTACAAAATATTTTTTTCATTGCTATTGCCACACATATACGTGCATAATTATGATTTGCGCAGTATTATTTTCTCCTTTTTTTAAGACAAGATTCCTTTCTATCGAATATAATGTATCTGGATTAAGTAAAAGCACACTCTCTTCACTAAGCCCAGGTTTTCCATAATACAAAGAGCCCAAACCAGTCAAATTTAATGTATTGTTGAATTTATCCTTAAAAAAAACAAGATAGTCAAATCTGGTGCCAAGCATTGCTCTTGTCGATATATAATTTTCAGTTGTGAGATTTAAGAAAGATTCAAGCTTTGTTTCGTTAATTACATGATTACCATTTGTCAGCCCGATTCTTACTACATTATCGCTTGTCCAGTTATCAGGGCTTCCGGATGACACTAAAGAATCAGAAATATGTCTTGTTGCTGCTAAAACAGAATCAGATTCCTCTCTTGGAAGGATGTATTCATCAGTTAAATAATGTATCGTAATAAATGTAAATAGTACGAAAATGGTAAAGCCAAGTATAAAATCCATATACCATGCCTGTGATTTTTTTTGCTTTTGCATTTTAACAATTGATGCATACAGTGCCATTTATGTTTTCAACGATATTTTCACCCTTGATAAAATGGCCGATAGTGATAGGTGTTAAAAAAGAGACAGTATTGCCTGTTGTGTTTAGCGTAAGGTAATTTACGCCATTATCTATCTCAAAATAAAAGCTATCTATTTTGTCAGGAATATCTATAATCCGCAAATAACCGTCTCTTGACTCCGCGGCAATAATTATTTCCTGCAGAAGATACTGGCCATAGTCATTAAATACAATATTTTTTTTATCAGTTTCATTCCTAAAAATAAGCTCTCCTGCAATTCCGATAAATATAATCATAACTATAATAGCTATGCCTACCATAGCAACAAATTCCATACTTATCTGTCCGGCTACTCGCTTACTAATACATACCCCTCCCTGGCTTCAATGGAGATATAATGAATTCCCTCTCTTTCTGATATATTTCCGGTTATATTAACAGAAGACATTTCACTGATATCCTGTATCTGGTTTTTATAAGTCAAAAAATTAAAAGTAATTTCCCTGTTTTCTATTGATATGTTATGTATCTTATATGGAAAGTTAACCTTTAGAGTTATTTTTGAAGGCTCTCCCATATAATACACAGATTCAGCTTTTTCTGCTATCTTTACTGCAATATTTCGTATATGGCTTGCGTCAAGCGCGTCTTTTGCCTGGCTTGACTGATGAAAATAAATTACAACAAGAGGAATAAGCATTAAAAAGGCAAAAGAAAAAATAGCTAAGAATTCAATGCTAACCTGGCACCTCTTTTTCATCAATAACCATATCTTTTAGAGATATATAAATTTAACTCAGGTATCCGGCGTTCCTGCAGAAATATATAGAAACCTATTTATAGGCTTGATATATCTTTAATATTATCAATTAACGGGTGATTAAAATAGACTCTTTAAATAAGCAAAGTGAAGTTAATCGCGAGCTTGACTCTTATCTTACTGGCAGAGTTAGCAATGATGAAAAAAAGCATAATGAAAAATCTTTAGACTTTGATGAAACTGATTCGGAGTTTAATGAAGAAAAAGTACCTTTATTAAAGAAAATGTTCGGCGGTGAAAAAAAAGTGGTTGTTGATAATGATAATGAAAGTGATGCTGTTGAGCAAAAGCCGCAGGTTAAGGAAATTGAAGAAATAGAAGAAGAAGTGGAAGAAGAAATTAAGGAAGAAAAAGAAGAAGAATTTTCTGATAAAGATGAAAAGAAGTCTTTTTTTGCAAGAATATTTTCAATATTTAGCGATGATGATAATACAGAAGAAGAAGAACTAAACGAAGAAAGTTTTGAAGAAGAAAATGAGAAAGAACATGAAAAAGATGAAGAGGATTCAGAGTCAGATTCAATGATTTCAGATGATGTCAAAAAGCTAATCAAGCTCCAGCATAAATGGATAAATAAGCTTGACTTGGCAACTCTAGAAGAATTCAAGAATAGCGAAGATTTTGCATATTATAAAGAAGTTCTAGGAAAATACGGCTTAATTAAGAAATAAGCTCTTTTTTTTATTTCTCTATCATATAAACAACTTCAATTATTGCAAGTAATGATAACAAAGCAATTATTTTCGTGATTATTGTTACTTTAACAGGATTTAGCTTAGATATTGCCTTTCCGCTAATGGCTTCCTGATTTTTAGATAGAGAATCATAAATAGCCTTATATCCTTTCATGCCGAGAGTGACTTCATCTGCAATTAAAGAAATCCCAACTTTTCCGCTGGAAGCCTCTTCTGCAATCTTCTGGTTGATATTATCTGAAGACAATATTTTAAGGAATGTTGCTTGGTCTGTTGTAAGTTTCATATCAGGATTATTTGCGCTTATTTTTTCAACAATTGGATTACCATCGATTACTCTAAGCGTAAAAACTTCACTGGTATCTTCGATTACAAACTCAATTTCAGGCGTGTCTCCTGTTCTTAAGTCTTTATGCAATTTGTATGCGCCAATCTCATTTGCAACATAAGAGATATGCTCGGTTTCAATAACAGGAGAATTGCTGTCTATCATAAGGCCATCAAATTCCGGCTTTTCCATGAAGGGCTTTTTAGTCCCTGTTGGAGATATTACAAAAAAATAAAATGCTCCTGTTGCTATGCATAGTAATATTAAAATAGAAAGAATAACGACAAGCTGTTTTTTCATGGATATTAAGTTAGGCTATGCATATTTAAATCTTACTCTCTTGACAGATAAACGCTTTGCGTTGGATATGCAAATTCTATTTTTTCTTTGTCAAATTTTTCTTTGATATAAGTGTTAATTTCATCTTTTATATTTCTTAATGCTGCAGCATCGTTTGTGGAAAGCTTATATCTTACATCAAGGTCAAGGGAATAGCTTCCAAAATTAACAAAATTAATGCTTAAAGAGTCAGGAACAAGAAGTTTCTGCTTAGTTACAGCTTGTTTCACGATTTCTTTTGCGCGTTCCATTTTCTTGTTGCTTGTTTCATATGTTAAGCCAATCACAAACTGAATACCTTTATCTGGATATTTTTTAAAGTTTTTTGTTGCTTTTTCAGCTACAAAGCTGTTAGGAATGCTAACACATTCTCCTGATTGAGTTTTTATTTTTGTGCTTCTCATTCCTATTTCCATTATTTCTCCTTCATATCCGCCAATATCAACCCACTGCCCTATCTTAAAGGGCTTGTCTAAAAGAATCACAATTCCACCAAAAAAATTCTTTATCATATCCTGCGCCGCTAGAGCAAATGCAAGGCCGCCAATACCAAGACCAGCCAAGACAGAAGTGACATCATAGCCAAAATTATCAACGACAACAATTCCGGTAATTGTAATGATAATTAATTTAAGCAACGTTCGAACCATTGGAACAAGATGGTCATCAAGATCAGATTCAGTTTTTTTTGAAAGAGGAATTAAGTAATTTACAATAAATGAATCTAATAATCTAAGAATAAACCATGCAACACAAATTGTCAAAAGAACTCCATTTATTTCAGAAAATATTTTTGCGGCATTCTCAGTCAATGTAAGCTTGTGGTAGCCTAGATAAAATCCGCCAATAACAATCAGGAAAACAAGCGGCTCTTCAATCATATCAATTAAAATATCATCAAACTGCGTTTTTGTCTTGCTTGTAAGCTTTCTAATTACTCCAGTTGTCAGGTAATATAAAATTTTGCCAATTAGAATTGCTGCAGCAATATAGCCAAAAAACTTCAGAAACTGCAAGATAGTATTGCCAAAATAAACTCCATTTAAAATAGTCAAATCCATGATATACACCCTTAAAATTTAATAATAAAATGCTTTTTTTAAATTTTATTATAAGCATTTAGAAATCTATTTAAATACATTTTTTATCCGTTGGGTAAATAAGCCCCGATAGCTTAGGCGTGCATTAAATCACGGAGCAATAGGTAGAGCGTGCGACTGTTAAAGTCCTCTACTGTGATCGCAAGGTCGCCAGTTCGAGTCTGGCTCGGGGCGCTTATTATTTTTAAAATTCTGTATGTATATTTTCGTTATTCGGACTACTTGGCGGTTTTTAGCCAATGTAGTCCTTAGTGATTTGACCCGAGGCCTTTGTTAAAGGGCTCTCTGGCTCGGGGCGCTTATTTTCTTTGGCTATGTATTTAGTTGTGATTCGAACCACTCGCTGTATTTTTAAGCGATGTGGTTCTTAATATCTTTGCTCCGAGGGCTTTCCTTGAAAGCGCTCTTTGGCTCGGGGCGCTTATTACTTTCTAATATTTTAGCTTAAATATTAAATTTAGTGCAAATTTGTGTGTTTCTATCGAAATTTATTTAAATAAACCCCTACTCCAAGGCTATCATATGGGCCCGTGGCTTAGTCAGGTGGAGCGCCCGACTGATATTGGTCGATTCTCGGACTAGCCGATATCGGGTGAAGAAGGTAGCTGTTTGTTATCTTTTCCCAAAGTCCCGTGTTCAAATCACGGCGGGCCCACTTATTTTTTAATGTCTTTGTGGGATTGAGCGAAGCGAACGTCCCACATGTTTGCCCCGAGGACTTATTAATGCGCTCAGGCAAATTCTCCTTAGCCAATGTTTTAATTTCTTTATATGTGATGTTTACATCTGTTATTCGGACAATCTTATTTTTTCTTAAGATAGTCCTTAGTGATTTGCTCCGAGGGCTTTGTTAAAGCGCTCGTTTAAATCAATGGCCGCATCCACTTATTTTTTCTAATACATGATAGGCATTATGCTATACCTTGGCTGATTAAGTAAAAAACTTATTAAAACAAGAAAAAAAATCAGAAGGATAATAAATCCAATAGTTAGCCCAAAAGTCAAAATACCTTTTGTGGTTCCGTGTTTTTTCCACATTAGGGAGCTTGGCCCGAAAATGAACAGGATATTGGCGCCTATTATCACAGTAAGTAGCAAAGGCATCATTAAAGCCCTTATCTGATAGTTATTTTCAAAAAGTTTCATGCTTAATATACCTGAAATAGTTGATACAACAACTAAAAAAGAACCGCCAAAAGCAAACATGACAGATTCAATGATACCTGTGTCAGATTGTGGTTGCATATGCTTTCCTGAATGTCTTGTATGTCCACAATGACTCCTTATTTTCTTATTATAGGCAATAAATACAGATAGTGCAAATGAAAATATTGCTGCAAAAATAATTATCGTTCCAGAGTGTAGTAATATCCAAGAGTCACTATACGTGCCTTTTACATGAAATGATTCGCCTGGATCAAGCATCCTTGATGATTTTGTATAACCCTGCAGCTTTTCAATGTATTGCACATATTCACCATATCTGTTCGTATCCATAGTGCTTGAGGCAACTTCCTTTTGCATACCTGTAAATGCAGGCCTGTATTCAATATTTGCAGACTTATCCTTCAGATATAGCCCAGGCTCAACATCAATAGACACCTGAACATTCTCAATGAGAGATGCCTTATTATCAATAATTGTTTCAAAGTCAAAGCCATAGTTTATGATTTTCTTTGCGTATCTATCTATTTTTATATGAAAGGATAAGTTTTGCTCTATTTCCCTCTGTAATTTCATTAGGTAGATAAAATGTGACAGCAGTTACATCAGAAAGAACTTGTTCTTTTATCCTGGACTCATCAAACCTTAAATAATTGTCACATTGCTTTCCTTCACTATATACTTTACATATTCTTCCATCAGATTGAAATACAGCATCATAGAGTATTATTCTTTTAGGAAATTCCAAAGTCAGAGACTTAATCGGCTCTTTCTGGGTGTTTTCAATGTTTAGCTGCGCAGAAACAATCGCATCACCCTCACCATCAAAGGTAACTGCATAATAATCAAAAGTATGCTTATATCCGCTAACAATTGTAGCACTTGCTAGTTGAACTAAGAATATTGTTATTATCAATAATAAGATTATTTTCTTCATGTTATCACCAAAAATAGTGAATGCTATCGTATATTAATAAGATGTCAAGATTGCAATTTGGCTTGAAGTCATATTCAATTTTTTTATAGTTAAAACTGTTTTTCATGTCGATTATGCATAATATTAAGAATCCACTATCTTTCTAAGTGATTCAATATGATATGCCCTGATTGTAAAAGTGAGGAAATCCTAAAGTCAAGTGATGGTATTTTCTGCAAGAAATGCGGCCTTGAATTAGAAGAAGGAACATTCATAAGCGGAAAAGGCAGAGGTAATGACAGGGAAATTGCAAGCTTGCCGCAAATCGAGTTTATGATTGACCCAAAAATTGAGCTTTTCTCGCTAAAGCTGTGCCTTAAAAACAATAAGCTTGCGCCTGACGCAATTTTCAATCTTGGACTTGATATAAAAGAGTATGACAGTTCCAAAAAAGAAGCAGTAAAAAGTGCAATAGATGCAATGTTCAAAAAGAATGCAGCAGTATTGCTTAGTTCCAAAGAGCGTCTTGAAAAAAACTGGAGAACAATCGAGAGAAGGTACTTCTATGAGATGGAAAAAATGTTCAATCTCGAATGGAATTCTCTTAATTATAAATGCTATCTGAGTATTGTCTGCAGTGGCGGATTCCATAATTCGACAAACGATCAGATAATCATACAGCACAGGTGGGGCAAGGCTTCAAATTATGTTATTGCACATGAAATGTTTCATATATTATTTAGGAATTATATAAACAGATTTTTCAAAGAGAAATACGATGAGTTTGATGAGGAATTATCAGAAAGCCTTGTAAATATTGTACTTCTAATTAAGCTTAAATCCGTTTTCAGTAATTATGAATTTTCTCTTGATGCTTATAGCGCAAAGCATCGGGAAATGGCAGAGCAAATACTAAAATTAGGGACAGAGAAAAGTATGAAAGAGATAGTTATAGTGTCATACTCATTGTTTGGAAAGCAAAAGACGTGGATTAGCTACTAAAGTGCTTTAAAACAATTAAAAAATCGCAATCTATTTATACCTATTGTAACAATTTAAATTTAATAAATTCATAAGGGGGAATTTACTATGGGAATTGGTGATACGTTTACTAGAAGCTGGGATTTAACTAAGCAGACATTTAGCGTGATTAAAGCAGATAAGGAAATTTTAATTTTTCCTATACTTGCATCATTTTTTTCAATAATATTTTTTGCAGTTATGGCAGTTCCTTTTCTAATGTCAAATATTATGGTTGAATTAGGTTTTGACAAATTAGGAGATCTTGCATACCTGATTGTTATGTTTTTGCTTTATTTGGGTATTGCATTTATCTCAACTTTCTTTAACGTTGCAGTAGTTTACTGTGCAAAAAAAAGATTCGAAGGAGGAGACCCTACTTTTTCAGAAGGATTAAAAGAAGCATTCAAAAGAATACACTTAATCTTTATGTGGTCTATCGTATCAGCAATTGTTGGAATTATATTAAACAGCATTGAAAATGCAGCAAGGAAAAGCAATAATGCTCTAGCTAAAATGCTTCTTTCGGGAGCAAGAAGCATACTTGGCCTTCTTTGGTCAATAGTAAGCGTATTTGTAGTTCCTGCAATGGTGTTTGATAATGTCGGCCCATTTGAAGCCTTAAAGAAATCTACAATTGCAGTTAAAAAAACATGGGGTGAATCAATTATAAGGCATTATGGCTTAGGTCTTGTTCAGGTGCTTTTTATAATTGCGGGTATAATAATCTTTGGAGTGCCTGGGTTTTTACTTCTAACTGTTATGTGGCAGGCAGGAGTTGCAGTGTTAGCACTAGGCGTTCTGTATATTATAATAATCATGCTTGTTTTTGGAACAGCAAATACTGTATTTAATACAGCACTTTACATGTATGCTGAGAAAGGAAAAGTACCAAGCGTTTACAAACATGAAACAATGCAAAATGCGTTTATTAAGCAGTAGAAATACTTTTTTATTTCATTTAAATAGCATATCTCTGTGGAGGTTTACCTTGGAGATATCGCATATAATCTATAACCCAAGGCATTACCTGGTATTCTGCACCAGTAGCTTGTGCTGCATTCATTACTGCCTGTGGAGTTAACATTAGTTCTCCTGATATTGCACTCATTTCCCGCAATGTTGGTGACCAGTTTTCTATTTGATATATTCTTACATATTTGCCTGGTCCCAGTTCAAAAATAGCATAATTTGGCTTTAAAGTATATTCATTTATTCGCAAAGATTCCATGCATAATCTAGCGATTGTCTCTGTCTCTGTTTCAACCAATTGTGAAGGTTTAGTTTGCCTATTTGTATGCGGCAGTTCAATTCTGCTATGGTTATTTACAAAGATGTGCTGATGCGTATCAGTTACAACATCTACAGCAATATCATAAGGCCTAATGCTGGCATAACGCGGCACATAAAAATGATCATCAAGAAACCTTCTTAGGTATGCCATTTTGGTATTATCGTATTTTGGATGCACGGAATCATCAACTGCCTTGAAAAAATCATCAGATGTTGCAAAGCATAAATCATATTGGCTGTCAAAAACTTCTTTTCTTGCATAATCTTGTGAAATAATGATTGTAAATTTGCCTGTTTGTTTGGCTCTATCGAGTTCTGATTCAAGCCCTTTTGATTTTATTCCTTCATCAGGATAATAAGCAATCATGCAATCTGCAGACCTGATGAACCAATTTAAATCCCTGTTAATAACATGTGTCTGTAAAAAAGGATTATTTGCCCTGCCATCAGCCATTGTAATAGGCACAATAGAAACACAATAATCAGATAATCTTTTTTGGAATGCTATAATATTAGAGCGTAATCTGCTTTTTCTATCTCTTTCAGTAAGGCCGTCTCCTTCTTTTTCTCTAAGATGTGATATTGGACAGCCAGCATATACAACTGTTGGAGATTCATCTGTCATAAGCTTGGCTACAGTTTCACTAGCACAGTCAGTTGGTGTAATAATATGCCTGATTTCATTACCTAATGGTGTTTTACTAGGGTAAATGCTTAATGCTCCAACCTCAGCAGCTGTCCAGCGGAGCATCTCTTCAAGCCTTGCCTCGCCTTGAAGATGCCCAAAAAATGAAGTGTTTGCGAGTCGATCACCCATTCTAATCTCATCTTCAACTAAAGTAACAACATATCTTATTTCTCCGGCTGCTTTTTGAAGAATAGCAAGCTGGTCATGTGGAAACAAATGAGCAGTAACACCATCAATCGGCATAGTATTTGCATGCTCAAGTAAAACAGGGCTATCTCCATTCTGGTCTCTATGCTCATAAAGTAAAACAGCAGCGGCGTTAATAGCGCCTACTGCAAGAAGTCATTGAACTGATGCAGGCAAATCAGGTATTCTTTCTGGAATTGTTCCCAATGTTTGAGACGAAATCTGCCTAACAAGATCTCCTAATGAAATCGAAAGCGGAATTACTCCTAAATAATAAGCCATGGTTTCAAGCGTTGCCTTCAAAATACCTGTTTTATCTGAACCAGGCGTTCCGGTAAGCTCAACATTGTTAAATTTAGCAGGCATTTTTGAAGTTTAATGCATTTTATATATAAATACTACGGAGAATATGTTTAAAGAGATCTATTTTTTATATTTTTAAGGTGTGTATTTTTAAATATCAATTATTATTCTAGTTATTCTAATGCCTGAAAGCAAAAAAATAAGCGAACTTACAGATTCTCCTGCAATAAATATTGCACTTGACACTCTTTCAATAGGAAAGCAGGCATTAGTTTTTTGCAGCACTAAAGCAAGCGCTGAAGCTACTGCCGAAAAAATATCAGATTTAGTGAAGTCAGAAAATACAGAATTAATTCAACTATCAGAAAAAGCTCTTCATGCATTAAGCACTCCAACTAAACAATGTAAAAGGTTATCATCTATATTAAAAAAAGGAATTGCTTTTCATCATGCCGGTCTTGCTTCAGAGCAGCGCAAGTTAATTGAAGATAATTTCAAAGCAGGCACAATTAAAATTATATGCTGCACGCCAACGCTATGCTTATCAGAGAATACTAAGATTTGGCATGGAATGAAAGAAACAATAGTCAATAAATTTAGCTCTAAAAATCCTCTTTTTGTGCTTTCCAATAATAACAAGTTAATGTGTATGAAAGCACTAAAAATTGATAAAAATTTTAACGAAAAAAATCTTATTAGAATAACTTCAGTCTCAGGCTATTCCATTACACTCACACCAAATCATGAGATTTTAGTAAAAAGAGGGACAAATAAGCAGACAATCTGCGCTAGTGAATGCCAGAAATCTGATAAAATTGCAACCATTGGAAAAATTAGTTTGAAAAAAACAGATAATGCCAATTTCAATGATTTTGTCACAGAAAATGAAATTTCTTTTGACAGCAATCTGCTGAGTACTGATGTGCATTATCTCATAGGAGCGATGTTAGGCGACGGATACTCTGGTGCTGAAAAAATTAAAAATAAAATAATATACAAAGGGAGCCCATGCATTGTCGGAAAAGATTTTGAAATTTTTAACTCCATTATTGAAACATGCAAAAATCTCAATATTCATTATAACCTATCAAAAAACTACTACGGAACTCCATCCTTAGTTTTAACAAAAGCTTCCTGGTTTAGAGAATTTCTCTGCAATTGCGGTGTTGAAAAAGGAATTGACAAACATATTAATGAAAAATTATTGTCAGCAAACGAGGAATGCACCAAATCGCTGCTTCAAGGTCTCTATGACACAGATGGGTATGTTCAAAAAGGAATTAAAGCGGTTGGCTTTGCTAATACTTCAATAAGGCTAATTAAAAATGTGCAAAAGCTACTTCTTAGATTCTGCATAGTAACAATGTTGCTTGAAAGAAAAGCCTCAACCATGAAAATTTACAGCAAAGAATATCCTACGAAAAAATCTTATGAATTATTGATTGTAAATAAGAAAAGCCTTCAAATATTTCAAAAAGAAATAAATTTCAAAGTAGAGAGAAAAAAAGAAGCACTATTTAACATATTAAAACAAATTGAAGACAATATAAATTATTTCGAATGTAAAAAATGCAATTATAGGATATACCATGACTTATTTTCAGGAAGAACAGAAAGCCATAAAGTATGGGGTAAAAAGAAATTAAAAATAATAAATGCACTTGGTGTATATGGTGAACTGAAATCAACACACCTTACAAAAGTATTAGGCTTTCTACCAAGGCATAAAACAGGCAATCGCTTAAATCATCACTATCAGCTTATCTCAAAAAAAAGATATAAGAATCGCGATTGGATTTGGTATTTAAATCCAATTGGCAAATTTTTTCATAAGTTTCTATTTCAAGATAAATTAGAATTTGCGTCATTTTTTGAATTTGAAAATTGCCCTATTTGCAATAAAGGGTTTAGCAAAGTAATTAAAAAAGGCTGGAGAGATGCAGATTTTGAAGGCGACATATTCTGGGACAAGATTAAAAAAATTGAAACAGTAAAAAAAGAAGACTCTGAATCTGTTTATGATGTTGTGCTTTCAAATAATCGGCAAAATAAGCATTTTTTTGTCGCAGAAGGAATTTTAGTTCACAATTCTTTTGGGTTGAATCTTCCAGCATTTCGTGCCATTATGAAAGACTTAAAAAGATACGGCGGAAGATGGGGAATGCAGTGGATTCCAACTCTTGAATATCATCAATGCATCGGAAGGGCAGGAAGACCTGATTATAATGACAAGTTCGGCGAAGCAATTTCAGTTGCGCAGACAGAGACTGAAAAAGAAGAGATTAAAAAAAGATTTGTAGACGGTAGCCCTGAGAATATCTACTCAAAACTTGCAGTTGAACCTGTTCTAAGGACATATGTATTAAGCTTAGTTGCAAGCGGTGTATGCAGAAGTAAAGAAGACCTTCTCTCTTTTTTTGAAAAGACATTCTACGGCTATCAGTTCAGGGATGAAAATAAGATTGAAGCGATATTATCAAAAATAATACAGATGCTTGAAGAATGGGAGTTTGTAAAGACCAGCGTTGCGGCAAGCGATTTTGTATCAGCTGATGAGATAATTGGTCAAGGAAAAATTGATGCAACAATTATTGGAAAAAGGGTTTCTGAACTTTATATTGACCCTTATACTGCAAATTTTCTTATAGCCTGCATGAAGCGCGCTGCAAATAAGATTGCTAATGAGTTTTCAATTTTACATATGGCTTCAAACACACTTGAAATGAGGCCGATTTTCACTGCAAGAGCAAAAGAAATTCCCGAAATCGAAGAGACATTATCAAAGAAAAATTCTATTGTGCTTGAACCAACTTATTTTGACCCTGAATATGATGATTTTCTATCTGCCACAAAAACCGCAATTGTTCTTGAAGAATGGCTTAATGAAAAAGACGAGGAATATATTCTTGAAAATTATAATGTCCGGCCAGGTGAATTTAATGTAAAAAAAGAAAGCGCGGACTGGGTTTCTTATGCAGCTGAAGAGCTTGCTATCTTGCTTGAGTTCCGCGATGTAGTTAAGATAATCCGTAAAACCAGATTCAGGCTAAGGCATGGAATAAAAGATGAGCTTATACCGCTTGTCAAGCTTGAGGGTATAGGAAGAGTAAGGGCAAGAAAGCTTTTCCGAAATGGTATAAAAAATATAGGAGACATAAGAGCCTGCGATGTTGCCAAATTATCCCAGATACTTGGAAAAGCAATAGCGCTGGATGTAAAAAAGCAGTCAGGCGAAGATATTATAAAAGATGTTATTCCAAAAAACAAAAGAAAAGGCCAGATAAATATTGAGGACTTCTAAAATGAGGCCAATTATCCTTGGAATAGACCCTGGAACAACAAGTGCTTATGCCGCAATTGATTTTGATTTTAATCTAATAGGAGTTGAATCAAAAAAAGATTTTTCTATTTCTGAGATGATTTCAAAAGCAATCTTGCACGGTGAGCCAATAATAATTGGAACAGATAAAAAAGAAATTCCATCATTTATTAAAGAGTTCTCTCAAAAAGTTGGGGCAAAAATTGCAGCTCCTTCCTATGACACAAAAAAAGGAGAGAAAAAGAGGCTTGTCACAACCAGCAAGTTCATAAAATATGTTAAGAATGCACACGAGATAGATGCAATTGCAAGCGCAATATATGCTTATCATTCCTATCTTGAACTAATAAAAAAAATAAAGGCAACTCTTGAACGGGAAAATAAGCAAGGCCTGCAAAGCAGGGTAATATCACTTGTCATCCTTGAAAATATAAGCATCAATAATGCGATAAGCACGCTTGAGGAAAAGGGAAATGAGGCAATTGCTGAAGCCAAAAGAAAAAAAATAAGGCAGTTAACTCCTCAAAAAGAATTGACTAAAGAAGAAAAAGAAATTCTGTTTCTAAGAATGCATAACCTGCGCCTCAGGCAGGCTCTTGATAAAAAGCAGGAAGAATTGGATAGAGAGTGTAGTAAAGAAATTGATATTGATTCCTTTTCAAAAAAAAGGCTTTCATTTAAAGAGAGAAAAATACTTGCACTTGAAGAAGCATTAAAGAAGTTTTCAAGTGAGTTATTCAAAATTCAAAAAAAAAATGAAAGGCTTGGCTATTACCTTGTGCAAAGTGAGAGATATATAGTTGCAAAAAAGTTAAGAAATCTTGGAAAAGAAGAAATTGAATCAAACAGGAAAAAGATTAATGAACAGGACGTCTTATTTGTTGAAGACATAAGTGTCATATCAAATGATGCAATTATTTTTTTAAAAAAAGAAAAAATAAGCGTAATACTATTTGCAAAAAAGAAAAGCAGCATAGCAGAGAAAGAGTTTATATTAATTGATATAAGTAATTTGGAGCATGAATTGATTGATAGTTTTGTATTCATCAAAAAGTCGGATTTAATTGGCGCATTAAATAAAGAGCAGAAAAAGGAAAAATCACCAGATATCTTAAAAGGAATAGTTTTTGATTATAAAAAAGAAAGGCAGAATGCGATAAGATGAAAACAGAAACTAAAACCAATATCATATCATATTCTTTAGCTATGCTTATTATTTTAATATATCACTTGTTTCGATTTCAGAAAATTGGCTGGAAACCTGCCTTTTATTGGCCATTAATCATCTCTATAATTATTTCAGTGCCTATATTAGAACTCAATAGGAAATTTTGGTCAAGATTTTACATTAAGAAATAGGTATTAGTGAGGCTTCAATCGTAAACTGAAGATCTTTTATCTATTTTTACTATGCCTATTATTTTATTGTTATGGTCTACTTCATAAAGAATACGAAAGTCACCAACTCTGACTCGAAACAGTTTTTCCTTAAAGCCTTTTACAGATTTGCTGTCATGCCCAATAGGCTCATTTTTCAATAGTTCTATCTTTTCAAGAATTCTAAGTTGCAGCTGCTTCTCACATCCTCTAAGAAATTTCAGTGCTTGATTTGAATAGAAAACAACAAACATCATAATTCAAGTTCTTTTTTAATATCCTTTTCACTAACAAGCATTCTTTTAGATTTTTCATCTCTGTATGCAAGCAAATGTATGAAATCCTCTTCAGTGAGAATAGAATCAGGATCAACCATATTGCTCTTCAAGAACATAACTTCTTTTTTTAGGGATTCTACATCGTCCCTTATCTTATCAATTGCTTCTCCCATAATAATCTAGAAGAATATTTATCTATTTAACATTTTCGGCTAGCCTACACTAAATAGGCTGTTTCACCGTCAATAACAACCTTCACTTTTTCGTCTATCTTAACTTCAGCCTTATTTTCAACAGGTATTGATTGGTAAGTTTCAGGATGCAGTATTTCAATATGTGGAAACTGCCTGGATACTGTTGTATTATATTTCTGCATCAAAGAATATTCTTTATATTTAGTATCAAATGTTATATTTTTGCCGTTCATGTCAGTTCCGGTCACATGCTTTCCAAGCTTGACAATTTTTAAAATCTTATTATCAAATTTAATGACATCGCCAGTTGAAAATCCAGGCCCTTCATAATAGACATTAAGCCTGAAAATATCTTTTGATGTCTGGTTATTCCTTGAAAAAAGCCTAGGTGATTCCTTTAACACTCCGCCAAATTGCGAGTATAATCTATTGCCTAGGTCATGCAATATTTTTTTTGAGTTAAAGTTTAGGTTAAATCCGTTTTTAAATTCAACACGCTTTGAAACTCCTGCTCTTCTTTCTTCGCTTTTTAGGTAATTATCCACAAAAGATATTATTTCAGGAGTTAAGTTTCGTAGCTGCAATTCTCCTTCAAGATAATCTTCATGCAAAGAGCAAGGATGGCAGTTTCCCTGCAAAACCTCAACAGGAATAATAAAGCCTTGGTTTTTTTTAGAAACTTCAACTTCAAGCACATGCTTATTTGCATATTCAGGCTTTTTTCCCCTGGGAAGGCATCTTATTTGCGCGTCAGGAAACTGCTTTGAAACAGCATCTTTAACTATATACTTGGCTGCCTCTTGTATCGAAGAAGAGCTCTTCCATTTATTCTTGTAAAAAAAGGCATTGCATTTCTGGCAGACTGTAAACTTAAGCTCTTTAACTTTTATTTCTGGCATTGGTTCGCAATCTAAACAGAATGCTCCTTTTTCTATGCTTCTCCCGCAAGCTGCGCAAAATGCCATTAAAATAGTTATTTATAGTATTTATATAAAAAAGTATTTGAAAATAAAAAATTTTATTAACCCCGGCACAAGAAGAAGAAATATGGGCTCCTATGACACCGATATTATTCTGGCATGCGAATATGCAAAGCTTCTTATTATCAATAATGAAGGGGTTGAGACTATTGCATATGAGTTTTCAAAAAGAAAATTAGGGCGCGTTTCTTTATTATTCAAAAAAGTAATAAGTGATGAAAAAAAAGGAATTCCGGTTGCCCAGTCACTTGACAAATTATCTGAGGATAAAAATACTGAAAGTCGCATGAAGCTTCTTATTTCATCTATTAACAGCGGCAAAAATGGCCTTTCAAAAATGACAGAGATTTCAAAAGACATTGTCAGGCAAAATGAAATAATAGCTAAAAAACAGATTGAGAGAATAGAATTTTTATCAAACTGGCTTGTTATTATTGCTCTTTCACCGATAATTATTGTGGTAATAGACTTATTCAACAAGACTATGGGAAATTCGCCTTCAACAGATATAGTTAATCTATCAAGCCTCGTAATTCCAGAAATGCTTAAGCCAATACTGCTTGGAATAGGAACAATAATAATATGCTCAGTATTAATAATACTTGGACTCACTAAAAAATGAACTTAATGATATTACTGATTGCAAGCGCTGCTGTATATTTGATTTATTCTTTTATTGAATATAAAAAATCTAGATTTGAAGAAGATATTTATAACAGCCTCACGATAATCTCATCATCCTTAAAGCAGGGGAACTCATTTGAGGCAGCTATGTTTACGGCAACAAAAGGAAATGACCTTGCAACAGGATATTTTAAAAAGGCAATTGATAAAATAAAGAACGGAAAAAGTATTGAAGAAGCGCTAAAAGAAAGCGAAGAATTTAGCGACACAATTATTCTGCCTTACTTAACAAAACTGGCTAATGTCTCACAAAAATCGTCGCATAATGTTTCTGATGTATTAGACGAGCTTTCTCTTCGGCTTAAAGCAATTAACGACTCAAAAAAAGAATTATATGAGCGAACCAAGACTAATGTTATGCTTATACAGATTATATCCATATTTATTATTCCAATAATTACCATTTTTTCAGCAAGCCTTCTTGATGTTTCAGTATATTTCCCAATATATTATTTTATGGGTTTTACTGCCATTGCATACGGGTGCCTTGACTTTTTTATTTACGGTGAATTAAAAAAGACGATATTTATTTTGCCATTGTATATATGCGCTCACTTTTATGCAATAACTGTTGTTGCTGAAATTATTATCAGCTTTTTTGCAAATATAATTTAGGTGATGATACTTTGAGAGAAACTATTGAAAAATACGGAGATATTGAAATAATCAGGGAAAACAGCGTAATTTATTATGTTATCCCAAAAGGAATTAGCAGGTTTAATGAGGCTATTGACAAAATACTTCTTGACGAGAATATCGAAGAAATAATGTATAACGGCAATAATTCTCCGATTATTATATATCATCATAGATATGGCATGTGCCAGACTATTATCCCGTTCAGTGATAAGGAAGCTTCTTTTTTTGCAGGTGAGGCTGCAAAATTCATAGGCAAAAGGCTTGATGCAAATAGCCCTGTTCTTGATGCTGCGCTGCCTGACGGAAACAGGATTAATGCAACTATTCCTCCTGCATCATCTTTTGTGACAATTACAATAAGAAAATTTCTGAAAAGCACAAAAAATCTGCTTGACTTAATTAAAGATGGAACTATTACCGCAGATATTGCTGCATACATCTGGCTTTGCACTTCACGGATAAGTGAGCCTTCAAACATTCTTTTTGTAGGAGGAACAGCAAGCGGAAAGACAACACTTCTTGATGCGACAGCAATGCTAATTTCTCCAAATGAGAGAATCGTCGTGATAGAAGACACTAAAGAACTTAAATTGACACAGAAAAATGTTGTGAGAATGATATCAAAAGAAGGCTTAACAATGGATTCTTTATTGCAAAATGCCCTTCGAATGAGGCCTGATCGAATTCTTGTAGGTGAAGTGAGAGGCTCTGAAGCAATAACACTGTTTAACTCAATGAATACAGGCCATTCAGGATGTATGGGTACACTCCATGCAAATTCTGCAAGAGAGTGCATAACAAGAGTGACTAATCCGCCAATGAGTGTTCCTGTTGTCATGCTTGATGGGTTGCAGTTGATAATCGTTTTAAAAAAAATGCCTGATGGCGCAAGAAAACTTATCGAAATCGCTGAAATTGCCGGCGCAGATATTGACGGCGCAAAACTAAATATCGTATATTCATTTGATCCTAAGAAAAATTCATGCATAGAGACAGGGATTCCTTCAAGGCTAAAATCAAAGATTGCGCAGGATTCTGGCAAGAATATAAAAGAGATAGATGCACTTTTAAGAATTAAAAAAGAAACTTTTGTTGCAATGGCTAAAAAAAATGCAGCATCACAAGAACTGGTTATTGAAGCCTTAAAGTTCTGATTAAGGCAACAGTTTTACATATTCAAGTGCATTTTTTTTTATATTTTCAATCTCTTCTTTGTTTAAGTTTCTTATAACTTTTCCTGGAACGCCTACAACAAGCGAGTTTTGCGGAATAAGAGTGTTTTCAGTAACAACGGCGCCTGCTCCAATAATTGAGTTTTTGCATACTTTTGCTCCATTCAATAAAATTGCACCCATTCCAATAATGCAGTTGTCTTCAACTGTTGCGCCGTGTATTATTGCGCCATGGCCGACACTTACATAATTGCCGATTAAAACAGAATTATTGTGGTCAACATGAATAACAGCGTTATCCTGTATGTTTGAGAAACTTCCTATTTTTATATAATTTAAATCCGCCCTTAATACAGAACCATACAGGACGCTCGTCTTTTTCCCAATAGTAATATCTCCGATTAAGGTAGCATTTTTAGTTATAAAAGCCAATCTGTCTATTAGATAATTATTTTGGATATTTTTCTTTTTGTTTTTTTCCATCTTGTTTTACAAATGAAATAAGGTATTAAAAACTTATTATCTTTTTAGCTCTAAATTTATCATTAAAAACCAAACAATTTATATTAGCCTAGTTTTTTTTAAAGACAATGAAAAAAAATAAGATAAAAAAGGCAAGGCCTGATTCTTTTCTTGGCAAAGTGTGGTATTTTATCTGGGAAGATGACAGCCCTCTTAGCTGGATTGTAAACATCTTGCTTGCCTATGTTTTTATTAAATTTCTAATATATCCAGGCCTTGGCCTTTTATTTGGAACAACACACCCTGTTGTTGCTGTTGTCTCAGGCAGCATGGAGCATGGTCTTGCGAACGGAATAATCTGCGGTGTTGTTCCAGCTGATTATAACAGTAATTTTGATGGCTTTTGGAAAACATGCGGCGACTTTTATTCAGAGTTTAATATAACAAAAGATGACTTTTATAAGTACTCATTCCGAAACGGGTTTAATACCGGTGATATAATTGTCCTGTTTGGAAAAAAGCCCGAATCACTTAATCCGGGGGACGTTATTGTTTTTCAGGGAAACAGGCCTGATCCGATAATCCATAGGATTGTAAAAAAGTGGAGCGACAATGGCAAGTATTATTTCCAGACAAAAGGAGACCATAATCCTATGTCAGACCCTTCTGAAACAAAGATAAACCAGGAAAGGGTTATCGGAAAAGCAGTATTTAGAATACCTTTTCTAGGCTATATAAAAATTTGGTTTGTTGAGCTTCTTAAGTTTATAGGCATATACAAATACATTCCAATTTAATTAAAAATGATGTTCTGCCCAAAATGCAAAAGCCTTCTTTTGCCTAAAAAGGAAAATAATACTCTCGTCATTAAGTGCAGCTGTGGATATACTAAAACGGAAAAGCATGTTCCTGTTGAAATATCTGAAAAAATAATAAATAAGAATAGAAAAATTGAAACTGTTGAAAGAGATGATTCTCCTCACCCGTTAGCTGATGCAGAGTGCCCAAAATGCCATCACAAAAAAGCATATTTTTGGATGGTTCAGACAAGAGCCAGCGATGAGCCTGAAACAAAATTCTATAAATGTGAAAAATGCGAGCATATCTGGAGAGATTATAACTAAAAAATGGAATACCACGCAGTATTCTCAAAACCTAATCCGATTCCATTAAAAAAGCTAGGATATAGCTGCTATGACCTGCATTTTCACACAGAGTACAGTGACGGTGCTGCTAAAATAAAAGATATTCTGAGTAAATTAGAAGAGCTGGGAATAGGAGCAGCAATAACAGATCATAATGAAGTAAAAGGAATAAAGGCTGCAAATAGCGATAAAATAATTCCTGGAATTGAAGTTACAATAAAGAACAATGCTGATGTATTATTTTATTTTTATGAAAAAAAGGACTTATATGAATTTCATTCAGAAATATCAAAAAAAAAGAAAGGCGGCTTGTTGCACAGCATAATTGATATGGAAATTGTTGAGCTTTTGGAAGTATCAAAAAAATATTCATGCCTAAGCTCATTTGCCCACCCTGAAAAAAATCCGCCAAATATAAAAAACCCAATATATCGAAAAGTTGATGCAATTGAGGTAATAAATTCAGGCGTATCAAGGAATTGCAACACAATGGCTCTAGCTTCAGCAAAACAGCTTGGAAAAGCAATAACAGCAGGGAAGTGACGGGCACTCTATCTACGACCTTGGTAACTGCCTTACATGCGCACAAACTGATTCAAAAGAAGAATTTTTGGATTCCATTAAAAAAAAGAAAAACATGGTTATTGGAACTGAGCTTCCATTTGAAAAGCCTCAAAGGATGTTTCTTTATGCTGTCAATCGGGTTACAAATTTATTCAAATGGAACTAGATAAATACATCAAAAACAACAGGCTTAGTATAATTGTCAAGCCAAATTCACCAAAAAGTGAGATCATAGGCTATGATGAATCAAGACAATCGTTAAAGGTTGCAATAAAAGAAAAGTGCGAGGATAATAAGGCAAATATCGAAGTTATGAAATTTTTTTCCAGGCTTACTAAAAAGAATGTTAAAATTGTTTCAGGAATGACTTCAAAAAGGAAAGTAATTGAAATTCAGGAATGATAAAGCATTTTTTGATATGATAAAATTAGAGAGTTCTCCCCAACCTAAAGGTGGTGTTTTAGCCTCATCTTTCGCATAATAAAAAAAATAAAATTACTCTGCTGATGCTCTATGGCATCCGCCTTTGAATCCTTCTTTCAATCTCTGGCATCCACCTGTTCCGCAGCAACCACCATTGGCATTTTGCATCGGGCAGTTAGCTGCATTATCGCAATTCCCATCACCATCTGCATCTACAAATCCTCCGCTTGCCTGATTTCTATACTGGCAATTTCCAGAGCCTGCATTATCACAAAGGCCGTCATTATCAGCATCATTGAATCCAGCTGAAGCTTCACTCCTTGTGTTTTGCGCAAATACGCTTCCCATTATGGCAACCAGGCCGATAACAAGGACTGCACCTATCCCAATACCTATTATTTTTCTATCCATTATTTATTTCACCTCAATTAAATACTATATTTCATTAACATGAAACCATATATAAATGTTCGTTGAAACCATCATAATTGGTTTCAGCGTATTGAAACCAATAAATACTTTTAAATATCAAGTATTAATCAGAAATATTAATGAATAGCCTGGATAAAAACAGCAAGTGGTTATGGATAATTCCTATATTCGCTGTCATCGCAATTGCAGCAATTATAGGTAACAGCATTTTTCGAAACATTTCAGGCACTCAGGAGAATCACGGATTATGCCCCCGCATGATCCCTAATTACACTTTATGGCTTTCTCTTATTTTAATGATTATTATAATTGTTCCAGTCTCTTATTATGTGATATCAAAGAGATTAGAAGAGAAAATGGAAAAGAGCCTTAATGCCATAACCAAATTGATTGACCATAAGATTATTCCGCAAACAACAAAAGAAGATAATGGTTTAGGCAATAAAGGCAATATATTAAAATTTCTCAATTCAAATGAGAAGAGAGTGATTGAAACAGTGATAAACAACAAAGGAAGCGCATTGCAATCTGAAATCAGTAGAGTGGATGGCATGACCAAATTAAAAGCACACAGGGCTGTAAAAGAACTGGAACGAAAAGGAATAATTAATTTGGAACCATATGGAAAAACAAACAGGATAACCCTGTCAAAAAATATTAAAGATATTATTTAGGTCAAAAGAGGAAAAAAGCAATCTTATTATTTAAGGGCTTTCACCTTGACACTGATTATTTTTCCATCTATCCTTTTATCTAAATTTGGCTCAGTATAAATATTCTCAGACACAATAATCCCTAACTCTGCTTGAATTAAGCCATAGGCGATACTTCTTCTTCTTGTTTATTCTCTAAAAAATACACACAAACGAAAGATATAAATAGTAGTTCATATTACTTAATTAAGCAATATGAAACAAACAATACCAGGATGGGCAAACAAATTCA
>JAZDLQ010000001.1:0-4760 GCA_043801855.1 archaeon | reverse complement strand
CAGAACCTGAACCTAAAGAAATCTGATGAACTCTGGCTAAACGCATTAGGTTTTCACTTCTGTTTTAAGGATTCGATAAACCTTCTTTTGAATTCGTTTTACGTTATGAATGAGTGTTAGTCAATCTTTTACCCAGAGTCTCTTTGAGGTCTTATTTGTTTTTTGTTTCAAAAATGAAACACTGTTTCAAAAATGAAAATATATATAAATATGATAATAAATTACTTTAGCATTATGGAATCAATCGAAGTGCTTGATGAGCTTTTTGATTCAAAAAAAATAGCAGTAATTAAGCTTTTTATAAAGGATGATACTAAGGAATATTATTTAAGGGAAGTTGCAAAACTTACAAAAACAAGCCCTGCAACAACTTATCGTATTTTGAATAAGCTTCTAAAATTGAAAATTCTTAGGCTAATAGAATTTAAAAAAACAAAGCTTTACATCTTGGAGCAAAACAAAACAACTGAATTTTTAAAAACAGTATTGAAAATCGACAAGCGTGTTATTGAAAGTTTTGTTGACTTGGTTAAAATAGATCCTAATGTTACTCAGATAATCCTTGTTGGAAAAGAAGAGGAAAACAGGGCAAACTTAATCCTTATTGGTGAAGGGATAAATAGTAATGAAATTAAGAGAATATGCGCTGACACAAAGGATAAGTATAATTTTACTATAACTACATTTATGCTGACGCAGGAGCAGTACGAGCAGATGATAGCAATGGGGCTGTATCCGGGGATGAAGAAGGTATTGTACAAACGCTAAAATGGTATATCTAGCTCATATTCCTTTTTCTCTAATCTTGGTCAAAGTTCTTATGATAATCGGCAATGAAGTATCTTTAAAAGATGCTATTTACATTGTAATTATGGGAATAATTGTGGATTTAGATATTATCATTTCTTTAATTAAACGTGAGCCCCTCTTGATGCACCATCTGCTTCCTACTCACACTCCTCTTTTTGGCTTTATTATGTCTTTGCTATCATTACTTATATTTCCTTATTACATTGTGTTTTTTGGATTTTTTTCATTTCTTGGACATCTTTTATTAGATTATTTTCCATATTTGATAAATAAAAAAACAGCGCATCTTGTATCTTATATAGCATGGACATACCCTTTTGATAATAATAGGAAAAATGTTATTAGTAGATTAAGAAATGGCGAAGGAAGAGGGTTTAATAGCTACATGGTTTTAGTTGAGTTAATTATTATTGCTATTGCTGTACTAATATTCTATTATTTTTAGTTAACTTTTTTAACGATATCTTTTTTTAAAAGGTCTATGGATAATGATTCTCTAAAAGAAATCTACTTTCCTTTTGAAACTGTCCGTGCTGAACAGGATAAACTCTTGTTGCTGATTGATAAGGTAATCGAAGCAAAGAAAAATCTTCTAGTTCATGCGCCAACCGGCCTTGGAAAAACAGTTGGAGCCTTAGGTCCTGCACTTAAGCATGTGATAGGTAAAGAAAAGAAATGCATTCTTTTTCTTACTTCAAGGCACACCCAGCATAAAATAGCTATAGAAACATTATTATTAATCAAGTCAAAGTATAACCTTGATGTAGATGCAGTATCAATTATTGGAAAAATGTGGATGTGCGCACAACCAGGTGTACAGGGCTTATACTCAAGCGAGTTTGCAGATTATTGCAAGAAGGTGCGGGAACACAAAAAATGCGAATTTTACCTAAACACAAGAAAATCCGGCAAATTAACAGATAATGCAAAGAATATAATTTCTGTATTAAGAAAAACAGGCCCTTATCCGGCTGATAAGATAATTGAAGTTGCAAAAGACAACAATCTCTGCCCTTATGAGCTATCAATTGGCCTTGCAACAGTAGCTAAAGTAATAATAACTGATTACTATTATTTATTTAATTCAAGAATCGGTGAAGGATTTCTTAAAAAAATTGAAAAAAACTTGGATGACATTATTGTGATCGTTGATGAGGCGCATAACCTTCCTGACAGGCTTAAAGACCTTGCTTCAGAATACTTATCAACAACAACATTAAGAAGAGCGATAGCTGAAAGCAAGAAATACGGCTATAATGAAACAGTTGATTTGCTAAATAAGATTATGGATACAGTTATTTCAATGTCAAATTCCCTTAAGCTTGCTGAAGAAAAAATAGCCTTAAAAGATGAGTTTTTTATGCCTATTGATACAGCATATGACTTTAAACAGGTAACTGATGACCTGGAGTTTATTGCTGATAACATCCGTGAGCGCCAAAAGCAATCATATGTTGGCAGCGTTGCAAGATTTTTATCAGCATGGATTGGAGCTGATGAAGGGTTTGCTAGGATTATATCTAATAAGCAATCAGCAAGAGAGTCATATTTCCAGCTATCTTATAGATGCCTTGATCCCTCAATTGTTGCAGCACCTGTTGTAAATAGTGCTCATTCATCAATTCTTATGTCAGGTACTCTTGTCCCGATTGATATGTATAAAGAGCTTCTTGGAGTAGAAAATACAGAAGCTGTTGTATTTAATGATCCTTACCCAAAAGATAACAGGCTTAACCTTGTAATACCAAAGACAACAACTAAGTTTTCTATGAGAAATGATAAGCAGTTTGAAGAGATTGCTAAGATTTGCTCTGAAATAATAGATGCTGTCCCAGGAAACTCGGCAATCTTTTTTCCAAGCTATAGCCTGCGCGATAAAGTCAATCGCAATATTGAGTGCAAAAAGCCAGTATTTTTAGAAGAATCTGAAATGGGAAGGCTTGAGCGTGCTGAATTTTTGGAGCGATTCAAAAGTTACAGTAAAACAGGCGCTGTTCTTTTGGCAGTTTCACAGGGAAGCTTTGGTGAAGGAATTGATCTTCCAGGAGATTTATTAAAAGCTGTTGTTGTTGTGGGTTTGCCTCTTCGCCAGCCTGATCTTGAATCAAAATCACTTATTGACTATTACGATAAAAAGTTTAAAAAAGGCTGGGACTATGGCTACATCATGCCTGCAATGACTAAATGCATCCAGAATGCAGGAAGGTGCATTAGAAGCGAGACAGACAGGGGCGTAATCATATTTTTAGATGAAAGATTTGCCTGGAAGAATTATCTTAGGCTTTTTCCACAGGACTGGGAGATGAAGATAAGCACAGAATACAGTGGATTAATCAAAGATTTTTTTAATGTAAAATAAATTTAATTATAACTATTAATGTTACTTTTTCAAAAAGAATATCCTACTCCATCAATTATTAATCCATTAGGTCCAAAAATAATTTCGTCTAGACCGCCAATAATATGGGTGGGATATAAACTTTGTACTGTAGTAATTTTCATCTTATCTAAATGTCTCTTATAAGAGGCATGAGTTACAAAATCTTCACAATTTCCTGATCCTGTCAAAACAGCAACAACGCATCCAATGCCGGCAAGCTTTGCAGCAATTATTCCTTCAACAGAATCTTCAAAAGTGATGCAACTGGTCAGCTTCACTTTTCTTTGCCATGACAAGCTTATTGTATGTATCAGGTTTAAGCTTGATTGTTTTCAAGTCGTACTTTGAATTGTCTTTTAAAATATCATCCATTTTTCATTCTCCTTTTGTGATTGCTTTTTTTGTTAACCCTTTTGCATTAAAATCGTTTGCTTAGAAAATGTAGAAAATTTCTCTACGATAATACTTCATTTAGTAAATCAACCGCTCCATTTTCTTTTACGTATCTTCCAAGCAAAGTATCAGTATCAGCTATTCCATCTAATCCCTGCTTAAGATATTCTCTTGGATTAGCCACGCCTATTTCTAAAAATGAACAAGGAATCGATAATTTTCTAAAAGTTCTTTGCAAAACATCAAACAGGTGTGAGTTTCCACTTTTTCCAGGATTTGAGTTTTCTATAGCTTTTGCGGTTAGAAGAGTTCCAATAGCAACAAGATGTCCATGTGTAGGCTGGTATGCAGAATATCCATTTTGCTGCATCAATGCTTCATAAAGTTTATGCTCTCCACCAGGTGAAAATCTTTGCTCAAAGGATATTTTATGCGACAAGTTTGCCAACATTTCAAAAGTATCTTTCTTATCATATCCAACAAAATCTTCCAATACCCATTTTGCTGTAGTTATAAATTCTGGTCCTAAAGATACTACAGTTGGCCAGTATCCATCATTAATCACCTTTTCAGTATAGCTGTTTTTAGGATCAGTAACAAATTCTAATATCCTGCCAAAGTGAGATAAAGAATCACCAAAGCCTGATGATGTCCACTTAATTACATCAGCTTGGTTTCCTCCCATGACAAATGGATAACTTACAATTGTTTGATTTGGTGATTCAGACACCATTTTTACTGTCTTACCACCTCTTCTTAGCAAGCCATATTCTTTGCTTATACATCCAGTTGATAACGTAGGTATGGCATAATGTTCGCACACACCTGCTGCTATATATTTTCCTACGTCTAATGCAGTGCAGCCGCCAATTGCAATCACGGCATTATACTCTCTATCGTGCCTTATTTCATCTGCTGGTTCAATTTCATTAGATATAATTAATACAGTATCTCCTAATTCTGCAACAATTGGATAACTATAAGAATCTGCCACTATCAAAGTATTTTTTACTTTGCTAGTTAAATTTGTAACTAGTTCAACCAATCCCTCATCGGTAAAAATTAATTGTGCCATTTTTCATCATTTTTTATTTTATTTATGGGTAGAAAACTTCTCTGTTTTCCCTTTATTTATAGAAAAGTAGGCGCAGCAAATTATATATAAATATTTTTATTA
>JAZDLQ010000038.1:0-40962 GCA_043801855.1 archaeon | reverse complement strand
CGGAAAACGAGAGTATGATACCATGGCTAATGAGCTGAATAAGGAATTCCATCTTGATGTCAGACATGGCTATTGTGTTTTTCATTTCAAGAAAAATCTGTTTGAAGTCTCAAACAAACATTTTTTTGGTGTCAGGGTTACAAAAAAAGAACTGCCACAGCATGTGAAAAATCAGATAAACTTATTCAATAAAGTTATTGATGCTGATTCAAAAGAAGCATTCAACAATGAACTTTATAAGCTTGAACATCAAATTCAAACATTCATTCCTCCGCTAAGGGATCAGATTATAAGGCTAAGGACTTATGAAAAGAATTACATGCTTCACATAGAATTTCCATACCTTGCTACCACTAATCTATGCGAGCAGTGGTTTGGTCAGACCAAACCAGAAAAAATAAAACAGGGATATAAAACTAAGGATGGTGTTCTGAATGTTATTATGGGACTGGCTGTCAAAAAAACAGATGCACTCTGGAAAGAGACTCTAAACATATCTAAAGATATTCAGGATGCTACAGAACTTCTTATTTCGGCACTGATTTATAAGACTCCTTTTATTTTACCAGTGTAAGTACCCATCATCGTTTTATTATAGTGAAAAGTGAAAAAGTATACAGACAAATATAGCCAATATATATGATAATTAATTTTTTTTCAGAACTTTTATATAATTAGTCCTTGTTAACACTTCAGTACACAAATGACAATCTTCAAACTTGTAAACATTGCACTGACATACAAATGTAATAAAAATTGTGATTACTGTTATAGTAGCGCATTATCAAATGAATACAAAGATATTACAGAGAAAGATTTTTTGTATGTGCTTAAATGGTTGAAAGCATGTAATATCACTAAATTCAATTTCATTGGCGGAGAACCGACAGTCCATACTAAGATTGCCGATTTTTTTAAACTGAGCTACAAGCACGGTTTCAAGTTAAACATCTCAACAAATCTTACATTCGATAAATCTATTTTAAGAAGCATAAATGATGATACTGAGTTTTTTGTCAGTCTTATGGATCCAGCCTCATATACTAATAAAGAATATGAAAATTTTATTAGCAATCTATCATATGTTGCAGATAGGAAAAACATCTTTAATTTTATTTATATTTTAAGGGAAAAAAATAACATTGCTCATATAGTTAGTCTTGTCAAAAAATATAGGCCATGCAAAATAACCCTAAATTATCCTGCTCCGAATTCATATAAGTCAAACTATTTTATTGATAAGAATGAACTTCATAAATATGAAGATAAATTAATGGACATTGTATCAAAGATGGATGCCTTAGGCATAACTACAGACACATCAAGAGCATATCCAAGATGCTGTTTTAGCAATAAAAATATAAGGTTCAGTTCTTTGTGTCTTGCCGGAGAAAACAGTTTTGTAATTAATCCTGACCTTTCAATTTTCCCATGTGTATCATTATTCTTAAAAGGACCAAGCATCACCACAATTTCAGATCCAGAAAAATTTATACCTGATTATTATATAAAAAAAATTGATAAACTGCGATGGAAAAATATTTTGTACGAAAAATGCAATACTTGTGCGTATTACCACAGAAAAAAATGTCAGGGCGGCTGCCTGAATTACAAGATACCTTAATATGGTGTTTGCCAGATGATTCAGCAGTCGTATAAGGTTTACTTTAAAATAATTTTTTACTAATATAATTTTTTATTTTGATATTAATTGTTGAATCTATATTTGGATACCAATACTTTTAATTATTAACTTTTATTTTGCAGATTCATGCACAATCGCGTCGACATTAAAGCCGGCTTTCTTTCCAATAAAAACTGCTATTTTTAGTGTTCAGGCAGACAACAAGCTTAAAGGCAATAGATAATAATTTTCATTCTAATTGATAATTATTTAAGTATAATATTCATTAGAAATGAAAATATTTATAAATAACATAGCATTTATTATTGTAATAATGGACATAAATCTTTTAAAACAAGTCATTGTTGAGCAAAAAACATATTTTGAGCAAGATGGTGATTTTGTTAATAGAGATGCGCTAAGCCAAGTAAAAAAATTCATTGATTTGCCGCAAGCGCTAATTATTTCAGGAATAAGGAGATGCGGAAAGTCTATTTTACTTAAGCAAATTAAAAACGCCTATTTTAAAGATAAAACAACGTATTATTTTAATTTTGAGGAAGAAAGGATATTTGGCTTTACTGTTAAGGATTTTGATATGCTTTATGAAGCATTCATTGAGTTATATGGCGAAAGCAAAGTGTTTTTTTTTGATGAACTGCAAAATATCCAAGGTTGGGAGCTTTTTGTCAGAAGAATGTATGATAGAGGATTCAAATTCTTAATTACTGGCTCAAACTCTTCAATGTTAAGTAAAGAGCTTGGAAGCAGGCTTACTGGAAGATATATTCCAATAGAGCTTTATCCATTTTCATTTAAGGAATTTTTGTTGCTTAGTAAATTCAATATTAAATCAACTGTGCAAACTACACAGGAAAGGGCAGTATTAAGAAAGCATTTTAATGAATACTTATTGAATGGAGGATTTCCTGAGTATTTATTGTTCAATGCGCCTGAATCTCTAAAAACATTATATAATAACATAATATATCGCGATACTTTAGTCAGATATGGCATTAGCGATGAAAAATCAATGAGGGAACTTTGCTTATTCCTATTCAGCAACTTTAGCAAAGAATATAGTTTTAACAGCCTAAAAAAAATGCTTAACTTGGGAAGTCCAAATACTGTTAAAAGCTATATAGGACATCTTGAAAGCTCTTATTTAGTTTTTTCAACTTCAAAGTATTCAGGCTCGCTAAAAGAACAGCTTTATTCTAATAAAAAGGCGTATGTAATTGATTCAGGACTGGCCAAATTAATGTCTTTTAGGCTCTCTATTGATATTGGAAGAATTTTAGAAAATATTGCGTTCATTGAATTAAAGAGGCGCGGCCATAACATTTTTTATTTCAGGGAAAAAAATGAATGCGATTTTATTATTTCAAAGGGAAATAAAAACTTTGATGCAATACAGGTTTGCGCATCAATGCAGAACAATGATACAAAGGAAAGAGAATTTAAGGGATTAATTGAAGCTGCGAAAGCATTAAAATTAAATAGCGGTTTAATACTTACTGAAAATGAAGAATTTAAAGAAAAAATTGAAGGCATATATATATCAGCACTCCCTTTGTGGAAATGGCTTATTGCACAATAAATACCTTTATTTATCCACTCAAATTTTACAGTGCCATGCAAAAGCGCGTTGACATAAAAACGGGATTTCTTTGCAATAATAACTGCTATTTTTGCGTTCAGGCAGATAATAAATTAAAGGGCAATCGCCAAAAGGAAGATATATTCAATGATTTAACAGAAGCCAAAAAAACAGGTTGTGGCGGCGTTGTTTTTACTGGCGGTGAAGTTTCAATAAGAACTGATTTTTTTGAGCTTTTATCATACGCAAAAGAACTTGGATTTTCTACAATACAGGTGCAGAGCAATGTCAGGAGGCTGTGCTATAAAGCGGCAACATAAATTACTGTAAATTTTAAATACCCACTGTAAGTTATAATTTACACGTGGAAATAAAAATGAATTAAGGGATACTAATGATAACTAATAAAAAGAAACAAATAAGGTTATTTGAGAACACTAAAATTAGGACAGTCTGGGATGAAAATAATCAGAAATGGTGGTTTTCTGTAATAGATATTATTGCAGTGTTAATTGATGCTGACTATCAAACTGCTAGAAAATATTGGAACAAACTATCTCAAAGACTTAAAGAAGAAGGAAATGAAACGGTGACAAATTGTCACCAGTTGAAACTAGTTGCTGAAGATGGTAAAATGCGTTTTACTGATGTTGCTGATACCGAACAAATTTTAAGGCTTATTCAATCTGTTCCTTCAAGAAAAGCAGAGCCATTTAAGATGTGGCTGGCAAAAGTAGGAAATGAACGAATAGATGAAACAATTGATCCAGAACTTTCTATTGAAAGAGCTATTCAAAATTACCGTAAGTTAGGGTATAGTGAGAATTGGGTTAATCAACGAATCAAATCTATTGAAGTTCGTAAGTCATTAACAGATGAATGGGATAAGAGCGGGGTAAAAAAAGGAGCAGAATATGCAGAATTAACTGATTTAATGAGTAAAACTTGGAGTGGAATGACCACAAGCGAGTATAAGAAATATAAAGGTTTAAAAAAAGAGAACCTTAGAGACAATATGACTAACACAGAACTTGTTCTTAATATGCTTTCTGAAGTTGCTGCAACTGATATTTCTATTGTTCGCAATCCTTCTGGTTTTGATGAAAGCAGGATAGTTGCACAAGAAGGTGCATTAAGCGCAAAAGCAGCAAGAGAACAGATTGAAAAAAGCACAGGAAAAAAAGTGACAAGTAAGTCAAATGCTAAAATCTTAAGTATTAGAGAGCATAATACAAAGCAAATTGAAAAACCTAATTCAAAAGAAGGAAAAACAAAAGATGAACAAGCGCGTTGACATAAAAACTGGATTTCTTTGCAATAATAACTGCTATTTTTGCGTCCAGGCAGATAATAAATTAAAAGGCAACAGGTCAAAAGAGAAAATATTTAATGATTTAAATGAAGCAAAAAAAACAGGTTGTAGCGGCGTTGTTTTTACAGGCGGCGAGGTTTCAATAAGAAGTGATTTTTTTGAGCTTTTATCATACGCAAAAGAACTTGGATTTTCTACAATACAGGTGCAGACAAATGGAAGGAGATTTTGCTATCCTGATTTTGCAAAAAAAGCAATCGAATCAGGAATGACTGAATTTGGACCTGCTATTCACGGGCATATAGCAGAACTTCATGATTACCTTACCAGAGCTCATGGAAGCTTCAAGCAGACTTATGAAGGAATAAAAAATGTACGGAAATTTGATGTTATTATTGTCACTAATACTGTTGTAGTCAAACCTAACTATAGATATCTTCCTCTAATAGCGGAAATGCTTGTTAAACTTGGCGTAAATCAATACCAGTTTGCCTTTGTCCATGCGATGGGAAATGCGGATAAAAATTTTGACAAAATGATTCCATGGATAAGCATGGCTGCTCCTTTTATTCATAAGGGACTGCAAATTGGTATTGATGCTGGAGTAACAGTTATGGCTGAAGCAATGCCATACTGCCAGATGAAAGGATATGAAAAATATGTATCTGAACGCTACATTCCTGATACAGAAATAAGAGGAACAAGTAATTATGACCCTGATTTCACGAAGACGAGGCAATCCTATGGCAAAGTCAAATTTGTTCAGTGCAAAAAATGTAAATATGACACTGTGTGTGAAGGGCCATGGAGAGAATACCCTGAAAAACGGGGGAATGAGGAATTTAATCATTTTATTTAAGCAAATATTTATAAAACTTATTTACTTCTAGAATTTTATGAGGCGTGAAATCAGGAACTGGTGGCTTCAGGCAAAACATGATTTATCCGCTGCTGAAAAAAACCTAAATTGTGAAGAATTCTATTTAGTTGCTTTTTTGGCTCATCAGTCTGTTGAAAAAGGCCTGAAAGCAGCAATAATGAAAAAATTTGGTGAAATCTCCCAGACTCATTCTCTTATTGAACTTGGAAAAAAACTTAAAGTATCTGAAACAATCCTAAAATCCCTGAGAATGATGTCTCCAGATTATATTATCTCTCGCTATCCTGATGCAACAGATTCTGTTCCTTATGAAAATTATGATAAAGAGTCTGCATTAGATAGGCTGGAGAATGCGAAGAGGGTTTTTGAATGGTTACAATTACAGATGAAAGAGTAATAAAAGAGCTAAATAAGCTTATCAATAAACTAAAAAAAAAAATAAAAATTGAAAAAGTAATCTTATTCGGTTCAAGAGCAAGGGGAGATAACTTTATACATTCTGATATTGATATTATTATTGTCTCAGATGATTTTTCAGGAATGAAATTTGCTGATAGGATTTATAGAATTCTTGAGCTTTGGGATTATGAGATTTCGCTTGAGCCTTTTTGCTACACAAATGAGGAATTCAAGAGGAAATCAAAAGAGATTGGAATAGTCAACCAAGCAGTTATCGAAGGAAAAGAGATAGCAGCTGCTTAATTTTTTTGCTTGATTTTTTCTTTTACAAAATAAATTATTTTTTCAGCAGCGCTTACTGCTGATACTGCATCTTCTTTTTCATATACTTCACATGGCACACCATCCGGAAGAGAATCGGGATACCTTGTAGATAAGTAATAGCTATCAAGTTCTTTAGCATTTCTTTTTAGTATTTCGAATGCCTTATCTATTTCAGCGCACTTTTTAATAAGGGATAAGTTGGAATGAGAAAGAATTCCCCTTTCGCCTTTTAGATAAAGATATGATTTTAGAGCTTTTTCAGCTGATTGTTGGGATAGGAAGCACGCATTAAAAGCGTAATTATTTACTGATGCTTTTGCAGCCAAGAGCTCTGATTCTGCCTGTTTAAGCCATCTTTTTGATTCATATTTGTTTTTATCATCACTCATATTTTTACACCTTCGCTGAGTGCTTTTTCAATAAAATAATTACCTTTTTTTTTCATGGCTGATAATTCTTCTGGCGTGTATACAAAAATGTCAAGATCTAAGTCACAATCAACAAGATTCAATACTTCTTCAGTTCTTTTATTAAATTTTTTATTTGTTTTTTTTACTATTAATAAATCTATATCTGAATGTTTATTTTGCGTGTTTCTTGCATGGCTTCCAAACAATATTATTTCTTTTGGGTTATATTTCTCGTAAATCTCTTTTGCCAGCTGCAATATTTTTTTTTCCACTTTTTAATCTAATTCAGTATTATTTAAATAATTTTGCCCACAAGCTTTTTAATCCTGCTTTCTTTTAGTCTCATTATATGGCAATTGTGGGGGTTATCAGGTGTAAATCTTATTCTGATGTAAAATCTGCAGTAAAAAAAGCGCTGGATGCAATAGGCGGTTTAGAAAAATTTGTTAAGTCTAATTACAAGGTTCTATTAAAGCCAAACATCTGCGATCCGCTTCTTCCTGAAAAGTGCGCGACAACACATCCGTTTTTCGTAAAAGCAGTGATTGAACTAGTCAAAGAGATTACACCAAATATTGCTGTTGGTGAGCAAGCAGCATCATGTGAATCAGGGAACACGCTAAAGGCAGCAAAAATCAGCGGGATACTTGCAGTATGCAAAAGCACTGGCGTTAACTTTTTGAATCTGCAAGAAGAAGGCTTCACTCCAAAAAAGATTCCCAATCATTATGTCCTAGAAAAAACAGACTTTTGCAAGGCTATCTTCGAGTATGATCTGATAATCAATCTGCCAAAATTCAAGACACATCAGTTGACTTTGATAACAGGCGCAATAAAAAATACTTTTGGGCTTATCCATCCAGATGAAAGGCATTATCTTCATAAGAATTTTACAAAGATTGATGATTTTTCAAAAGGGATAGTTGATGTTTATTCTTTTGTTTTACCTGGGCTTACTATTATGGATGCAGTCAATTGCATGGAAGGAAATGAAGGCCCAAGCTATGGAAAACCTGTTTTGGTTGGCTGCGTGATTGCAGGTATTGATGGTGTAGCAGTTGACAGTGTTGCTGCAAAAATCACTGGATTTAATCCAGAAAACATTCCAATAATTAAGTATGCAGCTGAAAAGGGTATTGGCATTAGGGATGCATCAGCAATACAGATAGCAGGAGACGGCATTTCTACTGTTAATTTTGAGAAAACCTCAAAATACTGTGACAAAAAAAGCAAACTTGCACCATTTATTGGCGTAAGATGCAAAAAGTGCGGCGCATGCTATAAAAACTGCCCGGCAAAAGCAATTGAAAGTATTGAAGGAAAATATGTTATTAGCAAAGACAAATGCATTAAATGCTATTGCTGCATGGAGGTGTGCGTGCATGAGGCAGTTGAACTTAGAAAATCAACTATTACACAAAACAATACGCCGATAAACCGAAAAATTGCGAATTTAAGGCTTGGGCTTACATGCAATCAGAAATGTCTTTTTTGCACTGTTGCAAATGATAATGAAAAGACGCTGACAACAATTGAAGCAAAAAATAAAATATCTGAGCTTGCCACAAGCAGTGTCAAAGAAATTTGCTTTACTGGAGGAGAGCCAACAATCAGAAAAGATCTTGTTGAGCTTTTCTTATTTGCAAAAGAAAAAGGCATACAAACTATTTCCCTTCAGACAAATGGAAGTGTAATTTCAGATTTTGAATACCTTAAGAAACTTAAAGCTGCAGGATTAACTAGTGTTCTTATTGCTCTGCATTCCAATAAAAAAGAAGTATCAGATATGCTTACTGATTCTTCTATGTTTGATGAAAGTGTAGCTGGGATAAAAAATGTTGTAAAATTAAATATAATCACATCTGTTAGCCATGTAATAAACAAAGAGAATTATAAATTCCTAATTGATTACGCAAAATTGATATATTCAATCAGCGATAAAATTCATTTATACTTTGGGTTTATCAGGCCAAATGGGCGTGCTTTAGATAATAAGCACCTTGTGCCTAAATTATCTGAAATAGAGCTTAATTTGCATAATGCAATGGTTTTTTGCAAAGAAAATTTCGTTTCTTTTTCTGTTGAAGGAATTCCTTTATGCTATATGCAGGAATTAATCAGCTACTGCGCTGAAACACAAAGGATGAAAAAAGAGCCTCAGGTTTATGTTGGAAGCGATGAAAGCAGGCATGAGAATCTGCATGATTTTATCCATTCTAACCTAAAATCAAAGTCAAAGGATTGCCAGATATGCAAACTTAACAGCATGTGTGCAGGTGTTTGGAGAGAATACGCAAAGATTTATGGGACAGATGAGCTTTATCCTGTTTTTGAAAAAAGAGGCATAAATTGACTGACATAGGCATTGGAAATAAATGTAATAATAGCTGTGTGATGTGCACATCTATAATGCCACCCAGCCCCAAACTTATAGAGCCAACAACAAGCAAAATTTTGGAAGAAATTAATAAAAATAAAAAATCAGATAGTTTTACGATCACAGGTGGTGAGCCAACTTTAAGGGAAGACCTATTTGAGATTTTAAATTATATTAATGCTAACTCTCCTGCTGCAAAGATAAAACTAATCACTAATGGCAGGAGGCTGTGTTACATTGGATATACTGAAAAACTTAAAAAAATAAAAAACCTTAAAGTTGTAACTGAACTGCACGCAGATAAAGCAATGCTTCATGATTATATTACGCAAACTAACGGAAGCTTTGAGCAGGCTTTTATAGGAATACAAAATGCGCTTGCAACAGAATTAGATGTTGAATTTAGGATTGTCATTTCAAAACTTAATTATAATAATATTCCTTCTATTGCAAGGCTTGTCAATGCTGAATTTGCCGAAGTAAATAGGGTTGTCATTTTTCCGATTGATTTAATAGGTAACGCGCATAAAAATAAAGAAAAAGTTGCAGTAAAATACTCTGAAATTACTCCCTTTGTTGAAGAAGCGCTTGATATAATCAAACCAAAAACAGAGCTATATCACATACCATATTGTGTGATTGATAAAAAATACCATAAATACATTAAAAAAGGTATTACTGTTTTAGAGAGAAGGGTTATGCTATCTGGAGTTTGTGAAGGCTGCCGGTATGAGCAACAATGTCCAAGGGTGTGGAAGACTTATCTAAAAGAGTTTGGAACAGGAGAGTTTAGAAAATGAATGAAATCCCGTGCGCTGACATACGGTTAGGATATTCATGCAATCATAACTGCAAATTCTGCTGTGTTAGTGACCACAGGAAGGAGAACATGAGCACTTCTGAGGCTTTTACTTGAGATTAATTGTGCGAAATAACTTGAAATGCTTTTGTAAAAAAATCATTCGTAAACCTTATCTCTTTTGTCTATTTTTATAATTATTATTTTGTTTGTGTCATAGTTTATTCTGTAGATTGCTCTGTAATCACCAATTCTAATCCTATATACACCATGTTCTCCCATAATCCTTTTTGAAGAACTTGGTACAGGCTCCTTTGAAAACAGCTCCTCTATTTTATCTAAAATCCGTTTGCAATCTTTGTTATCTATTTTTTCAAGAAATTTTTCAGGCTGTTTATCAAAAAATACTTCAAAGTTCATATCTTATGTTTCTTTCGAATATCTTTAATGCTAGTAAGTTTTCCTTCATTTTCACTAATAAAGCTTTGTTCAAGAAGCTTTGATTCGTCAGATGTAAGAAACATCTCTTTATCTGGCATATTTCTCTTTATATCACTTATCTCATTTTTAATGAAAGTTAAGTCTTCAATAATTTGTCTGATTTCTGTATCCATGAGTGTATTGAATCATGCCAAATTTATATATTTAACTCATATTTTTATAAATCTAAACTTATTTGAATTTAAAATGACCGACCCGCCTCGCGCTGGCATACGATTAGGGTATAATTGCAACCATAACCGCAAATTCTGCTGTGTTAGTGACCACAGGAAAGAGAACATGAGCACTTCTGAAGCACTGTCTGAGATAAAAAAAGCAAAGGAGTTTGGAGCAGAGAAGCTTGTTTTTATAGAAAATGACATAAAAATAAGTAAATTTATAATGCCATTTTCTAATAAGCAAGTTGCATATAGATATACAACAATTAGTGCAACTTGCTATACAGGTGGAGAGCCAACAATACGAAAATATACAGAGAAATTACGAATGAATTTCTTGTACAGGAAATGCCGTGCATTTCTATGTATTGTTAAACTGGTTAGTTATGGTAAAGAGCTTGGATTTAGTAGGATATTAATTATAACTAACAGTGAAATGTGCTCTTATCAGCGGTTTTTGGATAGATTGATTAGTAGTTGGTTAACTGATATCTGCTTTTCAATGCCGCATACTGATGAAGCAGTATACGATAGATTTGCATTGGTGAATTGAGATGAATGATAAATTATCTAATAATAAAATGTATGCAAGCATAAAAAACATTATTGAAGAAGCTAGGCATAATGTTTATCGTCAGATAAATGATATCATGGTTAAGGCATATTGGGAAATAGGAAGAAATATTGTCGAAGAAGAGCAAAAAGGACAAGAAAGAGCTGAATATGGAAAAAGTCTCCTCAAAGAGTTATCAAGTCATCTTACATTAGAATTCGGGAAAGGATTTTCAGTAGATAATCTTCAATACATGCGTAAGTTTTATTTGTGTTTTCCAAAATACGAGACAGTGTCTCGTAAATTATCATGGAGTCATTATTGCTTACTTTTAAGAATTGATAATAGCTTATCAAGGAGTTTTTACCTAATTGAAGCAGAAAAAGAAAATTGGAGTGTAAGAGAACTTGACAGGGAGATAAACTCACTTTTGTATGAGAGACTAACGTTTAGCAAAGATAAAGAAGAAGTGAAAAGATTATCTACTAATGGACTAATTTTAAAAAAGCCCAACGATTTAATTAAAGATCCGTTTGTTCTTGAGTTTCTCGGGATGAAAGAATTACCAACTTATACCGAAAATATATTAGAACAAAAAATAATTGAAAATCTGAAAAATTTTATTTTGGAACTGGGAAAAGGGTTTATGTTCGTTGATAGGCAGAAAAGGATTACACTTGAAAATGAGCATTTTTACATAGATTTGGTGTTTTATAATAGAATATTAAGGTGTTTTGTTATAATTGAGCTAAAAATTGGAAGACTTACGCACAAAGATATGGGTCAGCTTCAGATGTATGTCAATTATTTTGACAGGGAAGTAAAAAATAAAGACGAAAATAATACTGTAGGTATTCTTCTATGCTCAGATAAGAATGATGCTGTTGTAAAATACACTTTACCAGATAACAATAATCAAATCTTTGCATCCAAATATAAGTTATATTTACCTACAGAAGAGGAATTAATGGCAGAAATCAAAAAAGAGAAAGAGATATTTGAAAAGGAGAGTAAAATATAGTATGACTGACTCGCCGCGCGCTGACATACGGTTAGGATATTCATGCAATCATAACTGCATGTTTTGCTGTGTTAGTGACCACAGGAAGGAGAACATGAGCACTTCTGAAGCGCTGTCTGAGATTAAAAAAGCAAAGGAGTTTGGAGCAGAGAAGCTTGTTTTTATCAATCCGACAAACAATGTGTGGGCGTATAGAGAGGAATTAGTGCCAAGAATTTCTGAATCTGCGCCGTTTATCCATAAGTCCCTTGACATTGCAAAAAATAATGGATTAACGCTTAATGTTGAAGCTGTTCCTTTATGCTACATCAAAGGATATTTTGATAATGTAGTTGAACTTCATATGTCAAAAAAAAGGATGTTTGTTGAAGACGGCAAAGAGAGCAGGGAATCAGGCAGTGAAATGCTTTTAAAGGGAGATAATATTACGGTATGTATCGGGGCATGAATTATGGAAACAGATTTTAAAAAAATATTAGATGAAAAAGAAAATCAGGATATTGATTTTAAAACTGAATTTAAGACAGAATATCCTTTGGAGGCATTAAGAGAGGCGATAACTAATGCGCTAGTCCACAGGGACTGGCATAAAAATGATGCAATCCTACTTAGAATGTTTAATTCCCACCTAGATATTTTAAGCCCAGGAGAGCTTTTAAGGCCTCTTGAAATAAGTGAAATTAAAAACAATGACTATATTCCGACAACACGAAATAAAATACTTGTTGAAGTTCTTGCAAGAAATGGTATTATGGATAAGAGAGGAACTGGCTTTTTAAGGATAAGGGATGCTTTAAGGAAATGGAAAATGCCTTTGCCTGAATTTGAAGAAAAAACTGGCTATTTTAAGATTAGCTTTAGAAATCCTGATGTACTAATAATTCCTGAGATTGACACAATAGCACTAAATGATAGGCAGAAGAAAGCTGTAGAGTACATAAAACTAAAAGGAAAAATAACCACTAAAGAATATATTGAAACATGCAAAACAACAGTTATCACAGCAAAAAGAGATTTATTAGACCTTAAGAAAAAAAATATTATTATCTATACTGGCTCAGCTAAAACAGGCGCCTATACTTTTGGCATTGTAAATGATACTGTAAATGATACTGTAAATGATACTGTAAACTAAAATGACCGAAATACCGCGCGCAGACATAAGGCTTGGATATAGCTGTAACCATAACTGCAAATTCTGCTGTGTTAGCGACCATAGGAAAGAGAATATGAGCACTAAGCAGGCGCTTAATGAGATTAAGAAAGCAAAATGAAACGAATAGACATTTTTTTAGGCACGAAGTGCAATAATAATTGCATATTTTGCATCAGCAAGCCTGATAGTTTAAATGAAGAATTAAGTCTTGATGATGCTAAAATAAACCTATTAAACGGATTTAACGACGGCTGTAGAGAAGTGCATTTTACAGGCAGTGAACCTACAATTCGTTCTGATTTTTTAAAAATAATATCGCTTGCAAAACAAATCGGCTTTGAAAAGATAAAGATAACAACAAATGGTAGGATGTTTTCTTATCCTAGTTTTTGCAAAAGGTCAGTTGCATCTGGATTAACAGGTATTATTTTTTCATTACATGGGCATATTTCAAGTCTGCATGATTCTCTTACATGCACTAAGGGAAGTTTTAATGAGCTTATTAGTGGAATAAAAAACATAAAAAAATACAATTTAGTTATGGAAACAAATACCACAATTGTAAAGCAAAATTTAAACTATCTGTCTGATATCGCTGACCTTTTAGTCTCATTTAATTTGAATTCTTCAGAACTAATTTATGTGCATCCGCAGGGAAACGCATACATTAATTATAATAAGATAGTTCCTTCTTTAAGTGAGCTTGATGTACCGCTTCAAAAAGCAATTCAAATAGGTGCAAAAAATAATAAACTTATCCTGTCAAGATATGTTCCTTACTGTCATTTAGGAAAATTTGTTAAATATGCTAGCGAGAATTATGAGCCGCTTGAAGTAGAACAAATTGGAACAGGTTTTTTTACGAAAGATGCAAGAAAGGATAGACAAAACTTAGGAATGAAAAAAGCACTTAAATGTGTAATCTGTAAATACTATTTGGTATGCATGGGTGTGCACAAGGAGCATAATGTAAAAAATGACGAATTTGTTCCTGTGGCTGGTAGTAATATTAAAACAAGAGATGAATTATTGAATGGTTGAAAAAGGAGTAATCCATATCACGCCTAAAGGAAATAAGGTTTTCAATTACATCATTACTTATAAGTGCAATAACAACTGCATAATGTGCATTAATAACCAGCCGGATAATAGAATTGACCCAAAAATTGATGACATAAAAAATATTATTTCTAAGCTTGATAAGAATGTCAATTATCTATTTATAACAGGAGGCGAGCCTACATTAAGGAAAGAGTTCTTTGAAATTATGGATTTTATTAATACAAATTTTAAAGGAGAGATACATCTGCTTACAAATGCAAGGATGTTTTCTTATGATAAATTTATGTATAAGTTTAATTCGCTAAAGATTAACAAAATTATTCTTGGAGTGCCGCTTTATGCTCATGAAAAAAATGTTTTTGAGGCAGTATCCAGAGCAAAACAAAGCTATTCTCAAACTATTTTAGGAATAAAAAATCTGCTTTCTTATAATTATGAGGTTGAACTTAGAATAATTATTCATAAATTAAATTATAAAATTCTGCCTGACATTGCTCATTATATATTAAAGGAACTGCCAAGTATAAAGAATGTTTTTTTTGCAAACATGGAATATGTCGGAAATGGACTAAAGAACAAAAAAGCATTATACGTTAGACTTGAGGATGTGAAGCCTTACCTGCAGAATGCAGTGGATATTTTAGAAAGCAAAACAAACATATCAATTAATCAAATGCCTTTGTGCAAACTTGACAAGAAATATCATAAGCACGCAGATAACTGCACAGTTGTTCCAAATGAACACATGTTTTTAAAAGAATGTTATAATTGCAGATTAAAGATGAAGTGCAGCGGATATTGGAGGAGTTATATTGGACTATAGAATCCTGTTTGAGTTTCAGGCAATAGTTGTGCCTGTTTATATACTTGGATTATTAATAATTACTTTTTTTCTTACATTGTATTGTTTTAAGTCAATATTCAAGTTTATATCAAAATACTTTACAAAATTAAATTTAATTTATCTAATCATCATAATTTTGCTTGCTTTTTTAATTAGATTTTATGTTTATGCACCAAACCACGGTTTAGTTATTAATGAATTATCACATATTAATGCTGCCAAAAATTTTTTGGAAACAGGCAGAATGGAGTTATGCAATTATAATTTGGAATTAGAAAAAGTATGCAGACTTTACTCAAATCCAAAGGGATGGGCAACAATCCTATCTATTTTTTTCTTTTTTTCTCAAGTAACTAGTGCAAATTCTGTTTTTCTGGCGCAATTGTTTGGCATAATTTTTGTAATTGCCTTTTATGTCTACACATTTCTTATTTTTAAAAGAAAGGAAATCGCTTTTTTTTCATCGTTTATTCTATTAAATTTCCCTCTATTAAATGCATGGACTAATACAGCAGAAACAAATATTTCATCACTCTTTTTTATAATAGCCTGTTTTTGTTTTTTGGAGCTCTATTTTATTTTTGGAAAAAAAATGTTATTTCTTATCTCTAACTTATTGTTTTATATTGCTGTATCAATCCGTATTGAATTTTATTTATTTATGCTTGTAATTGTGTATAGAATATTTCTTAATAAAGAAAAAATAATTAATTTTAAGTTTTCTGAAAAAGTATTTTTACTTGTATTTTTTATAATAAATCTCTTAATTTCAGCAGCAAACTCCATTATTTTTCTTAAAGATTATCAAAATAATGGCTGGTATTCTTATGTATATTTTGTTGAACATGTCCCTTATGAAATAAACAGACTAATGAATCAGTATTATCTTACATATTTGGTGCTTTTATTGTCAATTATTGGTGCAGTATTTCTGTTTATTAAGGGCAGAAAAAATTTTACTGTATTTTTTATTTGGTTTTCACTATTGTTTTCATATTACACTTTTTTGTATTATCAGCATCAGTCAAGATATATTATGCATGCAGTGGTTGGATTGATTTTTTTTGCATCATATGGATTATATATGATTATTAATTTTTCAAAAAAGCGTGGTTTATTTGTGAAAGCTGCAATATTGTGTTTTATTTTGTTTTTTTTTATAAATGAATTGAATTTTATGTACAAAAATAAAGATAATTATTTGGCGCACAACTATGCTGATTATATTGTTTACAATTCTATTCAAGAAGATATTCCATCAGATTATATTATTGTAAATAATATGCCGCTTACAATAACAGCTATTTCCAATAAAAGAGCAGTCAATCTAAGGTCATTTTTGGACAGAGGAAATTTTGACAACATGACTAAATATCTTTTTTATTGGGATTTTTCCTGCAGAAAATACGGAGATGATACTTATAATAACAGATTTTGCGAGGAAATAGTAAATAATTTTGAGCTAGAAGAATATAAAATATATGCTACTGAATATAATACAAACATCTTTTACAAAATAATTAAGAGAAAGGAACAATTTCAAAATGAATAAATCAATTGATATTGTTTTGCCCGTGTATAATGAAGAAGAACTCTTAGAATATAATACTCTTAAACTACATACTCATTTAAGCTCTTTTTTCAAGGATTATAATTGGAAGATAATCATAGCAGAAAATGGCTCTAATGATCAAACATTTAGAATTGCGAAAAAGTTATGCAAAAAATACAGCAATATATCTTGCTTTCATTTGAAAACTAAAGGAAGAGGTTTTGCATTAAGAAATGCATGGACTGATAGCAAAGCAGATATTGTCTGCTATATGGACATTGATTTATCAACAGATTTATCTCATTTAAAAGATCTTATTAGTAGTGTTGGTGCAAAATATACTGCTGCAACAGGTTCTAGGCTTTCCAATCTTAGTAAAGTCTCCAGACCTATTTATAGGAGTTTTTTGTCAAAATCATATAACTTTCTGGTTAGGCTGATTCTCAAAACAAAAATTATGGATTTAGGCTGCGGGTTTAAGGCAGCAAAAAGAGAGTTGATTGTTCCATTATTTAAGTCTGTGAAGAGCAATGATTGGTTTTTTGATGCTGAACTTTTCTTGCTAATTGAAAAAAAAGAATATTCAATCAAACAAATCCCTGTCAAATGGATGCATGGAGCAAAAAGCAAAGTTAAATTAACATCCATTATTTCAGAATACATGAAATCAATAATAAGAATGAGGATTATGGGTTATTGATGAATTCATTTATTTTCCAAATTCTTATATCATTTTTTTCAAGAATTAATGTTCTATTTGTTTCATTCAATAAAGTGATGCAATATCTAGTAAATACTTCATAGTCAAAATTTTTTTCTCTGTTTCTGCAAACATCTGTTTCTATAAAGTATATATTTTCTAAATTACGAGTTGCATTTTTTTGTTCAAAAAACAAATCTTGAATAAATACAGAAGTATAACTATTGATAATCAATAGATTTGATTCTGTAAGCCTTGGTGTAATAAATACAATTTTTTTTTCATAATATTTATTGGTAACATAGCTTACTGTCTCAAGCAGATTATTTGCAGATTTATTACCATAATCAAAACCATTTTTTGCTTGAAAATAATAGTTTAACTCAAAAAAGAGCATACAGATGACAACAATAGAAACTGCGGTAAAATAAGTTTTTTTATTGTTGAAAAAGTAATTTGCAAAATAAAATATTGATTTTGAAGCAAGTATAAAATAAGGAATGAAAATGCTTTGTAAATATCTAATTGGAATATCCGTATCTCCAGAGGGATAAATAATTACAATAAATATGTTTAATATTATTAGCCAAAACAAAATTTTTTCATATTTGTTATTGAATTTATTATTTATTATTTTAAAAATAATGTAGACTATAGTAAAAAAAGAAAGTAAAGTATAAAATAAATTGGAAAAGAAAAAATAATAAATAAATTGAAAATGACCGACTAATGCTTCTATATAATTGACATTGCTGTGCATATGTATAAGACCTATTTTAGGAATATAAAATAACGGAATTAAACATAGCAGGTATAGATAATTTACTTTATGAAAATTTATCTTTTTTATACCATAAACAAAAAATAAAACTAAAAAAGCAATTATACTAAATAAAATAATACCGCTTGGTCTAACTTGTATGCCTAAAATAAAAGTGAAAAGAGACAGTTCAAACTTATATTTTATTTCATGCAGCAAAATAAAAATGAATAATATTAAAAAAAATATTTCAAGTATGCTAATTTCTTTGTAAACAGAATACAAAATATTTAGCGGAAAAAAAGCAAAAATTACTGTTGATAAAATAGCCGTTCTGATATTAGTTATTTTTTTTGCAGTAAGATAAAATAAGATTATCGAAAAAGTAAATACTGTTTGTATGAAATAGAAATCTGCATTGCTTCTGTTTCCAAAAAACATAATCAATAATGATAATAAAAAAGTATATAGGATCGGATGATCTGGGGGATGTTCTCTTATGCAAGTTCCATTAATTATCGAATCACATCCCATCCACACCTGCGTTTTAGCCATGGTAATACCTGAAGAAATGTATTCAATATTTGAACTTGTTACATGCATATGTGGACCTAACATTAATCTTAAGGAAATACTTATTATGCATATAACCATTAAAAATAATAATTCTTTTTTAGGTGTTTTTTTAAGACTATTAGTTGCGTGTTTAAAATTATGGAATATAAAGACTAAGAAGAATAATACATAAAAAATGGTTATGTAAAAACCATAATGAATAAAAATATTATTTAACATTTTCTAACATTTTGTTTTTTATCCAAATTCTCCAACTCTTTTGAAATCATTATCGATTTATATAATATAACAAAAGCCAATATCCCAACAACAAAATAATGCGACCAAATTAGTATATTTTGTCTTATAGTAAAAGAGAAATAAATAAGATTGATCACAACAATAATAATGCGAATTTCACCTACTGACAAATTTAATGCACTTATGTCCAGTTTTTTGGTTGCACCATAATACAAAAATGAGATAATAAAAAGCACACTCATTTCAAACCAGATTATTAATGTTAAAAAAAAGAAGGTATTGCCCATGTAAAAAATATATCCAATGAACCCCGCCGATAAAAAGAAATAATCTAATAGATGGTCCATGAAATAACCCCATTTTACATATCCTTCCTTTCTATATCTTCCTACTGCCCCATCAAGCATATCTGTAATCCATTGAAATAATATCACTAATGATGTTAGTATCAAAAAGTATTTATTCATGGCAGCATAATAATAACATAATCCAAGCAAAGGAGTCCAAATTATTGTCAAGGATGTTAGAAACCTTGTGCCAATAACTCTTGGTACACGTGGAACAAGGTAATCTTTAATAATATTTTCATATTTATACAAAAAATAATTGCCAAGCGGTCTCATTTGTTTAAAAGACTTCAAATATCTTAATATTTATAAAATAATACGATTTATAATTCTATTTATTATTTAGTTACACAAAGAGTTGAAGATGATAAAAATAGCTTTTATTGAAATTAGTGAAAAAATAAATAGAAATTGGTGTCCTAATTTAGTTTATGCATTAGTTAAATCTGATCTAAGACGAGAGAAATATGATTGTGACATATTAAGGTTGGATAAAAATGAACTCTTTGGTGATTCTGCCATTCAAAAAATTTTTTGTGATTTATTAACTAAAGAGCAATATTCCCTAATAGGAATTCAGTCTAGTGTATCTGTATATGTTGTTGAAATAATAAGAAAGGTATTACCGAGAGCAAAAATAGTAATTGGTGGTTCAAATTCAATATCTTACCTCGATAAAGAATCATATGATTTTTTAATTCATGGACCTGCAAGAGAATCAATTTTAAAGTTAGTTTACTTTATGAATAATAAAACTTCATTAAACCAGATTCCTAATTTATTTTACAAAAAAGATAACCTTATTTTTCATTCTGGTTTAGTTAAAGAATTTGATATAAAGTCTGAATTAAAGGACTTCTCTCCTGATTTTACAAGAATTAATTTTGGGCTAATGAAAAGTCTTAAAATTACCACTGCGAATGTTGTATCAAGTTTAGGATGTCCATATAATAGTTCTATATGTAGGAATCCTATTTATAAAAATATAATAATAAATGCCAATAATTTAAAAAATTTAGATAATTCAGCAAAAAAAATAGTATCAACGTATTATAATAAAATTGGAAAAGGATGTAGTTTCTGTAATATCTGTGCAGACAGGAATTTTAATTCTTTACCAAATTATGAGTTAATACCTTTTATAGTTGAACAAATAAAATATTTGACTTTAAGATACCCAAACTTAGAAAGAATACAGATTAATGATGAAAATTCTTTTCGTTTTATTGATTTACTCATGCAAGAATTGTTATTTAGTAAAATAAAACCACTAGAATTATTATTAGCTGGAAGGGCAGATTATTTTTTAATTAATTATAACAAAATAGGTAAAGCTCTTGAGTATATTAAAGGAACCAAGTTCATAATAAATATTGCATGCATTGGTTTTGAAAACTTTTCACAAAAGGAATTAAATATTTATAACAAAGGAATAAGTGTGAATCAAAATATCAGTGCATTGAAGCAGCTTAGTGCTTTAGAAGAAAATTATCCCTCTAATTTTAGTTATAAAAAAGATAGAGACCATGGTTTTATATTCATTAATCCTTGGACTACATTAGATGATTTAAGAATAAATCTGAGCTACATTGAAAAATACAACCTTGTCCAGCTAATGAATCCAAATTATCCGATATTATATCAATTAGCAATTTATCCATATACACCGATATATTATCTTGCTAAACATGAAGGGCTTCTTTTAGATATTATTAAATTAAGTTATTCACAGTATGGATGGATAATCAAAGATAAATCATTAAAAAAAAGTATTTGTAATTTTTATAAATATTTTAATTTTTATAAAATAAAATTTAATAATGATTCTTTAGATATGCAAAAATTAATTTTATCTAAATTAATTTAAGGTCTTACTACACCATTTAAAAGCATATGCATTACCTCAAAATTAGAAATGCCTTCACATGGAGGGATAACACCTCTTGGACAGTACCCTCCTCTTGTCCCTTCATTAGCATACCCAAAAAAACGTTCCATTGCAGAACCAGTTAGAAGAGGATTTTGTCCTTCTATATGTAAGTGAGATATACCAGAACGAGCATCTTTTGGACCCAAGTATGCTAAAACAATGGAATTATTATTGGAGGTTGATGTTGCATCTTTAGGAACTGGCCATCCTGTTCCATAATCATTAATTACTTTTCCTCCCATTAAATCCAATAAAGCCGGACCTGGTTGAATATGTTGTAAGTGAAGTGTAAAACCTGTTCTTGGACTATATAACCAAAGATTATAATTATATGGCTGCTTAGGGTCATTTGTTTTTGCAATTTGCATTTCTCTTAAGCGCATTACTATCAATTCAGCAGGAACATGAACAGGAATTCCTACATTCTTCGCGGAAGAAGAACCAAACCATAAATCCCTTGCATAAAAAGGATTGTCTTCATTATGTTCTTTATTAACAAGATTTCCATTTGCTTCAGAAGCCCAAAATAAATAATTTATCCAGGGATAAGGCATCCACAATCCTGTTTTTTTATCTAATAATCCATACTTCCCCACATCCACAACCTGCTTCCCATTTTGAACAGTTCTTCCTTGCGCACTTGCATTCACTTCAACACTTACTGGCAGTCCTGGTTTATACATTGCATCAACTACTTCAAAACAGGAACCATTTGCGCCCATATCTTGCGCACTAACGCTTCTATCTAAGATTGAACCACCTTGGCTTATGTTAGCAGTCAATACAATTTGCTCTAATTGAGCAGCACTTGCAGGTTTTAAGCATACCATTGCTCCATGTTCGCCAACACCTATTAAGTATGCTGATAATTGTGGTAAATATACTGGCGCAGGTGTCGCTGTCGGTGGCACTGCTGTCGCCGTAGGCGCGGTTGTTGGTGTTGCTGTCGGCCATATTTGTGGAGGAAGATCAGTTAATATAAGTGAAAAAGTTGTGCCAGTTGCAACCTCAACCACTTCAAGAGCAACATTAGGATTACTAATATCAGAGCTTAGTGTGCATGATGGTTTTAGTGAATATGCTGCAACCAATCCAACAGAGGCAGAACTAACTTGTAAATCAATGCAACTATTTGCAGCACCATATCCATGTGGTGGATATTTAGCTAAACCAATGCCATATCCCTGAGGAACATTTATTTTTCCTCCGCTGCCAGCAAAAGCAGCTGTAGCATATTTGGCTTGTTCAAGATATATATTTGTTGATCCTGCACTGCTGTCAACAGTAACTGTCGGAGCAGGCGATGGCTGTTGTGGAGGTGAAACAGGAGTTGCTGCCCCAGAGCAACCAGTTAGTAGAGCCAATCCTCCTATTACTAATTTAAGTAATCTGCTTGGTCTAAAAGAATTAAAGTGATTTAGATACTGCCAAAAATCAGGTAGCTTGTTTGGTGTTCCTTGCGGCGCTTGTGCATACGCTGAACGAACAACATTAATAAACTGTGCATCTAATCCCTCTGATAAGTTCTGCATTGGAAGTCCTTGCGCAAAAGCATGAAGTGCATCATATAATTCTCTATTAGCAGCAACTACTTCTTGTCCAAGAGCCTGCATCATCTCATATAGATTTAATAATCCGTCACTTATTATCTGATGTTCCAGAGAATGTGTGTTTAATGTAGCGACTCCATTTTCAGCTCTGCCTGCAATTTCATATGCTGTTGCAAAACTTGCATTTTGTAGTGGCTTAGGAAGCCCTGCTGCCATCCATGATCTTCCACTAGTTGTTAAAGCAGATCCAAATCTATCCCAGAATGGATTTAGCTCTTTTTTACTAGCTTTAATTGCCAATGCATTATTTAAAAAATAAATAACAGGTTCGCTTAAGTTTCCTTGACTTAATGTGCTAAATAGTCCTCTTGCATAATTTGCAAGTACAGGCCCTGTTCCAAATTCAGAAGCTCCATCTAATAGCGCCTCATAAATTCTTAATGTCATTGGCTTAAGCACATCAGCACTAATCGCTGAAAGTAATACTTCAGCTTCATTTTTTTCCATAATACAGGCAATACCTCTTGCCTCATTGACAAGTTTAGTTACATAATTTGTAAGCTGTGCATAAGCTTGCATCTGCGCAGAGATAACTGATTTAAAGGAAGCACCTGTGTCAATACTAAATCCAGCAAGAATAGAATCTAGCTCATTTGTTCTGGCTTCAATTTGTCCGCTTCTTGCCCATAGGTCATAACTATTATCATTATCCACGACTTTTTGGATAAGTGTTCTTATTGCTTTTATTTGAAATTCAGAAATACCGTGCTCAAGTGAATATGCAATCTCTTGAGGTGCAACATCGATTCCAAGGCCAATCCTGACAAAAGGATCAGAAAGAGACAATAAGTTAGCCTCAAGTATTTGGTCTAAAGTTCTTTGCCCATCTCTAGAAAGTAATAATGCATTCCTCTCATTAATAAGTCCTTGATAAGTTAATTCGGCAATTGTTCCGCCTGAAAGAAGCATCTTAACTAGGTTTTCTGCATAAGATAAGTTTCTTTTATTAATCAAACTTGCATCTACATGTTGTGGTGCCCATACTCCCACATTTGTTTGTACAAAATTTGATGAAGCAAACATTTTTTTCCCTTATTCAACCATTTGATTTACTATTAATCAACTAATAAGTTATATTTACTATTTAAATTTTTCGTTTTTGTTACTATTTGTTAGTTACTATCGATGTGAGACAGATATTAATACTAACATCAGTTTGTATATAATATGCGACTTGAAACTAATAACTGGATTTCGCAGGCAAAGATTGATTTGGAAAGTGCAGAAATCAATTTTAAGGCAGAAAGGCACTATTTATCTGTCTTCTTATGCCATCAAGCAACAGAGAAAGCACTCAAGGCATTATATATTGAAAAAAATAAGACAAGCGCAGGCACAACTCATTCATTAATCTTTTAAGCAACAAAAACAGATGTTCCTAAATCATTTTACTCTTTTTTTTAAGAAAACTAACTCCAGAGTTTGTCAATACAAGATATCCTGATGCTGCTTACGGCATTCCTCATGAGTTATATGATGAAGAGATTTCAAAAAATTACATTTTTAAGACAAAGGAGCTATTAGAGTGGATCAAATCACAATAAATTAATCCAAAAATGGATTGAAGATTTCAGAAGAAAAGTAATAAAAAAATATTCACCTACTAAGATCATCCTATTTGGCAGCAGGGCAAGACATGACAACTTTATTGAAAGCGATATTGATATTGTTATCATCAGCGATAAATTTTCAAACATCAAATGGCCAAATAGGCTTGCACTAGTATCTGATCTTTGGAAAGGGCTTATCACAATAGAGCCGCTATGCTATACCAACGAAGAGTTTAACAAAAAAAAGGAAGAAATTGGAATTGTAGCTGCAGCAGTTAAGGAAGGAGTTGAGCTTGCAGTTTCATGAAAAAAATGTTTTTTTTTCAAAAAATATATAAACTCTATACAACCTTTAAATAAATAAATTGGTTGGAAGAATAGGAAAAAGAGGGGATATTAGAAAACATGTTCTTATTTTGGTTTTTATATTTATAATTGCATTAGCAATAGCTTACGGGGCGATGTATTGCGGTTTGAAAAACCCATCAGGAACAAACACACAGTACAATTCAGCAACTGTTATTAATGGCGGGACAACAACATGCTCATTTGCTTGGACAACAACAAGTTGTACAATTGATGGAGCTTATACAAGATGGTCGTATATTACTGAGAGTCCGCTAGATCATTATAGTTCAGTAGGTACTGGAGATTTGGCAACAGTATGCTACTGCTCAAACTGCGAGAATTACGCAGGCAGTTCTGTTGCATGGAGCTGCGCTTCAACAAACAGAAATTGTTGCAGCGCTGGTTATTATTGCATAGATTCAGCAGGAACTTGTAGATCAGGAACAGACAATACTGCTTACTTTGGAAGTTTAACGTATCTTCATAGCGGACTTAATCCTGGAGGAAATGATAATTATGCGTTTTGCTATTCAGGAGGTGCAAACCCTAGATGGCTTGACTGCGATTCAAGTGGATGGTATACAAACTGGTGTGCTAATACTGGTGTCTGCGGTACCACCACAGGAGTATACGCAGGAGAAATAACAGGTGAATACACAAGCACTTCTGTACTTGGCTGTTGCGGCGATGATGCTAATGAAGCATACAGGTACGGAACCGCAGTTCTTAGCGGCGGAAGCGCAAGATGCTGCTCAGCGTCAACAGACTGTGTAGATGCAAGCAGCACATGCGTAAATACAGGCACTTATCGTGATATAGGCGCAACCCATTATATGTGTAGTTCAGGATCTTGGGTGATGGTTTCATGCTATTCCGATACACATTGCACTGGCAACTGCGATTATTGCAATGCAGGAACATGCGCAGCAAATTTAGGATTATGCAGCGATGGTTATGGCTTATGTGGATATCCTACATGCACCGGAAGCGGCACAGCATACAACTGTGGCAATACTGCAAATAACAATGGAGGTCTATGTAGCGGAAACTGCATGACATGCAATAATGGAGCGTGTAATGTACCATTAGACACTCTATGTACAGGCAACTGTGATTATTGCAGTGGAGGCACATGCGCAGCAAATGTAGGATTATGCAGCGACGGTTATGGATTATGTGGATATCCTACATGCACCGGAAGCGGAACAGCATACAACTGCGGTAATACTGCAAATAACAATGGTGGCTTATGCAGCGGAAATTGCATGACATGCAATAACGGAGCATGCAATGCACCGGCAGACAGTCTATGTACAGGCAACTGCGATTATTGCAGTGGAGGTACATGCGCAGCAAATTTAGGATTATGCAGCGATGGTTATGGATTATGTGGATATCCTACATGCACTGGAAGCGGCACAGCATACAACTGTGGCAATACTGCAGATAACAATGGTGGCTTATGCAGCGGAAACTGCATGACATGCAATATGGGAGCATGTAATGCACCGGCAGACAGTCTATGTATAGGCAACTGCGATTATTGCAGTGGAGGCACATGCGCAGCAAATGTAGGATTATGTAGCGACGGTTATGGATTATGTGGATATCCTACATGCACCGGAAGCGGAACAGCATACAACTGTGGCAATACTGCTTATGGAACAAGCACGCAATGCAATTCTGCATGGGAATGCACAAGTTTGCAGAATACAAACAATGCTTATAATAATGGTGCTTATGGCTATCAAACACAAGGTTATTGTGATGGCTCTGGCTCATGCGACTTCTCAGGAAGCACAAGCAATCCTGATGCTGGTTCAAGTAGTTGTGAATGTGTTATATCTGGTATTCAAGGCACATGTGATATTGATGCTGAAATTGGGTGCTGGGATGGCTCAAGCTGCTGTGGTGATGATTCAGGAGAGCACTGGGAAGTGACTGGTGTAGGTTCATCCAGATGCTGCGGTACAGGTTTAACTTGTGTAGATAGCAGTGGAACTTGCAGAAGCGGAGCTGAAATATGTACTTTTAATGCAATTGATGATGATTGTGATGGAGAGTGTGATTATGACAATACTTACTGTTCAAAAGGGGATAATAATTGCCCTGTGGGTGTAACTGCTATTTCAAACACAGGTGATTTATGCCCTAAAGCATCGTTCACTGTTGATTGCACTTCAACTGTTTCTAATGTTAACAGCGTATCTGCAAGAATAGATGGTCAAACACAATGCAACTATGTATCGTGGATAGGTAATGTTGTAAGATTTACATGCACTGCTCCAACTGCAGTAGGAACCTATACTGCAAGATGTTATGTTGACAGTTCTAAATCATATGTTTCAGGGTCTGATGTTACAGATCAATTTACTGTAACCAATAGTCCAACTTGTTGCTCAAGATGGACAGACTCAACTAATTGTGAAGTTGACACTAATTGCGATTGGTGCTTAAGTTGTGTATCTGGAAATTATACTGGGTCAGATACAAACAGATGCGTTACAGCAAATACTTGTAGGAATTACTGCTGGAGAGGCAGCTCTTGCGGCAGCACTGCATGTGATGCCAACGGAGGTTGCAGTGCAAATTCCTGTTCTGGGACATGTCCTAGTTGCTCTTATAGAGAGTATTATTGCAGCGGTTCTTGCACTTGCTTATACTATTCAAGAGATCCTGACGGATCCTCATTCTATTGCACAGGCTGTAGCCGAACATGGTCTGCTGGTGGAGAATCAGCAAGTTTTGGTGAGTATGATACAGGTACATCAACAGAGTGTTGCGGCGATGATTCAAATGAATATTACAGAGGTGTTGCAAATTCATACCTTTCTTCTCCAAGATGCTGTAACCTTAATACTGATTGTGTTAACTCGGCAAATCAGTGCATTCCATCCGGAGGCAGTGATGGCTTAAATTTATGTGTTAATGGGCTTTGGCAGACAGTGCAATGTGTTTTTGATACAGATTGCATCGGAAATTGCGATAGATGCAGTTCAAATGTATGTATTGCAGATTCTTCTCTGTGTACAGGTGATTGCGATGTCTGCAGTGGCAGCGGCAATAATTACAATTGCGCAGCGAGCGTGGCGTTATGCACAGGCAACTGCCCGCAATGCACAGGAGGAGGAACAGCCTTCAGCTGCTCAGGAAACGTTGCAACATGCACAGGTAACTGCGATACTTGCAGCGGCAGCGGAACAGGACCATATAATTGCGCAGCTGTTCCAGCAACATGCACAGGCAACTGCCCGCAATGTACAGGAGGAGGAACAGCCTTCAGCTGCTCAGGAAACGCAGCAACATGCACAGGTAATTGCGATATCTGCAGCGGCAGCGGAACAGGACCATATAATTGCGCAGCCGATCAAAATGTTTGCTTATCATGCAATGATTGCATAGGAAGCGGAACAGCATTTAGTTGCTCTCCTTTATCTCAAAATAATGATATAATCGGCACTAACCAATGTAATGACGACTGCACGTATTGCAGTGCAGGTGTATGTATAAACAGAGCACAATGTGATACAACTGAATGTGCTGCAGACCAATATTGTTATATAGCAGGAGGAGACTGCACAGACAGAGATATTTATTCTGCCAATGCAGAAATCGCATGCGAAGCAGAATGTGGCAGAGCAGTTGGCTTATTTCATAGCTTTTATCATAACTTTACTGGATTACCAGATACATTTGAAATAGGTACAACAAGACAATGCTGCGGTGACGATGCAAATGAGAATTATACTTATAGAATATGTAGTGTTACATGTACTACTAATGTAAATGATGCAGCATGCTGCAATGCAAACACTGATTGTGTCTATAATAATATGTGTTATTCTGCTGGCACAAATCAGGATGTTGATGGTGACAGTTTATCAGAATACTGCGCAGCGCAAAACACGTGGACTTCAGTACCGATTGGTGCTGGATGCGATACAGGTGCAGAATGCGGCACTGGCAATTGCATTGATACAGATGCTACTTGCGGCGGAGCTGCCAATTGTCAGGCTCCAGGCAGTGGTTATGATGGCAGATGCTGCAGCGACGATGGTACTAATTTTTACACTAATGATGGCATTGTGACAAGGAATGCAGCGAATGCTTGGGACTGCGATGAGACCTTAGGCTCTTTTTTTACCTCAGATTATTATGGCACATGTACAGATACAAATTATGGTGTTGTTTGCGATTCAAATAGCCTTGCCGGTGGTTATGTGACTAATGGTTTGTGCGGTGGTGCATCACATGGCACTTGTTACACAAATTATGCATCAGATACTACTTCATCAATTACTGCATCATCTCAATTTGGTACGCAGGTTCAGGTGTGCGACACAGAAGACACTTGGCAATGCGACAATATTGCTGATGGTTCATTCTCACCAGGCAATCAAAGATGCGATGCATCTGATGATGCTTGTCGTGTCTGTAATTTTGCATTAAGGGAGGATTCAGAGGTGTTTTGTGAAACAGGTTGTGGTGCTTCAGCATTTTGCGATGAGCAATCCCGTGGATATGAATCCCTTGCGACAGACGAATGCTGCAATTCAGTATGTTCGGCAGTTGACTGTGATACTTATGATGATAATTCAGGGGCTGATGCAAGCCTCACTGAATCAGAAGTGAGTGCAGTTTCGTGTACTTCAGCTTGCAGTGGAACTGCTTGCTGCATTCTTGAAACAAGGATATGCAATTCAACTTATCAGTGCCAAAGGCTCCATAATTTAATTCCAAATGAAGATGAAACATCTAACCAGATTTGTTATTATCAAAATATCGCCAGTTGGAGATGGAACACAAATGCAGAACCTAGTGAAACAAATTGCACTGATGGGTATGACAATAATTGTGATGGCGCGCTTGAGGCAGGTTGCGTTTGCCTATTGGCTCCAGATACAAGCGGAGATCAGTTAGCTGTGATGCTTGCAATTGATAGAAGCGGCAGCATGCAAAGCCAGACATCAACAGGTGCCACACGCATTTCAATTGCAAAATCATCAATTATTAATTTTATAAACATAGATGAGTGGCAGCAAACAGATTATGTGGGAATAGCTTCTTTTTCAAGTACTGCAGTGCAGCTTCAACCGCCATTGCCAATGACTTCGTCCAACAAAAATCAATTGATATCAACGGCAAACTCAATTTATGCAAGCGGAAATACAGCGCTTGGAGATGCAATAGTTGTTTCAGTTAATGCACTTAGCGGTGTTTCTGCTGATTACAAATATATTATATTATTATCTGATGGCTATTCAAATGTTGGTTCTAATCCATATACTGGTGCACAATATGCAGCAAACAATAATATTGTTATTTATACTGTTGGTGTAGGCAAGGTTGATACTGTTCTTATGAATGCAATTGCTTTTAATACAGGAGGCAGATATTTTTATGCATCAACAGGAAACGATATATTAGATATTTTTACTTATATTGGAAGAGAAATCAATAATCTTGCAAGATCATGCGGTCCTGATACGAATATTGGATTATGTGAATATGGTTCACAAGATTGTGTAAGTAATATCTGGCAGGGCTGTACTGGTTCAGTTTTCCCAAGCCCTGAAATCTGTGATGGTTTTGATAATGATTGCGATGGCTTAATAGATGAATCAATTGGCGGATGCGTATGCACATCTCAACCAGGCGGCGAGATATGTGATGGCATTGATAATGATTGTGATTTAGTGATTGATGAAGTTCCTCAATGCAACTGTGAAGATATTGAAAATACCTGCAATGATTTTATTGATAATGATTGTGATGGCAATTGCGATTATGATAGCTCATTTTGCATACATGGCGACGATGACTGTTCTGTAAGCATTACCAGTATCCGTGTCAATAATACCCAGCCATGCACAAACACAGTTGTAGGTGTAAATTGCACAATATCCCAAGCAGGAATTAATAGCGTCCTTGCTTATATTGACCAAAATTTAAACTCAATACCTGACTTAGGAGAATACTGCACTTGGAAATCATGGGTTGGTAATACTGCTCTATTTGACTGCAATTCAGGGTCACAAAATAAAAAGAATGCAATTTGCATAATTAATGAATCAAAATCATTCCAGTCAGGAGAAAATATGTCTATTCAATTATCCTCTGGAATTAACATACCTGTTGTAACATTGTTATCTCCTTTAAGCAATGAGACAATTACTCAATACTGGAAAGCTGCGCCAGTTGTATTTAATTTTACAATTGATGACTTAAGTGAGAATAATTTTGACTGCACATTGTATATTAATGGTACAACCATTGAAACTAAAACAAATCTTGTTAGGTATGCAACTTATAATTTTTCAAGATATATGAATAATGGAGCATATTCATGGCAGATATCCTGCAATGACTTTTCTCAATGTGATAGCATAGGATATTCCAATATTTCTAACGTAAATATATTAATTGGAGAAAACATTCAGATAGTGCCAATAGGAGTTACTGGTCTAAATTCGTCATCGAGTGATTGTACAATTAGTACTTCAGTTGCCTTACATCTGGCATTTAGTCCAAATGCAGCATCGTGCAGATACAAAAATGAAATATCCGGGGCATGGAGCCAGCCTGAACCCTGCACTTCAGTTAGGCTTTGGAGCCTTGATTCTGCTTATGGGCTAAAAATTGTATTTTTCAATATTACAAGAAACGATGGCTCATTTATTCTTGTCAATGACACAATTATTTATGATCCTTATGGAGCTTGCTTTGACTTGACTGCTCCTCAAAACCTTATAGTAACTCAAAAAGACAGGTACAGTAACAACGACAGTATCCTTAATGCTGCCTGGTATGGAGCTTACGATCCTGAAATGGAAAAACTCAAGCAACAACTTACTTATGAATATATGATAAAACATCCAGATGAAACATTGTTCAAGAATTGGATAAATGCAGGAGTAAATAATTCAGCAAGTTATACCGGAAGCGATATTGATGATGATACTTACATATTTTGTGTGAGAGTAACTAATTCAAATAACTTAACATCAACTATTTGCTCTAATGAAGGAACAACTATAGATACAATTAGCCCTGTTGTTACTCTTGCATCTCATTCTTTAGAGAATAGTTGGACAAAAGACTCCAATCTTACTTTTACCTGGAGCAGTTCTGAAACAGGCTCAGGAATAAAAGGATATAGCATTTCTCTTGATCAAAATCCAGGAACAATGCCTGATTCAATTGTAGATTTGTCAGAGGGAAACCTTAAAACATACCATAACCTTATGGATGGAAAATATTATTTCCATATAAGGGCAAAAGATAATGCAGAAAACCTAGGACCAACTAATGAAATCGGTTTTATTGGCATTGATTTGACTTCTCCTACAAAGCCAAGAGTTCTTGAGCCTGTATTTTATACACAGGCAAATAGTTACACAATTAAATGGACAGAATCAATGGATTATCCAATTGGCGCTTCTTCTGGAGTTAACAGCTATTACCTTAATATTACAGATATTACTAATGGCTCTACAGTTGTTGCTAGATGGGTTGGAAATATTCTTGAGTCAACAGAGAATAGCCTGCAGGCAGGCCACAATTATCAAGCAACTGTAATTGCACGAGATGCTGTAGGCAGGAACAGCAGTTTCCAGGGAGCAGAAGATATCACGCCTCCGCGGATTGTATTTTTAAAGCCAAGTGGAAATGTAATAAATTCACCTATCCTTATTTTGAAGACAAGCGAACAGGCTCTTTGCAAGTATGCATTAGATGGAGGAGATTATGCTTTATTTAAATTCACTAATAGCACTCACCATGAGGTTTTGATTAAAACAAATACAGGCAGCCATACGGTTGATTTCTTATGTGAAGACCTTGCAGGGCTATCAGTCTATGATACATCAAACTTTAACTACATATCCAGTTACCCTGTTCCACCAGGAGCATTGTCTATTGTACAGGCAAATAATGTTTATGCAACGTTCCCCCTAAAAATTAAAGCAACATTTGCTCCTATTATTGGTGAAGTAAGGAAAGATGCATTTAACATTATATTTAATAAAGAGAAAATAACTGACTTTACTATTGAAGATAATGGCAATGGAGTTTACAATATCTCTTTTATTCCAGAAGAAAGCGGTATATTCAATTTAACAATAAACACAACAGTTGGTGCAAGCAATGTTTATGCGTCACTTCTTGATATAATTGTTAACTCGTTTAGAATTGAAGCTTCGTTTGTCGGTGAAACGCCACTAAATATTGACAAGAAAAATAATATTATTTATGCTGAAAATAATGGAGTTGTATTTGGCTTAGCAAGCGACAGTAAAAAAACAATACCAGACGATGATTCAGGAATATCAATCTCCTCTCAGAATGATGGAAATCTATATATTTTCAGGACAAAAACGTCGCGCGAACTATCAACCAAGCAAAACCAATTGACGGATAAGTCATTTGGCCAAAACATAAATTCATTTGGAGCCAGAAAAGATGACAGATATTATCTTAAATCCTATTTAAATTACAGAGAGCTTACATTCGGATATTTATTGGAGCTTGGCGAAGGCGAATATGAACTAACAATAAGAAATAGCGGCCTTGGCAGCGACGACAGTGTTGTTATAAATGTGTATAAAAAGCGTTAGTTCTTGCAATGTCCAAAAGGGCAGAGTTGTTTAAAATGAAAAAAACAGCACTTTATTTATGCATTTTTTTTTTGTATATTGCTTTTTGCAATAATGCATTTGGCGATGTCCAAAATATGACTATATCCAACCTTGGAGTTACAGGATTTGAAAATATTAATAATGAATACACCTCAACAATTACTGTATACCTTCAGCTCAATCTCTCGCCAAGTGCGAACAGATGCAGGTTCATTAATTATGATAGCGGAATTGTATCACTTAGTGATAACTCATGGTCGCCATGGGAGCAATGTATAAGGCAAAAATACTGGCAACTTAATAATTCAATAGGCAATAAAACTGTGTATGTGCATGTTAATTTTTCAAATGGAATCCAGATTCTTTATAATGACAGTATCTACTATCATTATAGTGGAGCAGGACTTGATGTTACATACCCAAGTGGGCCGGTTGCACATCTGCCAGCTTATTCGAACAATATTAATTCGTTAAGCTTATCATGGGAAAAATCTTATGACCGTGAATCAGAGATACTTGCCATTCCAATTATTTATGAGGTAAATCTATACCGAAAGAGCCCTCTTTGTCTTTTAAACAGAACAAATACAACAGGATTATCTACAGATATTCTTGATTTTTCTGATTTGTGCCCTTCTTTAGCGAATAATGATAAGATTTATGCGACTCTATCTGCAATTAATTCAGCAAGGCTTACCAATACTACAACAACGACAGATATAACTATAGATATAGTTCCTCCAAACAGGCCATCTGTTATTGGAAACTATACAAGAGATAACATCTATACCTATCAAATGGCACAAAACGGCTGGTATTCTGCCAAATCACTTTTTTTTAATTGGACATCCAGTGATGCACTCTCAGGAATAGGCGCATATAGCTATCAGCTAACTAAATCTCTTCAGGATTCTCTTGACAATATACCTGAAGGAGAGTTGGGTAATCTTTATAATGAAAAAAACCAAACATTTGCAAATATTGATTCAGGAACCTATTTTTTTACAGTGAAGGCAAAAGATGCAGCTGGAAATTGGGGTGAAAATTATACTTTTAACTTGAGCATTGATAATTCGCCGCCAATTCGGCCGGTGATATTATCTGAAGACTTTAATGCAGTACTACGCCAGGTTACGTTTAACTGGGAATCAAAAGATGATGAGTCAGGCATAACTAATTATTCAATTAATGTCACTAATAGTACCGGCGCAAGCATTTGCGATGTGTTAGGTGACGAAGCCATGACAGAAAGAACATGTAGTGTATCATCAGACACATATATTGCTGTTATTGGCGCAAGAAACGCTGCAGGCCTTTGGACTTTTTCAAATCAGGCAGAAATAATTACTGATACAATAGGGCCTCTTGTAACAAATAATATTTCAGCAACAAGTGCATTTGTAACAGATGAACCGATAATCAAGTTATTTACAGACGAAGTTTCTACGTGCATGGTAAAAATTGGAGTTGGTGGCACATATTCTGATTTTAAGTTTACAAATTCAACTTACCATGAGACAATAATTTCTCTTCCGGAAGGAGCATCTGCACTTTATACTTCTTGTTATGATAAATATGGAAATACGCAGGGAGAGCAGACAATTAATATTAATGTCAATTCAGGCGCATCTCTTGCAGCAGTAGGAATTGAAAATTTTAGTGCATACCAAACACAATTAGCTGAAATTAAGTTGAATGCAACAACACCAGGAGAGACCCTTCTTGCAGGATATTTGCCAGATAACTTTTATGTTGCTGTTGATGGCAGGCCTATTGAATTTAGCGCCTATGACACTGGAAACGGAAATTACAGACTTAAATTTAAAGCACCAACCTCTCCTGGAAATTACTTGCTAAGTGTTAATCTATCTGGTATTTATTCTACTTTTAATTTTGATACATACGCACTTATGCTGGATACCAAATATAATCCAAATGTTGCTTATCCTGTATCTGCTTCTGAATTTATTATATATTCAACAGGAGATTATTCAACATATGGTATTGCATCTGATTCAGACAGTCTTGTTATAAATCAGGCAGGTTTTAGCATTACTTCAAATATTAATGATAATTTATTTATTTTTTCATCAACTAAAAATTGCAATCCTGTTTCAAAAGAGCAAAACCTTAAGGAAAAAAGTTTTCTTAGCGAACCTATTCCAAATTTTGGATACTATAAAACGAGCAATTATTTTTTAAGAATGATTCTTTTTTATGATAATATTTTTATTGATACAGATAATGGAAGAGAGTATTTAGGGCAGAGGTCTTTTTCTGTTGTTAAAAAAGCATCACCTTCCGGAAAAAAAGGCATTTATATTGAGGCGGAAAACTAATGAGAATTTTGAAAAAAGCTTTCATTTTCTTTTTTATTTTTTTTGCTACTTTCTTTTTTGCGAAATTTTCTTATGCAAATAATTTTACAATAAAAAATCTTGGTAATCCTGGATTTAACCAGACAAATATAGATTATACTACCTCTCCGGTTGTGGTACTTGATTTTGCTTATTTATCTTCGCCCAATATTTGCAGATACATTAATTATAATTTTGCCACAGCTCCGGGAGAAGGAAATATATTATGGTCTATTTGGGAGCCATGCGTCACTCAGAAATACTGGAGTCTTGGCGCTTTGCAGGGAAATAAAACAGTATACTGCCAGGTTAACTTAACAAATAAAGCAACATTTCTTCTTAATGATTCTATTGTCTACAATATTACCGGAGCAGGCCTTGACATAACTCCTCCAAGCATGCCGGTTGTTTACATCGCTTCATATTCAAATGACAATAACAGCATTTATGTATATTGGGAGAAATCTAATGATATTGAATCAGAAATTTTTCTTGGAATACCAATCATTTATGAAGTTAAAATATTCAAGGTTGGAACACCAAGTGATATTTACATAAATTCAACTTATTTAACAAGCATTAATGCAAGAATAACAAAAAGCTATATTAACCATAATAATCAAATTTTTGCTGAAGTTACAGCAATAAATTCAGCTGGCCTTCGCACAAAAGGGACATCAGGCATGATGATGATAGATTTACAGCAACCAGCAAAACCAAATATCACAAAGGCTGAGTTTCTAAATATAAGCGTTCAGCCAATGATATATAAAAATTTTTCAATTCAGCAATGGCTTAATACAAAATCACTTCGTTATTATTGGAACAGCTCGGATACTCTTTCCGGAATTGCAGCCTACAGCTACATATTGGCAAAAGAAACAGGTAATGTTCCTGACACGATTCCTGAAGTATCTGAGAATGGAATATTTTCATCAGAACAAAATAAAACATTTGAAGGTATAAAAACCGGAATTTATTCTTTTAGCGTAAGAGCAATGGATAGCGCAGGCAATTGGGGGCAAGCAGCAAATTTTACTGCTAAAATAGATAATACTCCTCCAACTAAGCCAGTTGTAACTGGTGAATTCTACAATCAAAGCGAAAACAAGACAACCTATTATTGGAGCTATGCACAAGATATTGATTCTGGAATAATGAATTATTCAATTAATTTAACCAGCGAGTCAGGGACATCGCTTCCTTTAATATACCTCCCAATAACAAATAAATACAATTTAACAGGGCCTGCTGGAAAATTCAAGATTGTTGTTGGTGCGATTAATTATGCAGGAATCTGGAAATGGTCAAATGAAAAAGACACTCTTTTTGACCGTGAGCCTCCAAAAATAATTACTAAAAGCCCAACAGCATTGCATTCATCAAAAATTGCGCAGGTAATTCTTATTACGGATGAAAATGCATTTTGCTATTATAATAATAGCCTTGGCAATTTTTTAGGATTTGATGCGAGCGGGAATACCAGGCATGAGACAGCATACCCTCTGGTTAAAGATGGCACTGTAACAATAGCTTTAAGGTGCTCTGATTTTTTTAATAATACAGTTGAAGACAAAATAAATTTTAATGCTGTTCTTAATGCAAGTGTAAATGTTATTAATCCTACTAGTCCAGCTATTATGGCATATTCAAGCTCTAAAGCGAATTTTACAGTAGAAATATATTCCGGGCCAGAGCATGGAAACGTACTTCTTGCCGGAAAAAAAAAAAAAAGAATTTAACTTGCTGATTGGAGGAATTAATATTGAATTTAGTCTTTCTGATTTGGGCAACGGAATATATTCTGTTGTATTTGAAGCGCCACAAAATCCTGCCGATTACAGCGTTGTACTTACAGCAGATGGAGAAGAATCTGCATCAGTTGCATTAAAAGTTAAGCCTTTTTTACTTAATACTTTTTTTTATTCGGAAAATAATTCCAAAAACTTATCTTCAGTCATATATTTACAGTCAGGCGGTACAATGTCAGGAATAGGTGTAGAAAGTGCAAGCGGTGAATTTTTAGTTGCTCCGGGAGTTTCTGCTATTAATGCATCTGCACTTAGTAGCACAGTAATATTTTATACAAACAATAATTTAGAAAGATTATCTATTGCAGACAAAAAACTTAAAAAAAATAGCTTTACAACTAGCATAAACCCTTCTTTTGGATATAGCGCTGAAACTATTTATGATTTAGCAGTAATGCTTCTTTATGGCGATGATATAATTCTTGTAGCAGGGCAAAAGCCTGAGTTTGCAAAAGGAACGCATAACATTCTTTTAAAAGGGGCAGGAAAACAAAGTGGAAAATCAAAAATAAGTATAGAGACAAGGGAGGCGCAAATAGATAACAGCGTTTTTCAATATGGCTAAAAAATCCCAATTTTATATTTTTGCAGCAGTAATATTTTGTAGTCTGTTTTATTTAGGTACATTAAACAAACTAAGTGTCTCGGATTCAATGCAAAATACTGAAAAGCTTTACTTAAATTATGTAACCGAAGGATTAAACACGCTTAACTCCGGATTGTTCAACCAGCAGGAACTATCTGTTATTTTCAGGAACTACACAGATTCATTTCTTGACCACTCAAGAGCAAAAGGCATTCGCCCGGGCATAATTTATTTTATTATTTTGCCGGATAATTCAACAATTGCTTCTAACAGAATGTCATCTGATGCAACAGTTATCACTGGTGTTGATGATGATCCCGGCACTAAAAGAATATTTTCTCTTCCAGGCAAAATAGAAAAAATTATAAACATCGGCACCAATTTTACAGTGGAGCTGAATGAAAGCAAGTACTATTTCAATGTAAGCAGCGGTGAGACTGTAGAGCTTAAGGTTTTATTTACAAAAAAAGAATAAAAAAGGGAAAAGTTTTATGTGTAATTCAAAAAAAGGGGTTTCAGTGTATATTAGCTGGGTTATTCTTCTTTTGATGGTTGTTGTTTTAGGCTATTTTATGTATAACTGGTCTGTCAATAAAGTAAAAGAGTCAAATAAGGACCTTGAAAAAATAACCGATACAAACCTATGCAGTGATGTTTCAATGAACGTTGAAGGAATTTGCCAGGAGACACAAAATTTATATATCAATATTACAAATACTAATATAGTCCGAATTGAAAAGTTAAGCATACTAATAATTGACTTGTACGGGAATCCTGAGACCAAGGAAACTACTATTGCGTTATATCCGGGAGACAGCGAAGAGTCATTTAGCGTGCTTAAGCAGGGATCTGCGGCAAAAAAAGTTAAAATCATACCAATAGTATTAAAAGAAAAACAAGAGGTAATATGCTATAACTCAGCACTCGAAACTGAAGATATAAGCTTTTGTAATTGAAAATGAAACACAAAAAAAAAGACAATAAAAGAGGAGTTTCTCCTTTAATTGCATCTGTTTTACTGATCGCGTTTACCGTAGCAATTGGAGCAATAATAATGACATGGGGAAGAGGATTTGTAACTTCCCAGACTGAAAAAGTAAATACTGAAAGTGTTGGCTCAACAGCTTGCTCAACTTCAGTAGATGTGGATTTTGTGAAAGTTGGCGGTCTTGATGATGTGTGCTACACGCCAAATGGCTATGTTAATTTTACACTCCAAAACACAGGTACTGAACCGATTTATCAGCTAAGAGTACAATCACTTGATTCAAGCAGCAATAATTATAATAACATAACCACAAATGCTCATATATCAACTACATTGGAGTCAGGTGATGCAATACATCTTGCATTTAGGTTGGGGACAGCGCTTACTGGTGTTAGACAAATTAGCATTGTTCCTGTTATTAAACCAACAGGCCTTACAGTAAATAAGACCTGCAGCAATGTAATACTTTCCGCGAGCAACTTAAGAGTATGTTAGATGAGTAAAGCTGTTTCACCGCTAATTGCAACAGTAATTTTAGTTGCATTTAGTGTTGTACTTGGCGGGTTTGTTATGAGTTGGGGTAAGAACTTTATAAATAAGCAAACTACAACAATTGACGCAGAATCAGGCAAACAGACACAATGTTCGGTGAATCTTGGGCTTGCTTTTGTCGAGCTTGACGATGACTATATGGCTTGTTATGATTCCAGCGGAATTACGATGACTATTCAAAATGTTGGAACTGTTAATATAACTGGAATTAAAGTTCAGGTGTCTGCTGTAAATGGCAGTGTGCAAAACAGCCCGGAAATTAGCGTAATGATTAAATCAGGAGAAGGAAAAAAGCTGACAGTTGATAATATTGGCACAGGCGGAGTCAGGCATTTGTCAGTGATTCCAAAGGTTGAAATTCCTGGAACATCAAGCGGAGCATTTTGCGTTAATAAAATGCTTGAACTTGATGATTTAAATATGTGCAGTTAAATATGAAAATTAATAAAACTAATAAAAAGAGCAAGAATATGAAAAACAGGAAATCTGAAGTGTGGGTTTCAGCAATTTTATATACTTTAGTTGCAACTGTGGCCCTTGTCCTTATCCTTGAGGCAGGCATTCCAATACTTGAGCGGCTTAAAGACAGGACAACTTTTACAAAAACAAAAGAGATGATGCTTAGTTTAGATAAGCAGATACAGGCAGTAGCAAGCGAGGGTGAAGGTTCACAAAGAGTAGTAAACCTTGAAATAAAAGAAGGAAAACTCCTTATCGGTAATAATCAGGTAGTATGGGAATTTGAGACTAAAAACAGGATTATTGATTCAAAAACAAGCCAGGACATAGGTAACCTTGTGATAACCAGCAATGCGAATGTTATTGTAACAGAAAATGACTATAATTATTTCTTAAACACCTCGTTAAAAAATGACACCTTTAGTGCAGTTATACAAAAAGTTGGGTCAGAATCAGCATGGGCGCCAATTAATACTTCTAAATTAATAGAATCAATCAATTTTAATGGTGTTCCGCTCAATGGAAATTTTTCATTCAAAATCAATGGTGATTCGTTATCTGAAAAGGGAACAGGCTACACTAAGCTTGTGCCAGCAGGAAACAGCAGTAACCTGGGAAGAGCCAAAGTGATTGCTCACATTAATGCACCTACTTTTGCTGAGTATGACCTTGAATTTACACTTGAGAGCTATGCTGACTTTATTTCTGTAAAAGTAAAAAATTTTGTTCCGGTTTAGGAATTTTTTTCTTAAGTGGTTTCTATCAATTATATGATAGGAAATTTAAATTGTTCTAAATAGTAATACTTCAGTAATCTGAAGCTTTTCTTGAAGTATATTCTACAGAATAGAAAAATTTATTAAGTTTTATTAGCTACTTTGTAGCTAAATGAAAAAAGAAACAAAAATAGAGCTTACTGGCTTTGAAATGCTTGAAAAGC